>NZ_JBVHHE010000014.1:0-257649 GCF_055561235.1 Kitasatospora sp. NPDC022856 | reverse complement strand
GAGCCTCCCCGCGCCCCGGGGCGGGGCCGGGCCTCCGGTGCGCACCACCCCGGGGGCGCCCGGGGGCCCGGGGGTTCCCGGGTCGGGGGGGGGGTGGTCCACCGGTCCGGTGGACCACCGCCGCTGGTCGTCGCGACCGATCGGCCGGACACCCTCCCCGCGTTCGGTTACAGGGCGATCCACTCGGTGGAGGTGGTGACCTCCTTCAGGAGGTCGGGCAGGGGTTCGACGCCGAGGCCGGGGCCGGTGGGGACGGCGAGGTGGCCGTCGGCGAGGACGAACGGCTCGGTGATGTCGGTGGCGAAGTAGCGGTGGGAGCCGGAGGTGTCGCCGGGCAGGGTGAAGCCGGGGAGGGCGGCGAGGGCGACGTTGGCGGCCCGGCCGATGCCGGTCTCCAGCATGCCGCCGCACCAGACGGGTATGCCGTGGGCGCGCGCCAGGTCGTGGATGCGGCGGGCCTCCAGGTAGCCGCCGACCCGGGCCGGTTTGATGTTGATGACGGAGCACGAGCCGAGCGAGATGGCGGCCGCGGCGTCCGCGGCGGATTCGATGGATTCGTCCAGGCAGATCGGGGTCCTCAGCAGATCGGCCAGCCGGGCGTGCTGCACGAGGTCGTCGTTGGCGAGCGGCTGCTCGATCAGGAGCAGGTCGAACGCGTCGAGTTCGGCGAGCTGCCGGGCGTCGACGAGGGTGTAGGCGGCGTTGGCGTCGACCTGCAGGAGGAGGTCGTCGCCGAAGCGCTCGCGGACCGCGCGGACCGGCTCGACGTCCCAGCCGGGTTCGATCTTCAGCTTGATCCGGGCGTAGCCCTCGGCGACGTAGCCGTCGACGGCGTCCAGGAGTTCGGGGATCGAGTCCATGATGCCGACCGAGACCCCGCAGGGGACCCTGTCGCGGGAGGCGCCGAGGTACTGGGCGAAGGACTCGCCCGATGCCCGGAGCTGCGCGTCCAGGACGGCGGTCTCCAGGGCCGACTTGGCCATCCGGTGGCCGGTGAAGGGCTCCAGCACCCGGCCGACGGTGTGGGCGTCGATGCCGTCCTTGGGCAGCGCGGGGACGAGGAACCGGCGCAGGACGTCCTGGACGCCGTCGACGTACTCGGAGCAGTAGCGCGGCTCGGACATCGCGGCGCACTCGGCCCAGCCCTCGCCGTCGGCGGTCTCGACGCGGACCAGCAGGACGTCGCGGCCGGTCTCGGTGCCGAAGGAGGTGCGGAACGGAGAAACGAGCGGCAGCTGGATCCGGCGGAGTTCGATCCCGGAGATCTTCATGACTGGTGGCTCCTGGCGAGGGTCGGGGTGGGGGTCGTGGTCAGGGGCGTCCGCGGGGCGGTGGCGCCGGTGCGTCGGACGAGGTAGGAGCGCCGGTCGTGGAGGCCGGTGACCCGGGCACCGTCGGCGAGCAGCTCGCCCAGGGTGTGGCGGACGGCCAGTCGCCAGGCCCGGGCCGCGCCGGGGTCGGTGCGGCGCAGCGCCTCGATGTCCTCGGGGAGGTCGATGAGGACGCACTCGGCGTCGATCGGGCCGGTCTCGGGCCGGCCGTCGCGGTCGCGGACGGCGTGAGCGGTGCCGGGCGGCGCGGTGACGGGCGGGCAGGTGCCGGCGACGGTCGCGGTGACCGGCGGGGCGCTCAGGTCCCAGGTCGCCAGGACGCGGTCGGAGTCGTCGCCGCCGTTGATGGCGTCGTCCATGCGGCCGTAGAAGGACTCCAGGTACTCGGTGGGCCGGGCGCCGAGTTTGACGAGGTTGAAGTAGGCGTTGCGGCGGATCAGCGGGTCGTAGGTCCAGGTGATGCGCCGCAGTCCGCGCTCGAGCGCCCACCGGCGCTGGTGGAGCTTCAGCGCCAGGCCGATGCCGCGGCCGGGGGCGGCGCCGGTGATGTGGGAGTGCAGGGCGGTGCCGGGCGGGGTGGCGAGGAAGGCGATCGACGCCCCGACCAGGTGGCCGTCCCGGTACGCGCCGGCCACGTAGTTGCCGGCGTGTGCGAGGGCGCGCATCACCTCGACCGGGACGGGTGTGCCGCCGCTGTCGGTGCGCCAGATGTCGGCGTAGAGGCGCTTCACGTCCTCGAAGTCCTTGAGGTCGTGGAGTTCGCGTACCTGGAACGCGGTCATTGCAGGGCTCCGGTGAGGTGGGCCAGGAGGCGGGCGCGGTGCGGCATCTCGGCGGTGCGGACGTGTTCGTGGTCGGCGTGGGCGCCGTCGCCGACGGCTCCGAGGCCGTCGAGGGTGGGGCATCCGACGCCGGCGGTGTAGTTGCCGTCGGAGGCCCCGCCGACGGCGGCCTGCCGCAGGGGAGGGAGCCCGAGCGCGGCGGCCTGCTCGGCCGCCAGCGTGAACAGCGCGGCCGAGGCGGTGGCCTCCAGGGGCGGGCGGTTGGGGCCGCCCCGGAGGTCGAGGCGCGCGCCGGGCAGGTGGGGCCGGAGCGTGTGCACGAGGTGGTCGACCGTCTCCTGCGCCGCGGTGCTGGGGACCCGGACGTCGATGTTGAGGTCGGCCCGGGCCGGGACGGTGTTGTTCGTGGTGCCCGCGGACAGGAGGGTCGGGGTGACGGTGGTGCCGGGCCCGGTCCGCCCGACCACGGTGTCGGCGATGTCCTGCAGCGCGAGGACCTGGTGGGCGAGTTCGACGGCCGCGTTGACGCCCTTCCGCGGTTCGAGTCCGGAGTGCGCGGCGCGGCCGTGCACGGTGAGGTCGTAGATCGACACGCCCTTGCGGGCGGTCTTCAGCGCTCCGCCGTCGGCGGAGGGCTCGGCGACGAGGGCCGCGGAGCAGCGGCGGGCGGTCTCCTCGACGAGGGTGCGCGAGGTGGCGGAGCCGACCTCCTCGTCGCCGGTGACGAGCACGCAGATCCCGTCGAGCGTGGGGAGGGAGGCGAGGGCGTGGAACATCTGGACCAGGCCGGCCTTCATGTCGAAGACGCCGGGTCCGCGCGCGATGCCGTCCGCCACGGACCACGGGTGGGTCCTGAGCGAGCCGACCGGCCAGACGGTGTCGTGGTGGCCGAGCAGCAGGACGCGGGGCGTTCCGAAGGTCCACTGGACGTGGGTGACGCCGCCGTTCACCAGCAGCCGGGCGGGGGCGCCGAGCAGGCGGGCCCCCTGGGCGGCGACGACCCGGGCGCTGCGGGCCACCGCCTGGTGGTCGGCGGAGTACGACTCGCAGGTCACGAGCTCTTCCAGGTCGGCGAGCATCGCGTCGAGCTCCGGCGCGAGGTCTGCGGGCGGGGGCGCGGGCGGGGGCGCGGGCAGGGGCGGGGTTCCGAGGTCGGCCGGCACGGGAGGGTCCTCCTGGGGTGGGGTGACACCCACGCTAGGCAGTGCCGACGGCCGCGCGTTCGTCGTCCCGTCACAACGTGGACGGCCCGTTCGTACGCGGGACCCAAGAGCCCGGACGCCGCGGTGCGCCGGACACGGCGCCGGAGGCGGCAGCGCCCGGGCACCCGGGCGGTCAGCCGGAGCCGGTGGCGCCCGCTCCTGAGGCGGGGTCCGCACCACCGCGCTGCGAGGGCATCAGGCGCAGTTGCAGCATCGCCGCGAACCGGGCGGCCGGGTCCTGCAGGTCCAGGCACCCCACCTCGGCCACCCGGCGGATCCGGTAGCGGAAGGTGTTGGGGTGGACGTACACGCTCGCCGAGGCGGCGATCACGTCGCCGAAGGCGTCCAGCCACGCCCGCAGCGTCTCGACGAGGTGGGCGTTGTGCTTGGCGTCGTAGGCCACCAACCGGGCCAGTGGCGCGGACAGTTCGTCGCCGTGGGTGGCGGCGAGGTCGCGCAGCTCCAGCAGCAGCGCGTCGGTGTTGACGTCCGTGATCGACGCGACCCCCGCGCCCGACCGCCGCTCGAACAGCACCCGCAGCGCGCGGTCGGCGTTCGTCCTGGACCGCGCCAGGGCGGTGGACTCCTCCGCCACCGACCCGATGCCGATGACCGCGCCCGTCCGGTTCCCGGTCCGCTCCAGGAAGTCCGAGGCCACCTGTACGGCACGCTCGCACCGATGGGCCGCCTCGCCCCGCAC
Organism: Kitasatospora sp. NPDC022856; assembly: GCF_055561235.1. NCBI lineage: Bacteria > Bacillati > Actinomycetota > Actinomycetes > Kitasatosporales > Streptomycetaceae > Kitasatospora > Kitasatospora sp. NPDC022856. Next base: position 253,634 of record NZ_JBVHHE010000014.1, on the reverse strand, counting down.
CGGGAACAGCGCGTAGGCCACGTCGCCCAGGAGGGCCACCGCCGAACGCGGCTGGACGGCGGTGAGGTGGATGGCCAGCGCGCCGGCCAGGCGCTGCCGCTCCGCCGTGACGTGGGCGTGGTCCTCACCCGGGCGGTGTGCCAGCCCCAGGGCCATGACGAGGGTCGGCTCGTTCGCCAGTCCCAGCCGGCCGAGCGCGTCGGGCGCGCCGGCCCCGCCCTCCAGCACGGTGGTGACCAGGTCGGTGCGCAGCCGGTTCTCGGCGTCGGCCCCGGCGCGGTGGCGCAGCATGTGCAGGGCGACGAGCTTCGCGGCGTCCTTGAAGGCGGCCTCCCTGGCGGGGGTGAGCGGTTCGCGGACCGCGGCCCACACCGAGCCGAGCACCTCGTCGCCCGCCCGTACCGCGATCGCCACGCGCGGCAGTGCCGTCTCGCCCTCGCCGACCGCCGCCGGTGCGATCCGCACCGGGTCCTCGCTGCGGTAGATCTCCCGGAAGACGCCGCGGCTCTCCATGAGCCGCACGTACCGGTCGGGGACCCGGCGGGCCAGGATGGTGGCCACCCGGGCGGGGTCCGCTTCGTCCTGGCGGCCGGAGAAGGCCAGGATGCGCTGGCAGCGGTCCTCGATGGTGATAGGCGCGTCCAGCAGGGTGGCGACGGCGTTCGCCAGGGCGAACAGGTCGCCCGAGGGCACCCCTCCCAGGGTCTGCCCGCCGCTGTCCCCGATGTCGCCCTCGGCCAGCAGGGTGCGCAGCATCGCCGCCAACTGGGCCCAGGAGGCGCCGCGGGTCAGGGCGAGCAGGGGTATCCCGGTCTCGGACACCGCCCGCGCGAGTGCCTCGTCTTCCTCGACCGGCCCGCTCCCGACGGGCCCCCGTACGACCAGGGCCGCGACGCGGTGGGTCGCCAGTTCGTGCAGCAGCCGGACGATCTCCTCGGAGCCCCGGACGCCGGCCCCGAGCACGATGGCCCGCGGCGGGTACTGCTGCTCGTCGTACGGGTCGTGGATCCCCACGCCGCCGATCTCCGGGGCCAGGCCGACGTCGCCGTGCAGCAGGTCGAGCAGCGTCGGGCCGAGGTCCCGCAGTACCCGGCCCAGGCCGCCGGCGGAGTGCGTCGCCATGTGCCTGATCATCTCCGCAGGTTAGGGGCCTGACCGCGCCCCCCGCTCGGTACCTGCGGACAAGGCTAAGCCCCCGCGTTCGTCGCCCGGGACGAACGAGGGGGTGGGCTGTTCGACGGGTCCGGTGCCGGCACCGGACCGACCGACGGTGTCAGCCCTTGCCGCCGGCCTTCAGGACCTCGGCCGCGGCCACGCCGGCCGCGCTGTTGCCGTGGCCGCCGCCCTCGACCTCGGCCGCCACCGCGAGGTCGTCGCGGTAGGCGATGAACCAGCTGTTGGTGCCCTTGCCGGCACCGGCCTCGACGGTGCCGGTCTTGGCGCCGATCCGCCCCGACAGTCCGGACATCGGTGCCCGCGCGGTGCCCTGGGTCGCGGTCTTCGCCATCATCGCCCGCAGGTCCCGCGCGACGCCCTCGGGAAGCCTGCCGGGGGCCGTCACCCGCTTCGCGTCCGGCACCAGGACGGGCTGGCGGAACGTTCCGCTCTGCACGGTGGCCGCGACCGAGGCCATCAGCAGCGAGTTCACCTGGATCTGGCCCTGGCCGATGAAGGTGGCGGCCGCCTCGTCCTTGCTCTTCGGCACCGGGATGGTGGCGTCCCTGCTCGGGATGCCGATGTGCCACTCCAGGCCGAGGCCGAACTGGTCGCGGGCGACCTCGGGCACCGTCCCGAGCTGCAGCTTCTCCAGGCCCTTGTCGATGAACCCGGTGTTGCAGGAGCGGGTGAAGTCGTCGGTCAGGGTGTAGCCGGGGAAGTCGCCGGGCTCGTCGTTGTGCCAGGCGCGCGGGGAGTTGGTGGTCTCCTTGCACGGCACCACGGTGTCCGGCCCGACCCCGGCCTGGAGCAGGGCGGCGGAGGTGATCACCTTCATCGTGGACCCCGGCGGCTGCCCGCCGCCGACCGCGCGGTTGAACCCGTCCGGAGAGGAGTAGGCGAGGGCGAGGATGTGGCCGGTGCTCGGCTGGACGGCGACCAGCGAGGCCGGCTTCCCGCCCGCGGCCTGCTTCTTCACCGCCTCCTCGGCCACCTGCTGGAGGCCGGCGTCCAGGGTGAGCCTGACCTCCGGCGCGTTCGCCGGGGTGAGCACGAACAGCTGCTCCGGTGCCTTCGCGCCGCCGTCGGAGATCACCACGGCCTGCCCGTCGACGGTGGACCCGCCCTGGGCCGGGGTGATCTGGGGAAGCACGCTCCTGAGCGACGGGAACGCGTCGAGCGGCTTGCCGTTCCGGTCGACCGGCTTCGCCACCGGATCGGGCAGCAGCTTGATGCCGATCGTCTCGCCCGCGTCGAGATGCGGGTGGATCACGTGCGGCGACCAGCGCACCGCGACCCGCCCGTCGGCCGCCCGCAGCACCGTCAGCGCGCTCTCGTACTCCCAGGCCTCCGCGGTGCCCTCGAACTCCGCCTTCGCCCGGAAGCCCACCGCGGGCTCGCTCGGCGTCGCGGACGCCACCGGGCCGGTCCCGGCCAAGGTCAACGAGCGCGGCTTCACCGCGTCGCGGAACGCCGCCAGGGCGGTCCGCGCGGTCTCCTGGCGGTCGGTGAGCGCCGCCGCGGCCGTGACGTCCCCACGGCCCCAGGCCGCCAGGAAGTCCTTCGCCACGGCGTCGGCCTCCGCGGCGGTCGGCGCCGGCTGCGCCGACGCGGCCGCGGCCGGGGACTCCTGGTGGTCGCCGGCCGCCGGGCCGTTGCCCGTCACGGCGTTCACCACGTTGTATGCCCCGTACCCGCCGGCGGCCAGCAGCCCCACGACGGCTGCCGCCAGCGCGCCCTGCCAGACCCGGCGTCCGGCGGAGCGGCGCGGCGGTTCCTCGTCCTCGGTGTCCTCGGCGTCGTCCGCGTACTCGGTGTGGCCGGGCGGGTTCCCGATGGACTCGGGGTCCGACCCGTGGTCGTCGGCGTACGCGCCGGATTCCTCGTGTTCTGCTGGCACTGCGTTCCCCCCGTTGGTCCCCGGTCACGGGTCCGTTCCCCCGTCGTTCCGCTCCGCTCGGCCGCCGTGGCGGCCGGACGGCTCGGGCGGCGTCCAGCATAGGCGGGCCGGGCTCGGCGACCGGCGGCGGGGAGGCCTCCCTTCGTATGCGCAAGGGTGCCATCGGTGTCGCCAGAGGGCCCTCGGGGTGTCGCGGCCGATCGGCGGCGAGGCCTGTCCGCGGGGGGCGTCGCGGGGCCCGTGCGGCACCGGTCGCCGTCCGGCGGGTATCCCAGAAGGCTGGGATACCGGCCTTGGCTGCGTACGGACAAACTGGCGCGTGGCCGGCCACTGCGAAGGGGCGTTCCCGCGCAGGATCCGGCATTCCCCGTACCGACGGCTTCCGGAGGCACTCTTGCTCGTATCCCTCAGGCGTACCCTGCTCGCGATCCTGCTCGCCCTCACCGGGCTGCTCCTGCTGCCGGGCGGCGCGTCCGCCGACACCCCGGCGTCGGTCCTGTTCAACCAGTACTCCCAGCGCTGCCCCGACGCGAGGTCGGGGATCCAGGACATGCACCCCTGCGCTCCGTCCGACAACCCCGGCATGTGGGTGGTCAAGCGCGTCCCGGGCTACCCCGAGCGGTTCACCGTCACCACCAGCAGCCCGGACGGCGTCCTCTGTCTGACGGCCGACGACCTGCCGATGACCACCGGCTGCGTGGCGGGCTACACCAGGCAGCAGTGGGAGATCACCCCGTTCGAGGCGGAGCCGGCCCTCTACGACCTGGTCGGCCTGCGGCTGAAGAACGTGGGCACGTCGGACTGCCTGGACAACTCGCGCAAGAACTTCGGGGGTTGGAAGCTGGTCATGAGGGGCTGTGACGGCGGGAGCTACCAGCAGTGGGACGTCTACCGCAGCACCTACGAGGCGATCTTCAGCGCTCCTCCGGGCCAGCACAAGGGCATGACCTGGGGCACCCTGGAGCAGCGCGCCGACAACGTGGTGCACGTCGGCTTCGACAACCTGACCAACAGCGACCCGTACAACGGTGACACCGCGGCGAACGCCGTGCTGCCGGTGCTCTGCATCAGGCAGGACGGCCGCCCGGCTCCGGCGGGCGTCCCCACCAGCGGCTTCCACAGCTGGGCCGGCGGCGAGGTGAAGGTCACCCCGGCGCTGCCCGGCTACGAGCTGACCAGCCGCGCCGTCGCCGACCAGAAGTGCGCGACCGCCTTCGGCACCGGCTTCCGGATGGCCGAGTTCCACGACGGCACCGGCTGGGGCCTGTGGGCCAACGGTAACCTGCCCGCCAACACCCGCTTCTGGACCGCCATCAGCGGCCAGTCGGCCAACCCCTGGGACTGACCCATCGACCCCGGAGGGCGGGCGCCGACGGTGGCGCCCGCCCTCCGGGGCCTTGCCGTGCCCGGCCTGCCGGGGGCAGGTCCCTGTCGGTGGGTGGTGGTAGGCATGGGCGCACGGGTGAGACGAGGACTCCGCCGCTCCCCGACGGCGGCGGCGAGGAGTTCTTCCGGTGCGGCTGACGGGTTCTGACGGAGGGTGGGATCGAGGACCGGGAGCGGGCCCGTGGCCTCTTCGGGGACGCCTGCGCCCGGGGCGGTCCGCCGATGCGGTGGCGGGTCGCCGAGGCTACTACGTGGGCCTGCCCTCCTGGGAGACCTTCCGGACCGGCGAGCGCTTCGACGTCCCGGCGGACAGCAAGTTCCAGCTCAAGGTCGAAGCCGACACGGCCTACCTCTGCGAGTACCGCGACTGACACCGCCCCGGACCACCCGTTCCGGCGGAGCGGCAACGGCGGCGCCTCCCCCCGGGGCGCCGCCGTTGCCGCACGATTTCCTCGCGACGGCGAATATGACGGCCACGCGCCGATTTCTGTGGCTGGCGTAAAGATTGTCATCCTATTGGCCAATTCGGGTTACCGGCGCCATGGCGGTCGCAGATCGGTGACTATGATCCACTTCTTGTGACGAACAGTCAGAGCAACATAACGGCAGTGCAGTCGGCCGACGTCGTGATCCTCGGGGCGGGCCCGGCCGGTCTCCTGCTGGCCAATCTGCTCCAGCGCGGCGGAATCGACTGCGTGGTCCTGGAACGCACCGACCGCACCCGCGTACAGACCCGGGCGCGCGCGGGCTTCCTCGCACCCAACACCCTGCGGATCCTGGACCGCCACGGCCTGGCCGAAGGCCTGCACCGCAACGGCAAGCAGCACGGCGCCTGCGAATTCCGCACCGCCGAAGGCCGCTTCCGCCTGGACTACGGCAACCTCGGCCGACGCGAACCGCACACCGTCTACCCCCAGCAGTACCTGGTCTCCGACCTGCTGACGTCCTACCTGGAGGCAGGCGGGCGGGTGCACTTCGAGACCGAGGCGCTCGCCGTGCACGACACGGGCACCACCCGCCCCACCGTCGCCGTACGGGAGGCGGACGGCCGCCTCGCCCGGTGGCAGGCCAGGTACGTGGCCGGCTGCGACGGCCGGCACGGCGCGGCCCGGCGCTCCCTGCCGCCCGGCACCGTACGCCACCACCGGGACCACGGGATCTCCTGGCTCGGCCTGCTCGCCGAGGCGCCGCCGAGCCTGGACGCCGTGGGCTACGCCGTCCACGACCGCGGCTTCGCCGGGCACATGGCCCGCACCCCGGAGGTCACCCGCTACTACCTGCAGTGCGAGCGCGGCACCGCGACCGGAGACTGGTCCGACGGGCGGATCTGGGACGAACTCGACACGCGGATGTACGCCGCCGAGCACGGACCGCTGCACCGCGGCCGGATCCTCGAACGCGGGGTCGTCGACTTCGAGTCCGACGTCATCGAACCGCTGCGCCACGGATCGCTCCTGCTGGCCGGGGACGCCGCGAGCCTGATCAGCCCGTCCGCCGCCAAGGGCGCCAACCTGGCCGTCCTGGAGGCGGAACTCCTCGCCCGGGCCCTGATCGCCGACCTCGCGCACGGCGACTCCGAGGCGCTGGACCGGTACTCGCGGCAGGCCCTGGAGCACATCTGGCGGGCGCAGGAGTTCTCGCTCTGGATGATCCGGCTGCTGCACCGCGAGCCCGCCGCTCCCATAGGCGAATCGTTCTTCCACGAATCCTTGCGCCGCTCGCGCCTCGAATCCCTGCGCACCTCGCGCTCCCACCAGGACTGGTTCGCCGAGAGCTACACCGGCGTCTGAGTCCTCCCGCTCCACCCCGCTCCGCCCGGCCCCGCGCTGGCCGACCCCGCTCCGCCCGACCTCGTTGTGCCCGCCCCGTCGCGCCCGCCACGCTCCGCCCGGCTCCGAGCCGGCCGGTCGCTGTCGGCTGCCCGCCGCCCGCCGGACTCCCGAACACCCGGACAAGGAACCGCACCATGCCGACCACGATGACGCCCCCGGACACCGACGATGTCACCCGCCTCCTCGCGGCGGCCACTTTCGTCCGGGAACACGACAGCACCACGCTGCTGCGCCTCCTGCTGCCCGGCCTCCCCGACTCGCGGCTGCGGGCACTGGCGGACCACTGCCGCTTCGCCCACGCCGCGGTCCTGGTCTTCCCGTCCGACCGGGACGCCCTGCACGATCAACTGGCCGCCTGCGACCTGACCGTGGACGTGCCGTCGACGCCCAGCACCGTGGTCCGCGAGCGGCTGGCACTGCGGCACGGCCACGACCCGGCGGGCCTGGACGTCGCGATCCTGCGGCCACCGCTGCGCGGCCCGCTCGGTGAGCGCCGGGTGGTCGAGGTGTTCGCGCTGACCGTCCCGCCGGGCTCCGGCCTGGCCGCGCTCGCCGCGCACGAGCGGGTCGCCCAGCACGAGGCGCACCTCGCCTTCGAGGTCGAGTCCACGGACCCGCTGGTGCTGGACGGCCTGTGCGCGCTGCTCGCCCGGCACGGCGCGAGCCCCGACGGCGGCGGCTACAACCCGCACGAGGACGGCACCGTCCTGTACTTCACCGCCCCGGCCGGGTCGCGGACCGGGTACCGGCGGCTGGAACTCCACGTGGCGGGCGCCCACCCGGACACCCTGGCCGCGCACCTGGGCCGGTACCCCGCCGGGCCGGACGAGGACCGGGGGCAGGACCGCCCGGACGGGCCCGCCGATCCGCACCGGGAAGCGGAAGCGCTGCTGCACCTGCTCACCGGGGCCTGGACGACCCAGGCCCTCGCGGTGTTCGCCCGGCTGGGGCTGCCCGACGCCCTGGACACCCGCACGGGAGCCGGCGCCGAGGCACTGGCGGACCGGATCGGCGCTCACCCGCAGAGCCTCGCGACCCTCCTGCGCTACCTGGTGATGCTGGACGTGGTCGCGCAGCACCCGGACGGCTTCCGGCTCACCGGTACCGGGGCGCTCCTGAGGGCGGACGCCCCGGGGTCGATGCGGCCGCTGGCACTGATGTACGGCGGCCCGTTCTACCACTCCTTCGCGGAACTGGAGCACACCGTGCGGACCGGGGAGGCCGCCTTCGACCACCTCTTCGGCGAGAACCACTTCGACCACTTCGCCCGGGACCCCGAACTCGCCGAGCAGTTCGACCGGTCGATGGTCGCGAGCACCCGGATGTTCGAGCCGGTCCCCGCACATCCGGCGATCCTGGCCGCAGGCCGGGCCTCCGTTCCCGGCACCGTCGTCGACATCGCCGGCGGGACGGGCGAGCTGCTCGGACGCGTCCTGGCCGCCAACCCCCGCCTGCGCGGCGTCCTGCTGGAACGCCCGCACGTCGTCGCCGCCGCCCGCGGGCAGCTGGACGCGGCGGGCTGCGGCGAGCGGTGCACGTACGTCACGGGCGACTTCGCGGACGTACCGCCGGGCGCGGACGTGTACCTGCTCTCCCGGGTCCTGCACGACTGGGACGACGAGCGCTGCCGGGACATCCTGCGCCACGTGTCCCGGGCCATGCCCGCCCACGCCGACCTGCTCATCGTCGAGCGGGTCCTGCCGGCCGACGGTTCGACCTCGTTGGCCACCGCGTGGGACCTCCACATGATGTGCAACACGGGCGGCCGCGAACGCCGGGCCGACCACTTCGCCCGGCTGCTGGCCGACGCGGGCCTCGAACCCGTCGACGACTCGCCGCTGCCGCTCGGCGGCACCCTGCTGCACGCGCGCAAGGCCGGGGTGCCGGCCCCGCGCGGTCTGACCGCCGGGTAGCCGAAAGCCCCTGGTGCACGGCCCACGGCGCGCGTGCCGCCCCCCGGGCCGCTCGGCGACGCGGTGCCCGGCGGCCCCGGGGGCACGCGCGCGTGGCGCGGAGAGGTCGTGGTCCCCGCTGTCGGTGCCGAGAGAGGGAGGCGGTCTCGCGTTCACGAAGGACGGTTCGGTGCCGTAGGGGCGTCGTCCGTGAGGTGTCGGACGTTCCGGCCCGCTGTCGCGCAGGACCTGGCGACAGCGGGCCGCGTCGTCGGGTGGCATGGAGGCCGGTGAGGACGCCCGGGGTCGGCCGCCGCGTGATCGAACGGCCGCGCGGGGCCGATGTTCATGGGGGAGGTCGTCGGCGCCGCTCCGACCGGTCTCCCGAACGGCCGGTGCCCCGGTGAGTGGCGGTGACGGCGCGACACCGGGCCGTGGCAGTACAGGTGCTGCCCGTCCGGTCCGATAACGATTCGGCAACGCCGCGGGCGCCGACGCGGACTTACCGCTCTTTCTTGTCAGAGCGGCCGACGGGGATCCTCGCACTCAAGGAGAACGTCCCGCTCTTCCGTAAGCGGGTGTGGCATCTGGATTCTGGCGCGGCCGGAAGGGGCGGGCGGCGGCTCGGCCGTGTTCTTTCTGGAGCGTGGCCGAGCCGAATTCCACAATGCCCTTCTTCGTGCCGCCGTTCCGGTGCGCGCGAATTCAGGAGAATCCCCGGGGGCTGCTACGGCGGAGTTGTTGAACGGTGATTCGTTTCCGGGGTCGATGTGCCCCGAGGAAAAGGCGGCAGATTCCCGAATGGCGTGCCCCGGTGCTCGCCTTGCCCGCGCGGTGTGCCGCTTGTGCGGGCGGCTCCGGTGGGGCGGGGCTCCGCCCCACCGGCCGGGTGTGGACTAGACGTCGAGGTTGGCCTCGATGCGCTTGAGGCCGTGCCGGGCCAGGGCAAGATTGGCATGCGAACGGTCCAGTGCCAGATAGAGGAAGAGCGACCCGCGGCTACGGGCCAGCGGGCGGATCAGGTGGTACTGGGTGCCGAGGGTTATCAGGATGTCCTCGATGGCGTCGTCGATCGACAGCGCGGCCAGGGCCTTGACCTTGGAGCGGACGACCTCGGTGTTGGCGGCGGCCGCGACCTCCAGGTCGAGTTGCCGGTTGCCGCCGAGAAACCCGAGCGACATACCGCTGTCGAAGTCGGCCAGAGCCACGCCGATGGCGCCTTCGAGCTTCATCGCGTCCCTGAGTGCGTCGTCAATGTTCATGCGCTGATCGTCCCTTGGTCGGCGTCCGGGCGGAACTCCCCTGTGGGGCAACAAAATAGCAAGGAATCACCCGTCGGTGTCACCCTGCTAATAGTGGTCGGAGTAATGTACGCTGCCTGGAGTTCAGAACGCGAAGGGGTCCAAGTGCGCGCGCTCGAAGCTTCCCTCTCCGATGTGCTCGGCGTTCCCGGGGTGGTCGGTGCCGTTCTCGTCGACGCCGTCACCGGCCTCGGCTACGGCTCCGCCGGAGACCACCGACTGCTCGGGTCCGGCGTCGAACTCGCCGAGCTGGCCCAGCTGATCGGCGACCGGCTGTTCGCCGCCGGGGCGACGGGCGAGTTGGAGAGCGTGGTGGTCACCAGCACTCGCCACCACGAGGTCGTCCAGGTGGTGCCCCGGCACGGCGACCCCCTGCTGCTGGCGACCGTGCTCGACCGGGGACGGACCAACCTGGCGCTGGCGGTCCACCAGACCGCGCACAGAGCAGCGGACTTGCTGACGTGACCGGCCTGCCCGGCCCTTCCGAGCGGCCCGGCGTCCGTGGCGTCCCCGCGCACCTGCTCGCCCTGCACAGCGAGGGCTTCACCGGCTCGGTCGTGCTCTCCGGAGCACCGGGCGGCACGATCCACCTGGAACAGGGGCTCGTCACGGCCGTCGAGACCCCCGGAGCCCCGTCCGTCGAATCGCTGCTACTGAGATCGGGCCGCGTCCACGAGTCCGCCTGGGTGGCGGCCGAGACAGCCGTCTCCGGCGTCGACGCGAACGCCGCCGCCGCGGCCCGGGACCGCGACCTCGGTGCCGTCCTGATCGCCCGGGGGGTGATCGGCACGGCCGAACTCGACGTCGTCTGCGCCGCCGCCGTCGTCGACGGCGCCTTCGCCCTGGCGCTCGCCGGGCCCGGCGTCCGGGAGACCGTCGAAGCGTCCCCGCCCGCCAGGATCGCGCTGCGTCCGGGAATCACGCCGCAGCGGCTCTTCGAGGAGACCACACGTCGGACGGCGCTGCTCGACCGTCTCACGGGACGCCCGCCCGGTGAGCTGGCCCGCACCCGGATCCGGCCCGCGGCCCTGCTCGGCGCCGAGGGTCCGCGGATCCCCGTCCGCTACCGGGACGTCCTCGACGCGGCCACCGGCCGGCGCACCGCGCGCGACATCGGATTCGCCCTGGGGCGCGGGGTGTTCGCGGTGCTGCTCGACGTCGCCCGGATGGACGCCCTGCACCTGCTCCACCGGGAGCCGGTGTCCGGCGTTCCCATGGCCCCGAGCGTTGCCCCACGGACGGCCCGGAGCGGGCCGTCCACGGCCCCGGTCGGACCGCTGCCGCGCCGCCTGCCGGGTGAGGGGAGCCGGAGCAGCACCCTCCGGAGGCCGACCCGGTCCGAGGGAGCGCCGCTCGCTTCCGACAGCCCATCGAACGAGCACCCTGCCGAGCGAACCGAGACGACAGAGAAGAGCGCGCCATGAGCAGCCAGATACCGACCGCCGTGCTGGTCGCCGAATTGCAGGCCCTCCGCGACGCGGTCACAGGCGTCTCGGAGAGCCTCATCTCCACCGTGGACGGCCTCCTGGTGGCCGCCGACACGGCCACCGTCCACCCCGAGTCGGCCGCGGCGCTGTCGGCCGCCATGCTCGGCCTCGGCAGGCGCACCGCGTTCGAGGTGGGCGTGGGCGGGCTGCGCGAGGTGGTCAGCCGTTGCCACGGTGGCTACGTGGTGGTGATGGCGATCGGTGATCAGGCCCTGCTGACGGTCCTGGGTGACGAGGGCCTCGACCTCGCCACCCTGCACGTGACGTCGCCCGCTACGCTCCGCCGGCTGGGCGAGTTGCTCGGGCTGGTGCCCGCGGTCTGAAGCGGGCCCGGGGTGCCGGAACACGGCCGTTCCCGCAGGCGCCGGTGTTCCGGCACCCCGGAGGGGACCTCCCGCACCGACCGCCGGCCCGGTCGGCGTGGACGCTGCGCCCGGTCCGCCCGGGACGGCGAGCGGTGGGGGAGCCGCGGCGGCTCCCCAGATCGGGTGCGACCCGCGGGCGGTGCGTCGTGCGGGGGTTCAGTGCGCTTCGCGGGGGTGCCCGGCGACGCGGCGGGCACCGGCGGTGATCCTCTTGAGGAGCAGACTCGGGATGGGCGTACTCAGGGGCCGGTGCGCGGCCGGTGAACCGGTGACGCCGGGGCGAAGCGTCGAGGGGATGGCGGGGACGGACCGCGTGGCGGCGGGGCCGCCGCCGGTGAGTGTCTGCCGGTTGCGCACGTGCTGCTCCAGGTGGCATTGAGGCGATGGTGATGTCGGCGGCCGCGGGCGTCGAAGTTGAGGGGTCGGCGTCGAGCCGTACGGCCTGCGGATGCTCGGTACCGCGCTGTGGGAAGCAGGTAGGTGAGCGTCGCCTCGACGCGGTCTGCGCTGCCTCCGCGGACGGCGGCGAAATGCTCCCTGCGCGTTTTCTACCCGCTCCGCAGGCGCGGAGTCCAGGGGGTGCCGAGAGTTCCGTGTGTTCGTCCGAACCCTGGTACCGGCTCCTTGGCGGGTCTCCACGGAGGGCCGTCCCGGGGACCCCGCCGGACCGTGTGTGCCCCGTGGCCTCCGCCGACCGGGCCGAGGGAGGACGCCCGGCCGCCGGTCGGGGCCTGGCCGACATCGAGCGTGCGGAGCTTGCGCAGGGTGGAGTGGTCCAGGCACGACCACACCGGGCGAGGAGCGTCGGGATCCGGCCGATGACGGCTGATCGCCGTGGCGGGGTCCGTCGCAGGTCGAACGCCCGGGCCGGACGGGGGCGGCCCGGGCGCCGTGGAACACCTGCCGGTGTTCCACGGCCCGGGGGACCACCCGGCGGCCGGAAAGCATCGGCCGTGGCACCATAATGGCGCAGATTCAAACAGTCATTCCAACTTGATGGCTATGATTCCAACATCTCCTCCCTCGGGGCCTCTCTCGGGGGGTTGATGCTGCGCGCAGGTTGACGCCGTTGTCGCGAAGTCGACGTGTCGCGGCATTCATGTCATGTGCATGGCAGTCACTCGATGTGCCGCACCCGCACCGTCCAGAGCCGCAGCGGCTCGCCCGGCGTCCCACCCGACGATCACCGGCCGGCCGCACCCCGCGCCGCACCCTGCGGCGCGGACCCGTGCCCGGCCGCACCCGCGGTCGGCAGGCAAAGGAGTGCTCGTGTCCCGCAAAGCTCCCGCGTACAGTCTCGCCGCACTCGCCATCACCACCGCCCTGCTGGCGACCGGCGCCCCGGCCGTCACCGCGCAGCCGGTGCCAGCCGTCCCGGTGTCGGCGCCCGATCACGGCCGGAGCGCTGCCCTGGCGGCGGCCGACGGCCAGAGCGGTGCCGTCGCCCAGCGCCTCGGCCTGGCTCCCCAGGAGCGGCTCGTCGCCAAGGACGTCGTCCTCGACCCGGACGGTGCCCGGCACCTGCGCTTCGAGCGGACCTATGCCGGACTCCCCGTCCTGGGCGGTGACCTGGTGGTGCATCAGGCCGCGGACGGATCCCTCCACGGCGTCGATCGTGCCTCCGCCGCCCCCCTCGCCGGCCTCGTGACCAAGCCCGCGCTGGACGCCGAACGGGCGCAGGCCGCCGCCCTCCACGCCCGACCCGGTGCCGCGGTCGGCCAACCGCCCCGGCTCGTGGTCTGGGCCGCCGACGGCACCCCGCGCGTCGCGTGGGAGACCGTGACCGAGGGCGTGGAGGCCGACGGCACCCCGAGCCGGCTCCACGTGATCACCGACGCGGCGGACGGCGAGGTGATCCGGACCTTCGAGGGCGTGCAGACCGGCACTGGCCACGGCGTCCACGTCGGCGAGGTCCCGATCGCCACCACCCCGACGGACTCCGGGTACCAGCTCAAGGACGGCACCCGCGGCGGCACGTACACCACCGACCTGGGCAACGGTGGCGGTGGCGGGTCGATCTTCACCCGGGCCACCGACACCTGGGGTGACGGCCTGCCGGCCAACCGCGAGTCGGCGGCGGTCGACGCGCACTACGGCGTCGCGGCGACCTGGGACTACTACAAGAACGCCTTCGGCCGGGAGGGCATCCGGGGCGACGGCGTCGGGGCGTCCAGCCGGGTGCACTACGGCAACGGGTACGTCAACGCGTTCTGGGACGACGGCTGCTTCTGCATGACCTTCGGCGACGGCGAGGGCAACGTCCACCCGCTGACCGCGATCGACGTCGCGGGTCACGAGATGACCCACGGCGTCACCGCGGCCACGGCCGGCCTCGTCTACTCCGGCGAGTCCGGCGGCCTGAACGAGGCCACCAGCGACATCCTCGGGACCATGGTGGAGTTCTCCGCCGACCTGCCCGCCGACACCCCCGACTACCTGATCGGCGAGAAGATCGACATCAACGGGGACGGCACACCCCTGCGCTTCATGGACAAGCCGTCCAAGGACGGCGTCTCGGCCGACTACTGGTACCGAGGCATCGGGAGCCGCAACGTCCACTACTCCTCCGGGGTCGCCAACCACTTCTTCTACCTGCTCTCCGAGGGCAGCGGCGCGAAGACCGTGAACGGCGTCGCCTACGACAGCCCGACCTTCGACCACTCCACGCTCACCGGGATCGGCCGCGACAAGGCCGCCGCCGTCTGGTACCGGGCGCTGACCGTCTACATGACCTCCACCACCGACTACGCCGCTGCCCGCACCGCGACCCTGCGGGCGGCCGAGGACCTGTACGGCGCCGGCAGCGGCGAGTACGCCGCCGTCGGCGCCGCCTGGAGCGCCGTCAACGTCGGAACGGCCCTGTCCGTCGCGCCCGCGATCACGCATCCGGGGGACCAGGTCACCGCGGTCGGGACGGGGGTCGACCTGCTGCTCCCGACCGTGGGGGGCTCCGGCGCGCCGACCTACTCGGCAGCCGGTCTGCCGGACGGCCTGTCCATCGACGCCGGCACCGGAAGGATCACCGGTGTGCCCGGTACCGCCGGTTCGGCGGCCGTGACGGTGACCGCCGTGTTCGCCTCCGGCGCCACCGCGAGCACCGGGTTCACCTGGGCCGTCACCGACGGCACCGGACCCTGCCCCTCGGCGCAGCTGGTCGGCAACGCCGGCTTCGAGAGCGGCGCCGCGGCGCCCTGGACGACGTCCGGCAGCGTCGTCGACGCCGACCTCGCCCAGCCGGCCCACGGCGGCACCTGGAAGGCCTGGCTGGACGGCTACGGGTCCTCCCACACCGACACCCTGACGCAGACGGTCGTCGTCCCCGCGGGCTGCACCACGATGCTGGGGTACTGGCTGCACGTCGGCTCGGACGAGACCACCTCGACCACCCAGTACGACCGGCTCAGCGTCACGGTGAACGGCGCCGAGGTGGCGACCCACTCGAACCTCGACCGGGCCGACGGCTACACGCGGCACACCGTCGACCTCTCGTCCTACGCCGGGCGGACCGTCACGCTCGGCTTCAAGGGCAGGGAGGACACCTCCCTGCAGACCAGCTTCGTGCTCGACGACGTCACCGTCGAGATCCGCGGCTGACCGCAACGGGCCCGTGAGCGAACGGACTTCCGGCCGCGCCGGGAGTTGACGCGCATGGGTGGCGGTCCGGCGGGCGGGGCCCGGAGGCCTCGCCCGCCGGTGCCGTGCCCGGGAGCGCCCCGGCGTCGGCTCCACCCACCCGGGCGGGGCCGGCGTCCCCGTCGCGCCCGCTCGCTGACGCCAAGTCAGGTCCTCTCGGTCCCAGGAGTACGGTCCTGGCCGGGACCGCTCGCCCGGAGCCTGCTCCCACCTGGGGTTCGTCCTGGCTGCGGACGAACTCCGTTGTCCCCGAATGGTCTTCTTGAGCAAGCCGGGAACCACCGGTGCCATCGATCAAGAGAGGTCCTTCCATGAACGAGTACGTCCCGCAGAGCCGGAGCCGCCACGGTCGGCGCTGGGTGGCGACCACGGTGGCCGCGGGTGTGGTGGCGGCCGGGGTGCTGGCGCCGACCGTGGCGTTCGCGGGCGGCCGGCCCGACAGCGTCCAGTCGAGCCTGAACGCCCTGGTGAAGGAGGACGGGCTGCCGGCCGCGCTGGCCGCCGTGAAGGGCCGCGACGGCCGTACCCGCACCTACACGGCCGGCGTCGGCGACCTCGCCACCGGGGCCAGGGTCCCGATGGACGGCCAGATACGGATCGGCAGCAACACCAAGACCTTCACCGCCGTCGTCGTCCTCCAGCTCGTCGCGGAGGGGAAGGTCGGCCTGGACTCCCCGGTGGAGAGCTACCTGCCGGGCCTGGTGCGCGGTGACGGCATCGACGGGCGTCACATCACCGTCCGTCAGCTGCTCCAGCACACCAGCGGCCTGCCCGAGTACGTGGACAAGGACGCCATCCTCACCGACCCGACGCGGTACTACGAGCCGCGCGAACTCCTCGACGCGGCGCTGGGCCAGAAGGCCCACTTCGCCCCGGGGACGAGCTGGGAGTACAACAACACCAACTACCTGCTGGCCGGCCTGATCATCCAGAAGGTCACCGGGCGGCCGCTCGGCGAGGAGATCGGGCGGCGCATCGTCGACCGGATCGGCCTGCGGCACACCTACGTCCCCGTTCCGGGGGACATGGGCATCCGCGAGGCCCACCCCAAGGGCTACAACCGGGCGGCGGACGGCTCGCTCCGCGACTACACCGAACTGGACCCGTCCTGGGGCTGGGCGGCGGGCGCGGCCGTCTCCACCCCGAGCGACGTCACCCGCTTCTTCACCGCGCTCCTCGGCGGCCGCCTGCTGCCCGCGGCGCAGCTCGCCCAGATGCGGACCACGGTGGCCGCCGACGTGATCGCTCCGGGCGCCCGCTACGGACTGGGCCTGGTGAGCCGGCCGCTGTCGTGCGGCGGCGTGGCCTGGGGCCACGGCGGGACCATCCCGGGCTACGACACCGCCGGAGGAGCCACCGACGACGGCCGGGCCGTCAGCCTCGCGGTGACCATGATCCCGGGCGGCGAGACCGGGCAGCACGTGGAGGCCGCGGTGGACGCGGCGCTGTGCCGCTGACCCTCCCCGGCCGGACCGGAGCGTCCGTACCGGCATGACCGGCATGACCGGCGGGTGCCGCGCGCCACGGTGCGCGGCACCCGCGCCCCGTCGGGCCCCCATCAGTCTCCCCATTTGCCCCCCATCAGTTCCCCCAGCATTCCCAGCAGAGGAGTTCCATCGTGAGCGAGTACGTCCCGCAGAGCCGGACCCGCCGCGGCCGGCACCGGGCGGTGGCGGTCGTGACCGCCCTGGCCGCGGGTGCCGTGGTGGCCGGAGCGCTGGCGCCGACGACGGCGTTCGCGGGCGGCCGGCCCGACAGTGTCCAGTCGAGTCTGACCGCCCTGGTGAAGGAGGACGGGCTGCCGGCCGCGCTGGCCGCCGTGAAGGGGCGCGACGGCCGTACCCGCGACTACACCGCGGGGGTCGGCGACCTCGCCACCGGGGCCAAGGTCCCCGTGGACGGCCAGATACGGGCCGGCAGCAACACCAAGACCTTCACCGCCGTGGTCGTCCTCCAGCTCGTCGCGGAGGGGAAGGTGGGCCTCGACGCGTCCGTCGACACCTACCTGCCGGGCCTGCTGCGCGGCGACGGCATCGACGGGCGCGCCATCACCGTCCGCCAGCTGCTCCAGCACACCAGCGGCCTGCCCGACTACATGGACGCGCCCGCCCTCGCGGACTTCACCACCGTGCAGTACCGCTACTTCGAGCCCCGCGAGCTGCTCGACGGCGCCCTCGTCCAGAAGGCCCGCTTCCCCGCCGGCAGCAGCTGGGAGTACAGCAACACCAACTACCTGGTCGCCGGGCTCCTCGTCCAGAAGGTCACCGGACGGCCCGTCGGCGAGGTGATCACCAAGCGCGTCATCGACCGCGTCGGCCTGCGGCACACCTACTTCCCCGCCCCGGGCGACACCGCCGTCCACGAGGCCCACCCGCACGGCTACTTCCGCGGCTCGCCGGACGCGCCGCTGGTCGACTACACCGAGATGGACGCCTCGATGGCCTGGGCGGCCGGGGGGATCGTCTCCACCAACACCGACCTCAACGCGTTCTTCGCCGCGCTGCTCGGCGGCCGTCTCCTGCCGCCGGCCCAGCTCGCCGAGATGCGGACCACCGTGCCCGCCGAACTGCTGGGCCCGGGGGTCCGTTACGGGCTGGGGCTGCAGAGCAAGCCGCTCTCCTGCGGCGGCCTCGCCTGGGGCCACGGCGGCACCTCTCCCGGCTACCGGACCAGGGGCGGGGTGACCGACGACGGGCGGGCCGCCACCATCACGGTCACCGCCGTCCCGGGCGCGACCGGCGCGCAGCACATGGCGGACGCCCTGGACGCGGCCCTCTGCCGCTGACCCGCCCCGCTGACGGCCCCGCGGCCCCTGGCTCAGGGGCCGCGGGGCCGTCAGCGGAGCCGTCAGTCGAGCTCCTCCGCTCCGCCGCCGACCGCCGCGACCGGCAGGGTGGCCAGCACCCGGAAGCCACCCCCGTCGACGCTGCCCGCCACCATGCTGCCGCCCTGCAGCGCGACGCGTTCGCGCATGCCGATCAGTCCGTACCCGGGGCGGCCCGCGGTCGGCCCCGGCCCGTCGGCCCCCGTTCCTGCCCCCGCTCCGGCACCCTCCAGGGCGTCCGCCGGTGCGGCGGCGCCGTCGTCGGTCACCTCGATGGTGATCCGGTCCGGGTGGTACGTCAGTTCCACGCTCGCCCGGGCCCGGCCGGCGTGCTTGCGGGTGTTGGTGAGGGCCTCCTGGACGATCCGGAACACCGCCAGGCCGGTGCTCGGCGGCAGCGGGCGCTCCTCGCCCCGGACGGTGAACCCGGTGGGCAGACCCGCCCTGCGGGACTCCTCGACGAGCCCGCCGAGGTGCCCGATCCCGGGCTGCGGCGCGGTCGGGGCCCCGTCGTCCGGCTCGTCGCCGGCCCGGAGCACGTCGAGCAGGTGGCGCATCTCGCGCAGCGCCATCCGGCCGGAGCCCTCCAGGGTGACCAGGGCGTCGCGCACCACCTCGGTGTCGCGGTCGAGGTGGGCGCGGGCACCGCCGGCCATCAACTGCATGGTGGTGATGTGGTGCGCGACGATGTCGTGCAGCTCCCGGGCGATTCGGCGCCGCTCCTGCGCCACCGCGCGGTCGGCCAGCAGCCGGCGCCTGACCTCCACCTCGTGCTGCCAGCGCTTCAGCACCTCGGCCGCGGCGACGACCAGGGCCGCGGCGAGCAGGTTGACCGCCACTCCGGAGACCGGCGGGGGCCACGGGTACCCCCGCCCGAGGAGCGGCACTGCGGCCGCGACGAGGCCGGCCGGCGCCGCCACCGCGATGCCCCGGGACCGGGCCACGGCGAACAGCGCGACGCAGAGCGCGCAGTTGAAGTGCTGCGGCACCGCGACGCTCAGGTTCAGCGCCAGACCGAGGACCAGCACGCCGGACAGCGACGCCAGCGGGTAGCGGCGCCTGGTGAGCAGCGGTACCGCTCCCAGGACGAGCAGGACCACGGCGGTCAGGCCGATCGGCGGGCTTCCGTCCGGCCCGCCCATCGAGTAACCGAGGAGGTCCAGGGCCGCCGCCGCGACGGCCACCAGCGCGTCACTGGCCGTCCAGGGCAGGCCGTCGGTTCCCGGTGAGGGCGGCGGGGGCCGGTGGTGCGTCGACATGCTGGTGGCGGTCCTTTCCGTGGCCGGGCGGACCGGCCCTCGCGGGTCCGCCGCAGCCGTCGTCCGTGCGCCGTCCCCTGCGGTGACCTGTGGTGACCTGCGGTTCCGGGGGCGTCGGTGGTCCCATTGTCGCAGCGGCTCCCGGCCCCGAACCGGTACCGGGGGCCGATCCCCGACCGGGCCCCTGGTCCTGGTCGGGGCCGTGCGGCGGCCCCCGGGCCCCCGCGCGACCCCGCCGCCAGGGGGTGAGGGTCGGGGGTGTGCCGACCGCGCCGCGTCGAGCAGAACGCACGCGTCGACATCGGGGCGGGGATGCACGGCCGGAGAACGGGATGTCCGAGTACGTCATGGTGTCGGCGGCGATGACCATCGCGAGGCCACGCCAGCCGGCCTCCCTGCGGGCACCGGTCGCCCCCGCGTCCTCCTGGACGGAGGACGGCCGTCCACGCTGCCCGGTGGGGGCCGGGCAGCGGGAACGGCCGTCGGTGGACTACGGGGTGGGCGTCCAGCGCTGGGCGCCGGTGCCGTTGCAGGTGGCGAGTTCGAGCTTGGTGCCCGAGGCGGTGGCCGCGCCGACGGGGGCGAGGCAGCGGCCGCCGTTGGTCACGGTGCCGGCGCCGCCGAGCTGCCACTGCTGGCCGCTCGACCCGTTGCAGGTCTGGACGGCGGCGACGGCCGCGCCACCGTCGAGGCAGCTGCCACCGAGGCCGGTGAGGGTGCCGTTCGGCTGGAAGGTCCACCGCTGGTTGGGTCCGCCGTGGCAGCCGTAGAGGGCGGGCTGGGTGCCCGGGGTGCTCGCACTGCCCGGTAGGTCGACGCAACTGGAGGAGGCGGCGTTGACCAGCTCCGCGTTGCTCGGCAGCGGGGTGGGCCGGCCGGTGGCGGTGATCTCCGCCGCACTGGTCCAGGGGCCGCGGCCGCCCGCCTCGGTGAGGGCCCGCAGCCGCAGGTAGCGGCCGGTCGTCGGGCTGAAGGTGACGGT
Source organism: Kitasatospora sp. NPDC022856 (assembly GCF_055561235.1). Lineage (NCBI taxonomy): Bacteria > Bacillati > Actinomycetota > Actinomycetes > Kitasatosporales > Streptomycetaceae > Kitasatospora > Kitasatospora sp. NPDC022856. Next base: position 233,618 of record NZ_JBVHHE010000014.1, on the reverse strand, counting down.
CTTCGCCCCGGCGGAGTCGGCGAAGGTCCCGGTGGCGACGGGCGTCCCCCAGGTGTCGGCACTGTCGGAGACGTACACCTCGTACGACCCGATCCGGCCGTTGCTGCCGCCGTCCTGGCGCGGCAGGTAGGTCATGCCGTCGACGTTGTAGCGGGCGCCGAGGTCGATCCGGACCTCGTGCGGCAGCGGGGCGTTCCCGGCGGACCAGGCGGTGTGCCAGAGGGTCGCGGGGTCGCCGTCGAAGGCGTTGGCGGCCGCGCCGTTCTCGGCCGCGGTCTCCTGGCTGTCGGCGGAGACGAGCTTCCAGCCGGCCTGCGGGATCGGCGTGGCGGAGGTCGGGATCGCGCTCCCGGCCGCGACCGTCACACCGGACGCGGTCACGGTGAACGCGCCGGACCTGTCGCCGGCCTTGATCCACAGCACGCCCGAGCGGTCGGCCGCGTCGAAGTACCAGCCGGTGGCGGCGCTGTCGTAGGCGCTCTTCGAGCCGTACGCGGCCAGCCGGGTGCCGCCGACCGAGACCGCGCTGGGGGCCGAGGCCGCGTGCACGCTGAACTCGTAGCCCCGGGAGGCCGGCTTGCCGGTGTAGGACCCGGTGCTGGCGCCGACGTCGATGGTGACGGTGCCGGTGCCGGCTGTCGGCGCGGTGACGTTCACCGGCTGGGTGGCGGAGGCGCCGCCCTGGTAGGCGCGGGTGATCCCGTCGTCCTCGTAGAGGCTGAAGGAGGAGTTGCCGCGCGGGTAGACGTCGTACGTCAGGGTGGAGACCGGCTTCTCCCCGGTGTAGTTCATCTGGGGCCACATCGGGACGATGCCGCCGCCCTTGACGAACAGCGGCAGGGTGTCCAGCGGCGCCGCGTAGCCGTTGAGCCAGCCCGGACCGTTGTAGGCCTTGCCGGTCCAGTAGTCGGTCCAGGTGCCGGCCGGCAGGTAGATGCCGTCGCGGGTGGTGGTGTCGGTGACCACCGGCGCCACCAGCAGGGAGTCACCGGCCATGAACTGACCGCTGGTCAGATTGCCCCGGGCGACCGGATCGTCGGGGTACTCCAGCACCATCGCCCGGGTGGAGGGCACACCGGTCTGCGCGGCGGTGTGGCTCATCGTGTACAGGTACGGCATCATGCGCATCTTGAGCTGGAGGTACTTGCGGTTGATGGACAGGTACGGCTCCGAGAAGCGCCAGGGCTCCTTGTCGTTGTACCCGGCCGAGGGAGCGGTCGGGCCCCAGCCGGACATGGTCATGAACGCCGGGGTGAACGCCTTCCACTGGAGGTCCCGGACGTAGGTCTGCGGGCTGCCGCCGAAGATGCCGTCGACGTCGCCGGACGCGTAGTTGAGGCCCGAGAGCCCGGCTCCGGTGATGGCCGGCACGTGCCAGCGCATCGCGTCCCAGGTGCCGGAGGTGTCGCCGGTCCAGACGACCGCGTTGCGCTGGGTCCCGGCCCAGCCGTCCACCGTCCACACGTAGCGCCGGGCGTCGGAGTTGTCCTCGATGCCCTTGACGGCCTGCTGGACGCCGTCGAACGCGTACTTGTAGCCGCCGCCGATCCACGCGACGTCGGTCTTGACGCCCCGGCTGCCGGCGGTCCTGACCTCGTCACCGATGTTGGACAGACCGGTCGACGTCCACAGGCCGGTCTGGAACCCCTTGGCCTTCAACCCGCTGACGGCGCCGGGCAGATCGGTGTAGCCGCAGCCGTAGCCGTCGTTGGGCAGGAACCAGCCCGACGGCATGTCGGCGTTGCGGGCGTCCGTCGCGTAGCCGACCACGTCGGGCGTCGTCTGGTGCCGGACGCGGTCGTGGTCGCCCTGGTAGGTGGGGTTCGAGGCGTTGAAGCAGTCGGCGTTGCCCAGTTCGAAGCCCCACATCGGGGCCAGGAAGGGCTTCCCGGAGACGTCGGTGTAGGAGTTCAGCACGCCCTTGAGCGAGTCCCCGACGACGTACCAGGCGTCGAACCGCTTCTCGTCGTGCGTGAACGAGCCCGGTGCGCCGAAGCTGTAGCTGCCGGGGGCCCAGGTGTTGCGCATGACGCCGTAGCCGTTGGTCGACATGTAGAACGGCGCCGGGCTGGCGTTGTCGTTCTCCCGCCAGGTGTTGCTCACCGAGATCGGCACCGTCTTGCCGCGCAGCGCCCACTCACCCAGCCGCAGGCCGGTCCCGTAGAACTGCTCGTCGGCGCCCTGGGTGAGGTACTGGGTGGTCTGGGAGGCCGTCCAGCTGGTGGGCTGGGCCTCCTGCCAGATCGGCGTGGTGTTGTCCGCCCGGTAGAGGGCGAACCGCAGCGGCGACTTGTAGACCCTGATGGTCATCGCGTCGGTGTTGATCCGGTAGTAGGCGCCGGCGTCGGAGTGACTCGTCACCACCGGGCCGAAGTCGGTCTTCACGGCCAGCGCGGAGCCGGCCGGGTCGTCGGTGAAGGCGCCGGTGGGGGAGAGCCAGATCCGGAAGATGTCCGCCCGGGCGATCGCCACCCGGGCCTTCGCCCCGCTGGACGTGCTCACCGTGTAGGTGCTCCCGGACTGCGTGAGCCCGGTGGCGTTCCCGGCGGTCGAGGCCGCGGCGGCCGAGGCCGGACCGGTGACGGAGAGCACCGCCCCGACCAGTACGGCGACGAGCCCGGCCGCTAACGGCCGCCCCCCACCCCATCGTTGCCACCAGCGGGTTGTGTTGCGAGGCATGCGACGTCCTTCACGGGAGAAGGTCCGAACCCGCCGGCGAACGCGACGGGCGACTGGCCGAGTGGGCAGCGTAGGCATGACACCACTCACCAAAAGTGCAGTCAAGAGAACGAACATGAGCGCAACTGCTTCTTTTGACTCAGATAACTGCAACTAGGCCCTGGTCGGGACCGCTCATGCGGGGGTCGCTCCGGCCGCTAAGCCGCTGTCATGGCCGAGTTGATGCAGGTGCGGGAGTTCGATGGGCGATTTATCCAGAAATGGCGGCGCGATAGTGCAGAAATCTGAAGGGAGATGCGGGGAAAACCGCACCTGTGATCAGACGTTGGAGGAATCGGACTCCGAGGCGCCGGTTCGGGCGAGGGCGTCCCGGAGGGCGGCCCAACCCCGAGGTGCTGGCGGTCGTGGGCCCCGCCGATCGCACCCGGCGCCGCGACCTGGTCCGCCGGGTGGCCGCCGCCCTGGTGGAGCGACCCGCGCTGTGCGGGGGCGGCTGTCCGGCGGGGCCCCCGTCGCTGTGAGGCGCGTCACTGACCGGGCGCGCCGGGTCCGCCCTGCGTGATCATGACCGGATGGACACTCGTTTCCTCGGCATCGCCGAGTTGGCCGAAGCCCCGTCCGTGGCCGTCGTGGTCGACGTCATGCGCGCCTTCACCGTGGCACCCTGGGCCTTCGCCCGGGGGGCGGAGAAGATCGTTCTCGCCGAGTCGCTGGACGATGCCCTGGCACTCAAGGCCCACCACCCGGAGTGGCTGGCGCTCAAGGACGGTCCGCCCGCGCCCGGTTTCGACCTCGTCAACTCGCCCGGCCTGCTGCGCTCCGCCGACCTCGGCGGGCGGACCGTGGTGCAGAAGACCACCGCGGGGACGGTCGGCGCACTCGCCGTCAGGGACGCGGCACTGGTGCTGTGCGCGGGCTTCGTGGTGGCGGAGGCGACGGCCCGGCTGCTGCGGGCGCGAGCGTGCGACAGCGTGACCTTCGTGGTCACCGGCGAGGACGGGCACGCGGAGGAGGACCAGGCCTGCGCCCGGTACATCGCCGGGCGGGCCACCGGTGCCGGGACGGACGCCGCCGAGTACCTGCGCCGCGCCGGCGGGTCACGCGCCGCCGCCGAACTCGCCGAGGGGGTGCGGCAGGGAGCCCACCCCGACGACGTCGCGCTCTGCCTCGAACTCGACCGGTTCCCGTTCGCCGTGGTGGCGACCTGGGAGGACTCGCTGATGGTCCTGCGCCCCCACCCGGCGCCCCCGGTGGCCGACGGGGCTTCGGCCCGGGCGCTCCCGGGCGGGTAGCGGGGCACCGGTTGCGGGCCCGGGCCTGAGCGCCCGACAGACCGTCAGTCGCCCGCGTGGGCGGACGAGCCGGCCGGCTCCCGGCCGGTCAGGGCGCGGGCCCGCATCTCGTCCGCGCGGGAGTTGCCGAGCGCGCCCAGCAGGTCCGCGGCCCGGAGCCAGCTGGCCCGGGCCGCATCGGCGTCCCCGAGGGCCTGCTGGGTCCCGGCCAGGTGGTCGAGCACCTCGGCCTGGTTGTACCCGTCGAGCAGCTCCTCGTAGAGCCCCAGCGAGGTCCGGAAGTGGTGGACGGCCTCCTCCAGTTGGCCCAGGTGGTGGAGCGCGTAGCCGATGCTGTCCCAGGTGGCGGCCTCGCTGAAGCGGTTGCCGGTCTCCTGGAGCAGCGGCAGCGCCTCGCGGCAGGTGGCGATGGCCTCGCGGTGCCGGCCCAGCAGGGTCAGGTACCAGCCCACGGCGTTGAGTTCACGCGCGATGAGGTTGTCGTCCGCCAGGGTCCGGTAGATCGCCAGTGCGGTGCGGGCGTGCCCGAGGGCCTCGCCGTGCCGCCGCTGCCGGCCGCGGACCCAGCCGAGACTGCGCTGCGCGTTGGCCTGGGCGAGCGGCGGCAGCAGGTGGAGCCGGCGTTCGACGTGGCCGACCGCCCGGTCCGCCTCCTCGCTGCGGCCGGTCTCGGCGAGGGCGCGGGCCAGCGAGGCCGCGGTGCGGCAGATGCCCTCCGGATCGTCGAGCAGGAGGGCCGCCTCCAGCGCCAGCCGCTGCATGGCGATCTCGTCGGCCCACTGCCCCCGGGCGGAGAAGTGCGGGATGCAGTCGTGGGCGAGGCCCATCCGGTAGTGGAGCAGCCGGGGGTCGTCGCCCGTCCGCAGGGCGGCCAGGATGGTGCGCTCCTCCCGCTGGAACCAGGCCCGGCCCTGTTCGCGGCCGTCGAAGGGCAGCAGCACCGTCCCGGGCGCCGGTGCGTGGTCCAGCTCGTGGATGGGGCGGGTCTCCGACGCCCGGACGGCGGCCCGGGCGTTGTGGCGGAGGTAGTCGAGCAGCCGGATCTCGGCGGCGTAGCGGTCGTCGCCCTCCTGGTCGAGCAGGTCCCCGGCGTGCTCCCGGACCAGGTCGTGCAGGACGAAGCAGCCGTCCGCGTCACGGCTGAGCAGACTGGCGGCGACCAGGGAGCGCAGCAGGCGGCGGGCCGTCGCCATCGGCTCGCCCGCGGCGGAGGCCGCCGCCTCGGCGGAGAACACCGGGCCCGGCAGCACGGTCAGGTGGCGGAAGAAGCGGGTGGCCGCCGGGTCGAGCGCCCGGTAGGACCAGGAGAAGACGGCCCGGACGTCGGCGTGCGGGTCGTCGGTGGTGAGGGCGTCCAACCGGGAGCGGGCCCCGGTCAGTTCACCGGCGGCGACCCGCAGCGCCAGGGCGGGCTCCGCGGCCAGCTGGGCGGCGACGATCGCGACGGCCAGCGGGAGGCGCCCGCACAGGTCCACCAGCTCGGCCGCCCCGGCGGGCTCGGCGGCCACGCGCTCGGGGCCGATCCGTGCGGCGAGCGCGTCCAGGCTCTCCTCGGCCGTCCACAGGCCGAGGTCGACCAGCCGGACCTCGTCGGTGGTGGCGAGTCCGGTCAGGTGGTTGCGGGAGGTGATGACCGTGAGGCAGTGCCGTGACCTCGGCAGCAGCGGCCGTACCTGTTGCGAGTCGCGCGCGTTGTCGAGGAGCACGATCATCCGGCGGTCGGCCAGCAGCTCCCGGAACACGGCGGCGCGCTCCTCGGCGCCGTCGGGGATCGACGCTCCCGGCACCCCGAGCGCGCGGAGGAAGCCACCGAGCGCCTCGGCGGGGTCCAGCCCGGTGCCCGAGGGGTCGAAGCCGCGCAGGTTCACGTAGAGCTGGCCGTCGGGGAACCGGTCCGCGACCCGGTGGGCCCAGTGGACGGCCAGGCTGGTCTTGCCCACTCCGGCCATACCGCCCACGGCGACCACCGGCGGGTGCCCGGCCCGGTCGCCGGGGCCGCCGCCGAGGTGCCGGACGCGGGCCAGGACGTCGTCCCGCCCGCGGAAGGTCCGGAGGGCGGGCGGCAGTTGGCGGGGGACCGGCGGAGCCGTGGCGGCGGTCGCCGACTCCGGCTCCGTCGTCGCCGGAGCCGGGTCGGCGGTGCGCCGGGCGGCGGCCGTCAGCGTGCGCCGTTCGTCCTCGTCCAGGGCCAGGGCGTCCATCAGCTCGTCCAGCGTGCCGTGCCGGGGGACGCTGCGGCCGCGCTCCAGGTCGCCGATCGCCCGCACGCTGACGCCGGACGCGCCGGCGAGCCCGTCGAGCGTCAACCGGGCACGCCCGCGTGCCGCCCGCAGCAGCGCGCCGAAGGTCGCCTGCTCCATCGCCCCACACCCCCCGACCTGCTCCCTCGACGGAGATCATCTCATCCGGGCGGGTCGGTTGTCGCACCCGTCCACCGGGAGGCGGCGGGCGAAACCGCCTGCCAACCGCCGGTCAACTGCCTGGCCCCCGGGCACCGGAGGAGGAGAGAGTGGGCGCGGGGCCACAGCCGGCCCGCCGGGCGGAAGGAGCAGCACACGGTGGAGTCCCTCGCCACGCCCATGGTCGGCCGGGAGGCCGAGCGGGCCGTCCTCGCCTCGTTCCTGGCCGCGCCGCAGGGCCAGGCCCTGGTGCTCAAGGGTGAGACCGGTGTCGGCAAGAGCGCCCTGCTGGAGCACGTCGCGCAGTACGCGGGCGGCGTCGGCTACCGGGTGGTCCGGGCGGTCGGCGTCGAGGCGGAGTCGCACCTGCCCTTCGCCGGTCTGCACCAGCTGCTCCACCCCTTGCTCCCCTACGCTGAGCGCCTGGACGACGTCCACCGGGTCGCCTTCGACGTGGTCTTCGGACGCAGCCGGGAACGGGCCCCGTCCGTCATGGCCCTGGGGATCGCGGTGCTCGACCTGGTCGCGGTCGCGGCCGCGCAGGAACGCCTCCTGCTGGTGCTGGACGACGGCCAGTGGCTCGACGCGGCCAGCGTCGAGGTCTGCGGGTTCGTCGGCCGCCGCCTCGCCGGCAACACCGTGAAGCTGCTGGTCGCCCTGCGGCCCGAGAGCTCCGCCGGGTTCGACGCGGCCGCGCTGCCCGCGCTGCCGGTGCCGCCGCTGGACGGGCCCGCCGCCGAGCGACTGCTCGACGAGCGCCACCCGCACGTGGACCCGCGGGTCCGCCGCCGGGTGCTCGACCAGGCCCAGGGCAACCCCCTCGCCCTCCTGGAACTCCCGTCGTACCTGGGCGGGAGCGCCGCACGGCCCGCCCCCGCGGAGCCGGACGGCCATGAAGTCGTCCCGCTTCCCGACCGGTTCCGCCAGGTCTTCGGCGCGCGCATCGCGGCGCTGGGACCGGCCGCCCGCGCGGAGCTGCTGCGCGGCGCCCTGGACGGCGTCAACGCGGGGGCCCCGGCCGGCCCGACCGCGGGTGCGCGCTACCGCATGCGGGACGTGGACGAGGCGGCGGCCGTCGGCCTGCTGGACCAGGACCACTTCAGCGGCGAGTTCGTGTTCCGGCACCCGCTGGTGCGCTCGACCGTGGTCCGGGCGGCCACCCCGAACGAGCGGCGCGCCGCCCACGCGGCGCTGGCCGAGGTGCACCGGGACGACATCGAGCGCCGGGCCACCCACCTGGCCGCCGCCGCGGTCGATCCGGACGACGAGGTGGCCGCCGCCCTGGAGCAGGCGGCCGCGTCGGCGACCCGCCGGGGCGGCGCGGCCGCCGCGGTGACCTGGCTGACCCGGGCCGCGGAGCTGAGCCGGACCCCGGAGGACCGCTCCCGCCGGCTCGGGGACGCGGCGTTCGTCGCGGGGCACGCCGGACTGCTCGACCAGGCCCAGCGCCTGGTCGGCGCGGACAGCGCGCCCGGCCGGGCCGGGACGACGGCCTCCGCCCTGGCCTTCGCGTACGCCGTCCTCTACGAGGACGGGGACGTGCGGTCCGCCCACCGCCAGGTGGCGGCGGCCGTCGAGCGGATCGTCGACGGCGCGGCCGGGCAGCCGGTCGGCGGCGTCCCGGCGCGGACCATCGGGGGCGCGGCCGGGCGGACCGTCGGTGATGCCCCCGCGCCGAGCGAGGAACTCACCCGGCTGGTGAACCTCCTGCTGGCCGTCAGCCAGTACGCCGGCGACAGCACGTCCTGGCAGCGGACCCACCGCCTGCTGGACTCCCTGGGTGTCCTGGTCCCCCCGAACTCGCGCGTCTACCAGGACGCCTGGTGCGACGTGGTGCGCCGCGGCGCCGGGGTCGGCGAACGCGTCGCCGCGGCGTTCGCCGCCTACCCGGACCTGGACCCGTGGGACATCACCCGGCTGGGCGTGGCCGCCTACCACGTCGACGCCCTGAGCCACTACCGGACGTACCTGCGGCGGAGCGTGCAGCGCGAACTGCGGGCCGGCGCGGTGGGCACCGGCATGACCATGCTGCACCTGATCATGCTGGACCAGACCGCCTCGGGTGACTGGGAGGCGGCCGAGCGGACCGGACAGCAGGTCCTGGAACTGACCCTGGCCCACGGCCACGTCCTCTTCGCCCAGCAGAGCCGGGCCTACCTGGCCGTGCTCGCGGCGCTGCGCGGCGACCTCGACCGCGCACGGGACCTGCAGGCCGTGGTCGACCGGTGGGCCCGGCCGCGGCGGATCGGCTTCCTCACCCAGATCGCGGACACGGTGGGGACGACGGCCGCCCTCAGCGAAGGGGACTACGAGGCCGCCTACCTGTGCGCGATCGGCATCACCGCCCCCGGCGTCCTCGAACCCTGCGCGCACCAGGCCTCGCGCACCGTGCTCGACCTGGTGGAGGCCGCCCTGCACACGGGCCGTGCCGAGCAGGCCCGCCGGCACGCCCTGGCGGCCCGGGACGCCGGCCTGCCCGAGGTCTCGCCCCGGCTGGCCGTGATCACCTTCGGAGCCCTCGCCATGACGGCCGAGGACGGCACCGAGGCGGCCGAGATGTACCGCCGGGCCGAGGAGCACCCGGCCGCCGGTGACTTCCCGTTCGAGCTGGCACGCGTCCGGCTGGCGCACGGCATCCGGCTGCGCCAGCACCTGGGGCCGCGGGCCGCCCGCCCGGTGCTCGGCGGGGCCGTCGAGACCTTCGAGCGGCTCGGCGCCCGGGGCTGGGCCGAGCGGGCCCGGGCCGAACTGCGGCTCTGCGGCGCCCCGGCGCACTCCGCCGCGGCGCACCCGGCGGCGCTGACCTGGCAGGAGCGCCGGATCGCCGACCTCGCCGCCGGTGGCCTGACCAACAAGGAGATCGGCGAGCGGACGCACCTCTCGCCGCGCACCGTCAGCTCCCACCTGTACCGGGTGTTCCCCAAGCTGGGCGTGACCTCCCGCGCGGCCCTGCGGGACGCCCTGGCCGCCCTCCCGGACCAGCCGGGGGAGCAGCCCGAGCGGTAGGGGATTCCTGCTGCGCGTGCGACCTGGATCGTCAGACAGGCGCTGGGACCGGACCGCCCCGGGCTCAGAGCAGCGTGCCGCACCACACGTTCCGGGCCAGCCAGTCGTCCTGGCTGTACGAGCCCCGTGCGGGGCCGGCCGGTGAGGCCGGCAGTGAGGTGGACGTCTGCTCCGGGCGGATCCGTTCGGGCAGCGTGCGGAAGCGGGCCCGGCCGGCCTCGGCCGCGTCGTCGGTGCCGTGTTCGCGGGGCTTCACAGGGACCTCCGGCTGGCAGGTGGCGGATGTGTCGTACCCGGGGAACGTGGCAGCGGTCCGGCGGATTCCCGCGCCGGGGCGGGAGTTCCCACGACGCCGGAAGCCGACCCCGGAAGACGACCCCGAAAGCCGACCCTGGGAGGGCGGCCCTGGTGGCCGAGCCCCTCCCCGCAGTCGGTCCGGGCCCCGTGCCGGACCGGTTTGACGGTGCGTGAGGGGGCGCAACAGCCGTGGCCGGCCGGTACGACTGCGCCGACGGCGCTGCCCGACCGGCAGTCGGATGACTGATGTGGTGGTGGCCGGCCGCGGCACACAGTTGACCGGCGAGCCCCGGTCGCGGGCCCGACCCCGGTACCCGCGAATCCGCCGGGAGTCTGTGGTCCGCCCCGACCGGCGGCCGCCGCCCCGCCCGACCGAACAACGCCGTTCCCCGTCGGGCACCACACCACACCACCCCTGGGAAGGGACCTCCATGAACCGACGCTTCCTGGCCGCCCTCGCCGCCGCCGTGCCCCTCGCCGCCGCGGTGTACGCGCCCGGCGCCTCGGCCGCCGCGCCCGACTCCGCCGCCCCGCACGGCTGTACCAGCCCCGCGGTGCACGCCCCGACGGGCACCGCGGTGGAGCGGGTCGCCGCGGTCGCCCACGCCGCCGGCACCTTCGACGTACCCGCGGTGTTCCCGCAGCCGGCGGCCCAGGTCCCGGACGTCCCGGCGTTCTGCGACGTGACGATCACCCTCACCCACCCCGGCCAGGGCGACCACGCCACGGTGCGGGTCTGGCTGCCGCGGCAGAACTGGAACGGCCGGCTGCAGACGGTGGGCGGCAGCGCGTACGCCGCCGGCGACTACGGCGCGGGCCTGGCCGGCGCGGTCAAGGGCGGCTACGCCGCCGCCACCACCGACGCGGGCGTCGGCACCTACCTCGACACCACGTGGGCGCTGAAGGCCGACGGCCGGGCCGACCGGGCGCTGCTGGAGAACTTCGCCTCCCGCTCCGAGCACGAGGCCGCGGTGGTCGCCAAGGAGGTCGTCGCCGCCCACTACGACCGGGCCGCGTCCTACTCCTACTTCAACGGCTGTTCGACCGGCGGGCGCCAGGGCTACGCGGAGGCCCAGAAGTACCCGGCCGACTACGACGGCATCCTCGCCAACGCGCCCGCCGTCAACTGGGACGAGTTCGAGGTGGCCACGCTGTGGCCGCAGGTGGTGATGAACGAGGCGGGGACCTTCCCGACCGCGTGCGAGTTCAAGGCCTTCACCGACGCCGCCGTCCAGGCCTGCGACCGGCTCGACGGCGCCGCGGACGGGCTGCTGACCGACCCCGACGCGTGCGGCTTCGACCCGCGCCGGCTGATCGGCACCACCGTCGAGTGCGACGGCGGGCGGCTGACGATCACCGCCGCCGACGCGGAGGTGGTGCGCCGGATCTGGGACGGCCCGCGCACCGCCTCGGGCACGAAGCTGTGGTCGGGCGTGCCGATCGGCGCCGACCTGGCCGGCCTCGCCGGCAGCAAGGTCGACGAGACCACCGGAGAGCGGGTCGGCACGCCGTTCCCGGTACCGGCCGCCTGGGTGTCGACCTGGCTGAAGAAGCAGCCGGCCTTCGACCTCACGACCCTCACCACCGGCCGGTTCGCCCAGCTGTTCCGGCAGTCCGAGGCCGAGTACGACCGGATCATCGGCACCGACGACCCGGATCTGTCCGGCTTCCGGAAGGCCGGCGGCAAGCTCCTCACCTGGCACGGATCCGCCGACCAGTTCATCCCTGCCGCCGGCACGGTGCAGTACCGCGAGCGGGTCGAGCAGCGGATGGGCGGCGCGAAGAAGGTCGACGACTTCTACCGCGTCTTCCTCGCCCCGGGGGCGTCGCACTGCGGACTCCTCGGTCAGGGCGCCGACCTCGCCGCACTGACCGCCTGGGTCGAGCACGGCGAGGCCCCGCGGACGCTGCCCGCCACCCTGCCGACGGCCGACGGCCGGACCGTCACCCGCGACCTGTGCGCCTACCCGATGGTCCCGCGTTACCAGGGCCACGGCGACACCGCCGACGGCGCCAACTTCCGCTGCGGGCCCGCCACCCGGCGCTGACCCGTCCCCAGGCCGTCCCGGTCCGTACCCCTCTCCCCGGGGTGCGGGCCGGGACGTTTCGGTGGGGGCGGCCACTGCGCCGCCCCGGTGCCGCGCCGTGCGCGCCCGGTGGTGTCGCCCGTTGGTGGGTGTCGTCCGTTCCTGTCGGTACCCCGTGGCCTCAGTCATTCGACTGATCCCGTGGGCGACGCCCGGACCGATGCTGGAACGGTCGCCGCACGCCGGTGCAGGCCGACATCCCGCTCGGAGGGCCCGTTGTGATCCGTACTCCCGTCGTGTTCATCCATGGCGCTTGGCTGCACGCGCTGTCCTGGGAGTGCTGGGTCGAGCGCTTCACCGGCCACGGCTACCGCGCCCTCGCGCCGGGGTGGCCCGGCGAGGCCGCCACCGCGCGGGAGGCCCGCGAGCACCCGGACCGGGTGCCCGACCTCGGCCTGGACGGCCTCACCGACCACTACGCCGGGATCGTGCGCTCCTTCGAGGTCCCGCCGGTGATCATCGGGCACTCGGTCGGCGGACTGGTCGCGCAGCACCTGGTCGGCGCCGGCCTGGGCCGGGCCGCGGTGGCCCTCGCCCCGGCGCCCGTCAACGACGTGGCGCTGCGCTGCCCGGACTGCGCCTGCGCGTCCGCGCGCCTCGCCGTCCCGCTCACCCCCGAGCGCTTCCGCGACCTCCTCGGCACCACGGTCGGCGGCGCGGAGGGCGAGCGGCTGTACGACCGCTACGTCGTGCCCGCCCCGCGCCGCCTGCTGGCGGACCTCGGCTGCGGCGGCGGCCCCCGGCACCCGAGCACCTCGGCGGACACCCGGAACGCGGCCCGCGGGCCGCTGCTGCTGGTGTCGGGGCAGGAGGACCTGCTGGTGCCCGACTGCGTGACCCGCGCCGTCTACAAGGCGTACGGCGACTCCACCGCGACCACGGACCTCAAGCAGTTCGCCGACCGGGGCCACTCCCTGGTCATCGACAGCGGCTGGCGGTCCGTCGCCGACTACGTCCTCGACTGGCTCGACGAGCGGGGCGTCCGCCCCACCGCCCCGGCCCGCTGACCGGCCGGGAGCCCGATCGGGGGCCGCGCGCCTGTGCCGGCCCCCGTACTCCCGGCCGGTCCGGTCGGGAACACGACACGACCGAGGGCCCCGCCGTGGCGGGGCCCTCGGTGTGTGCGCGTGATTCGCTCTGTGCGCCGTGCGCGTCAGAACGTGTTCACCGCCGCCGCGAGTGACTCGGGCCGCGTCAGCCGGCCACCGCGCTCGCGCGGACGGTGACCGGGATGTTGCCCCGGGTCGCCTTGGAGTAGGGGCACAGCCGGTGCGCGGCGGCTCCCAGCTCCTCGGCCATCGCCTGGTCCACGCCGCCGAGTTCGAGGTCGAGCACCGCGCTGAGGCCGAACTCCCCGTCGTCGCCGTGGGTCAGCGTGGCCTCGACGGTGACGGCGGTGCTGGTCAGCCGGACCTCGCGCTCGGCGGCGGCACGCCGCACCGCGCCCAGGAAGCACGCCCCCCAGCCGGCCGCGAACAGCTGCTCCGGGTTGGTGGCGCCGCCCGCGCCGCCCAGCGCCTTCGGGATGGCCAGTGCGGTGCTGAGCAGGCCGTCGCTGGCGGTGACCTGCCCGCCGTTGCGCCCCTCGCCGGTCACCGTGACCACACCGGTGTAACTGACTGCCATGTCCTTCTCCTCGTGCGTGTCGGTCCGGCGCTCCGCGTCCGCGGTCACCGGTTCGGATGCCTGCTCCTGCTGATGGAGCGTCAGATCTGCGGTGCCGCTGCCGGGGCGGGCCGGACGCCGGGCCCCGGGAGCCGCCGCTCCGGTCCGCCTCAGCGGGTGGTCCGGGCGGCTTCCTCGATCACCTGCGCCACGGTCCCCGGATGCGACACGGCGACCGAGTGCGAGGCCGGGACGAGGGTGACGCGGGCGTGGGCGCGGCGGGCCATGAAGAGCTGGGCGGCCTCGGGGATGTTCAGGTCCTGGGTCGTGACGACGTCCCAGCTCGGCTTCTCCGTCCAGGCGGCGACGGTGGCCGGCTCCTGGAGCGCGCTCTGGGCGATCGGGCGCTGGGTGGCGGCCATGAGCGCCGCCTGGGCGGCGGGGACGTCGGCGGCGAACTGGTGGCGGAACGCGTCCGCCCGGATGTACAGGTCCGTGGTGGCGGTGCCGTCGGCCAGCGGGTAGGTGACCGGGTCCAGCGCGTCCCCGAGGGTGGACCCGGGGAACCTGCCGGACAGCTCCAGCGCCGTCTCCCCGGGCGCGGGCAGGAACGCCGCCACGTACACCAGGGCCCTGACCTGCGGGTCGTTCGCGCCGGCCGCGCTGATGACCGAGCCGCCGTAGGAGTGGCCCACCAGGATCTTCGGCCCCGGTATGTGCTGGAGCAGGCCGCGCAGCGCGACCGCGTCGGAGGCGGGGCCGCGGAGCGGGACGGCGGGGGCCACCACCGGGTACCCGTCCGCCTGGAGCCGCTTGATCACGCCGTTCCAGCTGGACGCGTCGGCGAACGCGCCGTGTTCCAGGACGATCGTCGGCCTGACGCCGACCGCGACCGGCGCGCTCGCGTTCGCGGTGCCCCCGGCCACGGCCGTGCCCAGTACGACGCTCGCGGCCGCGGCCCAGACCGCGGCCGTTGCCAGCCGGCGCTTCCGGGTGCTCTTTCCTGATGCCATGGGACAGTCCTTCCGTTCGGTACGGGTACGGGTACCGGTACGCGGGTCAGTGGGCCGATGCGGCGCCCCGAACCCGTCCGAGCGGACGGTGGGCGCCTCGGTGGTTCCACCCTCGCGGCACGGGCGGCGCCGCGGATCCGTCGAATGACGGTCGGTCCCGGCACCCGCCGACGGCCCGGCCGGGGCGAACCAGCGAGCCGCCGACTGCCCGTCACCGCCCCGCCCCGCCACCCGCGGCCGGCGAAACCCCCACCCGGCGCGGGTACTTCGTACCCGGCGGTCGACGTAGGGCCATGACGCGGGCCCTGTCCTCGGTCAACTGACGGATGCCGTACCCGCGTCCGCGCACCAGGGTGGGTGCGACCGGGCCCAGCCCGCCCCGCACCACCTCCGGAGGACCTCGTGACCGTCGTCAACTTCCAGCTGATCTCCTCGCTCGACCCGGACGCCGTGCTGGCCGTCCTCACCGACTTCGGCCCGGCCCGCGCCCAGGCGTGGCCCACCATCGACGCGGCGCATTCGCGGTGCACGGCGCGGGGGAGGGCTGGGCCGAGGTGACCGAGGGCACCGCCGCCGCCTGGGAGCGCGCCCGCTACGACTGGAAGCCCGGGGGCGACGAGGTCACCATCACCACCCTCGACTCCAAGCTCTTCGGGCCCGGCGGCGGCTGGGTCTTCCGGCTGACCCCGGAGGGCGACGGCACCCGGGTGGACGTCCGACTGACCAGGACCCCGGACACCCTGAAGGGCAAGCTGCTGGCCTCGCTGCTCCCCGTCGTCGCCCCGTCCTCCCTGCGCAAGTCCTTCGCCGGCCCGCTGCGGGCCCGCTGACCCCACCCGGCGAGGCCGACCGGGGCCGTCCCGCGCCCGGGGCGGCCCCCACACCGGTCAGCCGGCTGTCGCTCCGCGCACTCCGCGCCCGCCCCGGCGACGGAGTGCGCGGAGTTCGAGCGCGCTGAGAAGCACGACGACGGCCGGGCCCGCGTACGCGAGCGGATCCCCGAGGTGCTCGGGCACGGCCTGGTGCGCGCATCGCCGGACCGGGTGGACCGTCGCAGACCGGGTGGACAGCCGCGGACAGGGGTGGACAGTACCCGCCCCGCACGGACCTGGGAAGTGGACGCCGTCCGGCGCCAGTCTGTGCGTCATGAACCTTGCACACAGCTGGAAGGGCCGAACGGCCCGCAGTCGCCCGGCGGTGGCGGCCCGGCCCGCGGCCGCGTCGGGGGCCTTCTTCGCCGCCCCGGCAGGGCCAGCGCGGCGGTCAGTCCGTCGCCGCCAGCGTCCTGACGACCAGGGAGTCGAGGTACGCCTCGTCGATCCCCCCGATCCGGAAGAGGACCCGCAGGTAGAGCGGTGCGACGATCCCGTCCAGGACGTCCATCAGGTGCAGCTGCGGCTCCCCGCGTGCCACGGCCCGGTCGAGCATGTCCTGCAGGTCCCTGCCGCGCGGTGCGAGCACGGTCCTGGGGTCGAGGCCGGGGTCGGCACTCCCGGCGGGCAGGGCGACGAGCGCCTGTAGGAGTGCCAGGCCGTCCGGTCCCTCGATCGACGCCGCCGCCCCGTGGGCGTAGGCGACGAGGTCCCCGCGCAGTGTCCCGGTGTCGGGGATCACGGACGTGGCGGAGAGGCGCTCCACCGCGAGCTCCAGCACGATCGCGTCGGTCGACCGCCAGCGCCGGTAGATCGACGTCTGGTGGACGCCGGAGCGTTCGGCGATCTGGGCGATGGAGATCCGTGCGTGGCCGTGCTCGGCGATCAGCTCGGCCGTCGCGCCGAGCACCGCCTCCCGTACGCGGGCGCTTCGGCCGCCGGTCCTGCGCCGTACCTGGTCTTCGTTCACAGCCAAAGACTAACGCAAGAGAACTTGCGTCTATGGCTTCGGCTCACTACCGTAATTAACGCAACCAATCTTGCATTAGGAGAACGCCATGAAGCCCCTGCTCTTCGAGAACGACCCGCAGTTCTGGTACGAGACCCTCCGGGCGATCGGCCACGCGGCCTACGGAGGCTCCGACTTCGGCGAGGTGATCGCCACGGCCCAGAGGATCACCGCCGGTGACTACGACGGCTGGTACGAGGAGTGGTCCGCCACCGCCGAGCGCACCGCCGCCGAGGCCGCCACCGCCCTGGCCGGCGGCCACCGGATCAGTGCCCGGGACGCCTACCTGCGGGCGAGCAACTACTTCCGCTCCGCCGAGTTCTTCCTGCACGGCAACCCGAAGGACCCCCGCATCGCGTCCTCCTACGAGCGCGCGGTGGACACCTTCCGCTCGGCGGCCGCCCTCTTCGAGCCCCGCATCGAACCCGTCGAGATCCCCTTCGAGGGCACCGTGCTCCACGGCTACTTCTACCGGGCCCCCGGCGACGCCCCCGCGCCCACGATCGTCATGCACAACGGCTTCGACGGGTCCGCCGAGGAGATGCACTTCTTCGGGGGAGCGGCCGGCCAGGAGCGCGGCTACCACGTGCTCACCTTCGACGGCCCGGGCCAGCCGGCCGCCCGCTTCCGTGACGGGCTGCCCTTCCGCCCGAACTGGGAGAGCGTCGTCACCCCGGTGGTCGACTGGCTGATCGCCGAGCGCCCCGAGGTCGACCCCGAGCGCATCGCCCTGCTCGGCCTCAGCATGGGCGGCCTGCTCGCGCCCAGGGCGGCCGCCTTCGAACACCGACTGGCCGCCGTGATCGCCGTCGACGGCGTGTACGACCTCGGCGAAGTCAGCGTGAAGAACCTGCCGATGCCGCGCCCCGAGGCCGAGGCCCTGCTGCGCGCCGAGCACGCTCCCGAGATCGACGCCTCCATCGAGGCGCTGATGAAGACCAACCCGACCGTGCGCTGGGCCATCACGCACGGCTCCTACGTCATGGACGTGGCGACCCCGCGAGCGTTCCTCGCCTCCTACCTCGACTACACGCTCGCCGACGGCATCGCCGAGCGGATCACCTGCCCCACCCTCGTCTGCGACGCCGAGGAGGACCTCTTCTTCGACGGCCAGGCCCAGCAGCTCTACGACCGCCTCACCTGCCCCAAGACCCTCGCCCGCTTCACCGTCGCCGAGGGTGCGGGCGCCCACTGCCACACCGGCGCCCAGCGTCTCGCCATGGGCCGGATCCTCGACTGGCTCGACACCGTCCTGCGGTGACGGAGGCGGTGGCCCCCGGCCCGGTGCGGAGCCGGACCGGGGCCGGCCGCCGAACCGACGGTTCCGGGGTGGCGGCTTCGCCCCACCCCGACCCACCCCGGGAACAGCGGGCCGCGTCCCCGCGGACCTGCCGCGGTTCGGTCGGGAGCCCGCCCACCCTGAGGACAGAGCGCTGCGCGGGTGTCGCGGCCGTCCCCTCGGGCCCGCCGCACCGGTCCCTGCGTGCACCGGCCTCGTCCTCTCGTGCCGATGCCCTCACCCCCACCGGCCGAGGCGGGCCCGTCGCGACGGGCCCGGCCGCCCGACGGACGTCATCGCCGGGGGCGTGCACCGGAGTCGACCGGTGCACGCCCCCGTCCGGCGGTCAGGCCTTCGCCCCGGCGACGGCCGTGTAGAGGCCGCGCTCGGGCCGCTGCGCGCGGCCGGCCTTCGCGAGACGCTCCAACCTGGTGCGGATCGTGTTGATGTTGCCCTCGTGCGTTTCCAGGCCCAGCAGTTCGGTGACCTCGCGGGCGCGCAGCGGGCCCTCGGCCTTCGCGAGCACCGCCACCACGCTGTCCGCGTCCGCCACCTGGCGCCGGCGGTCCGACGAGGCGGTCTTGCCCTCGGCGGTGGTCGCCGGAGCCGGTGCGGCCTTCTTGGCAGGGGTCGCCGGTGCGGCCTTCTTGGCGGTGGTCGCCGGAGCCGGAGCCGCCTTCTTGGCGGGGGCCGCCGCCGGAGTCGACGTGGCCTTCTTGGCAGGCGTCCGCTTCGCCGTGGGCTTGGGCCCGCTGTCCTTGGCCGCCGCCTTCGTCGCGGTCCGCTTCTTGCCGGGGGCCGACGACGGCGCCGCCTGCTCCGCGTCAGACGCGGCGCTCTTCGCCGCCACCGCCTTCTTGGCGGTTGCCGGCTTCCTGCTCCGCGCCTTCGCCGGCGGAGCGGTGGACGCCTCCGGAGCGGCAGGCGTGGCCGGGGCAGCGGGCGCCTCCGCCGCAGCCGGTGCCGGTGCCGCCGGGGTCGGCTCCGTCGCCGCGGCCGCCTCCTGCGGTGCCTCGGCCGAAACCGGCTGCGCCTCGGGGGCGCCCGACTCGCCCCCGTCACCGATCGACACGCCGGCGAGCCCCCGCAGGCCCGCCAGCGCCTTGGCCACCGCCTCCGCCTCGGCCCTGGCGGCGGCGAGTTCCTGCTCCGCCCGGGCGAGCCGGTCCCGCACTGCGGGCAGTCTCCCCTCCAACAGCGAAATCGTCGATCCCACACCGCTGTCCGTACCGAAAGTGTTCCCGTTTCCCACAACCACTCCTACGCGTAGTCCATCACCAGTCGTGCAGTGAATGTACGGCTAGCCGGGCGGGGTGTACGAGGATTGCGGAATGTTCCATCGCACGGGGTGCCGACGGTGCGTGGCCCGACCTCGGTGGAACCCGGTGTGAAAGCGAACGCGCGGAGGGCGGGCGGGTGTTGGCGGACGGAGGCCGACCAGGGTTCCCGGCACCCGACGCGGTGCTTGAACGGCACCCCTGTCCGCGCCCCATCTCCCTTTGGCTGGAGGGGCGTTGCTCGATGGATCGGTCGAGTGGCGACCGCTGCCGGAGGCATCCGACACGGTGGAGGGGCGTACGCCGCCGAAGAGTCGCCGCACACCCCGAAGCCGCGGCCCGTCGCCCCTGCGGCGGTCCGGGCGGCAGCGGGTCCGGTGGGTGAGATTCGTGAGCGGCAGCAGCGGCACGGGGGTTGTCGCGTCCGCGCCGGGCCCCCGGGCGGCGGGGCAGGGGCGCGGACTCGCGACCCGTACGGCGCGGGGCAACTCGACGCGGCGGCGCCCCCCTCTGGGGAAACGGGGCGGACGAGCACGCCCCGGACCGCCGGACCCGGGGCAGGCCGGACCGACGGCTCGGGACGCACGCGAATCGGCCAACCAGGAGGGAATCCGGTAGCGGCCCCGCCCTCGCGCCCACCGATTGCCGTACCGTGACCGACGACGAAGTGGAGGACCTCTTGAGCGCCCAGCCCGACCACCTGCCCGCCCCGCCGTCGGCCCCGGCGCCTCGCGCCGCCGCCCAACTGCTCGTCCGCATCCACGCCGAGCCGCCCGAGCGGTCCGCCCGGTGGCTGCCGGCCTTCGAGCGGGACTGGGCGAAGGCGCTGGAGGACTCCCGCCAGACCTACGACCTCTCCCCGTTGCACGAGGTGGTCCGGACCTGGCGGTTCCGCCTGGACAGCGCACCGGCGGTCGACGCGTTCCTCGCCGCCGGCACGGACGACGAGGACGGCATCGACCTCGCCGAACTCACCGGGACGAACCCGTGACCGACCGGGTCTGGCCGGCCCGCCTGTCCCCGCAGGCGGCCAAGACCTTCGTCGACCTGCCCCGACACGCGCGGCTGACGGTCCGCGACCTGCTCGACATCGCCTACTGCACCCCCTGGGGATGGCCGCAGTGGGACGCCACCGACCTCGAAGGCGAGGACCTGCGCTGCGCCTCCGTCGGCCAGCTCAGCCTGGTCTACTCGGTCAACCGCCTGGCCGAGCGCCTGTACGTCCTCGACATCGTCTGGCTCGGCTGACCTCCGGCTCGGCTGACCTCCACCGCGCCCACAGCCTGAACGGGCCGCCCTCACCGCACTGTTGGCCGTCCGCGCCGGCCTGCGCCGAACGCTCAGCCGGCGACCCGCCACCTCTCCCGCTCCGCGAGCGACGAGACCCCGCAGAATCCGGTTCGGGAGTCCACGAGGATCGGCCGGCATCCGGGAATCGGGAACACAGAGGTCGCCGAGTCGGCGTCACCACCGTTGCCGGGCATCGGTTTCACTGTGGCACGCGCCCACCGGCTGCGGGTCGACCCCTTGTGGTGGGCCCGCGTCCACGAGCCTCCCGTGTGGGGACCTGCTCGGCCGTTCGCTCCGGGTCGGGCGCGGCCGTCCGGGGCCGGTCAACCGGTTGGACAGCCATCGCCGCAGGTGGCAGGCTCCGCTGTCGTGGAGATACTCGATGTCCTGACCGGCCTGGCGCGGACCGGGCACCTGGGGCCGGTCGCGAACGGGGTGATTCTGGCCTCGGTGACCGCCGAGTTCGGCGAGCCGTGGGTGGGTGCCGTCGGGCACCTTGACGAGTGGCCCCGACTGGTCGGCTACGGGGACCTGGAACTGGCGGTGTGCCGCTGCGGAGCCGTCGTGCTCGTCTGCCTCCAGACCTGGCGAGAAGTCATCGACCTCCCACCCGCACTGGCCGGCCGACCGGCCCTTCCCGGACAGCCGTACTACACCGACGTCATCGCCGCCCTGGACCGAGCCGGTTGTCCTTGGCGGCCGTACCCGGCACTCACCTTCGAGGGTCAGCGCTCGGTCGAGGCCGAACCCTCCGGCGCCGTCTTCACCTTCGAGATCGTGGACGACGAGGAGCCGGTCCTGAACGTCGTGTGCCTGCCGCCCCATCACCACGACTGTCCCACGACCGCCGCGTAGCCCGGGAGTTGACGCGGGTGCAGGCCATCCACCGTGACCACCCGCTCTCCCCGCAGGGACGCCGAACCGTCAGGCTCCAGGCTCACGGTCCTGGGAATGAACGGTCGCTGTCTCGGCTGAGCGCCGACCAGTTGCGGCGCGCGGCGGCCGAGCCGGACCGGGCGCGGGCACGGGTCGCCGAGCTCGACGGAGGCGGGGCGGCCGCCCGGGAGCGGCTGCACGAGACCGGACGGGCCGGGCACGTACTCGGCTTCCTGCTCCGCCGCCACGCCCCCCGGTCGACGTCGTCCACGGGGAGGACGAGCTCCCCGACGCGGGGGACCGGTGCTACGGCCCGCCGCGCTGCCTGACTCCCGAACAGGTCCGCGCCGTCGCGGACGCGCTCACGGCTTTGTCCCCCGGCGCCCTGGTCGACGGGGTCGACCCGGCGGAACTCGCCGCCGCTGTCGCGCTGCCCGCCGGCTGGACGGAGGAGGACGCGCCGCACCTCGCCTCCGGCCACTACCGGGCCCTCGCCGACTTCCTCCGGACGGCGGCCCGCTACCGGCAGGCCGTGCTCGTCTGGACCGAGTAGGGCACCGACCGAGTAGGGCACCGCCGCCGCATCCCGCGCCGAGAAGGCTTCGCCGCGGGTGCGCGGGCAGAGGCGGTCGGCCCGCTCCCGCTCCACCCGGTCGCCGGTTCCGGCGGCCCGGGCGGGGGCGGTGGTAGCTTGCGGGCGTGGATCTCTTCGGACGGTCATGGGCGGCGCTGCGGGCCGCGGTGGACGGGCTCGCGGAGGAGGACTTCGCCGAGCCGTCGGGTTGTGCCGGGTGGCTGGTGCGGGACTTGGTGTGCCACCTGGTGATCGACGCCCAGGACGTACTGATCACCCTGGTCACCCCGTCCCCCGCGGAGCCGACCCGGGACGCGGCGTCGTACTGGCAGGTGTCCGCCGAACCGCCCGACGGCCAGGACCCGTTGGACGCGCTGACCGTCCGGCTGGCCGCCGCCTACGGGGACCCGGGGCTGCTCCGCCTCCACCTCGACGACGTCGGCTCCGCGGCGGGGCGCGCCGCCGAACTCGCCGATCCGCGGTTTCGGGTGGCCACCCAGGGGCAGGTGCTGACCGCCGGTGACTACCTGGACGCCTACGTGCTGGAGTGGACGCTGCACCACCTCGATCTGGTCGCTCACCTGCCGCACCTGCCGGGCCCGCCCGCCGAGGGGCTGGCCGGGGCGCGTCGGTTGCTGGAGCGGATCGCCGGAGGAGCGTTCCCGGCCTCGTTCGCGGACGCGGACGCGCTGCTGGTCGGCACCGGGCGGCGGGCCGCGACCCCGGCCGAGCGGACGGCACTCGGGGCGCACGGGGCACCGGGGACGAAGATGCCGCTGGTCCTCGGGTGAGCCGGGCAGCCGCAGCGGCCCGCCGCCGACCGGTGCGGTTCGGCCCGATTGTCGGTGGCGCCTGCAAGACTGCCGCCGTGTCTGTCCCGCGCCCGGGAGCCGCACCGTCGTCGTCCGGCAGGAACCACTGGAGGAACACACATGACGCAACTGCTGAGGGTCCAGAACTTCGTCGTCTCGAGTGACGGCGTCGCGGCCGGCGAGGACCAGAGCTTCGAGCGCCCGTTCGGCTTCGACCACCCCGAGCGGCTGTTCTCCTGGGCCGGCGCGACGGCGAGCTGGCCGATGCGCACCGACCCCGGGGGCAGCCGGGGCCTCGACGACTACTTCACCCGCGACTACCCCCGCGACATCGGGGCCGAGATCATGGGCCGCAACAAGTTCGGGCCCCAGCGCGGGCCCTGGCAGGACCACGAGTGGCGCGGCTGGTGGGGGGACGAGCCGCCGTTCCGCACCCCGGTGTTCGTCATGACCCACCACACGCGGCCGTCGTTCACGCTCTCCGACACCACGTTCCACTTCGTCGACGGCGACCCGGCCACGGTCCTGGAGCAGGCGCGGGAGGCGGCGCAGGGCAAGGACGTCCGGCTCGGCGGGGGAGTCACCACCGTCCGGGAGTTCCTCGACGCCGACCTCGTCGACACCCTGCACGTGGCGGTCTCGCCGCTGAAGCTCGGGTCCGGCCTGCGGCTCTGGGAGTCCCCCGACGAGCTGCTCGACCGCTTCCACCTGGACGTCGTGCCCAGCTCCAGCGGTGTGACGCACCATCTGTTCTGGCGGAAGTGACACAGCCCCGGGGCGGCCCCCACCGGCCGCGGTGCCTCCCCGGAGCCGCCCGCCGAGCACGGTGACCACGGCGGGCGGGCCCGCTCGGGCGTCCTGCACCGGTACGACGGCGCCTGCCGCGCCGGCCGTCCCGCCCGTCCCGCCGCCGTCCCCCGTGGGCGAGCCTGGCCCAGGACGGCGTCGTGGGCCCGCGGACCGGTGACGTCATGGTCTCGCCCACCAAGGACGTGTTCCCCTGCTACGCCTCGCTGCCCACGCTGCGGTGACCCCCGGCGCGTGGCGCCGGTAGCGGCGGCCGCGGCGGTGGGCACCGGGTGTGCTCATCGCCGCGGCCGCCTACCGGTGTTGGGGGGAGGGCGGGCCCGGATGGTCTTGGCACGGGTGGCAGGCGTAGTTGAAGATGCAATGAGCTTGACCGCACCGTAGGAAGACCTTTCGAGGAGGAGTCCCGCGATGACCGTCCACCTGAAGCGCCTCACCGCCGTCGCCGCCACCGCGGCCGCCCTGCTGCTGGGCGGAGCTCTCGCCCAGCCCGCCGCCGCCGTCGAACTCCCGCACGCCCCGGTGGCCTACTTCGCCGCCGGAGCCGACCTGACGGGCACCAGGTTCCCGGTCGACACCGGCAGCACCGGCTGCCGCGCGCTGCCGTCCCCCGCACTGTCCGCGGTGGACTTCACCGAAGTGGACATCAGGGTCTACTTCACCGCCGACTGCCGGACCGGCCTGCCCGGCAAGCCGAGCGACCTGTCCTACGTGCTGGGCAGCCTGCACTGGGCCGACTTCCCGTTCCCGGCGCTGAGCTACGAGGTCGTTCGCTAGGGTCCGGCGAGGAGCCCGCCGCGGTCCGGGTGTCGCCGCGAGCCGGCGGCCCGGACCGCGGCGGGCGAGGGTGGACCGTCACCGGGGACGTCGAAGGCATCCCGCGCCCAGGACCGGCCACCCGCCCGCCGCGTCACCGACCACCCGGCGCGGCGCGCTACCCGGCCGTGGCGGGGTAGCGGGGTTCGTCGCCCCGGGCGACGGAGAGCAGGTTCTCCGCGGCCATCTCGGCCATGCGCCGGACGGCCTGGGTGCTGAGGTAGGCGCAGTGGGGCGTGACCAGGAGCCGGTCCGGGACGAACTCCAGCAGTCCGTACGGGTCCTCGGCCGGGTCCGGCGTCGGTTCGGTGTAGTAGCCGTCGAAGGCCGCGCCGGCGATCAGGTCCTCGGCGAGCGCGGTGCGCAGGGCGTCGGGGTCGACGAGGGCGGCGCGGGCGGTGTTGATCAGGAAGCCGTCGGGGCCCAGCGCCGTCAACTGCCGTGCGCCGATCACGCCGTCGTTGACGCCCGGCTGGTGGGGGAAGTGCAGGGTCACGACCTCGGCGGCCTCGAACAGGTCGTCCAGGGAGGCGACCGCGGTGTAGGGCAGCCCGTCGAGCTCCGGGCGGTGCGTGCGGTTCCAGTACAGGACCTCCATGCCGAACGCGGCGTGCGCCATCCGGGCCACCTCGCGGCCGATGTGGCCCATGCCGGCCACCCCGAGTCGGGCGCCGACCAGCGAGGGCGTCGCGTCCTCGCTCCACAGCCCCGCCCGCACGCCCGTCACCCGGCGGGTCACCCCGCGGACCAGGTCGAGCATCTGAGCGACGGTGAACTCCGCGACGGCCACGGCGTTGGCGTGCGGGGTGTAGCAGAACCGGGTCGGCGAAGCGCCCTCGGGTACTTCCATGAAGGAGCCGTAGCCGGTGCCCATGAAGCACGCCACCGCGAGATCCGGCAGCCGGTCCCACGCGTGCGCGGACATCACCTCCGACCCGCCCAGTACGTAGCCCCAGGCGCCGTGCAGCGCCTGGACCACCTTGTCCTCGTTCAGGTCGCCGGGGAGCGACTCGACGGTGAACCCGCCGGCTTCCAGCTTCCGTACCACCTGGTCCGGGAAGGTCGCCCCGGTCACGACCACCCTGCGCCTGTCCATGCTCGGCTCCTCGGTCGACTCTGAGCGCGGCACGCTCCGCCCCCCCGGCGGCGCCGCGGGCCCCAGCCTACGGGCGGCGGACCGGATGTCTCCGCCGCTCCGGAGGAAGTCGTCCAGGCGGTGGAACCGTCTGGTCTCTCCTGCGCGGCCGACGCGCACGGCTCGCAGGACACCCGAGCGCGGAGGACAGCCGGCCCCGGGTTCTCCGGCCGGAAGCCGGTCTCGCGGCGCGGAGATCGCTCCGACAGGTGGACATCGGGGTCTGTGTAAGGAAGGGCACCACAAGCAGGGTTCTGGGCCGGGAACGCCCGAGCCCCGGCCTCCCACTGGTGCTCCGGTCGGCGGATGACGGGGCGACAACCGAGGCGAGACGGGAAATCTTGTGGTCTTCACCGCCTCGAATGACGGTCCCTCACCGTACGGCGCCGAAGGATTTCCGGTCTACACGCCGCTGCGCCTCGACGGCGAGCTCGGTCAGCTGCGCCGGGTCGATCCGGTAGCGGTCGGGGTGGGCCGCGAGATGGGCCCGTGCCGCCTCGCCCGCGCCGCCGGGCGCGGCCTCTGCCAGTCCGGTCACCAGCTGCGGAGCGGCGGTGCCCTCCCCGGCCACCAGGGCGGGGACGGGATCGGGTTCGGCCCCCGGGCCCGGGGGCGCGGCCAGGGCCGGTGCGGGGCTCAGGGTGAGCGCCAGCGCCAGGCTCAGGGCGGCGCCCGCGCCGAGCGCCTTGGGGGTGGGGCGGGAACGGTGCTGCACGGCGGTCCTCCACGGTGATCGGCAGCCGGTGGCAACGCCGCTGACGGGGCGGCGAGGTGACGATGGATCACCAGATGCTCGATCGCGGCCGTCGGGCCCGTCCAGACCGTCGGGCGAAAGGGCAGCGCGCGGCGCCAACTCCTGCGCACGGGCGCAACCGCCCCGTGTCCGAACGGGCACGAACCGCCCCCGCCGGCGGAAACCGCCCCCGCCGGTGAACCGACCCCGCTCCCACCCCGTACGGCCGCCGCCCGGCGTGCGCGGCAGCGCCGGCCCGCCGACCGATCAAGGCCGGTGGCCCTCGGCAGGGTCGGGGAGCGGTCGCGGCCCGCGCGTACGGCGGCCCGCGACCGCGTCGGGAGCGGCGAGGCCCGGCGGCACCCGGGCGTGTGTGGGTCAGGGGTAGGAGACGCCGCTGCTCTGCCAGGTGGTGGCGTCGACCATGGTGGTGGCGGCGAAGCTCTTGGCGGCTCGCTGATGCCGGCGGTGGGAGCCCGGTAGCAGCGAGCCGTCAGCGGGGCGTCAGGTGGACCTGGTCACGCGGGTTCCACGCAGTACAGGGCGGCGCGGGCGGTGTCGGCGTCGATGCCGGGTGCTCCGGTGACCCGGATCCGGGCCCGCTCGCCCGCGAGCAGGGTCAGGAGGCCTCGGTCGGCGACCGCGTCGGGTGCCAGCCGGTCCGCCTGCAGCAGCAGGTCGCGGACGAGGGTGTGGGCGGTGACCACGATGTCGCGGGCCGTGTCGTCGCCGGCCACCGGCTCCACGGTCAGTTCGAACTCGGGCCGCGCGTAGTCGAACCGCTTGTCCGGTACCGGGAAGTGCACCGCACGCAGGTCGTCGGCGTCGGCGGCCAGGAACTCCTTGGTCGAGCCGGCCGTCGGGGCCAGCGCGTTCGGTACCGGCAGGCGCAGCACCGAGCGGGCTTCGACGGTCACCGGCAGTTCGGTGGTCGTGGTGGTGGTGCCGTCGGCGGAGACCCTGCGCAGGGTGACGACGGTGTGCCAGGGCTGGGCTGCCTGGTTGGCCAGGGCGACGGTCGGGGCGGCGTCGCCGGTGGTGGGTTGGAGGGTGATGAGTCGGTCGGCGAAGACGCGGCGCAGCTCGTACCAGAGCGGCTTGAGGCGGCCGTCGCCGTCGATGGCGGCCCAGGAGGAGACCGGCCAGCAGTCGTTGAGCTGCCAGACGACGGTCCCCGCACAGCGGGGCCAGTGGGAGCGCCAGTGCTCGATGCCGGCGGCGACGGCGCGGGCCTGGACGACCTGGGTGAGGTAGTGCCAGCGGTCGAAGTCGGCGGGGAGGTCGAAGTGGCGCTCGACGCCGCGGTCGAGCTTGCCGTTGCCGTCCTCGGCCTTCTGGTGGTGGAGCATGCCGGGGGAGTCGGCGGCCAGTTCTTCGGTGGGCAGGGCGCGGCGCAGGGTGGCGTGGGCGGGCGGGGCCTGCCAGCCGAACTCGGCGACGAAGCGGGGGACGGTGGCCCGGTACTCGGCGTAGTCCTGGCGGTTCCACACCTCCCAGGAGTGGTGGGTGCCGTGGTCGACGTCGTTGGGGTGGTGGTCCCAGCTGCCGGACCAGGGGCTGCCGGCCGTGTAGGGGCGGGTGGGGTCGAGTTCGGCGACGATGCGGGGCAGCACGCCGAGGTAGTAGCCCTCGCCCCAGGAGGCCGAGGCGAGTTCGGTCTCCCAGCCCCAGTCGCGGAAGCCCCAGAGGTTCTCGTTGTTGCCGTTCCACAGCACGAGTGAGGGGTGCGGCATGAGGCGGACGACGTTCTCGCGGGCCTCGGCCTCGATCTCGCCGCGCAGCGGCTGCTCCTCCGGGTAGGCGGCGCAGGCGAAGAGGAAGTCCTGCCAGACCATCAGGCCGAGTTCGTCGCAGGTGTCGTAGAAGGCCTCGTCCTCGTAGATGCCGCCGCCCCAGACCCGCACGAGGTCGACGTTGGCCTCGGCGGCGCGGGTGAGGCGCTCCCGGTAGCGTTCGGGCGTGACCCGGCTGACCAGGGTGTCGTCGGGGATCCAGTTGACGCCCCGGACGAACAGGCGGACGCCGTTGACCGCCAGGGTGAAGCCGCTGCCGTGTTCGTCGTCGGAGGTGTCGAGCTCGATGGTGCGGAAGCCGACGCGGCGGTGCCAGCTGTCGAGCGGCCCCTGTGCGTCGGCGAGCGTCACGTCGAGGTCGTACAGGGCCTGGTCGCCGTAGCCGCGCGGCCACCAGAGCGCGGGGTCGGGGACGTCCAGGACGATGACGGCGGTGTCCTGGCCGACCGGGAAGGCGACCGTGGCGGTGTGGTCGCCGATGGTGGCGGTGGCCGTGAGCTCGCGGGCCGCGCCGGTGGTGGTGCGCTCCAGGTCGAGGTGGAGTTCGACGGTGCCGGTGGTGCCGTTGACGGTGGTGTGCGGGCGCACCCGGGCCAGTCGGGCGGTGGACCAGCGCTCGATCCGGGCCGGTCGCCAGATGCCGGCACCGGGCAGGGTCGGGCCCCAGTCCCAACCGAAGCTCGCGGCCATCTTGCGGATGTACTGGAACGGCTCCGGATAGACGTTGGGGCGGTCGCCGACCAGGGCGCGCACCCGCTCGGCCTCCCGGTAGGCGCTGGTGAAGCGCACCGCCAGCTCGCCGGTCAGGCCGGTGGCGTCGAAGCGGTAGCCGCGGTGCATGTTGCGGGTGGAGCCGAGTTCCGTGCCGCCGAGGGTGATGGTGGCGGCGGTGTCGAGCCCTTCGAAGACCAGGTCGGTGCGCTCGTGCCGGGTGCCGTGGTCCGGCAGGTCCAGGGTGTAGGTCCAGTCCTGGCGGCTTACCCAGGCGACGTCGGTCTCGTTGGCCTCCAGGAACGGGTCCGGGATCAGACCGGCGGCCAGCAGATCGGTGTGGACGCAGCCGGGCACGGCGGCGGGGAGCCGACTCCCCGCGTGGTGCAGGGCCCAGCCCTGGTCGAGCTGGGTGACGTCCTTCATCGTGCGGCTCCATTCGCTGTGGGGGTGGTTCCGAAGGCGGGTGGGAGCAACCGTAGCCCCTCCTACTGAACCTGTCCATAAACCGGTTAGGTGAAGTTTGTGGGCCCAGTCGAGCGATGAAGTCCCTGCTTGAGATGGCAATCGAGTCTGCGGGAGCGCGCTGATCGTTGACGACGAGCGTGGAGTTAAGTGCCTTTCCTTTACCGGTTCGCCAGCTGCGGTCGATCACCGGTGTGCGGCAGGCCGCCTGCTGAGCCGCACCGGCGCGCCACCTCCGACCGCTGGGGTGCGACCGGAGTCGGCGGCGGTCGCGCCGAGGCGGCCGCCGGTGCGTCCGGCTACGGCGCTCGTCGAGTTAACCGCTTCACTCCGAGGGGCGCCATTGTGGTCACCGGCTCGCTTTCAACCGCTGGTTAACCGGTTGCCCCGAGCATGCCGGGGCGGCTTCTGCGGACGGCCGGGCCCGTAGTAGCTTGGGGGCAAGGTCTGCCCAAGCCGTCCAGAAGGGTCCTCGTGGATCAGGTGTCCCCGCAGCAGCGTCCGGCCGGGCGACGGCCGACGATCGCCGACATCGCCAAGATCGTCGGCGTGTCGAAGGTCTCCGTCTCGAACGCGCTCAACGGTCAGCCGGGCGTCTCGGAGGCGACCCGGGCCCGGATCGCGGAGGTCGCCGAGGAGATCGGGTTCGTGCGCAACAGCGCCGCCCGGGCGCTGAGCGGGGCGAAGTCATCGGCGGTGGGTCTGGCGCTGGCGCGGCCGGCCCGGATGCTGGGGACCGAGCCGTTCTTCATGGAGCTGATCGGTGGGATCGAGAACGTCCTGTCCGACGCCTCCTATTCGCTGGCGCTCCAGGTGGTCTCCGACCACGAACGCGGACTGGAGGCGTACCGGCGCTGGTGGGGCGAGCGGCAGATCGACGGTGCGATTCTGGTGGACCTGCGGGAGGACGACGCGCGGGTGCCGGCCCTGGAGGAGCTCGGCCTGCCGACGGTCGTCATCGGTCACCCGTCCGGCTCGGGTGGCCTGACCCCGGTGTGGTCCGACGACGCCGCGGCGATCCGCGAGACGCTGGAGTACCTCGCGGCGCTGGGCCATCACCGGGTCGGCCGGGTCGCCGGGCTCACCGGCCTGGTGCACACCTCACTGCGTGACGTGGCCTTCACCACCGTGTGCCAGGAGTTGGGGCTGGAGGCCGCGCCGGTCGTCCACACCGACTACACCGGCGTGGAGGGTGCGCGGGCGACGCGGCGTCTGCTGCTCACCCCCGACCGGCCCACCGCGATCCTGTACGACAACGACATCATGGCCGTGGCCGGCCTGTCGGTCGCGCAGGAGATCGGACTCCAGGTGCCCGGGGACCTGTCGATCGTCGCCTGGGACGACTCCCCACTCGTCCAGGTGGTACGGCCCGCGCTGACCGCGTTGACCCGGGACATCCACGCCTACGGCGCGCACGCCGCCCGGACCCTGCTGGCGCTGATCTCGGGGCAGAAGAGCGGCGGTTACGAAGACACCGCCCCGCAGCTGACACCCCGCGGAAGCACTGCCGCACCACCCCTCCCAGCGGCCCGGCACTGAGGACGGGCAGGGCTCACGGCCGGCGCGGCGGCGGGCCGGTGGTACCGCGCGGGACCAGGACGGGCGTACCGGAAATGCGGGAATCGGCCCGTCCGGTGTCCAGCAGTTCGAGCAGGCACCGCGCGATCTCGGAGCCGAACGCGAACGGGTCGTGGCTGAGGGCGGACAGTCCGGGTCTGGTGATCTGGCACAGGTCGGAGTCGTCCCAGGCGACGAGCGACACGTCCTCGGGGACCCGCAGGCCCAACTCGGCGGCGACAGCCAGGCCGGCCACGGCCATGATGTCGTTGTCGTAGACGATCGCGGTCGGCCGATCGGCGGTAAGCAGTTCCCGGGTGGCTCTGGCGCCCTGGTGCGCGGACAGGTCGGTGGGCACGTGGCGGTGGTCCTGGAGAGACAGTTCGACGGCGACGTCCTCGAACGCCCGCGAGCGGACCAGCGCGCTGCCGAGCCTGGCCGGGCCCGTGATGTGCGCGATCCGGCGGTGCCCCAGGACGGCGAGGTAGCGCACGGCCTCCGTGATCGCCGCCGCCTCGTCCATCCAGACCGCCGGAAAGGGCCCGCTGTGGTCGGGGTGGGTGACGGCGACCACCGGCATGCCCAGACGGTGGGTCGGCTCGATCCGGGGGTCGTCCGCGGTCACCCCGGTCAGCACCGCTCCGTTGACCTGGCCGGACTGCCACCACTGCTTGTAGAGGGCGATCTCCATCTCCCTGCTGGCGGTGAGGCGGAGCAGCAGGGAGCAGGGGCGTTCCGACAGGACGTTCTCGATGCCGCCGATGAGCGCCATGTGGAGGGCGTCGAGACCCTCGGCCACGGCTTCGCGGCTGATCGCCATGCCGATGGTGTGCACCCGGGGGCCGCGGGCCAGTGAACGGGCGGCGAGATTGGGGGACCAGCCGAGTTCGCGGGCGGCTTCGGTGATGCGGCGGCGGGTCTCCTGCGAGACGCCGGGCCGGTCGTTGAGGGCGAGCGAGACGGCGCCGGCGGAGACCCCGGCGCGGGCGGCGACGTCTCGGATCGTCACCCGGTGCTGCATGCTGTTCCCCTCCGACGGCTGGTGGCCCGGCGACGCGCGTGCACGCGTTCCCGGTACATCCTGTCAGGTCGTCCGGCCGGCGGACCGCCGCGTGCCCGCGGCTCATCTCGCGGGCGGCGGGGCCTTCTCCGCCGATCCCCGGGCGGTCGGGCGGGTGGGGATCCGGGTCCGGAGGGCAGGGACGACGCGGGACGGCTCCGTCGTCCCGCGGGTCGGCGCCGTCGTCCCGCGGGCCGGTGGGAAGGCCAAGGGCGTCAGCGGTGGGCGGGCAGGGCTGGGAGGGCGAGGGCGGCGGCGCCGACCAGGCCGGCGTCGGTGCCCAGGTGCGCGGGCACCAGGCTCGGTCCGCGGGCGAAGGACAGGGTGGCGTACGAGGCGAGGTGGCGGGTGAGCGGGTCGAAGAGGACGGAGCCGGCCCTGGCCACGCCGCCGCCGATCACCGCGGCCTCGATCTCGACGAGGGTGGCGGTGGCGGCGATCCCGGCAGCCAGCGCCAGGGCGGCGCGGTCGTAGGCGGTCAGGGCGAGCGGGTCGCCGGCCCGGGCGGCGACGGCGACCGCGCCTGCGGTGGCGACGCCGTCCGGGCCTGGCCGCCAGCCGAGTTCTGCGGCGGTGCGGGCGATGGCGGTGCCGGAGGCCAGTCCTTCGAGGCAGCCGCGGGAGCCGCAGGGGCAGGGGCGGCCCCGGTAGTCGATGCTGATGTGGCCGAGGTGCCCGGCGTTGCCGGTGGCGCCGGTGTACAGGCGGCCGTCGAGCACCAGCCCGGCGCCCACGCCGGTGGAGACCACCAGGCACAGTGCGTTGCGGAAGGGGCGGGCGGCGCCGCGCCAGTGTTCGGCCGCGGTCATGGCGACGGCGTCGCCGCCGACTACGACCGGAAGGCCGCGGACGGCGGGGTGCTCGGCGGCCTCGGAGCGCAGCGGGAAACCGCGCCAGCCGGGCAGGTTGACCGGGCTGACGGTGCCGGCGGCGATGTCGACGGGGCCGGCGCTGCCGATGCCGAGGGCCCGGACGTGCTGCCAGTCGGGGAGGCGGGCGAGGTCGTCGAGGACGTGGTCGACGGCGGCCATCAGCTCGTGCCGGTCACCGTCGGCGGGGGTGGGCACCTGGAGCTGGTGGAGCAGTGCGCCGTCGGTGTCGACCAGGCCGCCCGCGATCTTGGTGCCACCGATGTCGATAGCCGCGATCAGCGGTCCCGCGAGGGCGCCGCCCGGGGCCGGCCCAACAGGTCCGGGTGTCGTCGCGGGAGCGGCCATGTCGTAACTCATTGTAACTTCTCCGCATGTGTGGCAGGGGGTGCCGTAGCGCTGGACGGGGCGCCGCCGGGGCGATCCCGGTGATTCTGATCCACCGCGACAACGTTGTCCAGCGCCCCGCCGGTCGCGATCGGGCATCAAGGACGATTCGATATCTTGTTAGGCAATGTTTTAGTAAAGAGCGCCTTGATTGGACACAGAACTCGTGGATAGCAATGTTGACCGCTCTATGGACATGACGGCGAAGTGACGTCTACGTTAAGCGTCCAGCAGCCAGGGAGACCGGCCAGGCCTGCTGGGTGTTGCCTCCCCCCGTGTCACAGGACGATCAGCACGAAGGATGAGCGAGATGCGAAGAGGATGGGCGGCCGTCGCGGCCGCGACCACGGTGGTGCTCACGGCGTGTAGCAGCAATGGCGGCGACGGCGCTTCCTCGGCCCCGACGGTCAACGCCGACCCGGCCAAGGTGTCGGGCTCGATCACGGTCCTGACGAACCGCACGGACCAGCTCGGCGAGGGCGTCCTGGACAAGTACGCCGCCGAGTTCAAGAAGGTCTACCCGAACGTCAGGGTGAAGTTCGAGGGGATGAAGGACTACGAGGGCGAAGTCAAGATCCGCATGAACACCGAGAACTACGGTGACGTGCTGCCGATCCCCTCGGACCTGTCGATCACCCAGTTCCCCCACTTCTTCTCGCCGTTGGGCGAGGCCGCCGAGCTGTCGAAGCAGTACCAGTGGACCGACTACTCGACGGTGGCCGGCAAGGTCTACGGCATCGCCAACTACGGCACGGTGACCGGCTTCGTCTACAACAAGAAGGTCTGGGCGGACGCCGGCGTCACCGAGTGGCCGAAGACGCCGGAGGAGTTCGTCACCGCGTTGAAGGCCCTCAAGGCCAAGGGCGCCGCCACCCCGTACTACACCAACTACCACGACGGCTGGCCGCTGCGGCAGTGGACCGACGCGGTCAGCTCCCCGAGCTGCGACCCCGGGGCCAAGGACGCCATGGCCACCACTCCGCTGCCGTGGACCGGCGGCAACGACATCTTCACCATCGACAGCCTGCTGTACTCGGTCGTCCACGAGAAGCTCTCCGAGGAGGACCCGACCACCACCAACTGGGACAACTCGAAGGTCCTGCTGGCCACCGGCAAGGTCGGGTCGATGTACCTCGGCTCCTGGTCCATCTCGCAGGTGCGCGATGCCGCCTCCAAGGCCGGCGCGAACCCGGACGACATCGGCTACATGCCCTTCCCCTCGACGACCGGCACTCCGTGCACCGTCCTGCAGCCGGACTACAAGTACGCGATCAACAAGCACTCCAAGAACCAGGAAGCGGCCCGGGCCTGGATCGACTGGTTCGTCAACAAGTCCGGTGCCGCTCAGAACGAGCAGGGCATCTCCTCCGTCAAGGGCACCGAACTCCCCAGCGCGCTCAAGCCCTTCATCGAGAAGGGCGTGCGGATGATCAGCCAGAACCAGGAGAAGCTGGCCGCGGTCAAGAAGATCGACAAGGGCGCGGAGATCAACCTGGACGCCCCGGACTACCGGCAGAAGCTGGTCGACATCGCCCGCGGCGCCGCCGCCGGCGACCAGAAGAGCTACTTCGCCGAGCTCAACAAGAAGTGGTCCGAGTCGCAGAAGACGGTCGGCTGACCCACGGGCCCGAGCGGCGCGGCCCGGGCCCATCCGCTCTGACACCGGGGCCGGGCCGTGCCGCTCACCGGACGCCAGGACCTACGAAGGAACGAAGATGACTGCACTGCAGAGGGACCGGGGCACCGGAAAGCCCCCCGCGCGGACCACCCTCGCCGCCGCCCCGGCCGACCGGGGCCGCGGCGCCCGGCGCAAGGGTGTCCGGGACCGCGTCGCCCGGCGCGAGGGCGTCCGCAGGCACTGGTGGTTCACCCCGTGGCTCTACCTGCTGGTGCCGCTCGGGCTGCTGGTGACCTTCACCTACCTGCCGATCGGCGACATGATCGGCTACAGCTTCACCGACTGGGACGGCATCAGCCCGGAGAAGAACAACGTCGGATTCGAGAACTACACCGACCTGTTCACCCGCCCCGAGCTGTTCAAGGTGTTCCTGGTCAGCGGCGTCTACCTGATCGCCGCGGTGGTGCAGATCTGCCTGGCGCTCTACTTCGCCACCGTGCTGAGCTTCGACACCAGGTTCCGGAACTTCTTCAAGGGCATCCTCTTCTTCCCGTACCTGATCAACGGCGTCGCGATCGGCTTCGTCTTCCTCTACTTCTTCCGGCCGCACGGCACCCTGGACTCCCTGCTCGCGCTCCTCGGTGTCCACGGCGAGCACCTCTGGATGGGTGACCCGGACCTGGTCAACACGTCGCTGGCCGGCGTGTCGGTGTGGCGCTACACCGGCCTGAACCTGGTGCTGTTCCTCGGCGCCATCCAGTCCATCCCGCCCCACCTCTACGAAGCGGCCGCGCTCGACGGCGCCAACCGCTGGCAGCAGTTCCGCCACATCATCGCGCCCGGCATCAAGCCCGTCATCAGTCTCAGCGCGATCCTCGCCGTCTCCGGCTCGCTGGCCGTCTTCGAGATCCCCTACATCATGACCGGCGGCGCCAACGGCTCGCAGACCTTCGTCATCCAGAGCATCAACATGGCCTTCAAGTTCGACAAGTACGGCCTCGCCTCGGCCAGCGCCGTCGTCCTGCTCGTCCTGATCCTGCTCGTCACCTGGATCCAGCGCCGCCTGGTGCCGGAGGAGAGGGTGGAACTGTCGTGACCACCGACCCCGTCACCCCCGCGCGGCACCCCCGCGCCGCGGGGAGGATCCACGCCCGGTCCGCCGCCGCCGGCGGCGCCAAGTACCTCTCCCTGGTCCTGGCCGGCGCCGTCGTGCTGATCCCGCTCGTGGTGATCATGTTCACCGCGCTGAAGACCCGTCAGGAGGCCCTCGACACCGGCCCGCTCGACCTGCCGGGCAACTGGCTCAACTTCGAGAACTTCCACATCGCCTTCACCCAGGGCAAGATGCTGCCCGCCTTCCTCAACACCACCTTCATCCTGCTGGTCTCGGTGACCGGCACGGTGGTCATCGGCTCGATGACCGCCTACGCCATCGACCGCTTCGACTTCCGGCTGAAGAAGCTCGTCATGGCGCTCTTCCTGCTGGCGAGCCTGGTGCCCAGCGTCACCACCCAAGTGGCGACCTTCCAGATCATCGACAACCTGGGCGCGTTCAACACCCGCTGGGCGCCGATCCTGCTCTACCTCGGCACCGACATCGTCTCGATCTACATCTTCCTGCAGTTCATCCGCTCCATCCCGGTCTCCCTCGACGAAGCCGCCCGCCTCGACGGTGCCAACAGCTTCACGATCTACTGGCGGATCATCCTGCCGATGCTCAAGCCCGCCATCGCCACCGTGGTGATCGTCAAGGGCGTGACCGTCTACAACGACTTCTTCATCCCCTTCCTCTACATGCCCTCCAGCGACCTGGGCACCATCTCCACCTCACTGTTCCGGTTCCAGGGACCGTTCGGCGTCAACTGGGAGATCATCTCCGCCGGCACCATCCTGGTCATCCTGCCCACGCTGGTGGTCTTCCTCGCCCTCCAGCGCCTGATCTACGCCGGCTTCGCCGCCGGCTCCAGCAAGTGAACCGGCTCCCCAGGGCGACGGTCCGGCGGCACCGCACCCGCGCCGCGGTGCCGCCGGCCTGGAACCCCGCCCGGAACCCGGCCCGGAACCCGGCCCGGAACCCGGCCCGGCACCCTGCCCGGAGCACTGCCAGGAGGGCACGGCGATGAGCGTACGCGTCACCATCCGCGACGTCGCCGCCCGCGCGGGTGTCTCCGCCGGCGCCGTATCACTGGCCCTCAACGACAGGCCCGGGGTGTCCGCGCCCACCCGGCAGCGGATCCGGGCCGCCGCCGACGAACTCGGCTGGGTACCCGACCGAGCCGCCCGCAGCCTGGCCCGGCGCGCCCCCGGCAGCGAGACCGTCGGACTGGTCCTCGCCCGCCCGGCACACCAACTCGGCCTGGAACCCTTCTACATGGAGTTCATCTCCGGTATCGAGAGCGTCCTGGCGGAGCGCTCGGCGACCCTGCTGCTGCGCCTGGTGCGCGATCGCGAGCAGGAGATCGCCGTGCACCGCACCTGGTGGCGCGCCCGCCGCGTCGGCGGCGCCGTCCTGGTCGACCTCACCGAGGCCGACCCGCGTGTCCCGGCGGTAGCCGCGCTCGGCCTGCCCGCCGTGGCGGCCGGCCACCCGACGCTCGCCGGCGGGGCGCTGGCCGCCGTCTGGACCGACGACTGCGCCGCCGTCGAGGACGCTGTCCGCTACCTGGCGATGCTCGGCCACCGCCGGCTGGCCCGGGTCGGCGGCGACCCGGCACTCGGCCACAGCGCCATTCGTACCCGGGCGCTGGAGGCCGTCGCCGAACAGCTCGGCCTGGAGCCGCCGCGCAGCCTGCCCACCGACTTCTCCGGCCGGGCCGGCGCCCGGGCCACCCGGATGCTGCTGGCCTCCGCCGACCGCCCCACCGCGATCATCTACGACAACGACATCATGGCCGTGGCCGGCATCGCCGTCGCCGCCGAACTCGGCCTCCGGGTACCCACCGACCTGTCGCTGATCGCCTGGGACGACTCCCAGCTGTGCCGGCTCACCCACCCCCCGCTGTCCGCGATGAGCCACGACGTCCACGGCTACGGAGCCCTTGTCGCCCGCACCCTGTTCGACGTCATCGAGCACCGGCGACCGCCCACCGGGCCGGCCTCCACCCCTGTCCTGGTGCCGCGCGGCAGCAGCGGGCCACCGGCCCGCTGACCCCCTCCCACAGACTCCCGACCCGTCCCCGACTCCTCGTGAGGGTGAGGAAGCCCGGGGACGGGTCGGGGCCCACGCACACCGGAGCACCGACATGACCGCCGACCTGCTCACCACTCCCATCCGCCACTACACCTGGGGGTCCACCACCGCGCTCGCCGAACTGACGGGCCGCCGGCCCACCGGCGTGCCCGAGGCCGAGCTGTGGATGGGTGCCCACCCCGGCGCTCCCGCCCGGATCGACCGCGGCCACGGCAGCGAAGGCCTGGACACCGTCATCACCCGGGATCCGCAGCACGAGCTCGGCGGCCGGGTGGCCGGCCGCTTCGGACCCCGCCTGCCCTTCCTGCTGAAGCTGCTGGCCGCCGACCACGCCCTCTCCGTGCAGGTCCACCCGACGACCGCCCAGGCGGTGGCCGGGTACGACGGGGAACAGGCCGCCGGCATCCCGCTGGACGCCCCGCACCGGATCTACCGCGACCGCCATCACAAGCCCGAACTGATCTGCGCACTGAGCGACTTCGAGGCACTCTGCGGCTTCCGCGACCCGCGGGTCACCGCCGCGCTCTGGGAGCGGCTGGCACTGCCGGTACTGGACCCCTGGATCCGGCAGCTGCGTACCGCCCCCGCTGACCAGGCCCTGCGCACCGTGCTGACCGGCGCACTCGCCGAGGACCGGACCAGGGGAGAGCGGGCCGCCGCCGAACTCCCCTCCGCCCTGGCGGACCTGGCCTCCGGTGCCGACCCGGACGCGGCCGTCTGGGCCGCCTACCGGGGCGCCGCCCTCGACCACCCCGGCGACCCGGGGATCCTCGCCGCGATGCTCCTCAACCACGTGCGGCTGGGCCCGGGCCAGGCCCTCTACCTGGACGCCGGTGTTCCGCACGCCTACCTGCACGGCCTCGGCGTCGAGATCATGGCCAACTCCGACAACGTGCTGCGCTGCGGCCTCACCCCCAAGCACGTCGACACCGCCGGGCTGGCCGCCGTGGTCGACTTCCGTCCCACCGCGCCGCAGCACGTCCCCGCCGTCCCCGTCGGGCCCGAGGAGCTCGAGTTCCTCACCCCCGCCGAGGAGTTCAGCCTCTCCCGGATCGAACTCGGAGCACCCCTGCGGATCGTGGACGACGGACCGCAGATCCT
Organism: Kitasatospora sp. NPDC022856; assembly: GCF_055561235.1. Taxonomy (NCBI): domain Bacteria; kingdom Bacillati; phylum Actinomycetota; class Actinomycetes; order Kitasatosporales; family Streptomycetaceae; genus Kitasatospora; species Kitasatospora sp. NPDC022856. Next base: position 195,009 of record NZ_JBVHHE010000014.1, on the reverse strand, counting down.
GCTCTGCGTCCGCGGCACCGCCCGGGTCGGCGACGGGCCCGCCCTCGGACCCGGCCGGTCCGCCTACCTGCCCGCTGCCGGCGGACCCGTCCGGCTGGACGGTGACGCCACCCTGTTCCGCGCGAAGGTCCCGCGGGCCCGCTGACCGAACCCTCACGCCCCCAGGCTCCATCCCACCCGCCGCTTGTCCGGAGGAGACCCGTGAACGACCAGCCCCGCACCACCGCCCGCCGCACCCTGCTCGGCGCCGTCGCCCTCGGCGTCGCCGCCACCCCGCTGCTCGGCGGCGCCGCCTCCGCCACCACTGGCGCCGGCCAGGACGACGAGCAGCGGCAGGGCCGCGGCAGCGAGGGCGGCGCAAGGCGCTCGTTCGTCACCGCCGGAAACGGTGAACTGCGCTTGAACGGAGAGAAGTTCCGCTTCGGCGGCACCAACTGCTACTACCTGCACCAGCAGTCCCACTACATGATCGACGCCGTGCTGAACGACGCCGCCGCGATGGGCCTGACCGTGATCCGCGCCTGGGCCTTCGCCGACGGCGACGGGCACTCCCACCGAGCCCTCCAGCCCAAGCCGTTCCAGTACGACGAGGCCGCCTTCGACAGCCTCGACTACGCCGTCCACAAGGCCGGCCGGCTCGGTCTCCGTCTGGTCCTCCCGCTGGTCAACAACTGGCCCGACTACGGCGGCATGCGCCAGTACGTCTCCTGGTTCCTCGACCTGCCCGACGACTCCTACGGCGACGGCACCCACCACGACCGCTTCTACACCGACGCCACCTGCAAGAAGGCCTACCGGGCCTGGGCCAAGCACGTCATCGGGCGCCGCAACCGCTACACCGGTCTGCGCTACGACGACGACCCCACCGTGATGGCCTGGGAGCTCGCCAACGAGCCGCGCTGCCGCAGTGACAAGTCCGGCGCCACTCTCCTCGGCTGGGCCCGCGAGATGAGCGACTACGTCAAGGCCCTGGCCCCCCGCCAGCTCCTCGCCGTCGGCGACGAGGGCTTCTACGGCGAGCCCGGCCACGCGGACTATCCCTACTCCGACTACGAGGGCAGCGACTGGCGCAAGCTCACCGCCCTGCCCGCCGTCGACTACGGGACCGTGCACGTCTACCCGCAGAACTGGGGGGAGACCAGCGGCTCCAAGCACGGCGCCAACGCCACCGCATGGGGTACCCGCTGGATCACCGACCATCTCGCCGACGGCCGCGAGCTCCGCAAACCCGTCGTCGTCGAGGAGTTCGGCCTGCAGATCGACCCGGCCCGCGACATCCCCGACGCCGCGACCCGCGACGCCGCCTATCGCGTCTGGACCGACGCCGCACTCGCGAACGGCGCGGCCGGCGACCGGTTCTGGCTGCTCACCTCCCGCGTCGACGACGGCTCCTTCTACCCCGACCACGACGGCCACCGGGTGATGTGGAACAACGACCCGGCCAACCCCACCCGTGCCGGCGCGCAGCTCTTCGCAGCCCATGCGAAGGCGATGGCCGCGGCGGGCTGACCCACTGACCGTCCGCCGCCCGGTGACCGTCAGCCCGGGCGGCGGGCCCTCCGGGAGGAGTCCCGCATGCACCCCCGCACCACCGTCCTCTTCCAGGGCGACAGCATCACCGAGGCCGGCCGCGACCGCGGCTGCTCCGGAGACCTCGGCCACGGCTACGCCGCGCTGGCCGCCGCCGGGCTCCCCGGTACCCCGGTGGTGCTCAACCGGGGCGTGGGCGGCGACCGCCTCGCGGACCTGCGCGAGCGCTGGCCGGCGGACACCCTCGCCCACCGGCCCGGGCTGGTCTCCGTCCTGATCGGCGTCAACGACACCTGGCGCCGCCAGGACCGGGGCCTGCCGAGCCCGGTCGACCGGTGGGAGCGGGACTACCACCGGCTGCTCGGAGACCTGTCCGGGCACTGCGCTCCCCGACTGGTGCTGATCGAGCCGTTCCTGCTGCCCGTGCGGGAGGAGCAGTGGGGCTGGCGGGCCGACCTCGACGCCCGGATCCAGGCCGTCCGCCGCCTCGCCGCCGCGCACGACGCGGGTCTGCTGGCCGCCGACGGCTTGCTCAACCAGGCCGCCCGGACGGCGGGCGATCCCGCCCTGATCGCGGCCGACGGCGTGCACCCCACCCCACTCGGCCACCGCCTGCTGGCCGACGCGTGGCTCGCCCTGGTGAGCGCCCCGAAGGCCTGACGCCCCATCACCGGCAGGCCGTTCGCGAACGACTGGAGGGCGATGACGGCGTCGACGCGTACCCGCGCGTTGGTCGAGGCCATCGACTCCAGGCCCCCACAAACGATTTGAGGAGTCTCAATGGACAAGCCGCAGAGCCGCAGAGCGCTCACGACGGTCGGAGCAGCACTCGCAGCCGCCTTCGGGTTGCTGTTCGGGGTGTTCGGGTTCGCCCCGGGCGGTGCCCAGGCCGCCGGTACCGGCATCCACGTCAGTAACGGCCGCGTCTACGAGGCCAACGGGAGCCAGTTCGTGATGCGAGGGGTCAACCACGCGTACACCTGGTACCCCACCCGGACCACCGCCATCGCCGACATCGCGGGCAGGGGCGCCAACACCGTCCGCGTCGTGCTCAGCAACGGTGACCGCTGGACCCGCACCGGCTCCGCCCAGCTCGCCACCCTGATCGACCAGTGCAAGCGCGCCAAGGTGATCTGCGTGCTGGAGGTCCACGACGCCACCGGCTACGGCGAGGACGGCGCCGCCACCACGCTCGACCGGGCCGCCCAGTTCTGGGTGGACAACAAGAGCGTCCTCGCCGGCCAGGAGGCCTACGTCGTCGTCAACATCGCCAACGAACCCTGGGGCAACAGCGGTTACGCCGCCTGGACCGCCGCCACCAAGAGCGCGATCAGCAGGATCCGCGCCGCCGGCCTCCACCACGCCCTGATGGTCGACGGGCCGAACTGGGGCCAGGACTGGTCCCACACGATGCGCGACAACGCCGGCTCGGTCTTCCAGTCCGACCCCGACCGCAACACGATCTTCTCGATCCACATGTACGGCGTCTACGACACCGCCGCCGAGGTCCAGTCCTACCTCGGCGCCTACGTCAACGCCGGACTGCCCATCGTGGTCGGTGAGTTCGGCGCCAACCACAGCGACGGCAACCCCGACGAGGACGCCATCATGGCCACCGCCCAGTCCCTCTCGGTCGGCTACATCGGCTGGTCCTGGAGCGGCAACGGCGGCGGCGTCGAGTACCTCGACCTGGTCGACGGCTTCGACACGAACTCGCCGACCGCCTGGGGCAAGCGGTTCTTCGACGGAGCCAACGGCATCGCCGCCACCGCCCGCCCCGCCACGATCTACGACCGGCCCGGCCAGTCGCCCTCGCCGTCCCCGCTGCCGACCAGGGCGCCGAACGGCTACCCGTACTGCGTGAGCGCTTCCTCCGACCCCGACGGTGACGGGTGGGGCTGGGAGAACAGCGCCTCCTGCGTGGTCCGCGGCGGCCGGGCCGACACCGGCAGTACCCCGTCCCCGCTGCCGACCAGGGCGCCGAACGGCTACCCGTACTGCGTGAGCGCTTCCTCCGACCCCGATGGTGACGGGTGGGGCTGGGAGAACAGCGCCTCCTGCGTGGTCCGCGGCGGCCGGGCCGACCTCTGACCGGCCGCCGTTGGTCCGCGCACGGCGACTCCGGGCGGCAGGTCGAGCTTCCGGAACGGGCGTCCGGCCGGGGCGGGGACGCCTGGGTGCGCGGGGCCGTTCAGGCGGCGATCGTCAGGTCCGCGCGGCCGAACAGCAGTGCGTAGCCGCGGGGCAGGTGGGTGAGGAGGCGGTCGGTGAGCCGGTCGTCGGCGAGGTCGCCGAGGGCGGCCAGGACGGAGGAGGTGTCCCAGCGGGCGGCGGTGAGGCTGGTGCCCAGGTTGCGGGCGACGGCTTCGACGAAGGCGGGGGCGGTGACCGGTTCGGGAAGGGGGATCTGGGCGGCGAAGAGGGCGCGGGCCCGCTCGGGAAGCGCCGCAGCGAGGTCGCAGCGTTCCTCGCCGGTGAGCTGGGAGCCGAGGACGGTGAGGACCGCGGTGAGGACGCGCTCGGCTTCCTCGTCGGTGGTGTAGCGGCCCAGGGCGCGGACCTGCTGGATCAGGTGGCGGTGCCGGGTCATGACGGTGGCCTTCCGGGGGAGAGGGGCCCGCGCGGTGCGGGACGTGTCATCAGGAGCGGTGCCGTGGTGCGGGGCGGCCGAGGAGGAGGTCGTAGCGGGGTCTTCCGGGCCGCCCCGCGGGGGAGGGGCGGGGCGGCCCGGAACGGCTCCAGGGTGCGGGTCAGGCCTGGATCTGCTTCGGGGTGCCGCTGTGGCCGATGGCGATCTTGCGGGGCTTGGCCTTCTCGGCGACCGGGATCCTCAGGGTCAGCACGCCGGCGTCGTAGTCGGCGCTGATCCCGGCCGGGTCGAGGGTGTCCGAGAGCATCACCTGGCGGGAGAAGATCCCGAGCGGGCGCTCGGACAGCTCCCACTTCACGTCGTCGCCCTCGGGGCGGGGACGGCGCTCGGCCTTGACGGTGAGCATGTTCCGCTCGACGTCGATGTCGATCGCGTCCGGGCTCACACCCGGCAGGTCGAAGCACATCACGTACTCGTCGCCGGTGCGGTAGGCGTCCAGCGGCATCGGGGTCGGACGCGACCAGGTGCCGGTCGTGTTCAGGAACTGCTGGGTCAGACGGTCCAGTTCGCGGAACGGGTCGGTGCGCATCAGCATCGCGAAACACCTCCAGAAGGATCAGGGGGCCAGTGCGCTTCACCTGACACCTTTGTAGCGCGTCATCCATCCGATGACAAGCTCTGGCGTCGCCGTTAGAGTGACGGCAGCGGGAAGCCCCTGGGACGCTCGTCAGCCGGCCAGCCACCAGGCGGTGCTGTCGGCTGCCAGCAGCACCTCGCCGGGGTGCTCGGTGACCGGTGGTTCGGCCGAGCAGAGCAGGAGGGCGCCGAGTCCGCCGTCGGTGACGCGGGCCGGCGCGCCGGTGGTGTTGACGGCGCAGACCACGGCGCCCTGGTCGCTGTCGCGCCGGAACGCGAGCACCCCGGGTGCCAGGTCCAGCCATTCGACGGACCGGCCGGCGCCGAGCGCGGGAAGGGTCCGGCGCAGGCGCAGCGCGCTGCGGTACAGCTCCAGGACGGATCGCGGATCGCCGGTCTGCGCCTCGACGCTGAGGTCGGCCCACTCGGGGGGCTGGGGCAGCCAGGAGGGGCCGCCGGGCACGGGGCCGAAGCCGTACGGGGCCCGGGTGCCGGACCAGGGGAGCGGGACCCGGCAGCCGTCGCGCATGCCGTGGCCGCCGTCGGCGCGGTGGAAGGCCGGGTCCCGGCGGACCTCGTCGGGGATGTCGGTGACCTCGGGGAGGCCCAGCTCCTCACCCTGGTAGAGGTACGCGGAGCCGGGGAGCGCGAGCATCAGCAGCGCGGCGGCCCGGGCCCGGCGCAGGCCGCGGGCCGGGTCGCCCTGCGCGTACCGGGTGGCGTGCCGGATGACGTCGTGGTTCGAGAGCGTCCAGGTGGTGGGGGCGTCCACGGTGCCCATGGCGGCCAAGGACGTCGTGATCAGTTCGCGCAGCCGGACGTCGTCCCAGGGCGCGTTCATGAACTTGAAGTTGAAGGCCTGGTGGAGCTCGCCGGGGCGGACGTAGCGGGCGGTGCGGTCCAGTGTCCGGGTCCAGGCCTCCGCCACCGCGATCCGCTGGCCCGGGTACTCCTCCAGCAGGGCGCGCCACGAGCGGTAGATCTCGTGGACGCCGTCCTGGTCGAAGTACGGTACCGACGTTTCGCCGAGGAGGCCGAGCTGTTCGTAGCGCCCGAGGTCGGGCAGGCCCGGGGCCTTGACCAGGCCGTGCGCGACGTCGACCCGGAATCCGTCCACGCCGAGGTCCAGCCAGAACCGCAGGATGGACCGGAACTCGTCCTGGACGGCGGTGGAGTCCCAGTTGAGGTCGGGCTGTTGGGCGGCGAAGAGGTGCAGGTACCACTCGCCCGGGGTGCCGTCGGGTTCGGTGATCCTCGTCCAGGCGGGGCCGCCGAACAGGGAGATCCAGTCGTTCGGCGGCTCCTCGCCGCCGGGCCCGCGGCCGGGGCGGAAGTGGAACCGGGACCGCAGCGGGGAGCCGGCGCCCTCGCGCCGTGCCCGCAGGAACCACGGGTGCTGGTCCGAGCAGTGGTTGGGGACCACGTCGACGATCACCCGCAGGCCGAGGGCGTGCGCGTCGGTGATCAGCGCGTCGGCGTCGCCGACCGTGCCGTACACCGGGTCGACGGCGCGGTAGTCCGCCACGTCGTATCCGCCGTCGGCCTGCGGTGAGGTGTAGAACGGCGAGATCCAGAGCGCGTCGACACCCAGCTCCCGCAGGTGGCCCAGACGGTCGCGGATTCCGTTCAGGTCCCCGCAGCCGTCGCCGTCGCTGTCGGCGAAGCTGCGCGGATAGACCTGGTAGATGACGGCGTCCTCCCACCAGTCCGAACGTGTGCGTGCGGGGGCCGGCGCCGTCATGGGTGCGGTCATCTGAGGACTCCTCGGGTGGCGGAGCCTCGATGCTCGCACCGGCCCCAAGCCTCTGCAAGAGATTGCTGCAAGTTTCTGAAGATCCTTGCCATGTCTGGCTATCAACTGTTTAACTCTGGCCCGTTACCGCAGTTGACGACACGTCCGGTCAGGGACCGGCCGATCCGAGGAGTGTTGTGGCGGAGCAGACAGCATGGGCCGGGCACGGGGTGCTGGCCGACGACGGGGGCTTCGCGCTCCGTGCACCGGAGGGGACTTCGTACCGCGTCGACCTCACCGACGGCGTGTTCGCACCGGGGAACCCGCTGCTGGCCGAGTACTGCGAAGGGCGCCGGGTGATCGCCTTCCTCGGCCCGTCCGTGGACCGGCTCTACGGCGCACAGCTACGCCGCTACCTGGCCGAGCGTCTGGCGCCCGGCAGTTGGAGCGTGGTGGTGATCGGCGGCGGCGAGGCACAGAAGACCATGGACTCCGTCGAGCGGATCTGCGCGGAGGCCAAGGCCGCCGGGCTGGACCGGCGCGGCGTGATGATCGCCGTCGGCGGCGGCGTCACCTGCGACACGGTGGGCTTCGCGGCGGCCGTCTACTGCCGGGGCGTGCGCTACATCAAGGTCAACACCACCCTGGTGGGCCAGGTCGACGTCGGCGTCGGCGTCAAGACCGGGGTCAACGCCCTCGGCACCAAGAACATGCTCGGGTCGTACCACCCGGCGCACGCGTCGATCAACGATCCGGCGTTCCTCCGGACCTTGCCCGCGCGCCAGATCCGTTGCGGGCTGGGGGAGATCGCCAAGATGGCGATCATCAAGGACGCGCAGCTGTTCCGCGCCCTGGAGGAGTGCCCGGAGGTCTTCCGGCAGCCCTGCCCGCCCCCCTCGTGGCTGGCCGCCGAGGGTGGGCGCGGCGTCGAGGACTACGTACTGCGCACCTCCATGGCGCTGATGATGGAGGAGCTCTGCCCGAACCTCCGCGAGCACGACCTGGCGCGGCTGGTCGACTTCGGGCACACCTTCGGGCCGGTGATCGAGACGGCCAGCGACTACCGGATCGCCCACGGCGAGTCGGTGGCCGTCGACATGGCGATCTCCAGCGAACTCGCCCGCGTGCTCGGCGTGATCGGCGCCGAGGACTGCGAGCGGATCGTCCGCCTGATCTCCCGACTCGGCCTTCCGGTGCACGACCCGCGGACCTGCACGCCCGAGCTGATGCAGCGGGCCCTGAGAGCGTCCTGGGAGCGGCGCGGGCGCCGGCTGCACCTGGTGGTGCCCGACGGCATCGGCTCCGCGGTCTTCGTCGACGACCTGGAGGACATCCCGGCCGCCGCGCTGGAGGAGGCGCTGGACGCCCTGGCCGTCCGCCCGGGAACCCTCCCCGGTCCGCTCGCCGTCGCGCACTGAACCCGGCCCGCCGACGGGCGACCCGTCCGCCCCGTCCCCGACAGGAGCCCGCACCGAGATGAGTCCCGCCGAACCGCCGCCGGCCCGTGGTGTGACCCGCAGCCGGGTGTCCAACCTGCACGAGGGCCTGCTCCGAGGGGTGAACGCCGACCACGGGGGTGCCGGCACGATCCTCGCCCACCGGGCCTACCACGGCGAGAGCGCCCCGGCCCCCGTCGCCTTCATCGACCTGGTGGTGCTGCCGCCCCGCACCTCGATCGGCCTGCACCGCCACGCCGACGACGAGGAGACCTACGTGATCCTGTCCGGCCGGGGCCTGATGACCCTGGACGGCGAGGAGTTCGAGGTCCGGGCCGGGGACGTCGTCCCCAACCGCGCGTACGGCGAGCACGGCCTCGCCAACGCCTCGGACGAGGACCTCCAGCTGCTGGTCTTCGAGGTCGGCCCGATGGGCGGCGCCCGGTGACCGGCCCGCGCCAGAGCGAGCTGCTGGCCCGGGAGGCCGTCCACCTCGCGCCGGGAGCCTCGGAGGAGTCCGCCCTCGGGCGCCGGGTGTTCGTCGAGGGCAGCGGCGCCGTCCTCACCGACCTCGACGGCGACCAGTACATCGACCTCGCCGCCGGAACCCTCACCCAGTCGCTCGGCCACTGCCACCCCGAGGTGGTCGCGGCGCTCGCCGAGCAGGCCGGCCGGCTGTGGAACGTCCACGACTTCGCCACGGCCGACCGGGCCGAGCTGTGCGAGCTGCTCGCCCGCCTGCTGCCCGAACAGCTCGACACCTACGGCTTCTTCTCGACCGGGGCCGAGGTCGTCGAGGCCGCGCTGCGCGCCGTGCAGGCCGTCGCCGACCCCGGCCGCAACCGGATCGGCGCGCTGCGCCACGGCTTCCACGGCAAGACCCAGGGCGCCCGGATGCTGGTGCACTGGGACATCGGCAACCAGGCCCACGCGGGCAACAGCATCCTCGGCTACTCGCCGTACTGCTACCGCTGCCCGCTCGAACTGGAGTACCCCTCCTGCGGGGTGCGGTGCGCCTCGCTGGTCCGGCGGCACATCACCGAGAAGTCCAACGTGTCGGCGCTGGTCTTCGAGCCGGTGCTCGGCGCGGCCGGAGTCATCGTGCCGCCGCCCGGTTACTGGGAGCAGATCGCCGACAGCGCCCGGCAGAACGGGGTCATGCTGGTCGCCGACGAAGTCCTCACCGGCGGCGGTCGCACCGGCAGCTTCCTGGCGAGCGAGCGCTTCGGCGTCCAGCCCGACCTGGTCGCCCTCTCCAAGGGCATGGCCTCGGGCTTCCCGTTCGCCGTCCTGGCCGGACGCGCGGAGGTGCTGCGCCACCCGCGGGCGGCCCGGGCCGGATCCACCGCCTCCACCTACGCCAACAACCCGCTGGGCATCGCCGCCGCGAAGGCCACCCTGCAGGTGGTGGCCCGCGACACCCTGATCGAGAACGTCCGCACCCTCGGCGCGCTGCTCGACGACCGGCTGGCCGAACTCAAGTCCCGGTTCGAGGTCCTCGGCGACGTCCGGGGCCTCGGACTGCTGCACGGGCTGGAGTTCGTCCGCAGCCGGGAGAGCCGGGAGCCCGCGCCCGAGATCGCCCGCGCCGTCTACCTCGCCGCCCTCGACCTCGGACTGCGCACCTCGCTCGGCGGCCACATCATCCGGCTCGCCCCGCCGTTCACCATCGACCGGGCGCTCCTGGAGGAGGGCATCACCCTGCTCGGGCGCGCCCTGGAGCAGGTCACGGAGGCCGGCCGGTGATCGTCGCGGAGAACCTGGTCAAGGAGTTCAAGGTCTACGAGCGCAGGCCCGGTCTGCTCGGCAGCCTCGGCACGCTGTTCAGCCGGGAGCACCGCGTGGTGCGCGCCGTCTCCGGGGTCTCCTTCGAGATCCCGGCCGGCGCCAGGGCCGCCTACATCGGCGCCAACGGCGCGGGCAAGTCCACCACCGTCAAGATGCTTACCGGGATCATGAACCCGACCTCCGGCCGCTGCCTGGTGGCCGGCTTGGAGCCGTACCGGGAGCGCCGCCGCAACGCCGCCAACATCGGCGTGGTGTTCGGCCAGCGGAGCCAGCTCTGGTGGGACCTCCCGGTCCCGGACTCCTTCCGGATCCTGCGCCGCATCCACGAGATCCCCACCCCGGTCTACCGGCGCAACATGGCGCTCTACCGCGAGCTGCTCGACCTCGACGCCCTCGGCAGCACTCCCGTGCGGCAGCTGAGCCTCGGCCAGCGGATGCGCGCCGAGGTGGCCGCGAGCCTGCTGCACGATCCCGCCGTCGTGTTCCTCGACGAGCCGACCGTCGGTCTGGACCTGGTCCTGAAGGAGGCCGTGCGCGAACTGGTCAACCGGGTCAACGCCGAACTCGGCACCACCGTCATGCTCACCAGCCACGACATCGGCGACATCACCTCGATCTGCGACCAGGTCCTGGTCGTCAACCGGGGCGAGGTGGTGCACCAGGGCACCGTGCACGAGCTGCTGCGCGCCGCCGACACCCGGGCGGTCGTCTTCGAACACCAGGGCTGGCCCGCGCCGGCCCAGGCGATCGCGATGATCGAGGACAGGCTGCCGGGCGTGACCGCCCGGCCGGTCGAGGGCGGACGGATCCGGGTCGAGTACCCGACCCGGCACTCGTCCGCCCGGGAGGTGATGGGCTTCCTGCTGGAGCACTTCGACGTCACCGACTGCGTCGCCCCCGAGCCCGACCTCGAAACGGTGCTCCGCCGGATCTACACCGGCCGGGCCGAGCCCCGGGAGGCGCTGCTGTGACGGCCTCCGCCACCTGGCACCGCCGCACCCCGCTCGCCGTCACCTGGCGCCGCTACACCCCGTTCGCCGCCGCCAGCCTTCAGGGCCTGCTGCAGTACCGCTCGACCTTCGTGATCAACGCGGTCACCGCGACCACGGCCGTCGGCCTCCAGGTCTTCCTCTGGCGCGCGGTGTACGCGGGCCGCACCGGCGGCCTGCCCGGCGGGTACGACCTGCCCGAGCTGACCACGTACGTGCTGCTCGCCCAGATGCTGGCGCTGCTCCAGGCCAGCCGGGTGGACGAGGAGGTGGCCGGGGAGGTCCAGCGCGGCGACATCGCGGTCTCGCTGCTGCGCCCGGTCAGCTACCCGCTGGCCCGGTTCGCCGCCGGCCTGCCGGTCTCCCTGGTCAACGCCGGGACGGTCGCCGTCCCGGTGGTGCTGCTGTACGCGCTGCTGCTGCCGCTGTCCGCGCCGAACTGGGCGGGCGGGCTGCTGTTCGCGCTGTCCGCCGGGCTCTCGCTGGTGATCGGGTTCGGGGTGAACCTGCTGGTCGGCCTGGCCGGCTTCGTCACCACCAACATCTGGGGCGTGCGGATCGTCAAGGACAGCGTGGTCGCGTTCTTCGCCGGCCAGGTCGTGCCGCTCGCCCTGATGCCGGGGCCGCTGGCCGCCGTCGCGCACCTGCTGCCGTTCCAGGCCCTGGTCGACGGACCGCTGCGGCTGCTGCTCGGCCACTACCGGGGGCCCGCCGAGGCCGCCGGGATCCTGGCCGGTCAGGCCGGCTGGGCCGTCGGCCTGACCGCCCTGGCCGCCCTCGCCTGGCGCGGGGCCGTCCGCAGGGTGGAGGTGCTGGGCGGATGAGCGCGTTCACCACCGCGGCCCGCTACACCCGGCTGACCTGGTACCTGAGCGCCGTCAGCCTGCACCGGCTGACCGAGTACCGGATGGACTTCGCCCTCGGGGCGGGCGGCCTGCTGCTCCGGGTGGGCGGCCAGCTCGCCGTGGTCGGGATGGTCTTCCGGCAGGTCCCGGTGATCGCGGGATGGAACTTCCACCAGGTGCTGTTCCTGCTGGGGTTCTCGCTCCTCCCGCGCGGCCTGGACCGGCTGTTCACCGACCAACTGTGGATCCTGGCACGGCGCCTGGTGCAGTCCGGCGAGTTCTACCGGTACCTGATCCGGCCGGTCCACCCGCTGTACGCGCTGCTGTCCGAACGCTTCCTCTACCCGGACGGCTTCGGCGAGCTGGTCACCGGCGTGGCCATCACCTGGTACGCCGCCGACCAGCTGGACCTCGGCCCGAGCGCCGGCCGGCTGCTGCTCGTCCCGCTGCTGGTGCTGTGCGGCGCCCTGATCCTCGCCTCGATCAAGACGGCGTTCGCCGCGCTGTCCTTCTGGACCACCAACAGCTTCCCGGCCCTGTACGCCGCCAACCAGCTGGGCGACTTCGCCGGCTACCCCCTCGACCTGTACCACCCCTCCCTGCGGTGGCTGCTCACCTGGCTGCTGCCCTACGCCTTCACCGCCTACGCCCCCGCGTCCTACCTGCTCTTCGGAGCGACGGACCTGCTGCGCTGGCTGCCGGTGGTGACCGCCGCCCTGGCGGCACTCGCCCTGCTGGTGTGGCACCGGGGCGTCGACCGCTACGAGATGACCGGGAGCTGAACATGGACACCCTGCTGCTCGGCAGCCTTCCGCCGGCCACGGTCGACCTCCTGCGCCGGGCCTCCTGGATCGACGAGACCGGCCGCCGCGCCGGGCGGTTCGAACTCCTGGACCAGGCCACGCTGGAGACCGTCCGCCTGCTGATCGTCGCCCCCGCCGGCGAGCGCACCGGCCGCTGGTTCGTGCCCGTCATGGACGACGACCCCGGCCGCGGCGCCGACCGCACCCCCGAGTACGACGAACTGGTCGTCCGGGCCCTGCGGGACGGCCTGCGGCTGCCCACCGCCCGGGGCAACCTGATCGAGTTCCGCGGCGACCCCGCCGAGTACCGCGGCCGGCTGCCGTTCGACCCGGGCTGGTCCTCCAACGCGCTCTCGCTGCTCGACCTCGGCGGCACCGCGCACGCCCACAAGACGTACCGGCGGATCGGCGTCGGCACCCGCGAGCCCGAGCTGCTCCGCCTGATGGCACCGGGCGGCCGGACCCAGCAGCCGGCCGGTGACTACGCCTACGTGGAGACCGCCACCGGCCGCCGGGAGCCGCTCGGCGTGCTCTACCGCTACGTCGACGGCGACGGCCTGAACGTTCCGCTGAGCGCCGCGATCCGCGCCATGTGGCCCCTCCTGCACGCCGGCGCCGACCCGGAGGACGCCGTCGCCGACTCCCAGCGCGTCCTGGCCGGGCCGCTGCGCGCGACCGGCCGGTTCCTGCACGAGTTCCACCGGGACCTGGCCGAACGGCTCGGCCCGCACCCGGAGTTCCCGGCGAGCGACTTCCTGGCCGAGACCGCCGGGCGGACCGCCGCGCTGCGCCCGCTGATCCTCGACGACGACCGCTTCCCCGTCGCCGTCCGGCAGGCCGCCGCCGCCGGTCTCGACCGCGAGCTGGCGCGGATCGCCGCCCTGCCGCCGCGGCCCTGGCCGGCCGGCCCCTGCCACGGCGACCTGCACCTGTCCCACCTGCTGCGCCGCGAGCGCGCGGACGGCAGCTGGGAGCTGTGCGTGATCGACCTCTCCACCCCGGAGGCCGACCCGGCCGACCCGTCCACCGCGCAGTCGCCCTGGCAGGACCTCGCCGCCCTGCAACGCGGCCTGGAGATCTTCACCGCCGACGAGCTGGCCGACCACGCGGCCCGGACGCTCCGGACGGACCCCGAGGACACCTGCCGGACGGCGCTGCTGCTCGCCGCCGGCGCGGCGCCGGACACCCCCGGCTGGACCCCCCGGCACGTCGCCGAGCTGGCCCGGCTCACCTCCGCCGCCCGGCTCTGGGCGGCCCGCACCGGCGACCTGCTGATCACCGACGGCCGGCCGCTGGCCGGCCACCCCGCCTGGCGGCTGCTGCGGCTGCGCCGGCTCGTCCACGAACTCGACTACGCGTACGCCCACGACCGCGCCTACCACGCGGCGATCAACCTGCGGCACGCCGTGGAGGCCGCCCGCCTCCCCGCCTCCGCGGCGAAGGACTGACACCCGTGCACATCATCGAGACCTACTTCGAGTGCGGCGGCTTCGACCACCGCCTCATCCAGGGCGGCACCTCCGTCTACCTCTGGAACCTCTCCAAGGCGCTGGCCGACCGCGGCCACCGCGTCTCCATCGTCACCCCGGCCCACGGCCGGCTGGACGACCTGCGGCGCCTCCACGACCTGGAGACCCTGGACTACCGGGACGAGTACGAGCTGCCACTCGTCCTCGACCCGCAGACCTGGGGCGAGCGCTTCCCCGCCGAGGTGCGGATCCCGCTGACCACCACCGCGCACCTGCTGCGCCTGGACGGCGTCGACCTCTACTTCCTCTCCAACCGGCTGCTCGACGAACTGCCCGACCGGTTCTACCCGCCCTACCAGAGCAAGGGCCACGACCTGGTCTTCTTCAAACCGCTCGCCTACCAGGTGGACAGCATCCGCTTCGTGCGCGAGCGGTTCGCCGAGGAGAAGGCCGTCCTGCACGCCCACGAGCCGTACTACCACTACCTGATGCCCGCGGCGTTCCGCCACGACCCGGACAAGCTGGTGGTGGGCACCGTGCAGAGCAACATGCCGATCACCAAGAAGGTCTACCGCCCGAAGGTGGAACGGCTGCTGGAGTTCCTCGGCGCCGGGGTCGAGCTGCCCGCCGAGGACGCCGGACACCCGCTCACCGAGCACGAGCAGGTGATGAGCGGCTACCAGCAACTCACGCACCTGCACTACGAGTACGGCCCGGGGCACGTCCGGGTGTACGACCTGGTGGCCGACCACGCCGACCTGGTCGACTTCCTCTCACCCGGCCACCTGGAGTTCTACACCGACTTCGCCGACACCCCCTTCGAACAGCTCTTCACCCGGCTGCCGATCCACGACACGGTGCGCCGCAACGCCCACAAGAGCTTCGTCGGCGGCTGCGCCGTCGGCGACACCTGGACCACCGGCGAGCCGCCCGCCGTCGACCGGGCCGCCGTGCTGGGCGGGCTCGGGCTCGACCCCGCCCGGCCGACCTTCTTCCACAACGCGCGCTACGCGGTGAACCACAAGGGGCAGGTCGAACTGTTCCGCGCCGTCGACCGGGTCCTGAACGAGGGCCTGGACGCCAACTTCGTGCTGCGCTGCATCAGCGACTCTGGGATCGACGACCCCTACGTCCACGACGTGGTGCGACGCCACGAGGGCCGCGTGCACCTGGAGTGGCAGCGCGTCGACGAGCGGCGGATCGTCGAGTACGCGGCGTCCTCGGACTTCTGCCTCTTCCCGTCCAAGTTCGAGATGGACACGTTCCTGATCGCCCAGGGCGAGGCGATGGCCGCGGGCGCGGTGCCGATCGCCACCGCCCAGCGCGGCATGGCGCACTTCGGACACGTCGCCGACCCGCTGGCCGGCCCCGAGGCCGAGCGGGCCACCGGCTTCGCCGTCAACCGCTCGTTCGCCGAGGACGACCCCCTGCTCGCCGACGCCCTCGCCGGGCGCATCCACCAGGCCGCGGCACTGCTGCGCGAGCGGCCGGAGGAGTACCGCCGGCTGCGCGCCAACGCGGTCGCCAACGCCCGGCGGTTCACCTGGAGTCACGCCGCCGACCTGCACGTGGCGGCCTTCACCCCGCTCTGGGAGGGACGCTCGCCGGAGCTGGGCCTGGACCGCGTGCTCCGGCACGGCTGGTTCGACCTGCTGCCGGACGAGGCGTACGAGAGCGACCGGGCCGCGGTGGCCGGGGCCGCCGCCCGGCTCGGCGACGCCGAGGCCCACCGGCGCTGCCAGCAACCGGACCCGGCGACCGACCGCGCCCTGTTCGAAGCGGCCTGGGCCCGCGCCGACTTCGTCCGCTGCGAGCCGACCGCGGACCGCGACCCGGCGCTGCGCGCCAGGCTGGACGGGCGCTGCACCGTCGAGGACGGCTCGATCGTCTACCGGCTGCCGCACGCCGAGCGGGTCGAACTGGTCCGGCTCGCCCCGCCGGGACCGGGCCGCCGTCAGGTGATCGTGCACCAGCTCGACCGCAGCGGCGACGTGTTCACCTGCCCGCTGCCGGCCCCCGGCGAGGACCTGCACTTCCTGCTCACCCTCACCACCGGCCGCGCGACCTGGGACGTGATCCGACATGGCTGACTCCGTGCGCACCGTCCTGCTGGCCGGCGGCGAGGGCCGCCGGATGGGCCGGCTCGGCCACGGCCGGCTCAAGCCGCTGGTGCCCTTCGGCGGCGCCTGCCGCCTGATCGACTTCTCGCTCGCCAACGCCGCCGCCTCCGGCCTGGGCGAGGTGCTGCTGCTCTCCCAGTACGAGGAGAAGCAGCTGATGGACGACCTGCACCGGACGTGGTGGCGCCCCGGCTTCCGGGTGCACTTCGGCCCCTACGACCGGGCCTACCGCGAGGGCGGGGCGAGCGCGCTCGTCCGCCCCGACGGGCCGCCGGAGCGGGGCACCGCGGACGCGCTGATCCGCAAGGCCCGCTACGTCTTCGGCCCCGGCACCAGCGAGGTGCTGGTGCTGCACGCGGACCACGTCTACCGCTTCGACTACCGCCCGCTGATCGAGCGGCACCGCCGCACCGGCGCCGCGCTCACCGTGGCCTACCAGCGGATCGAACGCCGCTTCGTCCACCTCTTCGGGATGGTCGAGTTCGACGCCGCCGGGCGGCTGACCGGCTTCGTCGAGAAGCCCGCCGAGCCGACCAGCGACCTGGTGTTCGCCGCCTTCTGCGTCTTCGACGCGACGGTGCTGCACCGCTACCTGGAACACCTCGACGGCACCGACTGGCAGCACGACATCAGCCGCGACGTCATCCCCGCCATGCTCGCCGGGGGCGAGCGGATCCTCGGTTACGAAGTCCCCGGGCACTGGGAGGACATCGGCACCGTCGAGCGCTACCACCGGGCCCACCTGGCCATGGTGGGGGACGGCCCGACCCTGCCCCTCGACCGGCTGCCGCTCACGGTCCGGCCCGCGACGGCGCGCGGCCTGGTCGTCCGCGCCCCGGGCGTCGAGCGCAGCGTGGTGCCCGCCGACCTGGCCAACCACGGCCGGATCGAGCACAGCGTCGCCTTCCCGGGCGTGCGGATCGGCGCCGGGGCGGTGGTGCGCCGCAGCGTCCTGCTGCCCGGCGCGAGCGTGCCCGCGGGAGCCGAGATCGACTCGGCGGTCGTCCTGGAGGACGGCTACGTGCAGCCCATGGAGTACGCCCGGGGAGGGGCCCGTGCCTGAGTCCGCCTTCACCGTCGCCGACCTCGGCGGAACCACGCTGCGGATCGCCCGCTACGACACCGCCACCGACGCGCTCACCGACATCCGCCGAACCCCCACCGAGGGCATGGACCGGCACCCCGGCGCGCCGGTGCCCGAACTGCAGGACCGGATCGTCGCACAACTGTCCGAACTGGCCGGCCGGGCCGTGCGGCGCCACCGCAGCAGCGCCCTGGCGCTCGCCTTCGCGGGCCCCGTCACGGCCGACGGCCGCGTGACGACCGCACCCACCGTCTGGGGCGGCCGCGGCGAACCGCTGCCGCTGCGCCCGCTGCTGGAGGAGCGGCTCGGCCTCCCGGTCGTCGTCGTCAACGACCTGACGGCCGCCGTCTGGCGGTACGTCGCCACCGAGGGCCGGCAGCCGTTCTGCCTGATCACGGTGAGCTCCGGGATCGGCAGCAAGGTCTACCGCGCCGGGGAGGTGCTGCTCGACCCCGAGGGGCACGGCGGCGAGCTCGGCCACTGGACGAGCGACCCGTCCCCGCGGGCACCGCGCTGCGACTGCGGCGGACGCGGCCACCTCGGCGCCATCGCCTCGGGCCGCGGCATGCAGGCCGCCGCCCGCCGCGCGGCCCTCGCCGACCCGGCCGGCTACGCCGGCTCCCGGCTCGCGCAGGACGCGCCCGACCCCGCGCGGCTCGACAACCGCGCCCTGGTCGCCGCCGTCCGCGCCGGCGACGCGTTCGCCACCGCCGTGCTGCGGGGCGGCCTCGCCCACCTCGCCTCCGCGATCACCTCCGTCTTCGCCTCGATCGGCGTACGGCGCTACGTCCTGATGGGCGGCTTCGCCCTGGCCGTCGGCCCGCGCTTCGTCGAACTGCTCACCGAGGAGCTCCGACGGCTCGGCTGCTTCGGCCTGAGCGCCGAGGAGATCGGCCGGATGGTCGTCCTCGGCGAGCCGGACGACGACCACGGGCTGATCGGCGCCGGCCGGCTGCTCACCGCCCGCGGCACCGCCCGGCAGGCGGTGGCCGCCCGGTGACCCGCACCCTGATCGTCGGCAGCGGCTTCGTCGGACGCGCCGTCGCCACCCGGCTGGCCGCCTCCGGCGACCGCCCCGTGCTGGCCTCCCGGCACCCGCTCACCGCCCCGCCCGCCCCCTGGGTGGCGCTCGACGCGGCCGACGCCCGGTCCTGCGCCCGGGTGGTGGAGCAGGTCCGCCCCGACCGGCTGGTGCTCGTGCACGGCCCCTCCGACGTCACCTGGTGCGAGGCCAACCCCGAACGCGCCGCCGACCTGCACACGGCCGCGGCGGCCAACCTCACGGCCGCCGCACCCGGCTGCCGGACGGTGCTGATCTCCACCGACAACGTCTTCGACGGCAGCTCGCCGGCCAACGACGAGAACGCGCCCACCACCCCCGCGAACGCCTACGGCCGGGCCAAGCTGCGGGCCGAGCGGATCGTCGGACGCACACCCGGCGCCACCGTGCTGCGGGTCAGCCTGATCTACGGCTGGGAGCCGGCCGACGCGGGGAAGTGGCTCAACTTCTTCTCGGCCTGCGCCCACAGCCTGCGCCGGGGCGAGCCGGTGGAGGCCCCGGACGACCAGTGGACGACACCCGTCCTGGTCGAGGACGTCGCCGCCGTCACCGCCGCCGCGCTGGCCGGCGCGGCGCCCCCGCTGCTGCACCTGGGCGGCCCCGACCGGATCTCCCGGGCGGCCTGGGCCGAGGCCGTCGCCGACGGCCTCGGCGTGCCCCGCTCGCTGGTCCGCAAGGTGCCCAAGGCCGCCGGCCGCTACGCCAGCCGCCCCACCAACACCTGCCTGACCAGCGACCGGCTGGCCGGCTTTCTGGCCGCCCACGGCCTGCGGGTGCGCGGAGTCGCCGAGGGCACCCGAGCCCTGCTGGAGGACAACCCGTGATCCGCACCGTCCGCTCCCGCGAGGTCTACCGCAATCCGTGGATGACCGTCCGCGAGGACGACATCGAACGGGCCGACGGCAGCGCCGGCCGGTACGGGGTGGTCGACAAACCCGACTACGCCCTGGTCGTCCCCCGCCAGGACGGCCGGGTGCACCTGGTGGAGCAGTACCGCTACCCGGCCGGCGGCCGGTACTGGGAGTTCCCGCAGGGCTCCTGGCCCGAGGGCCACCGCGGCGAGGCCCCGCTCGACCTGGCCCGCGCCGAACTGCGCGAGGAGACCGGCCTGCGGGCCGCCCGGATGACCTACCTGGGCCGGCTGCACGTCGCCTACGGCTACTCCAGCCAGGGCTGCCACGTCTTCCTGGCGGAACAGCTGACGGCGGGGGAGCCGGAGCGGGAGGCCTCCGAGGCGGACATGGTCCAGCGCTGGGCCGATCCGGACGAATGGCGCGCCCTCGTCCGGTCCGGACGGATCACCGACGCCGCCACCCTGGCCGCGCACACCCTGCTCACGCTGCACGCCCCCGGCGAGGCCTGAGACAGCACGACCGACGCGACGACAGAGAGGACCCGGCGGTGCACATCGTCAAATTCGCCTTCGAGAGCGTGGGCTTCGACATCCGCCTCATGCGTGGCGGCCTCGCCTCACTGGTGTGGAACCTGGCCCGCGAGTTCGCCGACCAGGGCCACCGCGTCTCCGTGATCACCCCGGCGCACGGCTGCCTCGAACACCTCAGGGCCCACTACGAGCTGGAGGAACTGGACCACGTCGACCGGCACACCGTGCCGCTGGTACTCGACCGCGCCGTCTGGCCCGGCCACCCCGCCGAGCTCGAACTGCGGCTCACCACCCGCGCCCACCGGCTCCGGCACGAGGGCGTCGACATCTACTTCCTGTCCGACGAGTACCTCGACCTGCTGCCCGAGCGGATCTACCCGGCCCGCACGAGCGAGGGCCACGACCTGGCCTTCTTCAAGCCGCTCGTCTTCCAGGTCTCCGGCCTGCGCTTCCTGCGCGCCCACCTCGACCTGGGCGCGGAGCCCGCGGTGGTGCAGGCCTACGAGCCCTACTACCACTACCTGCTGCCGCCGGTGCTGCGCACCGACCCGCGCTTCCTGGTGGTCAGCACCCTGGCCAGCAACATGCCGATCAACCAGCAGGTCCACCGGCCGCAGCTGGAGCGGCTGCTGGAACTGTTCGACACCGACGCCGACCTGGACGCGCTCGCCGACCCGCCGGCCACCGGCCGGCTCGCCGCGGCGATGACCTCCCAACTGCCGAGCACCCACCTGGCCGACCGCCCCACCGCCGACGGCATCGGCTACTACGCGCTCGTCGCCGCCAACTGCGACCTGCTGGACTTCCTCACCCCCGGTCAGCTGGACTTCTACTCCACCTTCCGGCACACGCCCTTCGAACGCGCCTTCCAGGACCTGACCGTCGCGCGGATCGTCCGGGAGTCGGCGGCCCGCCAGTTCGTCGGCGGCTGCGCCGTGCCCGACGGCTGGCTGGCCCGCGACCCGGCCGGGGCCGACCGCGCGCGACTGCTCACCGCCCGCGGGCTGGACCCGGCCCTGCCGACCTTCTATCACGTGGCCCGTTTCTCCGTGCACCACAAGGGGCAGGTCGAACTGTTCCGGGCGATCGACGCCGTGCTCGCCGTCGACCCGGACATCAACTTCGTCGTCCGCTGCGCCGTCGCGGCCGGCGGGGACGGCGTGGTCAGCCCGGTCGGCGACCCCTTCTTCGAGGAGGTCGCGAACCGTCACCCCGGGCGGGTCCGGCTGGACTGGTCCATGGCCGGTGAGGACGTGCTCCACCGGGAGGCCGTGGCGGCCGACTTCTGCCTCTTCCCGTCCAAGTTCGAGCTGGACTCCTTCCTGATCGCCCAGGGACAGCTGATGGCCTGCGGCGCGGTGCCGATCGGCACCGCACAGGAGGTCACCACCCACTACCGGCACCAGCTGCCGCGCGAACACCCGGACGTCACCGGCTTCGCCGTCCCCCGCTCGTTCACCGAGGACGACCCGCTGCTCGCCGCCGCCCTGACGGACCGGATCCTGGAGGCCGCCCGGATCCACCGCGAGGACCCGGCCGAGTACCGCCGCCTCTCCGACAACTCCCGTGCGCTCGCCCGCCGTTTCACCTGGCGCAAGGCCGCCACCACCCGGCTGGCGACCTTCGCGGCCGCCGCCGCCGGAGTCCTGCCCGGACTGACGCCGGAGCGGGCCGCCGGGTACGGCTGGTTCGAGAGCCTGGCCGACACCGACTGGGTCACCCACCGGCGCGAGATCGCCGAATCGGCGCTCGGCCGCGGTGACCTGGCGAACTACCGCAGATGTGTGCCGGCGGTGGACCGGACCGCGCTGGAGCAGCTGTTCGCCGCCGCGTACGCCAGGGCCGACTTCGCCCGCTGCGCCGAACTCGCCGTCCTCCTGGACGACCCGGGCCGAACCGCCCTCGTGGACGGGCGCTGCCTGGTCGAGCCGGTCGGCGACGGCCTGCGGATCGACTACCGCCTGCCGCACGCCGAGAGCGTGCTGCTCGTACTGCCGACCGGCGAGCACCGGCTGGCCGGGGCCGAGGGGTACTTCACCACCGTGCTGCGCGAGCGGCCGCAGGGGCCGCTGGTCCTCCTGCTGCGGCTGCGCGACGGCCGCTCCGCCTGGGACGAGTGCCCGCTGGAAACCCCCCGGCGGGTCACGCCGGTCGGCGCCGGACTGGAGAGGGACTGACCCATGACCGCACCCACCCGCCGCCGTCCGCCGCCCTTCGGGGTGGTCGCCACCGACCTGGACGGGACCCTGCTGCGCGGCGACCTCAGCCTCTCCGCCCGGACGCGGGCCGCGCTCGCGCGGGCCGAGGCGTCCGGCGCCCTCCACCTGGTGGTCACCGGCCGGGCAGCGGCCGGCTGCCGGACCCTGCTGGAACGACTCGACTACCGGGGACTGGCGGTCTGCGGCCAGGGCGCCCAGCTCTACGACGTCGGCGCCGACCGGCTGCTGTCCTCGCAGGGCCTGCACGGTCCGACCGTGCGACCCCTGGTCGCGCGCATCGCCGAGCAGGCGGGGCCGCTGCGACTCGCGGTGGTGACCGCCGGCCTGACCGGGGACTTCCTGGTCACACCGGGGTTCGAGAGCCGCCTGCGGCACGGCTGGCGGCTGGCCGAGAGCCCGGACGACCTCTGGGCGCGGCCCGTGGACAAGGTGCTGATCCGGCACGACCACCTGGGCGACGACGAGCTCGCCGCGCTGGCCCGACGGGTCTGCGCGGACGAGGTCGCCGTCACCCACTCCGGCGAGGGGCTGGTGGAGCTGCTCCCCGCCGGAGTCAGCAAGGCGAGCGGACTGGCCGCCGCGGCCGCCCTGCTCGGCTTCACCCCCGCCGACACCATCGCGTTCGGCGACATGCCCAACGACATCCCGATGATCGAGTGGGCCGGATACGGAGTCGCCATGGGCAACGCCCACGCCGAACTCCGGCGCCGCGCGGACGAAACGGCCCCCAGCAACGAGGAGGACGGGGTCGCGGTGGTGCTCGAACGGTTCTTCCCGCCCGACGCCGGTCGATCCGCCGCCGGCCGGCCCGCCGCCGCCCCATCCACCACCGACCGACGGGAGAGTCCGACCGATGTCGCCCACGCGTGAGCTGTCCGAACTGGCCGAACTGCACGGCGTCTCCACCCACTGGACCACCGACGTCGGCCGACGGATCGAGACTCCCCCGGACACGCTGCGGGCCGTGCTGGCCGCCCTGGGCGTCGACGCCGCCACCGGCGGCTCCGTCCGGGCGGCCCTCTCCGAGCGCCGGCGCGCCCTCGCCGAACGCCTGCTCCCGCCCAGCGTCGTGCTCCGCTCCGGACGCCCGCGCGCCGACCTGCGGACACCGCCCCGCACCGACCTGCTGGTCGAGACCGAGGACGGCCGGACCAGGCCCGTCCGCGACCTCGGCACGGACCTCGCCGAACTCCCGGTCGGCCGCCACACCCTCCACGCCGAGCGGGCCGGCCGGCGGGAGGCCGCCCCGCTGCTGGTCGCGCCCACCCGGCTGGCCGGTCCCGCCGGGCGCGGCTGGGGATTCCTGGCCCAGCTCTACTCGGTGCTCTCCGCGCGCTCCTGGGGCATGGGCGACCTCGGCGACCTGGCCGACCTGGGCCGCTGGGCCGGCGCCCTCGGCGCCGACTTCGTCCAGCTCAACCCGCTCCACGCCTACGTGCCCGGCCCGCTGCCCGACCCGTCCCCGTACCGGCCCGGCAGCCGGCGCTACCCCGACCCGATGAACCTGCGCATCGAGGCGGTACCCGAGTACGCGGCCCTGTCACCCGCCGACCGGGCCGCCGTCGAGGAGCTGGCCGCGAGCGGGGGCCGGCTGCGCGAGGCCGTCCTCACCGGCGCACTGATCGACCGGGCGGCCGTCCGCGACCTCAAGTTCCGCGCCCTGGAACTCCTCCACCGGGTACCGCTCGACGCGGCCCGGCAGGCCGCCTACCGGCGGTACACCGACACGGAGGGGCCGGGGCTGACCGACTTCGCGACCTGGTGCGCCCTCGCCGAGGTGCACGGCACCCGGTGGCGGTCCTGGCCCGCCGGGCTGCGCAGCCCCGACGGGCCCGACGTCGCCGGCGCCCGGCGCGAGCTGGCCGGCCGGATCGAGTTCCACCGCAGGGTCGCCTGGCTGGTCGACGAACAGCTCGGCGAGGCGCAGCGGGCCGCGACCGGGGCGGGCATGGCCATCGGGCTCATGCACGACCTGGCGGTCGGCGTCGATCCCGAGGGCGCGGACGCCTGGAGCCTGCGGCGCTACCTCGCCGAGGGCATGACGGTCGGCTGCCCGGCCGACGACTTCAACCCGCACGGCCAGGACTGGGGCCTGCCGCCCTGGCGGCCCGACACGCTCGCCGAGGCCGGGTACGCGCCGTTCGCCGAGGTGCTGCGCGGCACGCTGCACCGCTCCGGCGCACTGCGGCTGGACCACATCATGGGGCTGTTCCGGCTCTGGTGGGTACCCGCCGGGGCGCGGGCCGCCGAGGGCGCCTACGTCCGGTACGACCACGAGGCGATGCTGGGCGTGCTCGCCCTGGAGGCGCACCGGGCCGGCAGCATGGTGATCGGCGAGGACCTGGGCACCGTCGAGCGCGGAGTCCGCGAGGAGCTGACGGACCGGGGGATCCTCGGTACGTCCGTGCTGCGCTTCGAGTACCTCGGGGGCTCGGAACAGCGCTCCGGTCCGCTCCCGCCCGAGGAGTGGCGCGACGGCTGCCTGGCCACCCTCACCACCCACGACCTGCCCAGCACCGCCGCCTGGCTGGACGGTGACCACGTCGGCCTGCACGAGAAGCTCGGCCTGCTCGCCGAACCCGTGGAGCAGGCCGCGGCCGCGGCGGCGGCCGAGAGCGCCGGCTGGCTCGCCGAGGCGGAGCGGGCCGGCGCACTCGGCGCACCCGGCGCACCCGGCCCGCGGACCGGGGAGGTGCCGGGCCCGGAGGTGCCGAGCCGGGAGGTGCTCGGCCTGCACCGGTTCCTCGCGCTCACCCCGGCGAAGCTGCTGGGCGTCTGGCTGCCCGACACGGTGGGGGACCGCCGCCCGCAGAACCTGCCCGGCACGGTCGACGAGTACCCCAACTGGCGGCTGCCGATAGCCGATCCGGCCGGCCGGCCGCTCACCCTGGAGGAGCTGGCCGCCCTGCCGGGCCCCCGTGCCGTCGCCGAGGTCTACCGGGACCTGCCGGCCACCCCGTGACGGTCCGGGGCGGCCCCGCGTTCGACCGGGTGACGGCTCCGCCGGAGCCGTCCGCGGGACCCTGCCCGTCCGCCGCACCGCCCCGCCGACCCGCCTGCCGGGGGAGCGGCCCACCACCGGGTGGGGGCCCACGGCCACCGCCACCCGGACCCTACGTCCGAGAGGAACACCCATGAGCACCGAGACAGACGTCCTCGTCCTGGGAGGCGCCGGTGTCGACACGATCGTGTACGTGCCCGAGCTGCCGCTCCCGTTCGCCGACAGCTACATGGTGCCCAGGATCGAGATGCGGGCAGGCCAGACCGGCGACTTCGTCGCCCTCGGCCTGAGCGCGCTGGGCCTGCGCACCCACCACCTCGACATGATCGGCGCCGACCACGCGGGCGACCTGATCCGGGCCCTGCACCGCGACCGGGGGATCCCGCTCACCGAGGTCCCGCTGCCGGGCGGCACCAAGCGCGCCGTCAACCTGGTCGGCCCCGACGGGCGGCGCCTCTCGCTCTACGACGACAGCCGCTCGCACGAGGCGGACCGGCTGCCCGAGGAGACCGTCCGGGCGCTGGCCGCGGTGAGCCGCCACGCGCACGTCTCGATCACCCATCCCTGCGCCTTCGCCCTGCCGCTGCTGCGCGAGGCCGGCCTGACCGTCTCCACCGACCTGCACAACTGGGACGGCACCAACCCCTACCACGAGCCGTTCGCCCACGAGGCCGACGTCGTGTTCGTGTCCACCACCGCCCTGGCGGACCCCGAGCGGACCATGCGGCAGATCGCCGAACGCGGCCGGGCCCGGGTGGTCGTCGCCACCGCCGGCGCCGAGGGCGCGTACCTGCTCGCCGACGGGGAGATCACCCACGTCCCGGTCGTCACCCCGCCCGCACCGGTGATCGACTCCAACGGCGCGGGCGACGCCTTCGCGTCGGGCTTCCTGCTCGGCTGGCTGTCCGGTGAGCCGGCGGCGCGCTGCGCGCGGTACGGCGCGATCGCCGGCGCCTACGCCTGCACCGTGCCGGCGACCGGCACCGACTCCATCGGCCGGGACGCACTCCTCGCCCGCCTCACCGAACTCGACGCCGCGGCGGCGGGAGCGGGCGCGTGACGGGCACACCGGCCGGCTACGACGTGATCGTCCTCGGCGGGGGAGTGGCCGGCTGCGTGCTGGCGGCCCGTCTGAGCGAGGACCCGGACCGCACCGTCTGCCTGGTCGAGGCCGGTCCCGACTTCGGCCCCGACCGGCAGGACTGGCCGGCGAAGGTGCTGAACGCCCGCGCCCTGCCGCGCGAGGAGGTGTGGGAGCGGCACGCCCCGGCGCACCGCATCCGCGCCCGCGTCCTCGGCGGCTCCTCCTGCATCAACGGCTGTTGGAACACCTGGGGATCCGAGGCCGACCACGCCGAGTGGGCCCGGACCGGCGGTCCGCGCTGGACGGCCGCGGCGCTGGAGCCGTACCGCCTCGCGGCGGTCGAACAGATGGGCCTGCGCCGGGTACCGGAGCGCGAGTTCTCGCCGTGGAGCCGCGCCGCCCTGGCGGCGGCCGCGGAACTCGGCTTCCGGGAGGTGGACATGGGCACCCCGGGCGGGCCCGGCTACGGCACGCCCCTGCTCAACGCCTTCGACGGAGTGCGCCACAACGCCGCCTTCGCCTACCTGGACGCGGCACGCGCGAGGCCCAACCTGACCGTCCTCGCCGGAGCCGCCGTGGACCGGCTGGACATCGGGGACGGCCGGGTCCGCGGCGTCCGCGTCGACATCGGCGGCCGGCACGAGACCCTCGTCGCCGACGCCTACCTGCTGGCCTGCGGCACCTTCGGCTCGCCCGCGGTGCTGATGCGCAGCGGGGTCGGCCCGGCGGACCACCTGCGGACGGTCGGCATCCGCCCCGAGATCGACCTCCCCGGGGTCGGATCGAACCTCACCGACCAGCCCGGCGTCTTCGTGCCGCTGGCCCCGACCGACGAGCTGAACGCGGCGCTCGCCGCGAAGGAGGCCGACGGCGACCTGTACGTCAGCCGGATGCTGGTCCGGGCGGCCGGCGAACTCTGCCCGGACGACTCCTGGGACCTCCACATCCTGCCCGTCGCCGGCCCGCCGCTGTTCGGCAAGCTCCCGCCGGGCCGGTACGAGGCGGGCATCTCCGCCTTCGTCATGAAACCGACCTCGCGCGGCACCGTGCGGCTGGCGTCCGCCGACCCCGCCACGGCCCCCGAGATCGACCCCGGCTTCCTCACCGACGAAGGCGGCCGCGACCTCGCCGTCCTGCGCTCGGGCCTGGAGATCGTCGAGCGGATGGCCGCGACGGCGGCCCTGAAGCCACTGGCCGGTCCGGTCCGGGGCCACCCCGCCCGGGACCTGTCCGACCAGGACCTGCGCGGCCGGCTCGGCGCCTACTGGCACCCCGTCGGCACCTGCGCCATGGGAGCGCCGGACGACCCCCTGGCGGTGGTCGACGGCGAGGCCCGGGTACGCGGCGTGGCGAACCTGCGGATCGTCGACGCCTCCGTCCTGCCGACCGTCCCGGCGGCGAACACCCAGCTTCCGGTGCTCGCCGTCGCGGAGATGCTGGCGGACCTGATCGGGGGAGCGGCATGACCGGGGCCACCGCCGACCGCGTCCTGTACGGATGCATGGGCCTTGGCGGCAGCTGGGACGACAGCCCGTACACGGCGACGGACATCGACCACGCCGAGGCGGCGGTCGGCGCCGCGCTGGACGCCGGGATCACCGCCTTCGACCACGCCGACATCTACCGGTACGGCAAGTCCGAGGCGGTCTTCGGCGAGGTGCTCGCCCGCACCCCCGGCCTGCGGGAGCGCATCACCCTGCAGACCAAGTGCGGTATCAGGCTTCCCGAAGGCGGGCGGCCGGGCCACTACGACCTGCGGGGGCCGAGCATCCTCCGACGGGTGGAGGAGAGCCTGACCCGGCTGCGCACCGACAGCCTCGACGTGCTGCTGCTGCACCGGCCCGACCCGCTGGCCGGCCCGGAGGAGATCGCCGAGGCCCTCGGCTCGCTCCACCGGCAGGGCCTGGTACGGCGGTTCGGCGTGTCCAACATGAGCGCCGCGCAGATCGCCCGGCTCCAGTCGGTGCTCGACGTGCCCCTGGTCGTCAACCAGCTGGAGATGAGCCTGGACCGCCGGGACTGGGTCGAGGCCGGCGTCCTGGTCAACACCTCCGCCGCCGCCTCCAACGGCTTCCCGCACGGGACGGTCGAGTACTGCGCCGCCCACGGGATCCGGCTCCAGGCCTGGGGCGCCCTGGCCCGGGGCCGCTTCACCGGCAGCGAGCCGACGCCGGCCGGTGAACTCGTCGGCAGGCTCGCCGAGCGCAGGGGGACGACGCCGGAGACGATCGTGCTGTGGTGGCTCCAGCGCCACCCGGCCGGCATCGCGCCGGTCATCGGCACCGCCCGCCCCGAACGCATCGCGGCCTGCCGCGACGCCGTGCTGCGCGAGCCGGAGCTCAGCCACGAGGAGTGGTACGAGCTGTGGATCGCCGCCCGTGGCGCCCCGCTGCCCTGATCCGGCGCCGGTCCGGTCCCGCGCGGCCCTGATACCGCGCGGGCGGAGCGAACCCCGGGGCTCGGGCCCCGGGGGTTCGCTCCGACGGTCGGCGGTGGGGCGCCACCCGGCGGGAGGCTCCGCGGCCGGGGGCCGCCCGCCGGGTCAGGGCGTGGTGTAGCCGGGGAGGAGCTTCGCCGCCTCGGTCACGACGTTGGCTTGGCGAGGCCGGTGCTGGTGTCCTGGCCGGAGAGGATCTTGACGAGTTCGGCGTCGAAGGGCTCGTAGAGAAGCGCGTACTCGGCCAGGGCGGGGCGGGGCCTGCCGGTGGGCAGCAGCGCGTGGAAGGCGGCGAGGCCTCAGGTTGGCGATGTTGCCGTTGAACGACGTCAGTGGCAGGTGACGCCGCTGCTCTGCCAGGTGGTGGCGTTGACCATGGTGGTGGGGGCGAAGGCCTCGGCGGGCATGTCCTTGCCGTTCTTGAGCTTGTCGTACAGAGTCTGGACGGCCAGGGCGCCGACGTCCTTGCCGTTGATGAACAGGGCGGCCTTCATGCCGGTGGGCCTGCCGCCGGCCCAGTCCTTGCAGGCGAGGTAGGCGCCGAGGCCCACCCCGATGACCCGGTCGGGGCCGATGCCGGCGTTCTCCAGCGCGGTGACGCCGCCCTGGACGTTCTCGTCGTTGCAGCCCCAGACGACCCAGTTCCTCACCCCGGGGTTCGCGGTCACGGTCGCGGCGATCCTGTCCTGCGCGCCGGCCGGGGTGTTGTCGGTGGCGACGTCGATGTTCTGGACACCGGCGCTGGCGCCGGCGGCGAAGGCCTCCTTGGCCGCCTTGACGCGGTCGGTGCAGACGGTGACGTCCTGCTTCCAGGCGGAGATGGTGCGGGTCTCGGCCGGGTTCCAGCCGGCCTTCCTGAACTCCTCGGCGGCCCGCTTGCCGACCTCTCCGCCCATCTGGGCGCCGGAGAAGCCGATCCGGGGCACCAGGTTCTGCTTCGCGCAGGTGGACGGGTCGGGGCCGGTGGCGCAGATCTGGTCGTCGGAGGTGAGCAGCGCGACCTTGGCGTCCCGCGTGGCCTGGACCACCTGCGGGCCCACCGCCGGGTCGGGGACGACGACGATCAGGCCGTTGCTCTTCTGCGCGATGGCGGACCGGACTTCGCTGACGGCCCTGTTGGCGTCGCTGCCGAGGTTGACGATCCTGAGGTCGACGCCGAGCTCGGTCGCCTTGGCCTTGGCGCCCTCGGCCTCGCCGACGAAGTACTCCTGGTCGCCCTGCTTCTGGAGGTAGGTCATGGAGATCTTCCCGCTGACCGGAGCGACCGGGGCGTCCGCCCCCGAGGCCGAGGTGGACTCCTGGCCGGTGGAACAGGCACTGCTCAGACCGAAGGTGAGCAGGAGGCCGGTGGCGGCCACGGCTCGGCGTTGGGGCGTGGTGAACATGACGGCTCCAGTGGGGGACGCGCGACTCTGCGCGGAAGGAGGGGTGCGTCGCAGGCCGGTAGGGCGGCCGGGCTGCTGGTGGTGGTGGGGAAGTCACGACGACGGGGGCAGGTGGCCGGACCCGAGGCCCGGGGACGAGAGGTGCCCGGCGGAGGGGTGGGTGCCGGGCGCACACAGACGGAACCATGACAACAGAAGGAAACGGAATGCAACAGGTTCAGACGTGCAGTGACATGGAAGACCCTCATGCCGACGAGCGTCAAGAGATCGGACGTGAACGAGATCGCTTTGACATTCCGTCACGGTCTGTCGGGGGATGCTTCCGGGGGGCCTGGCGGGGGCGGCCCGACCGAGCCGTAGGATCCCCCGCGCGCACCGGCACGATTCCCCCGAGTGCCGCCCCACCAGCGGAAAGCCGACAGCCCGGTGGGCCCTTGACCGGCGGCCCACCGGGCTGCTGCTCTGCTCCTCTGCTCCTCTGCACACCGGGAGGCCCGGCGCCGGCGAGCACAACACGCCGGGCCGGAAGAGCGGAGAGGCCCCGAGGACGGCCTCCCACCGCATCCCCCCGGATGCTCACGGGCGGATGTTCGGTTTCACCACACGATCCCCCGTGAACGAACGTGTCACCGCCGCGCCCTGGCAGTCGAAGCAGCGGAACCTCTCACCTTCGACGGCGACGACACGACACCCTCCCGTACATCTCGCGCCCCCGTCACGCGGTGGCGCTGGGCACCTTGAGGGGGTCGCGGGTGGCGGACTTCTTCGCCTCCTCCAGCTGTTCGCCGAGTTCGACCAGGCGGTTGCGGCCCATCGCCTTGCGGACCTCGGGGAACCACTCCTTCTCCTCCTCCTCGACATGGTGGCGGACGTTCTCCATCAGCACCGTCATCTTCGCGTCGAACCGCTCGTCCTCCGGGTCCATGCCGGCCAGCTCGGAGAGCATCCACACGACGACGTGGTGCTCCTCGACGCTCTCCAGCACGTGGTCCTTCGTGTCGGGCGCGGCCTCGCGGGCGGCCGGGTAGAAGACCTCCTCCTCGATGACGGCGTGGACCGTCAGCTCCTCGATCACCTGGTCGGCGATCCGGCGCTTCTCGGCGAAGGCCCGGTCGCCGGCCTTCTCGAAGGCCTTGAACAGGCTCTCGACGGTCTTGTGGTCTTCCTTCAGCAGCACGATCGCGTCCATGCGCGTTCCTTTCCGGGGTAGACGGCCCGTGGTCGGGCGCACGTGTACCCCGTGCGCCGCCGCGGACACCCGGGCGGCGCACGGACCACCCGCACGGCCCGTCCCACCGCGCGAACGGCCCCGCGCGGGGCCAGACTCGCCCCGAACCCGACGCACCCACTCCGAAGGAGCACCGGATCCGCCGTGATGAGCGACCAGCACACCCCTCAGGACCCCACCTCCCAGCAGCCGCAGCCGCCGTTCCCCGAGCAGTCCCAGCCCCACCCGGGCAGCGGTGAGACCATGCGCCCCAGCCCCGACCACGGGGAGGACAGCTACCGCGGCGCCGACCGGCTGGCCGGCCGCGTCGCGCTGATCACCGGCGGCGACTCCGGCATCGGCCGCGCCGTCGCCCTCGCCTTCGCCCGCGAGGGCGCCGACGTCGCCTTCTGCCACCTCCCCGAGGAGGAGGCCGACGCGGCGGAGACCACCCGGCTGGTCGAGGACGCCGGGCGGCGCGCCCTCGCCGTCGCGGGCGACCTGCGCGACGAGGACTTCTGCGCCGAGCTGGTGGCCCGCTGCGTCGACGTGTTCGGCCGCCTCGACATCGTGGTCAACAACGCCGCCTACCAGATGTCCCAGCCCGACGGCCTCGCCGCGATCACCACCGACCAGTTCGACCGGGTGATGAGGACCAACCTGTACGGGATGTTCTGGACTACCCGGGCCGCCCTGCCCCACCTGCGCGAAGGCGCCTCGATCATCAACACCGCCTCCGTCCAGGCGTACAAGCCCAGCCCCCACCTCCTGGACTACGCCATGACCAAGGCCGCGATCGTCGCGTTCACCCAGGGCCTGGCCGGGCAGCTCGCGCCCGACGGCATCCGGGTGAACGCCGTCGCGCCCGGCCCGGTGTGGACGCCGCTGATCCCGGCGACGATGGACGAGGAGAAGGTCGCGCACTTCGGCGAGCAGTCCCCGCTCGGTCGCGCCGCCCAGCCCGCCGAGATGGCCCCCGCCTACGTCTTCCTCGCCTCCCAGGAGTCCTCGTACATCACCGCCGAGATCGTCAACGCCACCGGCGGCACGCCTCTGCCCTGACCAGCGGGGCCCCGGCCTCCGGACGCCCGGGCTCGCGGAGGCCCGGACGGCGGGCGGCCGCATCCGGTCGAGTCGGGCGGGTGTGTGGCAGCGTGCCCGCGGGTGGACGGCAGGCCCGCCGCGACGACCGGCGGCCCCAGCGGGGATCGCCCACCCAGGGGCCGACAGGCGCCGCACACCCCGGCCTCGATCACTGACGAGACGGGGCGGTGGACAGAGGCTTCGCCGGATCACCAGCGGTCGGACCCCCTCTAGGATCGTCGTGTCCATTCGATGCGAGACAGCGGAAAGAGGGGCCACCGTGAGCGATACCCCAGGGCGTGAGATCGCGGCCGTCGTCCGGGAGACCGGTACCGGGCCTGTGATCGAGGTCTCGGGGGACCTGGACATCGACCAAGTCGACGTCCTGCATGCCGTGTTCAACCAGGTCCTGCTACGCACCCCGGCCCCGTCCGTGGTGCTCGTCGACCTGTGGGCGGTCCCGTTCTGCGATTCCAGCGGCCTCAACGAGCTGCTCCGGGCCCGCCTGCAAGCCGAGCAGCGCGGGACTCTCCTGGCTCTCGCCCGCCCCTCGCACCAGGTGGTCCGGCTGCTCGACGTCACCGGCACGGACCAGGTGTTCGAGGTGACCGAGGGGCCGCCGGCGCGCAGCGCCTGAGAAGGGTCGGGGCGGAACAGGCGGCCTCGTCGCTGGGGACGGCGACATGAGCGAGGGCTGACTTCCCACGGTTCTCCTCGGGCGTGCGGGTAGGTCCGCGCCCGGTGGCGCCCTGCGCACCGACCGGGCGTCGTCATGAGCCAGGAGGGAGTACCGAGCGAGAGCCCCGGCCCGCGGCTTGGCCGGTTCGTTACCTCGGACGGTCCGACGGGTCGGCGGTCTACCGGTGGGCCGAAGGCCATCGATAACACGTGGGTAACGGGCCGGGACGGGGCGGCGAGACGCCCGTCTCTTACCGGTAGTCGGCTCTCACCGCATATGCCAGGCGTGTCCGGAGAGAGCTGGGTGCGGGGGTCCGCGTCACCCTCCCCGGCGTGGGTCCCCGCACCGCACCGCAGCCGTCACTCCTCAGCTCCAAGGATGGTCCATGTCCCAGCGTCACAGCCGCAGCCGTCGGGCCGCCGTACTTCTGACGGCCGTCCTGGCGGTGGGCGGCGTCTCCGTCGGCCCCGTCGCGGCCGCGGAGTCCACCACCGTCCCTTTCAGCGACGGTTTCGAGTCCGGCAACACCGCCGTGTGGCCCCGCGAGGGCATCGACGGCAAGGGCTCGGTGGACGTCGTGGCGGCGCCCGGCGGCCACGGCGGCAAGGCCGCCCGGTTCACCATGCCGGACCAGGGCAACTCCTACCGCGCCGAGATCGCCACCAGCCGTTTGCCGTACGGCAGTTACCGCTACACCTTCGCCAACTACCTGCCGCAGGACTGGACGTCCTTCGACGCCCAGACCATCGTGTCCCAATGGCACGGCGGGGAGGGCACGACCCCCGCCGTCGTCCTCGCGGTCAAGGCGGACAGGTGGCTGATGCTCGTCCACTGGACCGAGGGGGCGGGTCCCCTGAACGAGGCCAGGTACGACCTCGGGCCCGTACGACTTGGTCACTGGAACCAGTGGTCCTTCGACATCACCTGGTCCACCGCCACCACACCCGGTTCGCTCACCGCCCGCCTCGACGGCACCCTGGTGGGCTCCCACCAGGGCCCCAACGACTACAGCCGGACCACGAACGCCCCCCACCGCGACACGGCCCCGTATCACAAGATCGGCCTGTACCGGCCGAACTGGAAGGCCGAGAAGGGATACGTGAACGGCGGGACGCCCCCCGTGGTCATCTACTACGACGACGTCTCCATCACCTCCATCTCCCCGGCCGCCGGCAACCCGACGGCCGCACCGACCCCCGCCGGACCGGCTCCCACCATGTCGTCCTCTGCCGTGCCGGCGCCCGCCACCACCGCGAAGCCGGCACCGTCACCCCCGCCCGTACGGCCCTCCGCCTCGGAGCCGGCGCAGGAGTCCCCGTCGGCCCGGACCCCGGCCGCCACGACCGGAGCGGCAGCACCCGGGACGGCGTTCCCCACCCCGTCCCCGACCGTGGACGACGCTCTCGCCCAGGCGGACACGGACACGGACAGGGACAACCACGACTACGTCCTGGCGCACACCGGCTCCTCCAGCCGCATCCCGCTGGTCGTGGCCGCCGGCAGCACCCTGCTCATCGCCGGACTCCTCCTCGCCTACCGGCTCCGGATGAGGAGCGCCACCCGCCGGACCCACCGAAAGGCGCACTGACCACCGCCCGGAGGATCCGCCCTCGGCACGCGGATCCCCCGGGTCCTCCCCCGGGTCAGGTGCGCGCCGGGCGCGGCCCCCTGCCGTACTGAAGGGCCCGTTCGAGTCGGCGCTCGACGTCGGGGGCCGCGGCGGGCGGCGGTTCGGCGGGGCCCTCCGTGGCTGGTGGGTGCCCTTCCCGGGGTGGGACGGCCCCGGACGCCACGGAGGGGAGGGCGTCATGGCACGGCCGACCGATCACTTCGTGCTGCTCGGACCTGCGCCTCTGAGAGGGCGATCGGCGCTTGACGGCACCTCCACCGCCGCGTCCCTGCGGCGTCGACCGGTCGTGGTCCGGCGCCCGGGTCACCTCCCGCAGGACTGGCAGCGGCAGCTGCTGGTACGCCGTCAGCGGCCAGGCCAGGGTCCAGTCGACCGTCACCGTGCGGGCCTCGGGCGTGGGGCTGACGGCCAGTTCGGCCGGCACCCCGTGCCGGAGTTCGAGCCGGACCGACCGGCGCGGCAGCAGCCCCAACCCGAGGCCGATCCGCACCCCCTCCTTGATGCCCTCGGTGCCCCATGGTGTCGAGGGTCGGTGCGCCGGCCAGCTCCCAGTCGACCGGGCACGGCCGACCGCCGGCCGACAGCCTCGCGCTCGCCGCGCCGCCCATGGCGCTACGGGGAGGCCGATGTGCTTCGACTGCGAGGCCGCCCAACTCCGCCGTGCCGTGGGTAGCTTGTGCGCGGCCCGGCAGTCCGCCCTCCCGCCGCCCGGCCGGGAGGGGTGACCGCGGTCCGCGGACGCGGGAGTGTGACCGGTCTGACAGACATGGCGCGGCACGGACGGGTTACCCACTGGGAGTGGAGATTGCCGGCATGGACGTGGTCGCGCGCGGAGCGAGCGTGCGAGGGCCCCGGGGAGCGGTGTTCGAGAATCTGGACCTGGAGGTGGAACCCGGCGGGCTGCTGGTGCTCCACGGGCCGGGCGGCTCGGGCCGGACGACGGCGTTGCTCGCGCTCGCGGGGCGGATGCGGCTGGACGGCGGAGCGGTTCGGGTGGGCGGGCACGTCCTGCCCCGCGACGGCCGTGGTGTCAGGGACCTGGTGGCGGTGGCCCGTGCGGAGCCCGCCCTCGGCCTGGACCCGGATCTGCGGGTGCGGGAGCTGGTGGACGAGCGCCGCTGGTTGAGCCGCCGGCTGAGCAGAGCACAGCTCGGGGAGGCGTTCTCGGTCCTCGGTGTCGACGTGGACCACCGGACGCTGGTCCGGGACCTGCCGCCGGTGGAGGCACTGGGCGTGGCCCTCGCGCTCGCTCTGGCCACGCGCCCCGCCGTGATCGTCGCGGACGACGTGGACCGCGGGTGCCCGGCGGACGAACGCGTCCGGGCCTGGCAGCTCGTGGGGCGGGTCTGCCGGGTGGGCTGCACGGTCCTGGCGGGCGCCCTCGACCCTCCCGCCTCCGGTGCCGGCCTCGACCCGGCGCCGGTGCTGGTGGCCCTGCCCCGCCGCAGCCACCTGCCCGAGCGGCCGGCGGCGGCCGCCGAGGAGGACGGGGCACGCGAGCCGGCCGAGCCAGACGAGCCGGACGAGGCAGACAGGGCAGCCGAGCCAGACGGGACAGACGCGTCGGCGCGTCGGTCGTGGCGGTTGCTCGGGCGGCGGGAACCGGACGGCGGGAGCCCCGGCGCGCGCCGGGGCGAGGAGGACGCATGACCGCGATCAGGCTGGCCGTGTTGGAGCTGCGCGGCTTCCGGGGCCCACTGAGGCGCTTCGTCCCGCTCGTGCTGTGCCTGGTCCCGCTGCTGTACGGCGCCATGTACCTGTGGGCGAACTGGGACCCCTACGGCAAGACGGGGCACATCCCCGTGGCGGTGGTCAACGAGGACCACCCGGCCGAGACCCGGCAGGGACAGCGGGTGGACGCGGGCGCCCAGGTGGTGACGGAGCTCAAGGCCTCGCGGCAGTTCGACTGGGCGTTCGTCGACGAGGCCGCGGCCCGCGACGGCCTGGAGCGCGGGCGCTACGCGTTCACGATCCGGATCCCCGCCGACTTCAGCGCCGGCCTCGCCACCGGCCCCGACACCCAGCCCGAACAGGCCCGGATCCACATCCTGCTCAACGACGCGAACAACTACATCGCGGGCGTCATGACCGAGGTCGTCGAAGCGAAGCTGCAGGAGCAGGTCAACTCCGCCGCGCACGAGGCCTATGTCCGCGGCGTCTACGGTCGGCTCGCGGACATCGGCGGGAAGCTGGACACGGCGGCGCAGGCGGCTCAGGGGCTGGTGAACGCCACCACCGTGGCCCAGCAGGGGAGTTCAGCCGCCGCGGGCGCGAGCGCCACGCTGCGGTCCGGCTCCACCCAGCTCGCCGACGGCGCCCAGAAGCTGAGCCAGGCCACGACCCAGGTGCACGCGGCGGCCACCGCCCTCGGCGAGGCCGCGCCGCCGCTGGGCGCGGCCGCCGACGCCGTGGTGAGCGCGGCCACTCTCGTCACCCAGGGCGTGGACGCCGTCCACATCGCGACGTCGACGGTGAAGCAGGGAACCGCCAAGGCGGTGACCGATCTGGACCACCTGGCCGCGGCGCACCCGGGACTGGGCGACGACCCCCTGTTCCAGCGCCTCCAACAGGACGTGACGGCGGCCGACGCCGCGGCCGGGCAGATCGACGGTCACGCCGCCACCGCTG
Organism: Kitasatospora sp. NPDC022856; assembly: GCF_055561235.1. NCBI lineage: Bacteria > Bacillati > Actinomycetota > Actinomycetes > Kitasatosporales > Streptomycetaceae > Kitasatospora > Kitasatospora sp. NPDC022856. Next base: position 158,190 of record NZ_JBVHHE010000014.1, on the reverse strand, counting down.
CCGGCAACGCCCACGCGGCGCTCCAGCAGGCCGTCGGTCTCCGGAGGACGGCCGCGGCCGTCCAGCAGTCGGCCCAGAACGCGCAGACCCCGCTGGCCCTGGTCGACTCCGGCGCCCGGAGCATCGCCGCCGGGACGGCCACCGTGTCCACGGGGCTGTCCGCCCTCCAGCAGGGATCCGTGGCGCTGCAGACCGCCGCCGACCAGGCCCACAACGGCGCCACGACCCTGGCCACCGTGATCGACGACGGGAAGAAGCAGGTGCCCGTCCTGGACTCGGCCCAACTGGAACACGCCGCCGAGGTGTTGGGGACACCCGTCGCCATCGACCGGTCGAACCTCCACCCGGCCGGCGTGTACGGCCGCGGACTGGCCCCGTTCTTCTTCGGCATCGCGCTGTGGGTGTTCGGCCTCTTCGCCTACCTCTTCCTGCGACCGGTCAACACCCGGGCGCTGGCCGCCCGTACCCGGGCCTCCACCGTCGCCGTGGCGGGCTGGCTCCCGGCCGCGGCGCTGGGCGTGCTCGGGGCCGTGATCCTCTACGGCGTCGTCAGCGCCGGTCTCGGGCTGCACGCCGCCGCCCCGTGGACGACCGTCCTGCTCCTCACGGTCGGCGCCGCCGCGTTCATCGCCATCGACCACTGCCTGCGGACGGCGTTCGGTACGGCGGGCGACGTCCTGTCACTGGTCCTGCTCATCCTGCAGCTCACCGCCTCCGGCGGCCTGTACCCGATGCAGACCACTCCGGCACCGTTCCAGACGGTCCACCCCTTCCTGCCGATGACCTACCTGGTCGACGGGCTCCGGGTGACGATCAGCGGTGGCCCGTCCTCCCATGTCATCCGGGACATCGCCGTTCTGGCGGGTTTCGGTGTCCTGTTCCTGGTCCTCACCTCGCTGGCCCTGCGCCGTCGGCGCGTGTGGACGGTCGCCCGGCTCCACCCAGACCTGAACCTCTGACGGACGGACCCGACCGCCGCCCCGCCCGGGGGCGCCGTGCGGCTCGCCCCCACGCCGAGGGCGGGCCGCACGGCGCCGGGCCCTCCCCGTCAGCCGGTCGGGGGGATCCGGCCGACCACGTTGTAGAGCGTGTAGAGGAACGTCGGTTCGCGGAAGTGGGGGTAGGGCGCCGTCCCCAGCGCCGCCCACACCTGGTAACCCGTGGTGAGCACGGCCAGGACGAGGCCGACGGCCAGGACGAGGCCGACGGCCAGGTAGGGACCGACCCGGGTGCCCACACCGAGCCGGGCGGAACGGCGCAGGTAGAACCAGCCGATCAGGGCGAACGCCAGCCCCAACGCCACCGGGTAGTACCAGATCGCCAGCCGGACGTTGTCGCCCTGGCCGAAGCGGACCACCGGCGCAGCGCCGAACCGCACCGCGGCGAAGACCAGGAGCGGGAACCAGGCTCCGCGCTGCTCACGGCGGACACGGCGGACCAGGTCCCGTTGCATCGTCAGGAGATGGCGAGGGTCGCCCGCGGCCGGGCCAGGATGAGTTGTCATGCAGACAGGTCTGCGCAACAAACTTGTTCTGAACGGAGATCTCCTTGCGGTGCGCCCTCGGTGACGACGGATCCGGACCGGCGGCGTCGAGAGTGGCTTCGTCCGACCGGCTCGGGCCGGCTTGCCCTCAACCGGACTTGAGGTTCTACGGTCGTCGTATGACCCGCCCGGCAGGTGCCGGGCCCGCGGATTCCACCTGAGCACCACGAGGGGACCCCCATGACGACCCAGCAGATGTCCGACGTCGAACTCGCCGGCCAGCCCGCCGCCTACTGGACCGGTGTCGCCTACGAGTCGCTCATCGCGTTCACCCGGGCCCGGCAGGCCGAGAAGGGCTACACGCAGCCGCAGTTCTGGCTGCTGCGCAATCTGTCGGTGAACGACATCTCGCCCGACGGCGCGAGCATGACGCTGTCCGAGCTGCGGGAGGCGATGGCCTCGTACCTCCGGCCCGAGGACGATCTGGCGGCGGAGGCCGCGGTACTCCTGGAGCGCGGCTGGCTGAGCCGGGACACCGGGGACCGGCTCCGGCTCACCGAGGAGGGGGAGCGGGCCCGCCTGGACCTGGCGCGCAACGCCCCCGCGATCCGCGCCGCCCTCCACGAAGGCATCGACGACGCGGACTACGTCACCGCCGTGAAGGTGCTCCGGCGACTGATCCGCAACGCGGGCGGGCGGCTCGCCTAGCGACCCCTGGCCCGGGCGTCCGGCCCGGGCCAGGAGCGCACCACGGCCCCGGGCACCCGCAGCCGAGACCCGCGGCTCAGCCGCGGGTCTCGGCTGCGGATCTCAGCCGCGGTGGAACACGACCTCCGGGCGGCGCCGTCCGGTCGGCTTCCAGTGGCTCACGCCGCTCGCGGCCGCGCGAGGGCCGCTGCGCCGCCGTCGGTTCGCCCTCCGTCGGTTCGACCGGCGTACCGACGGCGGCCGTCGGGAACTCAGCCCGTGGAACGCTCCCAGCCCGGGTCGCGGCCGGAGGCGGCGAGGGCGCGGTCGAGGGACGAGGCGGTGGCGGCCACCGGCACCGCCTCGGCGAAGCCGCCGTACTGGCGGTAGATCTCGGCGTTCTCCTCGACCACCGTGAGAACCAGACGGGCCAGATCGTCGTCGACGTCCGCCTGCCGGCCGGTGGCCCGGGCGACGTCCCAGCCGTGGAGCACCATCTCCTTGACCACCATCCGGGCGACCGATGCCGCCGACACCGACATCCCGCCCAGATCGATCTCCCCCTCCCAGGCGGCCGGGTCCGACCAGGCCGCCACGGCGCGGTCGAGCTGGTCCGCGTAGGCGAGCGCCCAATCGGGGTCGGCGGTGAAGTCGCGCGCCACCAGTTCCTCCGGCAGCGGCTCCCGGCGTGCCCGGCGTTCGAGGCCGTGGGAGGTGTACAGCACCCAGTGGTTGACCAGGGTCCTGGTGTCGAACGCGGTGCAGGGCGTCGGCCCGTCCAGGTGCTCCGGTCGGACACCGCGGGCGATGCGCGCGGCCTCCGCTGCGGCGCGGGACATGAGGGGGTGGAGTGCGTGACCGTTCATGTGTCGATCCTCGCCCCGGGGGCCGGGCGCCGTCTTGAACAAACGCGACGGCTAGCCTGGCGGCATGACCTTCCCGGACCTCGGACGCGGAGTGCTCCATCCCGACCGGGCCGCGGCCGCGATCAGCCTGATCCGGTACGAGCCCGCCCCGGAGCTGGCGCGTTTCGTCGAGTTCTACTGGCTGGTGCGCTGGAACCGTGACGGCCTGCCCGCCCACGAGCAGAAGGTGCTCGTCCACCCCAGCGTCCATCTCGTCCTGGAGGCGCCGGCGGCCCACGTCCACGGGGTCGGCAAGTCCCTCTTCGTCCGCAGGCTGGAGGGGACCGGCCACGTGCTCGGCGCCAAGTTCCGCCCCGGCGGCTTCCGTCCGTTCACCGACCGCCCGGTGGCCGACCTGGCCGACCGGGTCGTCCCGGCCGCCGAGGTCTTCGGCCCCGGGGCGGACCGGCTCAACGACGAGGTGCTCCGCGGTGCCGGGGACCTCGACGCCCTCGCCGCCCGGGTGGACGCCTTCCTGCTCGCCCGGACACCCGCGCCCGACCCGGTGGCCGAGCAGGTCGCCGCGATGGTCGAGCGGATCGCCGGCACCACCGATCTGCGCCGGGTCGACCAACTCGCCGAGGAGTTCGGCATCACCGTGCGCCGCCTGCAGCGGCTGTTCGCCGAGTACGTCGGGGCCACCCCGAAGTGGGTGCTGCGCCGGGCCCGCCTGCACGAGGCCGCCGAGCGAGCCGACCGCGGTACCGACATCGACTGGGCGGCGCTCGCCGCCGACCTCGGCTACGCCGATCAGGCCCACCTCACCCGCGATTTCACGGCCACGGTCGGTACGTCACCGGTCCGCTACGCCTCGGGAAGGCCGTAACTCCGGCCCCCGGCAAGCGGGTTGCCGCCCGCAACGAGGGTCCGGGCGGTTCCCTCCGCCGATGGGGTTCGACCAGGGGATGACCGGTCGCGGCCGGCCCGGAATCCACTCGCCGATACCGGGCCGATTCTGTCCGGTATCGGCCATAACGTGTGGTCGACAGCACGACGTACCCCAGGAGAAACACCCGTGAACCTCGTCTCGATCCGCGTCATCACGGCCGACGTCGCACGACTGGTCGGCTTCTACGAGCGCGCCACCGGCGTGACGGCGCAGTGGGCCAACGAAGACTTCGCCGAACTCACCACCGCCACGGCCGCGCTCGCCATCGGCAGCACCCGCACCGTCCCGCTCTTCGCGCCCGGCTCCGCCGAGCCGGGCGCGAACCGCAGCGTCGTCATCGAGTTCCTCGTCGACGACGTCGACCGCGTGCACCGGGACCTGACCGGCGTCGTGGAGGACTTCGTCAACGAGCCCACCACCATGCCCTGGGGCAACCGCTCGCTCCTCCTCCGCGACCCCGACGGCAACCTGGTGAACTTCTTCACCCCGGTGACCCCGGCCGCCCGGCAGAAGTTCGCCCGCTGACCTCCCCGGTCCGGAACGGCGAGCCGCGGCACCCGGAGGGCGGGGCCGCGGCTCGTCCGTCGGGCCGGGGCGCGGGACGTGGGCCGGTCGGTGGCCTGATCCTCGCGCGGGATCCGGTCATCGGCGGCCTGTCCGCGGCCGTTCCCCAGGGCCGGCGACCGTGGCGTTGTATCGTCCCCCGATGGCGAGGACATTGCGGTTGGCGGTGGCGCAGAGCACGGTCCCGGAGGACCCGCGGGACGAGGAGGCGATCCGGGGCGCCGGGCGGCAGATGCGGGCGCTGATGCGTCAGGCGGCGGGTGCAAGCGTCCGGTTGGTGCAGTTCCCGGAGGGCTCGCTCGTCTACCCGGACAAGCACGCGGTCGCCGGCCGCCCGGAGGGAGGCCTCGGCCCGGCGAACTGGGAGGGGGCCGCCTGGGACGTCCTGCGCGAGGAGGCGGAGGCGGTCGCCGCGCTCGCGGGGGAGCTGGCCCTGTGGACGGTGTTCGGCTCGATCCACCCCCTCACCGCCCCCGGCCGGCCGCACAACAGCCTCTACGTGGTCTCGGACCAGGGCCGCCTCAGCGCCCGTTACGACAAGCGTTTCCTCTCGCACACGGAGCTCTCCTACCTCTACACCCCGGGCACCGACCCGCTCGTCTTCGACGTGGACGGCATCCGCTTCGGAACCGCCCTGTGCATCGAGGCGAACTTCCCCGCCCTGTTCGCCGAGTACGAGGCCCCGGACGTCGACTGCGTCCTGCTCTCCGTCATGGTCGACGACGCCGCCCGCGCCACCCTCGCCCAGGCCTACGCAAACCTCCACTCCTACTGGCTCGGTTACGCCCTGCCCGCCCAGTACAGCGCCACCGTCCCCGCCGGCCTGGTCGCCCCGGGCGGCCGCTGGCTCGCGCGCTGCCCCGGCGACGGCCGGCCCGGCCTCGCCATCGCCGACCTCGACCTTGACAGCACCGCGCCCGACATCCACACCGCCCTGCACCTCGTCCGCCCCTGGCGCCGCCTCGCCCGCACCGGCCTCTACGACGGCCACACGGCGGCCGACGACCCCCGCAGCGCCGACCGCACCGCATTCTGACGGCAGACGATCCCGGCCCGCAGGCACGGGCTCTCGGTGTCCCCGGCCCGGCGCCCCCGCGCGTGGGACGACCTGCGGCGGCCGGCCCGTCGAGGAGCCTCCACCCGGAGCGGCGGCGCCTCAGCGACGAGGGCCTCCGGACGGGGCCGGCGCCGTGCCCGGACGGGCCCGGCGGGCCACCGGTGGCAGGCCGAGCCGGTGGGCGCCCGCGATGGCCAGGCCGGCGGCGAAGGCGAGCACATGGCCCACCGCGGACACCTCGCCGTCCCCGAGCCCGGACAGCAGGTCCGGTGCGGCCACCGCCAGCATCACCAGCCACACCGCCCGCGACCACGCCGGACGGGCCACTACGATCGCCACCGCCAGCGCGGCGACCACCACGTAGGACGGGCCGGTGTCCAGCACGTGCGCCTCGGCGGCGGGCAGTTCGCCGTGCTCGATGCGCCACCACACCAGCGCCTCCGTCAGCCCGGTCGCGGTCAGGTGGGCCAGGGCCAGTCCCGCCACCGCGCGGCGGGCGCCGAGCGCCGACACCACGGCGAACACGGACAGCGCGAAGACCGGCCACACCCAGAGGGTGCTCTGCGGTACGAACACGGACACCGTCAGGGCTTCGACGGGGTGCCCCGACGGCCAGAGGCGCAGGTTGTCGAGGTTGGTCGACGCCCACTCCCGCAGTGCCAGCACCTGTTCGGGCGGCATCAGCCGCAGGACCGGCCACATCACGGCGAGCACGGCGACGAACCAGAACGCCGGGTTCCGTACCAGCCGCCGCAGCGAAGCGCGCGTCGGGCGCGGGCCGGCCACTACCGGGCGCGCCGCGGCCGCGGACCGCCGACGAGCACGGCGCCCGCGGCGACGGCCACCGCACCGGCGGCCATCAGCCCGTGGCGGGAGCGCCAGGACAGCACCGACCAGCGCGAGTTGGCGGACAGCAGTGACCCGAGGGAGAGCCACGACCCGGCGGACAGCACGGACAGGGCCGAACCGGCGGAGCCGATCGACAGCACGCTGCCGACCGACCCCACCGAGAGCACCGAGCCGACCGAACCGATCGACAGCACCGAGGCCACCGAGCCGATCGAGAGGGTGGAGTCCTCGGACCACCGGGACCACGAGGGCGAGGACGACACGGACGAGGCCGCTGCGGCCACCGAGGCCGACAGAGCCGATGACGAGGGATCGTTGCGTTCCGACACCCGCCGATCGTATGCCGCCCCCGCTCCACCCGCCCCGCCCCGGCCCCGCTCCACCCGCCCCGGCGGTGGACGGCCTGCGAAGATGGTCGGCCCCCTCGCGCTCGTCGACGCGAGGGGACCGGCCACCAGCGTACGGGTGGTGCGGGCCGGAGCCGGCCCCGGCTCCTCCGCTGCCCGCGGGAGACCGGCCCTTGCCGACCGGACGGGGCACCGGTGCCACCGGCCGTCCCGTTACCGGGCGTCTCCGTCCGCCGAGGGGAACCCCGGCCGCCGCCGTCGCACCGGGACGCCCTGCGTCACAGCGGGGCGAGGACGTCCTGGTGCAGCCCGTCGAGGACGAAGCCGCTGTCCAGCCGGACCCGGACCGTCACCCGCCGCCCCCGCTCCCGGTACGCGGCCCACGCCGGCTCCAGCGCGGCGATCTCCGTCTCCAGCCGTTCCCGGCTCGCCGCCGGCATGGTGTGCCCGTAGTCCTCGAACAGTGCCTTGAGCCGCTGGTACTCGCGGACCTCCGTGCTCTCCGGGAGCTCCCCGTCCACCCGCTCGACGGTGCCCTCCGCCCCGGCCCCCAGCGAGAGGAACCCGACGGCGGCCCCGGGTTCCCCGGCGACCGCCTCACCGATCGCCAGGTCCTCGGCCAGCCTCACGCGTCGGCCCTCGTCCAGGGTCATCGGTTCTCCGCCTCTCCGTCGGTCACTGCCACCGGCGCGGGCGGCCTGCGGCCAGGCCATTATCCGTCGGTCCCCGGCCGTCGACGCCGGGCGCCCCCGGGCGGGCACGCCCGCCCGGCTTCCGGCTGTCCGGTGCGGCGCAGCGTACGCCTGGGGGCGGTTTGGGCTGGGCCGTTCGAGTGGCGGCGGGGTTCGGTGCCCCGGCGACGTGGGCAGAGCCTGCGGCATGACGACACCTTCGACCAGTGGTCCACCACGCCGGCGCCGTCCGGCCTCCCCGGCCTCCCCGGCCGCCCCGGTCCGCGTGGCGAGGCCGGCGGCACCGGCCCGGCCGCGCGTGACGGGCGGGTGCTGTCGGACCTGGTCCAGCCAGCACCTCACGCTGGGCGGCGCGGCCGTGCGCACGACCTGGCACGAGATGGCGTGCCAGGCCTGGACCCGGCGGTGACCACCGGGCGGGGTGCGGGGGGAAATCCAGGAGCCCGGACGCCCGCGCGGTGCTACGGTCGGGCGCCATGAACTGGCTTCCCGACGACTTCGTCCACCCCGTCCTGGTGCCGCTGCCGGGTGGCGGTCATCATCTGCGGCCGATCCGGGAGGCGGACGCCCCGCTGGACTATCCGGCGGTGATGGGCTCGCGCGAGCGGCTGTGGACCCTCTTCGGTCCGGCCTGGGGCTGGCCCGCGGCCACGATGACCTACGAGGCCGATCAGGCCGACCTGTTGCGGCACGAGAAGGAGATCGCCGCACACCAGTCCTTCAACTACGCGCTGTTCGACACGGCGGAGACGGCCCTGCTGGGCTGCGTCTACATCGACCCGCCGGAGCGGGCCGGCGCGGACGCCGAGATCTCCTGGTGGGTGGTGGACGAGCTGGTGGGCAGCGGGGTCGAGCGGGCGCTGGACGCGCTGGTACCGGAGTGGATCGCCGCCGACTGGCCGTTCGGGCGGCCGCGCTTCGTCGGCCGCGAGATCTCCTGGTCGCGCTGGCTCGCCCTGCCGGCGCACCCCGGCGCGTAGCACCGGGCTGCGCCGGAGCGCCCGCCCCGCGGCGCTGTCGGGAGTCCGGGCCCGCACGGGAGAGCGTGACGGTGTGGTGCGCCCGACCGGTCCGGCCGGGCGCACCACACCGCGGTGTCAGGCCAGGCCCTGGGCGATGACCAGCCGCTGGATCTGGTTGGTCCCCTCGACGATCTGCAGCAGCTTGGCCTCACGCATCCAGCGCTCCACCGGGTGGTCGGCCACGTAGCCCGCGCCGCCGAGCACCTGGACGGCGTCGGTGGTCACCTTCATCGCCATGTCGGTGGCGAAGAGCTTCGCCTTGGCCGCCTCCAGCGAGTAGGGCAGGCCGGCGTCCTTGAGGCGGGCGGCCGCCAGGGTGAGCGCCCGTGCGGCGGCGACCTGGGTGGCCATGTCGGCCAGCATGAAGCCGATGCCCTGGAAGGAGATGATCCGCTCGCCGAACTGCCGGCGCTCCTTGGCGTAACGCACCGCGTAGTCGACGGCGGCCTGGGCGAGGCCGACCGCGCAGGCGGCGATGCCGAGCCGGCCGCAGTCCAGCGCGCCCATCGCGATCAGGAAGCCCTTGCCCTCGCGGCCGATCAGCCGGTCCGCGGGGACCTGGACGGAGTCGAAGCCGATCTGGGCGGTGGGGGAGGACCAGACGCCGAGCTTCTTCTCCCGCTCGTGCACCACCATGCCGGGTGTGCCGCCGGGTACCACCAGGCAGGAGAGGCCGCGGGCGCCCGGCCCGCCGGTCCGGCTGAACACGTTGTAGAAGTCCGCGTAACCGGCGTGGGTGACCCAGGACTTGGTCCCCGAGATCCGGTACCCGCCGTCCTCCTTGACCGCCTTGGTGGTGAGCGAGGCCGCGTCCGACCCGGCCTCCGGCTCGGACAGGCAGTAGGCGCCGAGGAGTTCGCCGCCGAGCATGGCGGGCAGCAGTTCCTCGCGCTGGGCCCGGGTGCCGTAGGTGGCGGTGCCGAAGCAGGCGAGGTTGTGCACGTTGACCGACTCGGCCACGGCGAGCCAGTGGTAGGCGACCTCCTCCAGCGCCTGGAGGTAGACCTCGTACGGCTGCCCGCCGCCGCCGTACTCCTCGGGGTAGGGCAGGCTCAGCAGTCCGGCCTTGCCGAGGGTGCGCACGACCTCCCGGGGGAACTCGTGGTTGGCCTCGAACTCGGCGACCCTCGGGGCGAGTTCGTTGGCGGTGAGGTCCCGGACCAGGTCGAGCAGGTCGGCGGCCTCCTCGGTGGGCAGGATGCGCTGGACCTTCATCGGGCCACCTCGGTGAGCGTCGGGTGCTGCGACCGCAGCAGGTTCTCCAGGACGACGGCGACGCCGTCCTCCTCGTTGGAGGGCGCGATCAGGTCGGCCTCGGCGTGCAGGGCGGGGTCGGCGTTCGCCATGAACACCCCGCGGCCGGCCCAGCGGATCATGTCCAGGTCGGTCCGGGCGTCGCCGAAGGCGATCACCTCCGAGGGGGCGATGCCGCGCCCGGCGCAGAGCTTCTCCAGCGCGGCGATCTTGCTCACCCCGTGGGCGACCAGGTCGACCACACCGCTGTGGTGGTGGGAGACGGTGACCAGCCCGCCGAGGATCTCCTCGACCTCCGCGGTGTCGATCTCGCGCAGCCGGGGTGTGACGGCGAAGAGCTTGAGCACCGGGACGTCGATGGTCCCGGGGTCGGCGCGGTAGGACTCGCCGATCAGCAGCGGCTCGGGGTAGTCGGGTGCGTAGCCGACCCGGCGGTCCGCCAGCATCCAGCCGATCCTGGCGTCCGGCAGCGCCCGCTTCAGCCGGGCGGCCGTCTCGCGCGCGGTCGCGGCGTCGATCGTGGACGCCTCGGTCAGCTCCATCGACGGCACCTGCCAGAGTGCGGCGCCGCCGCAGCAGATCGCCTCGCCGGTCAGGTCCAGGGCCTCGACGATGTACTCGATGGCGGCGGCGTGGCGGACGGTCACGAAGACCGTCTCGATGCCCTGCTCGTGGGCCAGGGCGACGGCGCGGCGGGTCCGCGGGGCGACCGAGTAGTCGGGGCGCAGCAGGGTGCCGTCGAGGTCGACGGCGATCAGTCGGGGCAGGTCGTGGGTGGCGGTCATGCGGGGAGCTCCTCGATCGGGGTGCCGGGCGCGTCCACGCCGTGCTGCAGGAACGCGTGGATCAGGCGGACGAAGCGCGTGGACCAGTCGCGGCCGTAGAGGTCGTGGCGGTAGCGGAGTTCGAGCGCGATGCCGTCCTTGCGCTGGTAGCCGATGACCCGCAGGCCGCCGCGCGGGACTTCGGGCATCGGGATGCCGATCGGCTGCACGCCGAGGCCGGTGGGCTGGAGCAGCGGCTCGCGCTCGTCCTCCACCATGTCCATGTCGAAGTTGAGGTAGATCGGCACGCTGCCGGGCTCGCGGAAGCGGATGCCGTACTGCTCGGGGGCGAGTTCCCGGCTGATCAGCGAGAACGGGATCCGCTGGTGGCGCATCGCGTTGAACAGCGTCTGCGCCTCCAGGCGGACGAGTTCGCCGAACGGCGTCGCGCCGGTGAAGCGGGTGCGGAAGGTGGCCGGGGTGGCCACGTAGCCGACCATCGCGTCGGTCTCCGGCCGGGTCCGGTTGGCGAGCGAACCGAAGGTCGCCACGTCGCCGGCGGCGTCCTCGCCCACCGTCTCCAGGCGCAGCCGCCACATGGCCGCCTTGAGCGCCGCGGAGACCACCACGGCCGAGGTCACCCGCTCCTGGGCGGCGAACTCCTCGACGGTGGCGCTCAGTTCCGGTCCGATCGGTTCGAGCAGTTTGGTCACGCCCGGCTCGGCGCCGGTCGGCGCCTGCGGGTCGGCCAGGCCGGAGGCGGGGATCGGGGTGATGCCGTCGAGCTGCTTGCGCCAGTAGCCGAGCTGGCGCTCCAGCTGGACGCCGTCCAGGTGGCCGTGCTGCCAGAGCGCGAAGTCGGGGAACTGGACGCCGAGTTCGGGGAGCGCGGGGACGGCGTCGCCCTGCTCGGTGGCGTAGATGGTCAGCAGATCGTTGATCATGATCCGGGCCGACCAGGCGTCGAAGACGATGTGGTCGGTGGTCATCGAGAGCACGTGCAGGCTCTCGCTCACCCGGCCGAGCACGGGGCGGAACAGCGGTCCGGCGGCCAGGTCGAAGGGCTGGTTGGCGTGCTCGGCGAGCAGGGCCAGCACGCGCGGCAGGCGGGTCTGCGCCGGCTCGTCGGGCGCCTCCAGGACGGGTAGGGCGCGCGGCTCCGGCGGGAGCAGCAGCATCACGTGCTCCTCCCCGGCCGCCTCGTCCACCTCGGGGAAGACGGTGCGCAGGGTCTCGTGGCGCTCGGCCAGCAGGTTCAGACTGCGCTCCAGCAGGGCGACGTCGAGCGGCCCGTCGAAGCGCAGGCCGAGCGCGATGTTGTTGTTCACCTGGTGCACGTGCCGGCCCCAGAGCAGGCGCTCCCGCTGGGTGTGGGTGGCCGGGACGGCCGCGCCCCGGGTGGCGGGGCGGACCTCGGTGGAGGTGTTGGGTTCCGGCCGGGTGACGTGGACGGTGGTGGGGATCGTCATGGTGTGGCGGTCCGTTCGCAGGGAGAGGCCCGGGGCGGCCGGGGAGTCAGGCGGATCGGTCGGACTTCGGGTGCAGCGCGGGGTGGGCGAGCAGCGGCAGCAGCAGGACGATCGCGGACAGCGCGCTCAGGGTGGCGAAGCCGAGGCGTTCCAGGATGACGCCGGACAGTGCGGCGCCCGCGGCCGCGGCCAGGTTCATCGCCATGTCGGAGAACCCCTGGGCGGCCGGGAGTTCGGTGACCGGCACGCTCTCGGAGAGCAGGACCGAGGCCGCCACCAGCACCGCCGACCAGGAGAGCCCCAGCAGCGCCAGCGCGATGGAGAGCTGGACGACGTCGTCGCCGTCGGCGGTGCCGCAGAGCCACAGCGACAGCAGCATCGCGGCGGTGCCCCCGTAGAGCACCGGGGTGCTCCGGAAGCGGTCCACGGCCCAGCCGAACAGGGTGGAGAAGCCGTACATCCCGGCCAGGTGGCCGCTGAGCACCATGCCGATCACGCCCAGGCCGGTACCGGCGTGGTGCATGTGGATGCCGGTCATCGACATCACGGCGATCATCACCAGGTGTCCGGCGACGATGCTGAGGATCGCCAGCACGGCCGGCCGGTTGCCGCGCAGCGCCTTCAGCATGGTGCGCAGCGGCGGCGGCTTCTCCCGTTCCCCGGCCTCGTCCTGCCCGCGGGCCAGCAGCAGCGGGTCGGGGCGCAGCAGGACGGCGATCGCGGTGAACGCGATCGCGAAGCCGACGACCGCGAACAGGTAGGTGCCGGAGAGCGGCGGCAGGCCCAGGTGTTCGGCGATCGCCGCGCCGGGCCCGGTGAGGTTGGGGCCGATCACGGCGCCGACCACGGTGGTGGTGAGCACGAGCGACATCGCCCGGCCCCGGTGCTGCGGTTCGGCCAGGTCGGCGGCGGCGAAGCGGGCCTGCAGGCCGGTCGCCCCGGCGGCGCCGTAGAGCACCATGCCGACCAGGAACAGCGGGAAGCTGCGCGCCACGGCGGCCACCACGCAGGCCACCGCGCCCACCGTGGCGGCCAGGTAGCCGGTGGCCAGCCCGGGCCGGCGCCCCCGGACGTGGGTGATCGCCGCGATCGCCCCCACCGCGGCCGCGCCGCCGAGCGTCGCCGCGGTCTGCGACAGGCCGGCGAGGGTGGCGCTCCCGCCGAGGTCCTCGGCCAGCAGGCTGGTGACGGCGAAGCCCGTGGCGATGCCGCTGCCGCTGATCACCTCGGCGACGACGAGCGTCCGGACGGTCCGTCGCTGCACCCGGGCGCGGTGGTGGCGCGGCGGGTCGGTGGTGGTGGTCAAGGTCGGCATGGCGCTCCGGCTCTGTGCGTGTCTGCGGGGGTGGTGGGGGGATCTCCGGCCGCCCCGAGGGGCGGCCCGTGGCGGGCCGGGCCCGCGGGTCAGCCGCGGGCCCAGTCGGCGGTCTCGGGCCAGTGCCGGCCGACCCGGCGGACGGCGTAGTCCCAGTACGAGCGGACGGAGAGGTCGGCGTAGATGAAGTCCTGCTTGGCGGCCACGTCCTGCTCGGTGGACCAGGCGTACGGGACGCCGGTGCCCTCGGCGGTCAGCTGGAGCCGGCAGGCGCGCTCCAGCACCTGGGCGAAGACGGCGGCGTGCCGCACGCTCTTGCCGACGATCACGCCACCGTGGTTCCGGAGCAGGACGGCCGGGTGGTCGTCGAGGTCCTTGGCGATGTGGTCACCGGTCTCGATGTCCAGGACGGTGTTGCTGGTCTCGGTGAACAGCCCGATCCGGTCCCGGAAGTACGCGCCGTCGTGCGAGATCGGGCGCATCGGCAGGTCGGTGGCCCCGAACAGCAGGGTGTACGGCGCATGGCTGTGCACGATGCCGTTGACGTCCGGGCGCGCCCGGTAGATCGCCTGGTGGAGCGGCAGCTCCGGGGGCGCCAGTGGCGGGGCGGGCAGCGTGTGGTCGACCGGGCAGCGGACCACGTCGGCGGGGGCGGCCTCGTCGAAGCCGACCAGGGCGCCCTTGATGAAGAACTCGTCCCGGCCGGGGATCCGGGCCGAGATCTGGCCCTGGTTGAAGTCGTCGTGCCCGTCGAGGGAGAGCATCCGCGCGCCGACCGCGACCTGGAGCACGAGCCGGCGTTCGGCGGGGCTCAGCGGCCGCCCCTCTGCGGTGGTCATGGCGTGCTCCTTGCTGTCAGGTCGTCGTAGACGGTCCGCATGGTGACCAGGCCGGGAGGCGCGGTGCGGGCCCAGTCGGCGGCCGTCAGCGCACCCCTGGCCGGCACCGCCCAGCTGCCGACGTGGTGCCGTACGTGCAGCGACTCGCCGTCCCAGGTGTGGGTCAACTCGTGTTCGCTGACGGGGAGTCCGGCTCGCTCGTCGGCGATGTCGGCCACCTCCCGGCCGCTCGCGCCGGCCCAGGCCCGGGCCAGGACCACGGCGGTGGCGCTCGGCCGGTGCGCCTTGCCGATCGGGTGCCGCTCCCGGACGGTGGTGGTGGCCGCGCCGAGCGGACCCCGGGTGAGGGCCGCGGTGAACTCGGCGATGCGCAGCTGGAGGTAGTGGGCGAAGGAGAGGTTGGTGGCCCGGACCACCGGGACCACCGTCGCCAGCTCCGCCAGGGACGTCCACTGGGCGTCCGTCAGGTTGGAGACGCAGGCGACGAGCGGCACCCGGTGCGCCGCGCAGTAGTCGAGCACGTCCGGGTGCGCGTCGGGCGCGCTGGCGTCCACGAGGACGTCGGGCACGGCGTCGACCTGCCAGCCGCCGCCGCGGGAGGCGGTCAGCGAAACCCGCGTGCCGTCCGCCCGGCAGGCCGCCAGCAGCGCCGCGCCGAGCCGCCCGCGACCGACGACGCCCAGGGTGGGGCCGCCGGTCGCGGGTGCCTCAGGCATCGGCGCCGACACCGCTGGCGACCACCAGCGCCGCGACGCTGTCGATGGTCTCGTAGTGCTCGGCGTCGACCTCCGGGTCCAGGTAGACGCCGAGGTCGTTCTCGATGCTGTCGATCAGGCGCATGTAGGAGAGCGAGGAGAAGCTGACCGCGCGCAGCGAGTAGCCGGCCTCGGCGAGCTCGCGGGCGGTGAAGCTGCCGTCGCCGGCCGCGACCGCGAGGTCGAGGATCTTGGTGTGGAGGGAGCTGTTGTCCATGGGGTTCTCCTGGGCTGGGGGAGGGGCTCAGTTGCTCTGGGCGTCGGCGAGCAGCCGCCGCAGGCGCTCGACGGAAGGCTTGCCGATCGAGTTCACCGGGATCCGGTCCACCAGGTGGAGGACCGAGGGCACCTTGAAGGAGGGCAGCACCGCCGAGCAGTGGCTGCGCAGGGACTGCGCGGTCGGACCGGGCCCGACGGCGACGACGGCGGCCAGGATCGGCTCGCCGTGCCGGCTCTCGGCCTCGAAGGCGACCGCGTCCAGCACCCCGGCGGCCTCGCGCAGCACCTCGGCGACCTCGATCGGGTCGATCTTGCGCCCGCCGACGTTGACCAGCCGCCCGGTGCGCCCGGTCAGGTGGAGCACGCCGTCGACCAGGTGGCCCTGGTCGCCGGTGAGGTAGCGGCCCTCGGCGTCGATCCGCTCCTCGAAGACGCCGGGCGCGTTGAGGTAGCGCGAGCCCATGGACTCGCTCCGGACCCGGACGCCCTGCTCGTCGGCGATCAGTTCCACGCCGGGCAGCGCGGTGCCGAGCCCGGTGCCGTCACCGTCGGCCGCGTAGGTCAGGGGCCCGGCCTCGGCCACGCCGTAGTAGTTGTGGACCGGTACGCCGGTGAGCCGGGTGAACTCCTCGCGGACGCTGTCGCGCAGCGGGGCGCCGGAGGAGATCGCGGCCCGGACACCCGTGAAGCCCCCGGTCGAGGAGCGCCGCACGATCGACTCGTACAGCGCCGGGAACGCCACCAGGCGGGTGGCGCCGGTGCTCTCCAGCAGCCGCACGATCCGGGAGGCGGTCGGCAGGCCGCGTGACAGGTGCAGCGAGGCACCGGGCAGGAAGGCCGCCAGCAGCGAGGTGTTGAAGGCCAGGCCGTTGGAGAGCGCGGCCAGGCAGGCGATCCGGTCCTGGGCCGAGAGCCCGGTGCCCTCGGCCCAGTTGCGGGCCGCCGCGAGCACGGCCGTGCCGGAGAACTCGATGCAGTTGGGCCGGCCGGTGGAGCCGGAGGTGAAGCGGCACACCTCGGTGCCGGGCAGCAGCGGCGGGGGAGGGGTGGCGGAGCGGCGCACCCGGCTGACCGTGAGGGCGCCGAACTCGCCTCCGGCCGTGAGGACTTCCGCGGTGACCTGCTCGACGTCGGCGTCCGGCGCGTGGATCAGCAGGTCCAGCCCGCAGTCCTCGGCGATCCGGGACAGCTCGAACGGTCCGAAGGCCGAGTCGGCCAGGAAGGGGACCGCGCCGGCGAACAGTGCCGCCAGGTAACCCACCACGTAGTCGGTGGAGTTGGTGGCGTACAGGCCGATCCGCAGTCGGTCGCCGGCCACGCCGTACGGGGCGAGGCGGGCGGCGGCGGCCCGGGCCCGGTCGGCCAGTTCGGCGTAGCTGAGCGACGCGTCGGGGTCGGTGACCGCCACGCGGTCGCCGTGGCGGGCGAGGGCGTCCGTGAAGGCGTGGGGAAGGACGGCGTTCATCGTGGCCTCACCGCTCGTTCTGGGCATGGGCGGTGGCGAGCCGGTCGAGCTTGACGCCGGAGTCGTCCGGACGGCCGAGCATCAGGACGTAGAGGATCTCGTCGCTCTCCGGCAGCCCGGCCAGGGTGTGCCAGAGCGCCGCGTCGAACCCGCCGACGCCGGTCACGCCGATCCGGGCGCGGTTCGCTCCCAGATAGAGCAGCTGCCCCAGGGCGCCGCAGCGGAAGGCCAGCTCGCGGAGGTCCTCGGCGCCGGCGGCCGAGTCGCCGGCGCTGTCGGTGAGCGCGGTGCGCGGTGCGTGGAGCAGCACCACGGCGGCGGCACCGGCGAGGGTGCGCTGCTGCATGCAGGCGCGCACCACCTCGTCGGCGGAGGGCAGCCGGTCGGTGCGCCGCGCGCCCTCGCCGGTCAACGGGTGCACGGCGTTCTGCCCCGGTTCCTCGGCCGACCGCAGGACCAGGGTGGCGCCCATCGGCGAGGCGGCCGGCAGGTCCGTCCGCACCGGCGTGGAGAGGGCCGAGACGGCCTGCCAGACGTCGGCCGCGGGGACGGTACCGGGAACGAACGCCTTGCTGGAGGCCCGCGTGGCGAGCAGCTTCGGCCACTCGGACGGATCGCCCAGACCGGGCTGGCCACCGCCTGGCCGCCCGCGGTCGCGCAGGTCCGCGAGGGGGGCGAGGGCGTCGGGTGCGCCGTCCGTCCCGGGGTGCTCCGCCCGCGCGGAGAGGGAGTCCCAGCAGGTCTGCTCCAGCCAGGACCGCCAGGTGGGCGCGTGTCCGTCCCGGGCGGCGCCGTCGTGCACCGTCCAGCGGGTCCAGGCGTCGTCGGCCTCGGCCGCCGGTACCAGGAGCGCGGAGTGCACCTCCCGGCAGTTCTCGCCCGCCTCCAGCAGGTCCGAGAGGGGTAACCGGGGGAAGCGCAGCCGCAGCGTCCCCGGCGCGCCCCGGCCGGTGGTGGCCAGCAGCAGGTTCCCGGCGGCGTGCCCGGCGTCGAGCTGGGTGTACAGGTAGCCGCGGTCGCCGTACTTGCGCATCGACAACCAGGGCCGGGTGAGGGTGACGATGACCGCGCCGCCGTCTCCGGGGATCGCCAGCGTCGAGGCGTGCAGTGCTCCGGCGACGTCCCCGGTGGCCAGCCGGGTGCAGGTCCGGCGGTCGGCGTCGACCCGGAAGGCGGCCGGCGCGCCGTTCTCCATGGTGAGGACGGCGAACTCGTAGGGGTACACGGCCCCGGCGGACGGGACCGCCCGAGCCCCGTGCGACCTGCGGGAACGGTCGGCCCGGCTGGTCAGCGCGCCTTCCTCCAGCAGGGACAGCGCGAGCCTGAGGCCCGGAGCCGCGGCCGGCTCGGCGGGCGACTCGGACGGTGCCGCGGGCAGGGCCATCCGGGCCCACATGTCGGCTTCGAAGTCCGGCGGCGCGTGCTCGGGTCTACGGGCGAGGGGTACTGCTCGTACGGCGGGTATGGCTGATGTGTCTGCATTGCCTTGCACGTCTGACGAAACCTCATCTCGTCTGGTGGCACGGCCGACCGGGCCTGCGAGAGGGCAGGCGAAAGCCCCCCGGCCAGTTCGGCAGATGGCATGCGGCGGCTACAGGGAACTGTGTACAGACTTCGACATGACTGTGCCGCCCGCGTCATTGCGGGCGTCGACAGCCCGTCCCCCGTGAACGGCCTGTGTGAAGTGGATGAATCACCTGTTCCGCGCCCTGGGTAAGCGGCGGCTGGCGATCATCCTGTGGCACCCACGTGAGCGCTGTCAAGGATTGGCGTAGACCATCGAGGGACTGTTCGGCGGCGCCCGGCGGGACGGTCGCGACCTGCCGAAAGTGACCGTGGCGCAGAGCTGGCGGTTACTCAAATCGCTTGTCGCAGACGTTGGTTCGCGGACAATACCGACATTGGACCCAAGCCCCCCGTCCCGGGCGGCGCGACCGGCGCCGGCCGGAGCGCTCGCTCCCGGCGGTGGCGGAGACCCACCCGCGCGGTCGCTTGACGGCCCGCGTGTCCGCCCCCGGGTGTCCGCCCCGCCGGCCGGACGCCGGGCCGGCGCAGACCGGTCGGTCCGCGCTGCCCCGGCCGATGCCGCGGGACAGGTATCAGCGGACCGGCCCGACGGTGATTCGATCCGGAACGGAGCCGGACGGAATGTCCTCGGCCTCGGCCGAGAATCCGTCAAATGCCCTGGGCGAACCGGCGCGAAGTATGTCCGAGGAATTTCCGGTGTTCGCCGGAACGGGCGATATCCGGCGTCGGCCGGATTCCCTGGTCGCGGGGAATCGGTACCGGTCGGAACGCCGCGCGTCCGCCCGCTCCGAGACGTGCCCGACGGCGCCGGTGATCCATCGTCACGGGCCGCCCGGGCGCGGGGTCCGGTCGGCGCCGACCGGGAATTCCGGACCGGCTCCGAGCGGCCCGGCGACTCGTCGGCCGACCGCCTCTGCCCAGCGGATTCCGAGGCCGGGGCCGGCGGAACCGAACCCCCGCCGACGGACCTCCGGAGCGCCGCCGAGCAGGGCGCCCACCTGGGCGACCGCGCCGAGGAGGGCGGGCTGGAGATCCCCGCGGGCGCCCTCGGGTCGGACCGGCCGGGATTGCGCCGAACCCGGCCGGTCCGCACGCGGGAACCGGTGGCGCGTCCCGCATTCCCGCAAGGGGAACGCGCCGACATCACCGACCGGTCCATGACGCCCGCCGAAGCGCCGGAGGTTTCCTTCGTCGGCGATCGGCTCCCCGTTCCGCGGCGTTCGGCTCGCCGTTGTGCCGCGTTCGGGTTCGACGCCGGTGGGCGTGGGCGGCGGGGCGGCCCGGTCGCGCGGCGCGGCACCACCGGCCCCACGACTCGGCCCGCCCGTCGTGGTGATGCGCACTCGTGCGAGTGCGGACGGCCCCCTGGGATCGGCGCAGTTCGTACGGGCGAGGACGCGTCCTCGTGTCCTGGCGGTTCCGGGTCCCGGTGGACTCCGCCGGGCGGCGCCCGACCGGGCCGGCCGGACCGCTACCGCGGGGTGGTGTCGTCCGCCACGAAGGGCCCGCCGTGGCCGGGCACGATCAGGTCCGCCGCGGCCAGCACCCGCAGCCGGGAGGTGCGCAGCACCTCGCGGTCCGGGGCCACCGGGTCGTCCGCCGGGCCGTCGGCGTGCCACCACAGGTCGCCGGCGAAGGCCACCACGCCCGAGTCCGTGCCCGCCAGCAGGGTGATGTCCTCGGGGCTGTGGCCCGGGGTGCGGATCAGCCGCAGCGACGGGGTGAGTTCGTAGCCCTCGGCGTCCCGGTTGGTCCAGTGGTCGCCCAGGTACTCGACCTTGTGGTCGTGCACCCGGGCCCGGCCGAAGAGGCCCACGTTCATGGTGTTGTCGGGGTGGTGGTGGCTGAGCACCACGTCGGTGATGTCGTCGGGGCCGAGGCCCAGTTCCGCGAGCGGGGCGAGGATGTGGTCACGGCTCGCCACCATGCCCGGGTCGAAGATCACGTGCCGTCCGGCGTCGGAGACGTAGGAGACGGTGGCGGCGACCCCGGGGCCGGTGGAGCCCACGTATCCGGTGGTCAGGACCTTGAAGGCGGCGCTGCGGCCGAGCGGTGCGTCTGTCATGGCTTCGATCCTTCCGGTCTTGACGGCGGCTCACGAGTGGCACGTCTGCCGGTGATCGCAGGATTCGTGCCAACCCTGTGCGACACTGCCTGCGTGCCGCCTTTCCGGACCGTCGCCGCCTACGTCCCGCCCGGCGTGGGCATGCTCGCCGTCGCCATCGTCACCGAGGTGTTCGGTCCGCACGGAGCGGCGGTGCCCGGTTTCGACTTCGCCCTCTGCTCCGACCGCCCCGGACCGGTGCCCACGGACTGCGGAGTGCCGCTCGCCGTCCCGCACGGACTGGACCGGTTCGCCGGCGCCGATCTGCTCATCGCGCTGCCCGGGGCCGGATTCCGTGAACCGCCCGCCCCCGCCGTGCTCGACGCGCTGCGGGCCGCGCACGCGCGCGGCGCCGTGGTCGCGGCCCACTGCGTCGGTACGTTCGCGCTCGCCGCCGCCGGACTGCTCACCGGCCGGCGGGCGACCACCCACTGGCGGTTCGCCGACCTGCTCGCCGGCCGCTACCCGGACGTCACGGTGGACCCGGACGCGCTCTACATCGACGACGGAGACGTCGTCACGGGTGCCGGAGCCGCCGCGGGTTTCGACCTCTGCCTCCACCTGCTGAGGCGGGAGTACGGCGCCGCCCTGGCCAACGCCGTCGCCCGCGACATGGTGCTGCCCTCCCACCGCGACGGCGGGCAGGCCCAGTACCTGGCCGCGCCCGTCCCCGGGAACGGTCAGGACGAGCGGCTCGCCGAGGTCCTCGGCTGGGCCCGCGAGCACCTCCACGAGCCCCTGCCCGTCACGGAACTGGCCCGCCGCGCCCTGATGAGCAGGCGCTCCTTCGCCCGCCGCTTCACCGCCGCGACCGGCACCACCCCGCACGCCTGGCTGCGGGACCTGCGCCTGAGCCGGGCCGAGGAACTCCTCGAAGCCACCGACCTGCCGGTCGAGGAGATCGCCCGCCGGGTCGGCTACGGTAGCGCCGCCGTCCTGCGCGAACAGTTCGTGCGGCGCCGGGGAGTCCCGCCCCGCGCCTACCGGCGCGCTTTCACCGGCACGCCGTGACGGCCCGGCAGGTCCGCCCCGGCCCCCGACGTCCACCGTCGCCCCACGCCCGGCGGACGTCCGGCCGTGCGCCCTACGGGGCACGAGGGCGTTCGCGGATGGCGGCCGTGCTGTCGGACCCTCCTCCCATCCCGGCCGCGGGTACGGGGACTCGCCGCTCCGGAGGGTGCGCAATCTTCGCAGAAGCGTCACAGCTGGGTCTGGAACCCTCACAGCCGGGCTGCCTAGGCTCCGCATGCGTACGACGACGTGCGCGGAGCCGCCGACGACCGGTGTGGGCCGGCCACCCCGGCAGCACGGGAAGACCACATGGACTACTGCGCACCCTGCCGCCGCCATCTGAACGGCGCGATGACCTGCCCCGGCTGCGGGGCCCCCGCGGCGACCCGGGAGACCCTGCCGGACGCGACTCTGACGCTGTCCCAGGGAGCACCGGCCGCCGTGCCACCGCCCGCTGTTCCCCCGCCTCCGGCGGCCGGCCGGTCCGCCGCACCGGCCCGGTCCCGGCGTTCCGGGCGCCGGCCGGCGCGGCGGGCCGGCGTGCTCGCGCTCTCCGTCGTCGGCCTGGCAGTCGCGGGGCTCGGTGTCGCGGCCCTCGCCGCGAACGGCAGTGAGGGCGCCTCGCCCGCGCCGGCCGCGGGCGGGCCGGTCGCGACGCCCACGCCGAGTGCCCCGACCTCCGCCGAGCCCCCCACCGCGACGGGCGTGACCACGGTCCCGGCCGCGCCGACCACACAGCGCACCGGCGCCAGCCGTACCGCCTCCGCCACCGCCCCGGCCACCAGGAGC
The DNA here is from genome assembly GCF_055561235.1 of Kitasatospora sp. NPDC022856. Lineage (NCBI taxonomy): Bacteria > Bacillati > Actinomycetota > Actinomycetes > Kitasatosporales > Streptomycetaceae > Kitasatospora > Kitasatospora sp. NPDC022856. Next base: position 136,184 of record NZ_JBVHHE010000014.1, on the reverse strand, counting down.
ACCGCCCCGGCCGCGCCGACGAGCAGTCGTGCCCCGGAGTCGCCGCCTCCCGTCCCGGCCGCTTCGAGCACGGCCCCGCCCACCGCCCCGCAGCCCTCGACGGCCGCTCCGCACCCCTCGGCCACCGTCACCGCGAAGCCGACGCCCACCTGCACGCCGTTCCTCTTCTGGTGCACCTAGCGGGCCGCCCGCCCGGTCAGTCGCCGGGGGCGGGCACGCAGTCCCGGCAGACCGGTTGCCCGTCCTCCTCACGGGAGAAGCGGCTGCGGTGGTGCACCATGAAGCACCGCGCGCAGGTGAACTCGTCCCCCTGGACGGGCACCACCTGGACGGTGAGCTCCTCCCCGGAGAGGTCGGCGCCCGGCAGCTCCACGGACTCCGCCTCCTCCGCCACGTCCACGTCCGGCGCCCCGCCGGAACGCTCGGCACGCTGCCTCTTCAACTCCTCGACGCTGTCGACCTCCTCGTCGTCGCTGTTCGTACGCGGGGCGTCGTAGTCGGTTGCCACTGCTGCACCTTCCGTCGGAGGGATCCGGTACGCGCGGGGGCGGACCGGATCGTCACGCCTCGGACCACTGTCCCCCGCGCCCGCCGATCACGCAGGCGGGGTCGGCGAGCGGGGCGTCCGCGACGGTCGCCGACGGCCCGCCGCCGCCGAACAAGCGAGGCCCTTGCCCCGGGCCGCCGGAAAGATTCGTACGAATAGGCGAGCGGCCCCCGGGGCAGTCGGGTGCTCGACACCGACTGCGGAGGTTCCGATGGTTCCCCTTCTTCTCGTTCTCCTGCTCGCTCTGCTCCTGTTCGGCGCCGGGTTCGCACTGAAGATTCTCTGGTGGGTGGCGATCGCCGTACTGGTGCTGTGGCTGGTGGGCTTCGTGGCCCGTGGTACGCACTCCTCGGGCCGGCGCCACCGGTGGTACCGCTGGTAGGTCACGCCCTCAGGATCCGGCCCGGGGGGGGGGGGGGGGCCCGGGGGGGGGGGCCCCCCCCCCGCCGCCGCGTGTCCGGACCAGGTCCTCCCCGAAAGGGTGGTCGCCGCGGCAGGCGGCCGTGCTGGGACGGCCCACCGGGGAGGGAAACGCCGGCCCGCCGCACCGGTGCGGCTCGGGCGTCGCCCGAATGATCGCCTGGAGTGGCAGTCGGCGTAATGCGGGCCAGGCTTGAACCGGGCAGATCCGTTTGCTTCCTTCGCCCGCCCGGCCCGGCGCCGGCCCGTTCCCCCGATCCAGGAGACCTCGATGTCCCGCCCCCTGACCATAACCCTGCCTGTCTCGGGGTCGGGTCCCGTACCCGACACCGCCGCCCCCGACCTCACCCCCGTTCCCCTGCGGGTGAACCAGCCGTCCCCCGTCCCGCTCGGCGGCGACCTCGCGGCGGCGATGATGAGCGCCGCGGCCAGCCGCCCGGTGGAGGAAGTCGCCGATCTGCTCTGCCACCTGAACCCGGCCCACACTCCGACCCTGGCCCCGGTCCTCCACGGAGCGGTCGCCGCCCGCCCGGTCGAGGACCTGGTCCGCCTCCTGATCCTCCTGAGACCCCGCGACAGCACCGGCGCCGACCAGATCCTGCGCGCCGCCGTCCTCACCAGACCCACGGGCGACGTCGCCCACCTCACCGCCCTGCTCGCGGCCGAAGCCGACAGCGGCATCCAGGCGGCCCTGCACGCGGCCGCGTCGCTGCGCCCGGTGGCCGATGTCGCCCACCTCGTCCAGCTGCTCCGGCCCGCTCCGGTCGCGGACCGGCCGGCCGGGCCCTCGACGAGCGGTGACGACACGGAACCCCTGGCGGCCGTCGCGGAGCAGGCCCCGCCCGACGCCGCCGCTCTGCCGCCGGCGCGGGTGCTGTCGAGGGCACGGCCCCGCGAGGAGCGCCCGCCGCTCCGGTGGCCCGCCGCCGCGGCCCTGGTGATGACGGGTGCGCTCCATGTGCCGCTGGTGGCCGCCCTCTGGGGCCAGAACCCGGACGTCTCGGTGGTCGCCGGCCTCAGCGCCCTGTGCCTGCTCCTCGCCGTCCCGCTCGGCGTGCGCGGCACGCCGTGGACGTGGATCGCCGGCGTCGTGCCGGCCGCGGCCGCGTTCGCCGGCTACCTGCTGTTCGACACCATGGTCCCCGTGCGGGTGGCGGTCGGCATCATCGAGTGGCAGGGCCGGTTCGGGCCGGCCGCGCTCGCCTGCGAGGCCGCCGTCCTCGTGCTGACGCTCACCCACGCGCTCACCCCCCGGCGTCGCCGTACAAGCGTCGGGGCCGGCCGCCGGGCCGTCCGTCGTACCTGACACCCGTGGCGGGCCGCGCGGGCGCGCGATCCGCTCGCCGTCGCGGCCCGGTGGCGCCGCCGCCCGGTGGGCGGCTCGCCCCGGATCGGCGCCCAGCCGCGGTGACCGCGCCCCGGCCCCACCCCTGTCGGGGGCGTGGGCCGGGGCGGGTGTGTGGGGGAGCGGCCTCAGGCCCGGGGACGCGGCCGCGCCGCCCTCCGGCCGGTGACGGCGGAGGGCGGCGCGGGGGTGGCCGGTCCGTCAGGTGGCGATGGTGGCGACGGGCTCCAGGCCGTAGGTGCGGGCGTAGCCGTTCTCGGTGCCGACGAGAAGATCGACGACCTCGAAGTAGCGGTCCCAGAACGGGGTTTCGCGCAGTGCGTCGATGAGCAGCTGGTAGGCGTGGTGGCTGTCGGCCTCCCACACCCAGACGTCGGTGACGCGCGCGGAGTAGAACTCCGTGTCGTAGAAGCGTGACCGGACACCGGTGGTCCTGGCCTCGATCGCGGGCAGGACCTGGGTGGTGAAGGCCTCGACGCGTTGCGGGACGGTCAGCGCGAGCCACTCGGGGGTGGTCTTGACGAGCATGAACGCCGTGACCGGCGGTTCGGTGACTTCAGCGGACATCGGGGTGCCTCCAGAGCGGCAGGTGGTCTCGGTACGTCGCGCCACCGGGGGTCCCGGCGGCGGACGGTGGGGCCTCGGGAGAGGCCGGCGGGGCCTCAGGAGAGGACGGCGGGCCTGAGGGTCCGGGCGCACCACTGCTCGAAGCCGGTGGGGGAGGCGGTGTCCGGAGTACGGACGACACCGGCGTCCAGGCCCTGGTCCTTGGCCCGCTTCATGTCGACGATGCCCCGGACGAACGCCTCGTCGAGGCCGTAGTGGACGAGGGTGGTGTACAGGTCGTCGAAGGCCTGGCGCTCGTAGCGGACCGGGCGGCCCAACTGCTCGGTCATGATGCGGGCCAGGTCGTTGGGGGACAGGTCCTGCGGCCCGAGGACGGGCACGCTGCCGTTGCCGGTCCACGAGCGGTCCAGCAGCAGACCGGCGGCGACGGCCGCGATGTCGGCGGCGGCGACCAACGGGGCCTTGCGGTCGGCGTCGACGACGTCGGTGAAGACGCCGGTCTCGCGGATCGAGTCGGCCTCCTCCAGCAGGTTCTCGAAGAAGGACGGGTTGGCCAGGGCCCGGTAGGCGACACCGCTGTGGGCGATGAGGTCGTCCAGCGCGAGCGAGGCGGTGACCAGGCCGGCCCGGTCGGCGAGCGGGGTGCCGCGGCCGAGCGCCGAGACGCCCACCACATGGCCGACGCCGTGGTCGGCGAGCGCCCGCACGGCGGGTCCGCTGAAGCCGCTGTAGGCGTCGTACGGGGTGAGGGAGGCGTCCGGCGGGGCGAGCCAGAAGACGGCGTCCGCGCCCCGGAAGGCCCGGTCGACGACCTCGGCGTCCCCGTGCGAGCCGGCGATCACCTCCACGCGTCCGCGCGCCGCGTCCGGAAGCCGGTCGGGGTCGCGCACGACGACGCGCAGTTCCTCGCCCGCGGCGGGCGCGGACTCCAGGAGCCGGGACAGCAGCGGACGGCCGATGTTGCCGGTGGGAGCGGTAATGACGATCATGAAAACCTCGTGGTTCGTGCCGGTCGGTAGGCCCCCATCCTGCTGAGGACTCCAGTGCTGCCACAATGGGAACTTCGGCACGCAATCATTGACTGAAATGGAATGATGCTGGTGAGCAGCCCGGATCCGGTCCTCGACGCCAATCTCGCCGTCGCGTTGGACGCCCTGCTGGCCGAGCACAGCGTGACCCGCGCCGCCGCCCGGCTGCACACCTCGCCCGCCGCCATGAGCCGCACGCTGGCCCGTCTGCGCCGCACGCTGCAGGATCCGCTGCTGGTCCGGGCCGGCCAGACCATGGTCCCCACCCCGCGCGCCCAGGCCCTGCGCGAGGAGGCCGCGGCCGTGGTGCAGCGCCTCGGAGTCCTGCTCAGCCCCGGGACCGGCGTCGACCCCGCCACCCTGCGCACCACCTTCACCCTCCAGGCGGCCGACCTGGTCGGCGCGGCCCTGGCCCCCGGGCTGCTGCGCCTGGCCGAGCGGGAGGCGCCGGGAGTCTCGTTCCGGCTCCTGGCCGAGGAGTTGGAGGCCGGCCCGGCCCTTCGTGACGGGCGGATCGACCTGGAGGTGGGGTCCATCGACCACGTGGACCCCGAGACCAGGGTCGAGGAACTGGTGGGCCTGCGAATGGTCGCGGCCGTCCGGCCCGGCCATCCGCTGACCGAAGGACCCCTGACCGCGGCTCGGCTCGCCGCCGCCCCGCACGTCGCGGTCAGCCGCCGGGGCCGGTTCACCGGCCCCCTCGACACCGCCCTGGCCGAGCAGGACCTGCGGCGGCGGGTCGGTGTCGTCCTCCCCAGCCACCTGGCCGCCATGACCCTCGCCGCCCGCAGTGACGTCGTCTGCCTCGTACCGGCCGCACTCCCCGGTGCCGCGCCCTCGCCCCTCACCGACGACGCGCTCGCCCTCGGACTGCGCCTGCTGGACATCCCGCTGGCACTGCCGCCCGTGACGATCGGCATGGCGTGGCACCCGCGCCACGCGGCCGACCGGGCCCACCACTGGCTGCGCGACGCCGTCCGCCGGACCTTGGGCCCACCTGGGAACTCCGCTGCCACCTGAGAGGCCGTCGGCCGTCCGCGTCGGCGATCGGTGGCCGGGGGGCTGTGCCGCCCCGGCCACGCCCGACGCATGGCAGCCGGGCGGGGCGGACCCAGGGCCGCCACCGGGGGGATGGCGACGGTCCTGGGAACCGCACGGGCGTCGCGCGCTGACCCCGACCGACCCGGGGGGATGGCCCGGTCGGGAGGTGCGACGCCCTGACGCCCTTCTGACCCCGATCACGTCGGGCAAACCCCGTCGGCCGACCGAGTTCGACACCGCCCCGCCACGATCCGGCGCGGCGGCGGCCGGGGGACCGGGCGGTCAGCGGATCACGGGAAGAACGACGTCCTGTCGCCGGGCCCGGCTCGCAGGGGCCTGCCACGACCCGCGTCCCGGCTGTACACCCGTGGATGACGCCGGGGGGACCGGTTGACAACGGTTCGGTCAATGGGTGGGACGGCGTGTCCGACCGGCTCTCTGGACGGTCGTCGAGTCACGTCCCGACATCGTACCGGTGCGGCCCGGCCGCCAAGGGCGGGGCCGGGCGGCTCGGGCTGGCATCGACGTTCTCATCGACCTGTTCCCATCGACCTGCGGAAGGCCGGGGCCCGGAATGACACTCTCGTCCGTACAACTGCTGTGGGCCGTCATCGGCGGTGTGGCACTGGTGTTCAGCGCCGTTCTGGTGGCGATCCTCCGCTTCAGGAACGGCAGGGCCGAGGACTCGGGTGACTCCTGGGAGCGCACCGAGGAGCGTCATCGGCGCAAGGAGATGGTCTACGGGATCTCCTCCTACGTCCTGCTGTTCTGCTGCGCAGGCGTCGCCGCCGCGCTCTCGTTCCACGGCCTGGTGGGCTTCGGTACGGAGAACCTGGGCCTGTCCGGCGGGTGGGAGTACCTCGTCCCGTTCGGCCTGGACGGCGCCGCGACGTTCTGCTCCGTACTCGCGGTGCGCGAGGCCAGTCACGGTGACGCCGCGTTCGGTTCGCGCCTGCTGGTCTGGGTGTTCGCGATCGCCTCGGCCTGGTTCAACTGGGTGCACGCCCCGCGCGGCGTGTCCCACGACGGCGCCCCGCAGTTCTTTTCCGGCATGTCCGTCTCGGCCGCGATCCTGTTCGACCGGGCGCTGAAGCAGACCCGCCGGGCCGCGCTGCGCGAGCAGGGCCTCGTCCCGCGCCCGCTGCCGCAGATCCGGATCGTCCGCTGGCTCCGGGCCCCGCGCGAGACGTTCGCGGTCTGGTCACTGATGCTGCTGGAGAACGTCCGCAGCCTCGACGAGGCCGTGGACGAGGTCCGAGAGGAGCGCCAGTCGAAGGAGGCCGCCAAGCTGCGCGCCCGCAGCGCGGCCCGGCGCGAACGGGCCGAGCTGAAGGCTATCACCCGTCGGGGTGGTGTGTTCGGCGGGCCGCTCCGCCGTGGCCGGCTCCACGGCGGAGCGGCCGCTGCCGGCTTGCCCGGTGCGGAAGCCGCCTCCGGCGACGAGCGCGTCACCGCGTTCGACTCCCGGCCCCTCCTGCCGTCCGCGGCACCCGGAGCCAAGGTTGATGGGCACCGCACCGGTGACGGTGGCCAGGGGTCCGCCGGCCCCGGTGCCGGGGACGGCCTTCAGGAGCTCCCTCAACTGGACCGGCTGGAAGTCAAGTTGCGCACCCTTGAGCAGCGGCTCGGGTGACGCAAGGCCGTCACCAGGACGCGCGGCGGCCCCGGCCGGGGCCGGTGTGCCGCGCTGTCGGTCGCGCTCTCAGGAGGGGAGGAGCTGCTCCGTCCAGATGCGCTTCCCGCTGGCTTCGTGCCGGGTGCCCCAGCGGTGGCAGAGCGCGGCGATCAACTGGAGGCCGCGTCCTCCCTCGTCGGTGTAGGAGGCGTGCCGGACATGGGGTGTGGTCGGGCTGTCGTCCATGACCTCGCAGATGAGGACGTCGGTGAGCAGCAGGCGGAGGTGGGCGGGGCCGTTGGCGTGCCGGACGACGTTGCCCACCAGTTCGCTGACGAGGAGTTCGCTGGTGGGTACCAGTTCGTTCAGCCCCCACTCGGTGAGTCGGTCGCGTGTGTGGTGTCTGGCCTCGCCGGCGGCCCGGGCCGAGTCCGACAGCTGCCAGGAGGCGATGTTGCGGCTCGGAATGCGGTGCGTGCGGGCGATGAGCAGGGCGGCGTCGTCGCAGGACTGTCCGGCGGGCAGCAGGCCGGAGACGACCGCGTCCCCGATCAGGTCGAGGCCCCTGGCGACCTCGCCGCGGTCGGTGTCGGGTGGCAGCCATCCGTCGGCGCCGGTGGCCGTGGTGAGAATGGCCGCGAGCCGGTCGATTCCCGTGCTCAGGTCGCAGGTTCGCGACTCGACCAGGCCGTCCGTGTACAGCACGATGTGGCTGTCGGCGGGGAGGTCGAGTTCGGTGGTGTCTAAGGGGGGTGTCGCCGTGCCCAGGGGCGGGTTGACGGCGATGTCCGGGAGCCGCACCGTGCCGTCGGGGTGCACGATGGCGGGCGGGGGCTGGCCGGCGCTGGTGAAGGTGCAGGTGGCCGGGGCAGGGTCATACACCGCGTAGAGGAAGGTCGCACAGAAGTCGTCGCCGAGGCCGCCGACGATGTCGTTCAGGTGGGCGACGAGTTCGTCGGGCGGCAGGTCGAGGGCGGCGAGGGTGTGCACCGCCGTGCGCAGGCGTCCCATCGTCACCGCTTCGGACAGTCCGTGGCCCATGACGTCGCCGATGGCCAGCGCGACCCGCCCCGAGCTGAGGGGGATGACGTCGTACCAGTCGCCCCCGATGTCGCCGCTGGTGGGAACGAATCGGGCGGTGGCGGTGACGGCCGGGAGGGAGGGCAGTGCGTGCGGGAGCATTCCGCGTTGCAGTTCCTTGGCCCGGGTGTAGTGGGCGTCGTAGAGGCGGGCTCGTTCCAGCGCTTGGGCGATGAGTGCGCCCAGTGCGCCCAGCAGCGCTCGCTCGCTGTTGTTCAGGTTCCGCCGCCGGCTCCAGCTGATGCAGCAGAACCCGATGAGGCGGCCGGAGACCATGAGCGGCAGGAAGGCCCAGGACTTCTTCCCTCCGGCGGCGACGAACTCCGTCGTCGCGGGGTAACTGGTGACCAACTCCTCCGGAGAGGGGAAGAAGAGGAGCGTGTGCGGATCGGCGATGATGTCGTGGACGGGAGTACCCTCCGCCGCGTCGGTGGGCCCGGCCCTGTTGAGGAGATCGGTGAACAGCGACGGGTACCCGGCACAGCCGACGGCCCGCAGGCGACCCTTCTCCAGGGCCTGGATGATCAGACCGGTGGCGTCGAACGGCGGCAGGACGTGTTCGGCGACGGTGCTGACCACGTCGTCCGCGGTGATGGCGCGGGCGAGGGCGCCGGTCAGCTGGGTGACGCGGGCGGAGTGTCCGGCGGCGTTGCGGCGTCGGTGCGGGGGGCGGTCGGTGACGTCGGTGAGGAAGACCAGGAAGCCTTCGGCGACCGGGATGAGCCGGAAGCGGTACCAACGCCCGGTCGATTCGAGGCGTCTCTCGTCCTCGACCGGCGCGCTGTCCGCCGTGGCCCGCCGGAAGAGGTTCCGCACTCCTGCCGTGACGGCTTGCGGCGCCGCGTTCCATAGCGTGCTGCCCAGCAGCGAGGACAAGGGGCCGAAGATCATTTCTGCTTCGGCGTTGGCGTACGTGACGTTCCAGTCCCGGTCACAGGCCAGCAGGGCGTCGCCCATGAAGTGCAGCGACCCGACCGGGGCGTCGCCCGCCCGGTGTGCCTCCACGGTCTCCGGGACCGCTCCGGCCGGGCGCGCACCACCTCGTGAGGGCGGCACCGAACTCATGTGATCACCTGCCCGTGGTACGTGGAGTCGGGTGCGGACGCTCGACGCTCCAGGGCGCGACGCCGGTCCGTGCGGCGTGATCGCTGCTGCTCGGGCGTGCCTCCGCGGTGTCCGGGCCGACGGTTCATGGGGTGCCGAGCCGATGAACCGCGTCCGGAGCGGTTCGGACGACCGGGTCCGGTGGATCCGAGCGCCCGACCCGGGCGTGGTGACCGGGTCATGGCCCGAGCCGTCGTTGTGGTCACGAAAGGTCGATGTGGTGCCGTTTCCGACATTTTACCGCGAACTACCCAATGGGTCGGCGGGGCGGTCGCGAAGTCCGGAGCCCGGCGGCCTGGGGTCGAGCCCGGCTCGCGACTTCGGCGGCATCGGCATCACCGGCCCTTCGCGCACGGTGGACACGCCGGTCGGCCGCTCCGGGCCCGCGGCATTGCGGACCAGTACGATCGGCGCCGGTGAAGCCGTGCGGGGCGGAACCGCGGACGGCGCCCGCCGGGACGCGCCTTCGTCGCCGGAGCCGCGCGGGAACCACCGCACGGCACGCCCGCCGGTCGAGCCGTTCCGCGCCGCTTCGGGGGCGTGACCTCGCCCTTCGCGCGGACCGCCCCAAGCCCCTGCCGTCCGCCCGTGCCCCTGGGAAGGAATCCGCCATGACCTACGCCGTGGACTTCGGCACCGTATCGACCGTCGGCCTGGAGTCGTCGCCCGTCGCGGACGCACTCGCCGGCCTGCGGGCGAACGAGGCCCGCTACTTCAAGAACAAGTACGACCACGTCTTCACCGTGGAACCCGCGGACCAGGCCGCGGAGGTCGTCGACTGGGTGCACCGGATCCTGCGGGAGGAACGCGAGATCGTCATCGCGTCCAGGCCCCTGGAGGCCACGTCCTTCCAGGTCGAGGACATCCGGATGGCCTACGTCTTCTACGAGAGCGGACTGTCGGTCAACGTGATGTACACCGTCGACGATGCCGGGAAGCGAGCGGTCGGGTTCAAGCTCTCGGACGGGATGGACGTTCCGGAGGAGCTCGCCCAGCGGTTCAAGTTCGCCCGCCAGAAGTCGAAGCTCGCCGGGACGATCCGCGGATCGTACTTCGTCATCAAGAACGAGTACTGAGCCGCGCCCGAGCCGGAAAGGGATCTTGCGGAACCCGACAAAGGGCCGGAGGCCTGCCGCTGTGGGCGCACCTCGTGAGCGGCGGTCGCCGGACCTGCCCGGCCGCCGTCGTCGGCGTCGCCGGCGGCCCCGGGGAGCTATGCGGACCGCGAAGCGCTGTGCCGGGGGCACGCGCAGGGCGGCCAGGTGCTCTTGGCGAGCGGCACCGGGGCGACGGGCGCGTACTCCTCCCGCCGCTCGACGGCGTCCAGCGGTCGCCCGTCGGCGTCCACCCGGTACGTGCGGATCCACATCCGCCCCGTCGTCCGGCCGGACCTCGCCGTGGGCCTCCCGCCGCGGACCGGGCCGTCGCCGGTACTGCTGACCATGGAACCCTCCTCTGACCGCCTCGGCCTTGAGTTCAACAAGTGGACGAACAAACTGTTCGATTGGCCTCTGCTTCCTTGAAGGTACGCCAGGGCCCGCCGATTCCGAAGGATTCCGCAGCACCTTCTCAGTCGATCATTCGACTCATGAAGCAAGCCGCCGCCGAGGGTGATGGAGCGAATACGGTAGGTGAGAGCGCGTCCCGGCCGAGTCCTGCGCCCCGCCCGCCGCGCGGGCGGGGGCGTTCGGCTGGGCCGCGACCGGGCGCCGCAGCCGTTCGGCGGCGGTCAGGAGGTGCGGACGAGGGTGTCGTCCACGGTGAAGGTGGTCTGGAGCGAAGGGTCCTCGGTACCGGTGAACGTGATCGTCACGGTCCGGCCGGCGAACGCGGACAGGTCGTAGCCGCGCAGGGTGTAGCCGGGAGCGGCGTCGAGGTTGCTGAAGGCGGCCAGCGTGGTGCCGTCGGCCGACACCGTCAGCCTGTCGTACGCGGTCGCCCCGGACTCGGCGGTGCCGATGTGCAGGTGGAAGCCGAGGGTGGCGCGGCAGCCGGCCGCGAGGGCGACCGACTGGGACAGCGTGTCGGTGTGGGACGAGCCGTAGCCGCCGAGCCAGGCCTTCCAGCCGCCGCTGTGGGCGGGCTCCCGACCGGCGTTGTCGATGACGCCGGCGGTCGTGGTCCAGGGCGCGGCACTGCCGGTCTCGAAGCCGGGATTGCCGAGCAGCTGGATGCCGGTACAGCTGTCGCCGGTGCCGGTGGCCGTCCACCCGGAGGAGGGCGATCCGGACGCGTCGGAGGTGGCGGCCGCTGCGCCGGGCGGGGCGACGGCGAGCAGGCCGGTGGCCGCCACGGCGAGCGCGGGCAGGACGGCGAGGAGTTCGCGCGGCCGCGACGGACGCGGGCTGCGGGGGGAGTGGTGGCGCAAAGGTCGGCCCTCCGTGGGACGAGGGCGCGGCCGGTGCCGGCGGGGGTGCGCGCCGGTACGGGCTCGGGCCCGTGCTGACGGTACTCGGCATGTGCGGGCCGGCCCCGGCGGTCGGCCGCGGGCCGGCTGGTGCGGCGCGCTGTACGGGGACCGGGGCGCCCCGAGTCTGAGGGGCGCCTCTCGTTGTCGGGGTCAAGACATGCGTGCGGGATGTGGGCGGACCCACCATCTGCTGAAGTGGCCATGACGTTACTGACGGGCCGTCGGATCCCTCAAGGAGCTGCGCACAGCCTTTACCGCGCCTTGCCCATGACTTGCCCGGCGGATGGGGCGGGGTTCGCCCGGCCGGCCGGCCGGAGCGGTGCCCGGCCGGTGTGCACCCCGTCCCCGAATCGGCATCGCGGCAGCCGGGTTGGGGTTAGCCTGTCGATATGGTTGCAAACTACAAAGAAGAAGTGGCCATGTACGACGCGGAGTTCGTCAGCGCCCCCGCGCTGATCCTCCGGTCCCTCGCCCGCGACCCCGATCGGCCGGCCGTCACCACCGCCGACGGTGCCACGATCACCGCGGGCGAACTGGTCGACGCCACCTACCGCCTGGCCCAGGAACTCCTCGCCCGGGGCGTCACCCGGGGCTCTACCGTCTCGCTGCTCACCGGCAACACACCCGAGGCGCTCAGTGCCCGTTACGCCGCCGGACTCGCCGGCGCCCGGCTGGTCAACCTGTACGACGGCATGAGCGCCCCGGTGCTCGCCGAGATCGTCACGAGCGTCGACACCGCCGTCCTCCTCGTGGATGCCGAACGGTACGCGACCGCACCCGAGTTGCTCGCCCTGGTCGACGTGCCGACCGTGCTGACCCTGGGCCCCGGCCCGGGGGTGGTCGGCGGGGACGCGATCGGTGAGGACGTGATCGCCGCCGCCGCCCGCCGGCCCGCCGAGCCCCCGGCCGTGCGGGTCGGCCCGGACGACGACCTGGGCATCCGGCACACCGGTGGTACCACGGGCATCCCGAAGGGCATCCTCAGTCTGCACGGCCCCTACCGCAGGGTCTTCGACGTCCCGTTCGGCCCGCAGGGTGACAAGCGCCGCCTCCTGGCGGCCACCTCGCTGGCCCATCTCGCGGGCGTGCTGGCCGATCTGACGCTGTACCACGGCGGCTCGGTGTTCCTGCAGCGCTCCTTCGACCCCGGAGAGGTGCTGGCCGCCGTCGAGCGCGAACGCATCACCGATCTGTGGGTCCTGCCTCCGCTGCTCTACCGGCTGCTGGACCACCCGGCGATCACCGGCACCGACCTGTCCAGCCTGGAGCGGATCCTGTACGGCGGCTGCGTCGCTTCACCGACCCGGGTCCGCGAGGCGATCAAGGTGTTCGGGCCGATCCTGGCGAGCGGCTACGGGATGTCGGAGGCGCAGAACATCGCCGCCCTCGGCCCGCACGAGCACGACCGGGTCGGGCACGGCGGCCGGCTCTCCGTCGGCCGCCCCCTCCCGGGCGTCGAGGTGGCGATCCGCTCCGGCGACGGCACCGAGCTGCCGGCCGGTGAGCTGGGCGAGATCCACGTCCGCTCGCGCACCCTCATGGCGGGGTACTGGAAGCGGCCCGACCTCACCGCCGAGGTGCTGCGCGAGGGCTGGCTGAACACCGGCGACATCGGCCACCTCGACCAGGACGGCTTCCTCTACCTGGCCGACCGCCTCACCGACAAGATCATCGTGGTCGGCGGGCACGTCTACCCCTCCGAGCTGGAGGACCTGCTCCTCACCCACCCGGCCGTCGCCGAGTGCGTCGTCCTCGGCCTGCGCGACGCCCAGCAGGCCGAACACGTCCACGCCGTGGTCGTCCCCGCCCCGGGACACCGCCCGGAGCTGGACGAGATCCGGGCCTTCGTCACCGCCCGCCAGGGCCGCATCTACGCCCCGGAGGCCCTGCACCTGGTGCCCGAGATCCCGCTCACCCCCGTGGGCAAGCCGGACAGGAAGCGCCTGCGCGACACCCTCCCGGGCTGACCGGGCCCGGGTGTGGCGCTCGCTCCGCACCGGAGGAGGGCGCCACACCCGGCGGGCGCGAGGACCGTCTCCCGGTCCCGGCGAGACGATCGAGGGTCGGCGCGGGGTGTCGGCGGGCGCTGCCCGGGTTCCGGTCGCCGTCGGTGCCTGCGAGCATGAGGGTGGTCTCCTCGATGCGGCGGACGCGGCCGTCGGGGGCGAGCTCGTCGTGGACCTCGACGGAGCCGCCGGGCACGACCGTGCGCAGCGCACGCGATTCCCCGGGGGATGAAACGGCCGCCGGGGTCTACCAGTTCGCCCAGGGGAGGTTCCAGCCGCCCAGTCCGTTGTCGGGCGCCACGGTCTTCTCCTTGGTGTTCACGACCGTGACCAGGTCGCCGATCAGGGAGTTGTTGAAGAACGCCCCCGCGACGGAGGTGTCGCTGCCGCCCTCCACGTCCTTGAGCGAGACGCAGCCGTGGCTGGTGTTCGCCTTGCCGAACGGGTCGCCCTTGTACCAGTAGTTGCCGTGGAGGTAGGTGCCGCTGCTGGTGAGCCGCATCGCGTGCGGGGCGGCGGGGATGTCGTACTCGTCGCCGAGGCCGACCGTCCGGGAGTTCATGTGGGTGACCTTCTCCTTGGACATGATCACCATGGTGCCGCCCCACGAGGGGTGCTTGTCGTCGCCGAGCGTGGCGGGCACGGTGGTGCTCCTGCCGTCCCGGACGGTCGTCAATGTGTGGGCGGCCGAGTCGGCCGTGGAGACCTGGGAGCGGCCGACGGTGAACGGTTCGTCCTTGTCCACGTCGCCGTAGACGCCGGGCGAGACCTCGACGCTCTTCAGCCGGTAGTGGATCGTCACCTTGGTACCGGGCTTCCAGTAGTCGGCGGGGCGGAAGTCCAGCCGGTCGTCGCCGAACCAGTGCCCCTTCACCTCGGTGCCGTTGTCGGTCTCGAAGGTGATGCCCTTGGCGACGGCGTCCTTGTTCGTGATCTTCTTGCTGAACTCCACCTTGACGATCATGCCCACGCCGTAGGTCTGGCCGTCGGCGATGTTGTCGTTGGTGGAGACCTGCTTGTCGGGCGTGCGGGTGGTGAAGGTGCTCGTGGAGGCGGCCGCGAGGCCGTCGGCGTCCAGCGCCTGGGCGTTCACCGTGTACGCGGTGCCGGGGGCGAGTGCGGCGGCCGGCTTCCAGCCGGTGCCGTCCGCACTGATCGAGCCGGGGACGGGCTTGCCGTTCTTGTCGGTCACGTCGACGTTGGTGAGCCTGCCGTGGGAGACGGACACCTGGAGCGCGTCCGGTGCGACGCCCCGGGCGCCGTCCTTCGGCGCGACGTCCAGCACGGCGGCCGAGGTCTTGGGCAGGGCCGTGGCCGTGGCCGTGGCCGCCGGCCCGTCGGCGGCGGCGGTGCCCGCTGCCCGGGGGGCCTCGTCGCCCTTGCCCCCGTCGTCGCCGCAGGCCGCGGTCAGCAGCAGGATGCCGCCCATCGTCAGCGCCACCGCGCCGCGGTTGAAACGGTCGCCGGGGCGTATCGCGGTCCGGGGTGCCTGAACAGTGCTCACTTGTGCTCCTCTTCGGTGTTCGCCGGAAGCTTCTCGGCCGCTTCGTCCCAGCCGCAACGGCAGCCGGGCGGTCTGGGACGCGGGGACGGCTTTACCGGCTTTGAGCTGGGAGGACGTAACCTTCCTGGGACGCGTCCACGGGACGGCGCAACGGCGAGACCTGCCTCGGGAACCGTGGGACGGTGCGTGGCGTGCTTCTCTTCCGAAGATCGCTTCACGGTTATCCGGCCGCGGCGGGGCGCCACAGCGCCGAGTCCGACCGCCGGAAGCGGCCGGAGACCGTACGGCGCGAGCACTGCGGACAGGGAAGAGCGGGGCGGAGGAACGGTGGCGGAGGGGTTGGGGGAGATGGGGGAGCGGGACGAGCTCGCCCGGCTGCTCGGGGAGCTGAAGAGCCGCTCGGGGCTCAGCTACGGGGCGCTGGCGAAGAGGCTGCATCTGAGCACCTCGACGCTCCACCGTTACTGCACCGGCGACGTGGTACCGACGGAGTTCGCCCCGCTGGACCTCCTCGCGCGGCTGTGCAGGGCGACGCCGGAGGAACTGGTCGAGCTGTACCGACTGTGGGTCATCGTCCACGCGGCGCGGGGGAGCAGGACGTCACCGGGGTCCGGACCGGCCGATCCGGCGGGGACTCGGACGGAAGCGGCGGCCTCGGTCGCGCCGGTGATCTCGGTGACGCCGGAGGCTCCGGACCCGGCAGGTGCCGCCGAGGTGGTGCCGGTGGTCGCCGACCGCGTCGGACCGGACCCGGTTCCCGGGGCCGCGCAGCGGCTCAGGCGGCTCCGCCGGCGGGGAATCCTGGCCGCGGTGACGGTCACCGCGGTGCTGGCCGCCGTCGGGGCCGTCGCCACGGGGCTGGAGTCGTCCGCGGGCTCCCCGGCCCCGGGCGCTGACGACTCGCCGTCCGCCTCCGCCCCGGTCTCCGCCCCGGTCTCCGCCTCCGCCCCGGTCTCCGCCTCCGCCCCTGCCTCCCCGTCCGCCGGAGCGGGTCCGGGCTCGCCGGGGCCGACCGGCGGGGCGGACACGAGCCCCCCGTTCACGGTCTCGGTCCGGCCGTCCGGCTGGGACACCGCCTGCGACCAGTACGTGGTGGACCGCCCGCCGTCCGAGGTCCCCCGCCCGCCCGAGCTGCCGGACGTGGCGGGCTGGGTCTCCCAGGTCGGCGCGGTTCCTGGGCACTACCAGTCGATCGAGGTCGTCGTGCAGGGCACCGGCAAGGACACCGTGGTGCTCTCGAAGCTCAACGTCCGGGTCGTCCGGATCGGACCTCCCCTCGCCTGGAACGCCTACTCCATGGGCGAGGGCTGCGGCAGCGGAGTCGACGTCCACTCCTACGACCTCGATCTGGACGCGGCCCACCCGCGGGCGGTGGTGACCGAGGGCAGCACCGGTCTGCCGGTCAAGGTGAGCGAGAACGACCCGGAGGTCATCGAGGTCTCCGCCGAGACCACCTCGCACGAGGTGAGCTGGTACCTCGAACTGGAGTGGTCGAGCGGCGACCGGAAGGGGACGGTCCCGGTCGACCTGGGCCACGGCACGCCGTTTCGCACCAGCGCGGTGAAGGGCCGGCCGCTGTTCGTCTACCCGATCGGCGGGCACGCCTGGGAGCCGAGTCCGTTCCAGCAGTGACGGCGGCCCGGCGCGCCGCGTACGGACGGCAGCGGGGAGTCTGAGCCGGCTCGGCATGGGCCCGGAGGTGTGGGGCAGACGGCCGGTGTCCGCTCCGGAACCCCTGGGAGGCGCACATGACCGTGAACCTCGTGCTGTTGCTCGGCCCGCTGGTGCTGGCGGCGATCCTGGCCGCCACGGCTCCGTCCCCGGCGCACCACCACCGGCGGCCACGGGCGGCGGTGGTCCGGGACGACCGGATCCCCAGGCCGAGGCACGCCAGGCCCTCCCGTCGGGGTGGTTCCGCCTGACAGCCGCTCGCTCCGGAGCCTGACGTCGGCTGGCTCCGGAACTCCCCACGTCCAGGGCGCGGTCGTACGCGCCGCGGACGTGGGTCGACGCAGGGCGAGTGCCCGGACGAACCGCTGCGTGTGCTCGGACTCGCCGTCCCGGAGCCGTCCCGGAGCCGTCGCCGGGGCGGTCGGCCGCGCCCGCTCGGTGCCCCGTCCTCACACGATGGTGAAGATCTGGGTGAGTCCCGTGATCGCGAGGATGCGCAGGGTGTTCTCGGGCACTGCGGTCAGGGTCAGCTCGGCACCGGCGGCCTGGGTGTGGCGGAGGGCGGCGAGGAGGGCGGTGATGCCGCTGGAGTCGCAGAACTCCACGCCGGACAGGTCGATGACCAGGCACTGGCCGGGGCGCAGCGCGAGGTACTCCACGCGTGCGCGCAGGGTGGGAGCGTGTTCGTAGTCGAGGTCGCCGACGACCTGCAGAGCGGGGCCGGTGGGCGCGTCGCGGTGGGTGATGTTCAGTGGGTTCATCGCCGTGGGTTCGTCGTCGGGCGGATGGGGGAGGCGGTGGCGGGGACGCCGAGGGCGAGCAGAGCGGTGTCGTCGTCCAGGCCGTCGCCGAAGCTCTTCAGCAGTGCGGTGAGGGCGCTGATCGTCTCGTCGGGTGGGGCGGGGGCGTGGTCGGCGGCGAACGCGAGCAGGGCGTCGTCGCCGAAGAGGCTTTCCCGGGTCGGGCCGGTGCGGGCCTCGGTGAGGCCGTCGGTGTAGAGGAGGATCGTCTCGCCGGGCGCCAGGGTGGTGCGGGCGGTGGTGAACGGGGCGTCGGGCAGGATGCCGATGAGCAGGCCGCCCGGGGTGGGAAGGTACTCGGTGCTGCCGTCGGCGCGCAGGACGAGGGCAGGGGGGTGGCCGCCGGAGGCGATGCGCACGCCGACGCGGCCGTCGTCGTCGGCGGGTTCGACGACGCCGAAGACGGCGGTGCAGTAGCGCGGGTCGCCCGCGGCGGCGTAGTGCTCGTGCAGGACGGCGTTGAGGGTGGTCAGTGCCATGGCGGGTTCGGGGTCGTGCAGGGCCGCGGCGCGCAGGGTGTAGCGGGTGAGCGAGGTGAGGGAGGCGGCCTGGGGCCCCTTGCCGCACACGTCACCGAGGAAGAACGCCCAGCGGCCGTCGTCGAGGGGGAACAGGTCGTAGAAGTCGCCGCCGAGCCGGTCGGGGGAGGCGGTGTGGTAGTAGGCGGCGGCCTCCAGCCCCGGTACGGCGGGCAGTGACGAGGGGACGAGGGACTTCTGCAGGACGGTGAGGGCCTCGGCCAACCGCTGCCGGTCGGCCTCGGCCTGCCGCAGGGCGGCTTCGGCCTGCGCCCGTGCGCGCTCGGCCTCGGCGCCGGCCCGCTCGGCCTCCGCCCGGGCCCGCTCCGCCTCCGCCTGGGCCCGCTCCGCCTCGGCGCGGGCCCGCTCGGCGTCCTGGCGGCGGTGCAGGAGTTCGGCCTCGTAGGCGCGGCGGTCGGACGCGTCGAAGACGGTGCTGCGGATCAGCAGCGGCTTCCCGCTGGTGCCGCGCTTGACCACGGAGGACACCAGCACCGGCAGGAGGCCCCTGGCCGCGGTCCTCATCTCCAGCGCGATGCCGTGCAGTTCGCCCTGCATCTGCAGCAGCGGCGCGAAGTGCGTCTCGTGGTACAGCTTTCCACCGACGGTCAGGAGGTCGGCGAAGCGCATCCGGCCCACCACCTCCGCGCGTTCGAGGCCGAGCCAGTCGAGCAGGCTGGTGTTGATCTTGGCGATGGTGCCGTCCATCAGCGTCGACAGGTAGCCGCAGGGCGCGGACTCGTACAGGTCCTCGGCGCTGTCCTCCAGGAGAGCGCTGAACGCGGCCGTCGTCGCGGCCTGATCGCCGGCTCCCGCCCGCTCCGGTCCGTCACCGGGGCGGGTCATCACCGGCGCTCCTCCAGGAAGGCCAGGATCGCTTCGGCGGTGGCCTCGGGCGCGCTCAGCTGCGGGCAGTGTCCGGTGGCGTCCAGGGTGACCAGGCGCGAGGAGGGGATCGCGGACCGCACGTACGCGCCGACCTCGCGTGGGGCGATCACGTCCTGGGAGCACTCCAGGACCAGGGTCGGCACCCGGACGCTCGCGAGGTCCCCGCGGCTGTCGGTGAGGAAGGTGGTCCGGGCGAAGACCCGGGCGATGTCCGGGTCCGTGGCGCAGAAGCTGTTCGTCAGCTCCTGCCCCAGCTCCGGCCGCTCCGGGTTTCCCATGATCACCGGTGCCATGGCGGAGGACCAGCCCAGGTAGTTCGACTCCAGGGAGGTCAGCAGTTCCTCGATGTCCTCCGTGCTGAAGCCGCCCCGGTAGTCCTCCCCGTCGATGTAGCACGGTGAGGGGGCCACCATCACCAGCGCGCCGATCCGCTGCGGCGCCGCCTCGGCGGCCAGGACCCCCACCATCGCGCTGACCGAGTGCCCGACGAAGACCGCGTCGTGCAGGTCCAGCTCCTCGCACACCTCCACCACGTCCTGCGCGTAGCCCCGGAGCGAGGAGTACCGCTCCTCGCTCCAGGTCGAGAGGTCGGACCCACCGGAACCGACGTAGTCGAACAGCACCACCCGGTACCGCTCTGCCAGGGCCGGCACGATCAGGCGCCACATGTTCTGGTCGCAGCCGAACCCGTGCGCCAGCACGACCACCGGCCCGTCGGCGGGGCCGGCGAATCTCACGTTGTTCCTGCGGCGAATGTCCATGCCACGCATCCTGCCACCTCGCCGGGGAGGTAACCGCAGTCAGCCCGACGAGAACGGCCCGCCCGGCCACCGCGCCGGCTGCGGGACCCGGCCGCCCCCACCCTCTCGTGGGCCGCATGCGTAGGGAATGTTCGCTCGGAACAGGTACCGGCCGCCATGTATCCCGCACTGTTCCGTGGTGTCCGGTGGAGTCGGCGGTCCGCACGGGGTTCCTCCGAGATCACTGGCAGGTGAGTGGCATGTTCATTGGCAAGGGAAGGCCGGTAGATCCTGCGCGAACCGCGCTCTACCTCCGCTGCCACCCCCGTGACCCGGCCGGGACGGACTGCCGGCGCCAGGCCCTGGAACTGCTCGCGCGGGACCACGGGCTGCCGGGGCCCTGTACCTATCTGGACGACGGCCGCCGCCCGGCCGACGGCCCGCCGGGACTCGAACGGCTCGAAAGACACGTGGAGCAAGGCCGGATCGGGACCCTGCTCCTCCCGGGCCCGTTCGTCTTCTCGCTGAACGACCGCGAGGCCCGCGCGGTGTTGCGCCGGCTGCACCGGCTCGGCTGCCGTGTGCTCGAACCGCCCGGCGGGGGAGCGGCCTTCGTACCGGTGACCTGCTCGTAGGCGGCCACCCGGTCGTAGGGGTGCGCCCGGTCGTGGGGGTGCCCCGCGTCCCGACCCCGCCCACCGTGGCTTTCGCTACCCGCGCATGATGGCGGGCTCGTGGCGGCGCAGCAGTCGGCTGACCAGCACCCCGCAGAGCACCGAGAGGACGACCATCATGCCCAGGTCGAGCAGCAGGGTGCCGACGGAGTGGGTGAAGAGCGGGTCGTCGCTGAAGGTGGCCGGGAAGGCCGCGCCGAGGTCGAGGGTGGCGGCCATCGCGGCGAAGGCCCAGCGGGAGGGGACCAGCCAGGAGAGCTGATTGAGCACCGGCGCGCCGTTCAGCTGGAGCAGTGCGCCGCAGAAGACGACCTGGACGATGGCGACCAGCACCAGCAGCGGCATGGTCACCTCCTCCTTCTTCACCAGCGCCGAGATCACCAGGCCCAGCATCATCGCGGTCACCGAGAGCAGGGCGACGGCGAGGGTGATTTCGAGCAGCGGGGGCAGCAGGACGCCCTCGGTGCCCGGTGGTCCGAGCTGCACCCCCGCCAGGGCGACCATGGTGAGGACCACCGACTGGACGACGGTGATGGTTCCGAGCACCACGATCTTCGAGCAGAGGTACGCGGATCTGGACAGGCCGACGGCTCTCTCGCGTTGGTAGATACTGCGTTCCTTGACCAGTTCGCGCACCGCGTTGGCGGCGCCGATCAGTACGCCGCTGACGCAGAGGATGAGCAGGGTGTTGAGGGCGGTGGAGTCGTCGAGGCGGCTGCCGGCCAGGGCCCGGGTCAGGGCGCCCATGACGAACGGCAGAGCGATCATGACGGCGAGGAAGGTGCGGTCGGCGGAGAGCGCGGTGGCGTACCGCCGTACCAGGGTGGAGACCTGCTTGCTCCAGCCGCGCGGCTTGGGCTTGGGCAGGGGCTGCACCACGGCGGCCGCCGGAGCGGCGCCGCCGGGCTGCCCGGCCTGTCCGAGCTGCCCGGGTTGGGGCGGCCGTGCGGTCGCGCCCGCGATGTAGCGCTTGTACGGCGGCGAGGCGCGGTACTGGCCCGCCCAGTCGCGGTCGGTCTCGTTCTCGAACGCCTCGAAGGCCTCGGACCAGTGCTTGAACCCGAAGTGGTCGAGGGTCTCGCCGGGCGGCCCGTACCAGGCGAGGCGCCCGCCGGGGGCAAGCAGCAGCAGGCGGTCGCACAGGTCGAGGCTGAGCACGCTGTGGGTGACCACGACGATGGTGTGCCCGTCGTCGGCCAGGCCGCGCAGCATCTGCATCACCGAACGGTCCATGCCCGGGTCGAGGCCGCTGGTGGGCTCGTCGAGGAAGAGCAGGGACGGCTTGGTGAGCAGTTCGAGGGCGACGCTGACCCGTTTGCGCTGGCCGCCGGAGAGGGTGGAGATCACCTGGTCGGCGCGTTTGGTCAGACCGAGTTCGGTGATCACCTCCTCGACCCGGGCGGAGCGTTCGGCGGGGGCGGTGTCGCCGGGGAAGCGCAGCTCACCGGCGTAGCCGAGGGCCCGGCGGACGGTCAGCTGGGTGTGCAGGATGTCGTCCTGCGGCACGAGGCCGATGCGGTGCCGCAGTTCCGCGTAGTCGTGGTACAGGTCGCGGCCGTCGTAGCGCACGGTGCCGCGGTCGGCGGGACGCAGGCCGGTGAGAGCGTTGAGCAGGGTGGACTTGCCGGCGCCGCTCGGACCGGCGACGGCGAGCAGGCAGTGCTGGCCGACCGGGAAGGAGACCTTGTCGAGCAGGACGCGGCCGTCGCCCACCTCGACGGTGAGGCCTTCGACGTCGAGGTCGATGTCGCCGGTGTCGACGAACTCCTGCAACTGGTCGCCGACCAGGCAGAAGGCGGAGTGGCCGATGCCGACGATGTCGGCGGGACCGACCAGGGCCTGCCGGATCGGCAGGCCGTTGAGGTAGGTGCCGTTGTGGCTGTCCAGGTCGGCGATCTCGTACCGGCCGTCGGAATGGGCGCGCAGTTCGGCGTGGTGCCGGGAGACGGACAGGTCGCCGAGCACCAGGTCGTTGTCGGGCGCCCGGCCGATCCGGATCACCTTGGCGGGCAGCCGGCGGACGCTGGTCGGCGGCCGGTCCAGGCCGGTGATGGCGGTCAGCGCGGAGGGTTGCGGGTCCCTGACCGCGGTCGGCTTGTGCAGGGCGCTCAGGGTGCAACAGGGGCCGTCGGAGGCGTTGCCGAACCGCAGGATGTACCCGGGGCCGACGTCCAGGTGCCGGACGCGGTGGCCCTGGCAGAAGGTGCCGTTGGTGGAGCCGGCGTCGTCGAGCATCCAGTGGCCGTCGTCGACGTGCAGGACGGCGTGGTGCCAGGACACCCTCGGGTCGGTGAGCACGACGTCGCTGGTGGGGTCACGCCCGACGGCATAGCTGTGCCCCGGGCTCATCACCTGCGAGTCACTGTCGGTCTCGATGAGGAGCTGCGGCGCGGTGAGCGCGAATTCTCGCTCTGCCATACCACCGATGCTAGACGAGTCGGCCCGATAGTTCCCCAGCCGGCCGGGCCCCCGGCGGGGCCGCGGACGTGGGGGCGGCGCTCGGCCACGGCGGGTGACGGCCGGGGTTCCGGTCACCCCCGGGACCGGGACAGCGGCCCGCGTACGAGCCCGCCCGTGCCGCCCCGGTCGGCCGCCCGGCGCGGACCTGCGCCGGAGGGCGTCTACGATCCCGCTGGTGAAGACCTGGACTGAGCTCCCCGCCGAGACCGATGTCGAAGCCGTCGTCCGCCGCTACTTCGGCCTGCTGCGGTCCGGAAGGATCTCCGAGGCCGAACAGCTCGTCGATCACGCGCCGGTCCGGCACGTGCTCACGTCCCTCTGGGCGGGCGCTCGCGAAACCGGCGCCGAGGAGGCCGGGGCGGGGCGCGGCCCCGCGGCCGACGCGTGGGAGCGGGACCTGTCCTGGCTGGGCGACCTCGACCTCGCCGACTTCAGTTGGGGGCCCACCGGCAGCCACCTCTACGTGGAGCTCACCTGCCGCGGCCGGAGGATCGAGCTGGCCCTGGGCTTCTGGGTCAGGCCCACCGACACCGGCTGGGTCCTCACCGGACCGGCCACCCTCTGGTAGCGGGCCCGACGAAGCGGGCCGGGGTCCGTGCCGCCGGCGGGGCCGGATCTTCGTCACGTCGATCGTGCTTTGGTTCACGCCGCTCTGCTGCGAGACTGGGATCATGACCCCTGACCGTCGCAGCCTCGGGCTGCCCGCGTTCTCCGAGCCCGTCGCCGATGCCTCCGCCGTGCCCGCCCAGTCCGGCGGCCACCGACCGCTGCCGGTCGAGCAGGGCGCCGACTTCCGCCAGCCGCCCACCGAGACCGTCGACGAGCCCGCCCCGGTGCGGCGCCCGCTCGGCGTCGGCGGCCTGACCTTCTCCGACCCGGACCGGCAGATCTGACCGGCTCCGTGCGTGCCGCCGCGCGGTCCTGACCTGCGGCGGCCGCCCGATCACCCGGGCGTTCGCCGCGCTCTCTCCGGCGACTTCTCTCCGGCGACCTCTCTTCGGCGACTTCGCTTCGCCCGGCGCGGCCGGGTTGCCGGACCTGGACCGGCCACACGACGGGTCGCCGGGCCGGGGCCACCAGGACCACGTGACGCCCGGAGGCGTCGACCCTGCCGGTCAGCGCCGGAACTGGCGCCGGTACACGGCGGGGCTGACGCCCATCGTCTCCCGGAAGTGGTGCCGAAAGCCCGCGACGGTCAGTCCCACCCGGGCGGCCACCCCCTCGATCGGCTGGTCCGCGGACTCCAGCAGGACGGCGCCGGCCCGGATCCGCTCCCGGGTGATCCAGCGTCCCGGGGGCGGCCCGGTCCGGTGGACTACGCTTCGTGACCATGACTACCGGGACGGCCTCGCGCCACACACGGATCGGCGACCCGGTGCTCTCCTGAGCGCCGAACGGGCCGGTACGGGACGGCTGTTCGAGGGAGGGCAGCCCGGCCGGCCGAGGAGCGGCCCGCCCGGCGCGTCGCGGCGCCCGGGTTCTCGGCCCGCACCCGGCGCCGCCGCCCGGGCTCCGCCCCTTGTCGTGTTGTTCACGGGTTCGACACATCAACCACGACAGGAGAGTTCATGCCCATCGAGACGCTGCGGATTCCCACCCCGGACGGCGAGGCCGACGCGTTCGCCGCCTTCCCCGACGACGGCGAGCGGCACCCCGGGGTGCTGATGTACGCCGACGGCTTCGGTATCCGGCCCGTGCTGCGGGAGCTGGCCCTCGAACTGGCCGGGCACGGATACTACGTGCTGGTCCCCAACGTCCTCTACCGGCACGGCCCGACACCGGTGCTCGACCTTCCCGCGCACATCGGAGCGGAGGCCCGGCCCGCGGTCTTCGCCCAGCTGATGCCCTTGATCGAGGCGCACACCGCCGAGCGCGCCCTGAGCGACGCCGAGGCCTACCTCGGATTCCTGACCACCCGGCCCGAGGTCGGCGACGGTCCGGTCGCGGTGACCGGCTACTGCGTCGGCGGTCTCCTGGCGATGCGCACCGCCGCGGCCCACCCCGGCCGGGTGGCCGCCGTCGCCGCGTTCCACGGCCCCGTGGGCGCCGACGGGCCCGGCCTCCTCTCCAGGCTCACCGCCCAGGTCCACCTCGGCCATGCCGAGGGCGACATGACACCCGAGGCACTCGCCGAGCTCAACCGGGCCCTGGACGCCGCGGGTGTCGACCACACCTCCGAGATCTACCCCGGCACCCTCCACGGCTTCACCATGGCCGACACCGACGCCTTCAGCCCGTCCGGGCTGGAGCGCCACTGGGACCGGCTGCTCCCACTCCTGGACCGCACCGTGGCGAAGGGCTGAGGCCTCCCGAGCGGACACCGACCTGACGGACCGGGCCGGGGAGTCCCGACGGGAGCGGTCGCCCCTGCGGGCGGTCGAGGGCGGGCGCGGCCCTTCGCACGCGCTGTGGCCCGTGCAACTCGCCCGCGGATGGTAGACGTTCGGGGGCCGATCGGTACCTCGCCGTCCTCCCGGACGTCCGGGAGGGCAGCTCGCCGCGCGCACGGCCGATCCCGGGAGAGGCGTCGGGTGTGGTGGCGAGTGGTCGGACGGCGGTCGGGGCGGAGGAGGGCGCCGGCCCGGTCCGGCCCGCCCGCAGCGGCCGGCGGCCGACCGGGACGCCGCCGGTCAGCCCCGGCGGGCGGCCCGGTCGATCCGACCGCGGCTTTCGCGGAGTGCGCTTCCAGCCAACGGTCCAGCCACGCCGGGGGTGCGGACCGCCGCCGGATCGCGGCCGCGGCGTCGCCGAGAGCGTGTGCGACACGGTTCCCGCCGGCGCCGCGCTCCCCGATCCCAGTACCTTCCCTGCGGGCCCGAGGCCTCGCGAACGCCGCCCTCGCCGTCGGGCCGCGGGGGACAATGGGGTGCCGAGGCGAGGGAGCGTGGGATGACGACGGCACGCGAGTGGATCGAGCTGCTGGGGCTTGAGCCGCATGTGGAGGGCGGGTACTTCCGGCGTACGTTCCAGGCGGACCACCGCGCCCGGGTGCGCACGCCGGCGGGTGAGCGGTACACCCTCACCTCCATCCACTACCTGCTGACCTCCTGGTCGCCGATCGGCCACCGGCACCTCAACCGGTCCGACATCCTGCACTTCCACCACCATGGTGACCCGATCACGTACCACCTGCTGCTCCCTGACGGAACAGCGGAGACCGCCGTCCTCGGCCAGGACCCGGCCCGGGGGGAGCACCTCATGCTCGCCGTCCCGGGCGGTGTCTGGAAGGCCTCGCACCTCACGTCCGGCGACCACGGGCTGATCAGCGAGGCGGTCGCACCTGGCTTCGACTTCGCCGACATGACCCTCGGCCGGCCCGCGGACCTCCTGGCCCGCTTCCCGGGCCACCAGGAGCTCATCCACCGCTACTGCCGCCCCTCCGAGCCGGTCTGAGCCCCGCCCCGCCGCCCGTTGCCCGTCGCCTGAAGCCGGGGGCCGAACGGCTGATGAACGGGTCCCATGGGTTGGGCGGGGCCCGGCCGACGGGAGAACGTTGGCATGCAACGTGACGAGATGCTGCACCTCTTCGAGGTCCACCGCGAAGCCGAGAGAGCGCGCGACTTCGATGCCGTGCTCGCGACCTTCACCGACGACTGCTTCTTCGAGACGGTGGCCCTCGGACGCCGGGTCGAGGGGAAGGCGGCCACCCGCGCCGCTTACGCGGCCTTCTTCACCGCCTTCCCGGACATCGTGCCCGTCGACCAGGGCATGACCTTCGGCGACGACGTGATCGTCGTCTGGGGCGAGCTGCGCGGCACGAGCGGCGGCCCCTGGCTCGGTGTCCCGCCGGGCGGCGGGTCGTTCGTGGTGCCGTTCGCCAACGTCGCGCCGTTCAAGGACGGTCGGATGGCGGGCGAGCGGATCTACTTCGACCTCGCCACGCTCTGCGAACAGGCCGGACTGTCGACCGAGGAGATCAGGGCCGCCGCGAGAGCGGCGGCCGGGGGCGGACCCGGCTGACACCCTGCCGGGCCCGGGCCGCACCGGTCGGAGCGGCCGGGGACCGCGGGTCGTGCCGGCTCGCCGTCAGCGGTTCTTCGGCGGCGGCTATCCGGGGCGGTGGACGCTGAGCTCGCCGTACGCCGGGAGGACGGCGGCCAGGTCGCCGGCCTGGTCGCCGGGTGCGCCTCGCAGGACGGCGTCCAGGAAGGCGCGGGTGGCCGCGGCGACGACGCGCGGGCTCTCGACGCGGCCCAGGGTGCCGACGATCGAGGGCACGGGCGGCAGATAGAGGGGGCCGTCCATGAAGGTGAGGTGCGCGGCGCCGGGGACGGTGAGCCGGTAGCTCGTCGCGGTACTGGACCCGAGCGCCTCGGTGAGGCGGGGCAGGTAGCGGGCGTCGGTCGCCGGGGTGATGGCCTGGGTGAGCGCGAGCACCGGCTGGACGAGGGACGGCGAGGTCGGGCCGTGGGGGAAGCCGTCCAGGTCGATGACGGCGTCGAACCGGCGGTCCTGCCGGGCCGCCTGCAGCGCCGCGGCCCCACCCATGGAATGGCCGGCCACCGCGACCCGGCCGGTGTCCAGGCGTCCGTTCATCGGGTCGGCGATCGCACCGCGGTCCAGACCGTCCAACTGGGTGAGGACGAAGCCGAGGTCGGCGGCCCGGATCGCGGTCCACCCGGCCGCGAGCTTCTCGTCCTCGTCCGGGTCGCCGCTGGAGGCGGTCGCGGTGGTGATCGTCCGGCCGTCGGCGAGGACGACGGCGGCGGAGTCGTACGGATGGTCGAGGGCGGCGACCACGTACCCGTGGCTGGCCAGTTCCTCCGCCCAGGCGGTGTTCTGGGTGCGCACCCCGCCCGACCCGGGAGAGAACAGCACGACGGGGAACCGGCCCCCGCCACCGTCCACCGGGGCGTCGAAGACCGAGCGGGAGCGGGCGCGCGGAACCCCGTCGACCAGGAATCCCGGCAGGCCGACCCCCTGGGCGAGGGCGTCGGAGACGGTACGCGCCTCCTGCTCCGTGCGTCCGAGGTACTGGGCCCGCCGCGTGCCCGAGGGGCTCCGCTGCGCGGGGTACCAGAGCTGGACCACGACCGTGCGCCGGTCGTCCGGGTCGGCGGTGAAGGTCTCGGGGCGCAGCGGGTCGGTCCACTGCACCACCCGGGTGCCGACCGCGAAGTCGCCCGACGGCTCGGGGAAGACGGGTACGGGGAAGGCCCAGGCGGCCGCCGGGCCGGTGGCGATCAGGCCGGCGCAGGCCAGTGATCCGGGCAGCGCCAGCCACCAGCGGGCCCGCCACGCGGGCCGGCCGGTACGGCGTCGCCGCAGGGGAAGGACGGCGAACGGCAACGCGAAGGCGGCGCCCGCCAGTACCGGCAGCATCTGCCAGCGGACTCCCGCCACGGCCAGCAGGATCGCGGACAGCACCTCGACCGCCCCGGCCGCGATCGTGACGCGCGGGCGGGCGGCGGGGGGCAGCCAGCGCGCCACCACCAGTGCGACGGCGCCCAGCAGGACAACTATTTCCAGGGGGGACATGGACAGCCCCGTGATGATCTCGGTCACCCGCCCATCGTCGGCGCCGGGCCTGCGCCGCCACATCGATCCCGGGTCGTCGCCGGGTACGACCGCGGTCGTCGTCCGGAGCGGGCCCCGTACGACCGCGGTGGCAACCGGCTGCGCCGGACCAGCGGTCGGCCTGCGACCACGGGAGGTGGCGCGGCTCCTCCTGCGGTCGTATGCGGCCCGGCGCCGATCAGTCGCTGGACTCATGTGCGTCGCGGGGCCCGTGACCTACCGTGAGCAGGGCCGCGGTACCTGCCGTGCGGCGCGAGGCGGACGTTTCCCGTACCCGCCTCGGCTGCGGGTGGTACGCGGACGTGGCCCCGGCCGGGGCCACGCCGGTGCTGGAACGACAGGGACGTGTGATGACCGAGGCGGCCGCGGAACCCGGCGCCACCCACCCGGTGCGCCGCCGCGACCGGGGGCGGTGGGCACGTACGGCCCTGCGGCCGGCGCGGTACGCCGACCCGGCCACCGGGCGGGCGGCGCGACCGGCACCCGCCGCCTGGCGCCGGGGCGTCCGGCTGCCACCCCTGGTCTGGGACTCGCTGTTGCCGGCGCTCCTGCTGCTCAACATCGTGACCACGGACGGGTCGCACGAGTTCCCGGCGGCCGTGGCCCTCACCGCCGCCCTCGCGCTGCCCCTGCTGTGGCGGCGCCGGGCCCCGCTCACGGTGTTCGCCGCCGTGACGGCCGCGGCCTTCGTCCAGTGGCTGATGGGCATCCAACTGCCCGCCGACGTGGCCCTGCTGGTGGCGCTCTACACGGCGGCCGCGAACTCGGGCCGCCGCGGGACGCTCGTCGCCGGTGCCCTCGTCGAGGCCGGCGCCCTGCTGGCCTGCCTGCGCTGGGCGCCGCACGGCGCGTTCCTGACCCCCTTCGTCGCGGTCACCGCGATGGTCGTCGCCGCCGCCGTGCTCGGTGTGAACGTGCGGACCACGCGCGCCTACCTCGCGGCCCTGGAGGAACGGGCCGACCGCCTGAGACAGCAACAGGACCAGCAGGCGCGCCTGGCCGTCGCCGAGGAGAGGACACGCATCACCCGGGAGATGCACGACATCGTCACCCACAACCTGTCCGTCATGGTCGCGCTCACCGACGCCGCCGTCTACGCGCAGCACCGGTCGCCCGACAAGGCCACCGCCGCGATGCTCCAGATCTCCGAGACCGGCCGACAGGCCCTGACCGACATGCGGCGCTCGCTCGGCATCCTGCGGACCGACGAGCCGGACGCGGAGCGCCACCCGCTGCCCGGCATCGCCCAACTGGAGGCGCTCGCCGACCAGATGTGCGCCGCCGGGCTGCCGACCGTCCTGGAGGTCCACGGCGGCCGCACCCACATCCCCGCCACCGCGCAACTCACCGTCTACCGCCTGGTACAGGAAGCCTTGACCAACACCCTGAAGCACACCCCCGCGGGCACCCGCGCGACGGTCCGGATCCGGTGCTCGACCGAGGCCGTCACCGTGGACGTCACCGACAGCGGCCCCCACCGGCCACGGCCCGCCGCCGCACCGTCCGGCCACGGCATCCCCGGCATGCGCGAGCGCTCGGCCGCCTACGGGGGCGCGCTGCAGGCCGGACCTCTCCCGGAGGGCGGCTGGGGAGTCCGTACCCGCCTCCTCCTCGACAGCGGCGGAGCGTCGTCCGCATGACCATCCGCATCCTGATCGCCGACGACGAAGCCCTGCTCCGGATGGCCTTCGCCACCGTCCTGGAGGCCCAGCCCGACATGGCACCGGTCGGCGAAGCCGCCGACGGCGCCGAGGCCGTGCGCCTCGCCCGGGAGCTGCGCCCCGACGTCGTCCTGATGGACGTCCGGATGCCCGGGACGGACGGGATCGAGGCGACCCGGCAGCTCGTCGAGACCGCCCCGCAGAGCAGAGTGCTCATCCTCACCACCTTCGACCTGGACGAATACGCCTTCGCCGGACTCAACGCCGGAGCCTCGGGCTTCCTGCTGAAGAACACCAGGCCCGAGGAACTGCTCACCGCGATACGCAACGTCGCCGCGGGCGACGCGGTGGTGTCCCCGCGGATCACCCGCCGCCTGCTGGAGAACTTCCGCCCGCACATCCCCGGCGGCGGCAGCGGCACCGACGGCGACGACCGGCTGAGCCGGCTCAGCGCCCGTGAACGCGAGGTGCTCGTCCAGGTGGGCCGCGGCCTGTCCAACAGCGAGATCGCGGCCACCCTGTACCTCGCGGAGGGGACGGTGAAGTCCCATCTGGGGCGGATCCTGCAGAAGCTCGAACTCCGCGACCGGGTCCAGGCCGTGATCTTCGCCTACGACAGCCGCCTCATCCACCCGGCGTGATCCGCTGTCGCAGCAGCGCGAGGTGGGCGGCCGTGGCGTCGGGTGAGCCCTGCAGGGCGCCGAGGTCCTGTCACAGGTCGTCCAACGTCCGTTCCTCGGAGGCGATCTCCCGACTGCCGAGCTTGACCGGCTTCTTCATGGTGTCGCAGCTCAGTATTCTCGTCCCGGTCATCGTGGTCCCCTTTCGCCGCGCGCCGGACGGTGGCGGCCGTCCCGGCGATCACCCCGTGCCCGGCACGGGAGCGCGGGCCGGCGGCGGCCGTTCCCCGAGGCTGCTGCGGCACGGGCGGCGTGAGCGGCGGCACGGCTGCCCCGCGCGTGCACACCTCCAGCCTTCCACCGGCCCCAGCCGGGCAGCCGGGCGGGTGCGTGCGGCGAGCCGGGCCGCCCGGCTCGGCAGCGGGACGCGGTCGGGCGGGGCGCGTCCCCGCACACGACAAATCCGGCGACATCGGCGGGCGTCCCCGGGATACTGGTCGGCCATGGATGAGGTCGAAGTCGTGGTCGCCCACTCCGAGCGTGCGACCCTGCGCGTCGGCGAGGTGTTCCTGAAGGTGGACGCCGATCAGTCGCGCATCGACGTCGAGGTCGAGGCGATGTCCCTCGCGCCGGTCCCGACCCCGAAGGTCCTGTGGCGCAAGCCGCCGGTGCTCGCGATCTCCGCGCTCCCGGGGGCGACGCTCGGGCGCCTCGGCGGGCCGTCGACCGGGTCACCGGCGGCGTGGGCCGCGGCGGGCGCCGTCATCCGGAAGCTGCACGACGCGCCGCTGCCGCCCCGAACGGGCCGGGCCGGCCGGAGCATCGTCGCGCTGGCGACGGAACTCGACGCCGAGTGCGAGGCGCTCGTGGCGAACGGCGTCCTGCCCGGCGACCTGGTCACCCGTAACCGCCGGGTCGCCGAGGCCGCGCTCCGGCCGTGGACTCCGGTGTTCACGCACGGCGATCTGCAGATCGCGCACGTGTTCGTCGACGGCGGCGAGGTCACCGGCATCATCGACTGGTCCGAGGCGGGTCGGGGTGACGCCCTGTACGACCTCGCCACCTTCACGCTCGGACACGAGGAGCACCTCG
Organism: Kitasatospora sp. NPDC022856; assembly: GCF_055561235.1. Classification (NCBI taxonomy): domain Bacteria; kingdom Bacillati; phylum Actinomycetota; class Actinomycetes; order Kitasatosporales; family Streptomycetaceae; genus Kitasatospora; species Kitasatospora sp. NPDC022856. The sequence continues at coordinate 104,876 of NZ_JBVHHE010000014.1, read as the reverse complement.
ACGACGTCATCGGCGGCTACGGCACCGACCTCGACCTCGACGTGATCCACGCGTGGTGGTCGTTGCGGAGCCTGCTGGCGGTTCGCTGGCTGATCGAGCACGGCTTCGACCCCTTCGCACCGGGCTGTGAGGTCGATGTGCTGAGAGCCCGGATGTGAGGCTGCTGCCGGTCCGCCGAGTTCGTCGTCGCCCTGTTCAGCTCCCGGGCCGGGCGGCGATGCCGGCGACGAGGATGGCCAGGCCGCGCTCGAACCGCCGGTCGTACCCGCCGAACAGGTCCGCACCGGCGTCGGCCGCGAGCGGGTGGGCCGAGCCGATCCGCTCGGCCCGTTCGGCCGCGTCGTAGCCGGGCGCGCGTTCGCCGGGCATCGGGTGGACGGCCTGCTCCTCGATCACGAAGCCGATGGTGAAGCTGTAGGCGGTGAAGTAGGCGTCGACGGCGTCGGGCAGGTCGAAGCCGTCCCGGCGGAAGGCGGCGAGGTACCCCTCCAGCGCGGCGGCGTGGCCGGTGTCGGTGAGCCGGGTGCCGCTGAAGACCTTGGCGCCGTCGCGGTAGCCGAGCAGGGCGCGGCGCAGTCCGCGGCAGGCGGCGGTGAGGTGGTCGGCCCAGGGGGCGTCGGCGGCGGGAGCGGGGCCGGCGGCCTGCATCCGGCGGAGCATCTCGGTCGCGAGTTCGTCGAGCAGTGCCTGCTTGTTGGCGAAGTGCCAGTACAGGGCGGGTGCCTTGACGTCGAGCTCGGTGGCGATCCGGCGCAGGGTCAGGCCTTCGAGACCGACCTCGTTGAGAAGTCGCAGGGCGGTGTCGGCCACCTGTGCCCGGTCCAGTTTAGGTGCCATGTCCTCGTTCCTCGTCGTCGCCGCTTGACAATCTAACACCGTTAAGGACACGCTCGGGGCACCGCAACTTAACAACGTTAAGGAGACTGGGATGCACACCGAAGTGCTGATCGTCGGGGCCGGGCCGACCGGCCTCGCGCTCGCCTGCGACCTCGCCCGCCGGGGCGTGTCCGCACTGCTCGTCGACCGGGCAACGGGCCTGTTCCCGGGCTCCCGCGGCAAGGGCCTGCAGCCCCGCACCCTGGAGGTGCTCGACGACCTCGGCGTGATCGACGCGGTGCTGGCCGCCGGCGGCCGCTACCCGCGGATGCAGAGCTGGGCGGACGGCGAGCGCGGCGCCCGCTGGGACCTGATCGAACGCCGGGAGCCGGGCGACCCGTCGGTGCCGTACCCGGAAGTCTGGATGCTGCCCCAGTGGCGCACCCAGGAGATCCTGCACACCCGCCTGCGGGAACTGGGCGGCGAGGCGGTCTTCGGCACCGCGCTCACCGACCTGACCCAGGACGACGACGGCGTGACCGCGCGGCTCACCGGCCCGGACGGCGCCCCGCGCACGGTCACCGCCGACTACCTGGTCGCCGCCGACGGCGGGCGGAGCACCGTGCGGCGGGCCGTCGGCATCCCGATGGCCGGTGAGACGGTGGATCCGCGCCCGGCCCTGGTGGCGGACGTACGGATCAGCGGTCTGGACCATGACGACTGGCACATCTGGCCGACGGCGCCGGGCGGCGTCCTGCTGCTCTGTCCGCTGCCCGGCACGCCGGACTTCCAGCTGTTCGCGTTGTTCGACGACGGTGACCCCGACACCGCCCCGGACACCTCGGTCGGCGCGATCCGGCGCCTCGTGGCCGACCGCACCCACCTTCCGGAGGCGGCGGTGACCGAGGTCCGCTGGGCCTCCGGGTTCCGCCCGCGCGCCGCACTGGCCGACCGCTTCCGCCAGGGCCGGGTGTTCCTGGCGGGCGACGCCGCGCACATCCACTCGCCGGCCGGCGGCCAGGGCCTCAACACCAGCGTCCAGGACGCCTACAACCTCGGCTGGAAGCTCGGCCAGGTGCTGGGGCACGGCGCGGCCCCCGCGCTGCTGGACAGCTACGAGGCCGAACGGCTGCCGGTGGCCTCGGACGTGCTGGAGATCAGCACCTCGCTGCACCGCGCCCGCAGCGGCGCCGACAGTGACGGCGACGGGCAGCAGGTCCGACGCGGCGAGCGCACCGAACAACTCGGCCTGGCCTACCGGGGCGGCCCGCTCAGCATCGAGCGCCGCAGCGGCCTGCCCGAGGACGCCGTGCGGGCCGGCGACCGCGCCCCCGACGCGGAACTCCCGAACGGCGAGCGGCTGTTCGACGTCCTGCGCGGGCCGCACTTCACCCTCGTGGCGGCCGGCTGCGAACCGCCGGCGGTGCCGGCCGGGGTCCGCTCGCGACGGGTGGACGGCTACGGCCGGGGGCTGTTCCTGATCCGGCCGGACGGCTACGTCGGGCTGGCCACCGAGGACGCCGCCGACCTCGCCGGCTACCTCCGGTCGGTCGGCGTCGGAACCGCTGCGGTGGCGGCCCGCTGACGCGCACGCCGCACCCGCCCCGAACCTCGGGGAGTCCCCGTCCATGACCGGACCGGCGGCTCACCCCACCGGTCCGCCGCCGGTGAAGAACTCGACCAGCCCGTACGGTGCCCGGTCGCCGATGCAGAGGTCCAGGATCGCGGACGCACGCGTGGCGGCGCTCGCGCTGCGGGGGAACAGCTCCGCCTCGTACGCGGCGAGGGCCGCTTCGGTGTCGCCGGGGTGCGCGGCGATCGCCCGCCCGAGCTCGGCGCCGTCGAGCATCGCGAGGTTGGCGCCCTCGCCCGCCGGGGGCGCCAGGTGTGCGGCGTCGCCGAGCAGCGTCACCCCGGGCACGCGGTCCCAGCGGTGTCCGACCGGCAGTGTGTGCAGGGCGCGCCCGACGGGTGCGCTCTCGCCCTCGGTGATCAGCGCGGTGAGCTGCGGCGCCCACCCCTCGAACTCCGCGGCCACCGCGGCCCTGGCCGCGTCCGCGTCGGCGAAGTCGATCCCGGAGATCCAGTCGGCGGGGCGGGTCAGCTGGACGTAGGTGTGCAGCACTCCCTCGGCCTCCCGGTGGGCGGAGATCCCCTGCCCGGGGGCGAGCGCGAACATCGACCCGGCGCCGACCGCCGCGGCCGCCGCCGGGTGCCGCTCGTCGGCGTCGTAGAGGTAGGTCTCGACGAAGCACGTGCCGAGGTACTCCGGCTCCGCACCGGAGAGCAGGGGCCGGATCCGGGACCAGGCGCCGTCGGCGCCGACGAGCAGTCCGGTGGTCACGGCCGACCCGTCCGTGAACGCCACCTCGTGCCGGCCGCCGCCGAGGGGCCGGGCCCCGGCGACCTTCTTCCCCCAGACGACCGTCCCTTCGGGCAGCGATTCGACCAGGATCCGGCGGAGGTCGCCGCGGAGCACCTCGGGGCGCCGTCCGGTGCCGTCGTCGGGCTCGTCCAGCAGCACCGTGCCGTGCCGGTCGAGCACCCGGGAGGCCTCGCCGCCCTCGTGGATGATCGCGCGGAACTCCTCGGTGAGGCCGGCCGCCGCCAGCGCGCGCTGCCCGTCGTGCTCGTGGATGTCGAGCTGGCCGCCCTGCGTCCGGGCCTGCGGGGAGGGCTCGGCCTCGTAGACCGTCGCGGGGATGCCGTGGACGTGCAGGACGCGGGCGAGCACCAGCCCGCCGAGCCCGGCGCCGACGATCGTGACGGGAGTGACGGGAGTGCCGGGAGTGCCGGGCGCGTTCGGCACGGTCGGTGCGGTGGTCATGGCGGTGCCCTCTCTGCTGCTCGCGGGCGGTCTCCGCCCGGCCGAACCGTGGAACGTCGTTCCAGGGCCAGAGTGGAACACCGTTCCAGCCCTGTCAAGATGGAACGGTGTTCCAGGTGTGCCAGGATGGAGGCATGGCAACCAGCGCGCGCCGCGCCGAGCGGCGGGAGGAGCCGCTCTCCCGCGAGCGCATCGTCGAGACGGCCGTCGAACTCCTCGACCGGTCCGGCGAGGGCGGTCTCACCTTCCGCGCCCTGGCGCAGCAGCTCGCCACCGGCCCCGGCGCGATCTACTGGCACATCGCGAACAAGGACGAGCTCCTCGGCGCGGCCACCGCCGCCGTCCTCACCGGCGCCCTCACCGCCGCCGCCCCCGGCAGCACGCCGCAGCAGGCCGTCCGCTCCCTGGCGCTGGGCGTCTTCGACGCGATCGACGCCCACCCCTGGGCCGGCGCCCAGCTCGCCCGGCCCTTCTCGCCGTCGCCGCTGCTGCGCCTGATGGAAGGCATCGGCCGCCAGGTCCAGGCCCTCGGCGTCCCCGAACCCGAGCTGTTCGGCTCGGCGTCCGCCCTGCTGCACTACATCCTCGGGGTGAGCAACCAGAACGCCGCCAACGCCGTCGCGGCCGCCACCCACCGCCCGCCGACGAGCCGGACCGCCTTCCTGGCCGCCACCTCCGCCGCCTGGGCGGAGCTCGACCCCGACGAGTTCGCGTTCGTCCGCACCGTCGCCGGCCAGATGCGCGAGCACGACGACCGCGAGGAGTTCCTCACCGGCATCGACCTGATCCTGACCGGCATCACCGCCCGGCTCCGAGCGGCGGCCCCGCCGGCGACCGGGCCCGCGCGCGAGGTCTGACCCCGGCCGTTCGGCCGCCGGGTGCCGCACCGTCGCCACTGGCTCCGGATCCGGAAATCCCCGGCTCCTCGGCCGGCCCCGTGGGAGCCGCTCTCCACGAACGGGTGAAATTCCTCCCCGGTCATTCGTGTCCGGAACGTATCCGCCGGACGGGGGAACGGCGGTCGCTATGTTGGCTGTCCCGGACCCCCTCGGCCCCGGCCCCGGCCGGGGCCCGGGGCGGTCTCCCGCCGGTTCCGTGCCTCGGCGACCTCAACGCTCCGCCAGGGCGCGACACCGCCGACGGGCCGGGCACCATGCGTCGGTCCCCCCCCCAGCAAGGAGAGCTCGTGCTTTCGAAGAAGATGAGGCTCGCGCGTTCCCTGGCCGTGGCACTCGCCACGGCCACCGCGTTCACCATCACCCTGCCGAGCGGCAACGCCTACGCCATCAACCACGTGGAGTGCGTCGGCGGCGAGGACTTCCTGAAGATCTGGTCGCACCTCGACGGGCGCCAGAGCGTCGACTGCTACGCGAACGCCGGAAGGACGAGCTTCGGCAACTGGTGGGTCGACCGCATCTCCACCGGGAACAACGACCTGATCTACTACGACGCCAACGGCGACTCGGTGCGGATCGACCGCTGGCACGACATCACCTTCCCCAACAACCCTCCGAAGGTGAAGGACATCCAGATCCTCTGACGCGTTGACGGTTCCCCGGCGGTCCGCCGCCCTGCGCGCGGGCGGCGGCCCACGTGGAACCGACCGGGCGACGTCTCTCGCCCCCGGACCGCGCGGTCCCTGACGGGCGCGTCACGTGCGTGTTTCCCCGGATTGCGCTTCCGGTGGAGCACTTGAGCGCCGCCGGGCGTTGTGTGAGTGTGGGGCCGACGTCCGGTGATCGAAATCCGGGCCGTGACAGTCGAACCGCGCAGCTCCGACCGGGCCCGTCGCGGAGGACGGAGGAACCGGTGCCCTCGCCCTCGCAACCGCTTCGGAAGCTGGGATTCCTGACCATCGGCCTGTTCGACCCGGCCGATCCCCGCCACGGGCACGAGTCGACGCTGCGGCTCGTCGAACTCGGCGAGCGCCTGGGATTCGACAGCGCCTGGCTGCGCCACCGGCACCTGCAGTACGGAATCTCCTCCCCCGTCGCGGTGCTGGCCGCGGCCACCCAGCGCACCAGCCGCATCCACCTGGGCACGGCGGTCATCCCGCTGGGGTGGGAGAACCCCCTGCGGCTGGCCGAGGACCTGGCGACCGTCGACCTCCTGTCCGGCGGCAGGCTCAACCCCGGTGTCAGCGTGGGCCGTCCCGGGCACTACGACCGGATCGCCCCCGCGCTCTACCCCGACACCGCCGAGGCCGAGGACTTCAGCTACGAACGGGTGCGCCGGCTGCTGGACTTCGTCCGCGGCGAGCGGGCCACCGACTTCAGCGGGACCGAGGGCATCGAGGTGTACTCCGACCGCGTCCAGCCCGTCGCGCCCGGCCTGGCGGACCGCCTGTGGTACGGCGGCGGGAGCCTGCGCTCGGCCCGGTGGGCGGGCGAGCAGGGGCTGAGCCTGCTCACCAGCAGCGTGGTGCGGGCGGAGGAGTCGGAGGACTTCGCCGAGATCCAGCGCTCGCAGATCGCCGCCTTCCGCGCCCACCACCCCGCCGGTGCCAGCGCCCGGGTCTCCCAGGGGCTGGTCGTCATCCCCACCGACGGGGCCTCGGCGCAGCAGCGCGCCAAGTACCGCGCGTACGTGCGGAGTCGGATCCCGCGCACCACCGCCCCGCAGGGGCCGGCGCGGATGCTCTTCGCCCCGGACCTGATCGGCACGTCCGCCGAGATCGCCGAGCAGCTCTACGCCCACGCCGGGTTCCGGGAGGTCGACGAGGTCGTCTTCGCACTGCCGTTCTCCTTCGACTTCGAGGACTACGTCCAGATCCTCACCGACATCGCCACCGGCCTCGGCCCCGCGCTCGGCTGGCGGCCCGCGCACTGAGACACCCCTGCCGCGGCCGTCCCCGCGGCGCGCCTGACGTGAAGTCAGGGGGCCCCGGGCCGGGCCCCGCTCCTCGGCGGCCCCGCCGGGACCCGGGGGTGAACCCACGGCCGGCGCACCGGCGTTCGCTATGAGCCTCCGTCTTCTGCGGGCGCGCCGGTCCGGCCGGAGCGGGACGCGCGTCCCACCATGCGGGACGGCCGGTCCTCCGGTGCCGGGGCCCTTGACGCGGCGCGGATCCGGGATGACACTCCGGAGCAGGAATCCTCGAACGTGGGTGGGAGAGCCGTGAGGCACGCGGAGCCGGTCGTCGATGGCGTGGCCCACGCTGTCCGGCTGCGCCCGGTGCTGACGTGCCGCCGCCACATCGACCTGCAGCGGGTCTGCAGCAGCCTGGCAGGAGCGCCCGCGCCCCACGGCCCGGCGGCCCTCGCCGTCTGATTCCCCACCGGGCACTCGCCCGCCCCGAGTTCCGCCCTCCCCCGCTCCTCCCGCACCCGATGCGTCGCACGCGCGTGCGCGCACCCCCGACCCCTGGGAGACCCATGTCCGACGCCTCCTCCTCCGCCGTCCCCTCCCTCCGCGGCCGGATCGGCCGCGACGCCCGCAGCGGGTACTACGCCGTGCCGCACCGCTACCGGCTGCACCTCACGCTGTCCTGTCCGCACTGTCTGCAGATCGCCGTCACCCACAGCCTGCTCGGCCTCGACGACACCCTCCCGGTGACCCTGCTGCCGGCGCTGCCGGACGACGGCGCCGGCGGGTACCTGGCGCTGCGGCCGCTGTACGAGGCGAGCGCGCACCAGTACCCCGGGCCGGCCGTGGCGCCGGTGCTCAGCGACAGCTGGAGCGGACGGATCGTCAGCACCGACACCACCGAGATCCTCACCGACCTGGCCCGGCGGTTCCCCGGCCCCGACCTCCACCCGTGCGGCCTCGACACGGCGATCGAGGCGGTCCGGGAGCTGTGCGAGCGGAGCATCAACGCCCCGGCCCAACGCGCCGGCCGGGCCGACGCCACCGCGGCCGAGCGCGCGACGGCCCTGCGGAGCCTGCTCGACGGGCTGGCCGCGATCGAGCACCGCCTGGCCACCCGGGAGTTCCTGCTGGGCGAGGAGCTGACCCTCGCGGACGTGGAGCTCTGGGTGACCCTGGTGCGGCTGGACACCGTGCACCGCTGGCACCTGGACGCCACCGCCGTGCATCGCATCGCCGAGCACTCCCGGGTGTGGGCCCACGCCCGGCGGCTCGCCGGACACCCCGCCTTCGGCCGCCACCTCGATCTGGACGGCATCGCCCGCCGCCACCACACCCGCTGCCAGGGCGAGGAGGCCGCGGGCGCGGCGATCCAGATCGTCGACTGGGCGGAGCACGCCCAGCGGCGGGTGCACTCCGGCTGAGCGGCGGCGTCGGCCGGGAGGTCACGCGCGGGGCCTCCACGTGACCGATGTGTGGGAGTCCCCAGCCGGAGCGTGCCGCCACCTGCCCACCGAACGGGTTCAGGGTTCGCGACGGGCTTCCTCCAGGAACCGCGCGACCAGGGGATTCCGGTCGTCGCGCCGCCAGGTCATCGCGACGGTGGTGCGTGTGGTGTTCGGCTCGATCCGGCGGTACGCGACGCCTTTCAGCCGGATCCGGCGGATGCTCGCCGGGGCGAGCGAGACGCCGAGCCCCGCCTCCACGAGCGCGGAGACCGTCTGCCACTCCACCGCCTGCTGTCCGAGGCGCGGCTCGAATCCCGCGTCGCGGCACAGGTGGAGGATCCGGTCGAGCACGGTCGGTCCGGCGCTGCGGGGCAGCAGCACGAACGGCTCGCCCGCCAGCGCCTCGACGGGGACCACGCGTCGGGCCGCGAGGGGGTGGGACCGCGGCAGGACGGCGACGAACTCCTCGGACAGGATCATCTCGTTCATCAGTCCCGGCTCGTCCGGCGGCTCCCGCAGGAGCCCGAGGTCGATCACCTGCTCGTGCAGGGCGGTCACCTGCACCGCCGTGGTCATCTCCCGGATCTCCATCTCCACCGCGGGGTACCGGTCGTGGTAGGCGCGCAGCAGGCCCGGCAGGACACTCAGCGCGAGTGACCCGGAGAAGCCGATCCGGATGCGACCGGCCTCGCCGTCGGCGACGGCCCGCGCCGCGCTCAGTGCGGCGGCGACCTCGTCGAGCGCGTGCCGCGCGGCCGGCAGGAGCTCCTGTCCTGCCGCGGTGAGCGCGACCCGGCCCGGCGCCCGGCTGAACAGCGGGTGCCCGACCTTCGCCTCCAGACGGCGGATCTGCTGGCTGAGCGGCGGTTGTGCGATGCCCAGCCGCTCCGCCGCGCGTCCGAAGTGGAGTTCCTCGGCGAGAACGGCGAAGGCGTGGAGTTGGTGCAGTCCGAGTTCCGGGCGATCCATACCGCCAGGGATATCACACGATGGTTTCCATGCTATTGGACATATCACCCGCTGGTTCCCTAGCTTTCGCTGCATGACAGAGCGACGCGCGATCCTGAGCGGTTCCACTTTCGAGGAGGAGATCGGCTACGCCCGGGCGGTGGTGGACGGCGACCGGGTGCACGTGTCGGGGACGACCGGGTTCGACTACCCGACCATGACCATCTCCGACGACGTGGTGGAGCAGGCGGAGCAGTGCCTGCGCAACATCGCGGAGGCACTGGCACAGGCGGGTTGCACCTTCGCGGACGTCGTTCGGGTCAGGTACCTCCTGCCCGATCGCGAGGACTTCCCGCCGTGCTGGCCCGCCCTGCGCCGCACCTTCGGGGCGGTGCGACCGGCCGCGACGATGCTCGAATGCGGCCTCTCCGACCCCCGGATGAAGATCGAGATCGAGGTCGACGCACGACGGCCCGCAGGGCCGGGTACCGTCTCCGCCGTTGACTGACCCGGCAGGCGGCGCCCCGGACCGGGTGGCCCGGCCTCAGACAGCCGTCGAGGGCGGAGCCGGTGTCACGGCGCGGGCTGCGGGGCGGCCTCGGCGGGCGTGAACGAGGACGCGAAGGTGAAGGCGCGGGGAGACGGACCGTGCTCCCGCAGGTCGGCCAGTCGTGCCAAGGCCTCGCCGACGGTGGGGAGGTGACCGGCGGGGATCCACCAGAGCACCAGGTGTGCCTCGGCGTGCCGGTGGAACCATTCGCGCCGCCGCCGTGTCGCGTCCAGGTGGCCACTGCGGTAGGTGAAGTCCCAGAGGGCTTCCTGGCTCTCCCACACCGACAGGTTGACGATGACGTTCTCGCCCGCCGGGCGCAGTCCGGTCGCGTCGGCCTCGCCGTCCTCGGTGAGCCGCCACACGAAGCCGGGCGCACCGTCGGCGGCGGTGTTGATCGGTTCGAGCAGCTCGACGAACGGTGCGGTGCGGGGGTCGTCGAGGGGGTGCCGGAGGGTGGCGACATTGAGCTGGGCCAGGTGGAGGGCGTGCGTGGAGGAGGTCATGGCCTCATCCCAGCACGGCTCGCTTTTCTATGTCAATCAGTATTGGTTTTAGAGGGCTCGACGATCACGCAGCAGTCCCCGGGCCGGGCGTCCATCCGGGCGCGGACGGGGCCGTCCACTCCGAGCAGCCCTTCCAGGAGGGCCAGGTTCATGCCGCAGACGAGGGGCGGAAAGCGCTCGGAGACCGCGTGGAAGGGACAGTTGCGCATGCGGACCACCCCCGCTTCGGCCACCGCCCCGGTCGCCTCCTCGACGCCGTCGGCGGCGTCGTCGCCCTCGACACCCCGGTCCTCCCCGAGGGTGTCCAGACGCGGCTCGTACCCGCGCGCGGCCAGCAACTCCATGGCCTCCGCGAGACCGCCGCAGGGTTCCGCCGAGCCGCGCAGCGCCTCCCCCCGGCGGCGCGCGGCCGCGTACAGCCCGGAATCCAGCCCGGCCTGCTCGGCGGCCTCCGCGAGCAGCTCGGCGACGGTCCGGTAGTCGCGGGCGGGCAGGGACACCGAGCGTTCGCCCGGCGCCCGCGTGTACACCTTGGCCGGACGGCCCGCCCCCGGCCCCGAGCGGCCCGACAGCCGACGGCTGCCGCTCTCCAGCAGCCCGGCCTCGGTCAGCCGGTCCAGATGGTGCGCGGCGAGAGTGCGCGCCACCCCGGCCGCCTCGGCGGCCTCGTTGCGGCCGACCTCGCGGCCCTGCGCCACCACGTACTCGTACAGGCGTCGCCGCACCGGATCCTGCAACAGTGCGATCGCATCGATGTCGTTCACCCCGCCATTCTAGGAACAACGTGGATCGGAGATAGAAGGGTCATCTCCGCCACCGACCGCCCGCCGGCCCCTTGGTGGCCGGGCAGCTCGACCCACGCTCGGGTCGTTGCCGGGACGCGTCCCTTGGACGACTGACGGTCTCGGCGACGGGGTGATCCCCCCCGGAGGCCTCCCCGTAGAGGAGTCCCATCGGTGCCGTCGTCATCTGCGGCGCGGTCCCGCCCCGCTTCGTGCACTGGCGGGCCGAGTAGCAGCGCGGTCGGCGGGGCGCGCGTCCCGGCGGCCCTGCTGAGGGTGGCGCGGAGGTCGAGCCGCTCGCCGAGAGGAGCGCCACGCCCTTCCCGGGACGGCGGGCCGGCAGCCGCCGGGCCGAGCGGTGCCCGACCCACCACGGGCGGGAGACGATTCCGGCCATCGTCGGCTGCGGCGAGGCGGGCGGCACGGGCTGGTGGGGGCCGGCGTCCGACGGCCCCGCACGATGCCGGTGGAGGATCCCGCGCCGGGCGTCGGACCGGCCCGCCACCTGGCTCCGCCGCGGCCACGGCGGGCGGGGGCGGGCCCAGCGGTCCGAGGCTTTCACGGGCGCCGCCGCCGCGTACCGGCGCTTCTCCGGTGCCGCCCGCTCACGACTTCGCCGGTCGTGCTCGGCGCGGGGGAGCGGAGTGCGGCGCCCGGCGGGTGCGGGCGCGGCCCCGATCGTGCGGGCGTGTCCGGGCGGGGTCGGGCTGCCGACCGGGCCCGGTGCCGGTGGCCTGTGCCGGGTGGCGGAAAGTCTCGGTCGGGGTCCAGTCCGATTGGTGCATGACAAGCATGGCTGCTGAGGATAGAGGCAGGCCCGGCCCGAGGCGGAGATGCGCTGCCGACGTCAGGCCGAAAGCACGTGACGGCCGGTCAGCTGCTGCTGTTGGCAACGGTACAACCGGGCATCCGTCCTCCGGTGCGGTGCACGCCGCACCGGGGCGCCGCGCCCCCGCCGTGGTCCGGGCGCCCGAGGACGGGCCGGCCACCGGGCACCCGACACGACAGGCAACGTCCCTGTCCGCCCAACCCCGAGGAGCGAGATGAGCAGCATCCTGTTCGTGCATGCGAGGGGCGGTCCGCCCCTGGAGTACGCGGTCCCGCGCATGGCGGCGTACGGCGAGGTCCATCTGCTGGCGCTCGCGCCACTGCCGCAGGTCACGGCGGACACCTGGCGGCCGGCCTGCGCGTCGGTCACCGAGGCGCCGCCCTCGGGCGGGACGGCGCTGGTCGAGCTGATCGCCGACCACGCCGAACGCGTCGCGGCGCAGGCCGTGCTGACGTTCTCCGAGTACGCGGTGGTGGCCGTGGCCCTCGCCTGCCGCCGGCTCGGGCTGGCCGGCCCGGGGGAGCACGTCGCGGCGGCCCGCGACAAGCGCCTGATGCGGCGGATCTGGCGTGACGCCGGCGTACCCGTCCCGGGCTTCGCCGAGATCCACGGCGCCGCCGACATCGACGAGGCGTTCCGACGGCTGACCCCGCCGCTGCTGCTGAAGGCCGCGTGGAGCGCCGGATCGACCGCGCACCTCACCGTGCGCGACGCCCGGGAGGCGGGCCGCGCCTGGCGGCTCGGCCGGTCCGTGATGGCCTCCTCCGCCGAGGAGGGCTACGCCGAACTGCACGCCGCCGACGAGGGGGTGAGCGACTTCCTGCTGGAGGAGATCGTCACCGGCGGCACCCGGGGCTGGTTCGCCGATCCGGGCTGGGGCGACTACGTCAGCGTGGAGGGCATCGTCGCCGGCGGCGTCTACCACCCGCTGTGCCTCACCGGCCGGCTGCCGACCGTCCCGCCCTTCACCGAGCGCGCGAGCATCGCTCCGGCGGACCTGTCCGAGCCCCTCCAGCGCCGGATCGAGGCGGCCTCCCGGGCCGCCGTGGACGCGCTCGGTCTGGACACCTGCGCCACCCACACCGAGATCAAACTCGCCCCCGGCGGACGGGACATGTGGCTGATCGAGACCGCCGCCCGGTTCGGGGGCGTGATGACGACCCGGCAGGTGGAGGCCGTCTTCGGACTCGACATGATCGGCATGCTGACGCGCGAACTGCTCGGGCGGCCCGTCGCCTACCCGCCCGCCATGCTCACCGGCGCCGGGGGCAGCGGGGCCGCCGGGGCCGCCGGCTCGCTGGTGATCCTCGCCGCCGACCGCGCGGGCGAGCCCTGGAGCGAGCAGCCGCGCTGGGACTTCGACGCCGTGGACTGGACGGACCTGCTCAGCCCCGGCTCCACGATCGAACCGGTCCGGGAACGCAGCCTCCCCGCCGGCACCCCGATGCCCGCGTACGAGCGGGCCGAGGGCGCCAACACCATGGCTGCCCTGTGCTTCCTGACCGCGAGGTCGGCGGACGTCCTGGTGGCGGACTGCACCCGGATCATCGAGGCGTTGCCGAAGGCACTGACCGCCCACCTGACGACCGGAGCGAGCCGGTGACCGCCCACCCCGGCGCGTCGGCGGGCGCCGCCGGCCCGCAGACGAACGAGGCGACGTACGACGCGCCGAACGAGGCCACGAACGCGGCGCCGGACGGCGCGCCGACCGGCACGGAGACCGACGCGATGCTCGGCACGGAGAGCGACACGGACACCGGCACCGAGACCGGTGCGGTGATCGGCGCGCGTCTCACCATGCCGCTCTTCGAACGGCTCTGCGGCACGCTCGGCGGCCATCCCTACGTCAAGGTCGTCGTCGACCGGCACAAGGCGCTGTGGCACATCCTCGACAGCGCCGTGCACCCGTTCCACGTCGACTACATCGCCACCACGATCGAGGGCCTGACCCTGGAGGAGCTCGACGCCGACCTCGACGGCTTCAACCGGAGCGTCTACCAGGACCCGGAACGGCGCTTCCTGCTCGGCGTGCTCTCCCTGCACGCCGGCGACCAGGCGAACCGGCCCAGCCAGGCCGACCAGCCCGGCCGGTCGACCGAGCCGTTCATGGTCCTGGAGACCACCGAGGCCGACACCATGGGCGCCGACCTGCTCACCGAGTTCCACCGCTTCGTCCGCGAGCACCTCGACCAGTCCCTCGCCCTGCTGGTGAAGCCGGCCAACCACGCACAGGAGAACGCCCTGGCGGCCGTGCCCGAGAGCGTCCTGCCCCGGACCGGCTCGGACGCGCTGCTCGCCGCGCGGCCCTTCGTCCCGCTCACCCTGGGATCGGCCACCGGCCGGCTGCGCGCCTTCGCCGACGCGGACGCGTACCGCGCCGCCCGGGCGGACCTCACCTGGTACGACATCGTGGCCATGCCGGTCGTCCCCGACGACATCCCCCGGCTGGCCGGCCTGGTCAACGCCCTGCCCACCACCCCGCTGTCGCACACCAACATGCTGGCCGCCGGCTGGGGGATACCCAACGCCATCGTGCGCGGCGCCCTCGACCGGATCGCCGCCGACGACCTGGACGGCGGCTGGGTCCGCTACGAGGTCGGCGCCGACGGCGTCACCATCGAGCGGGCCGAGGAGCCGGCCGACCTCACCCAGCCGGTCTGGCACACCCAGCGCATCCGGATCGACGCCCCCCGGGTGGAGGACGTGCCGATCGTGCCGCTCTCCCGGCTGCGCGCCGGGGACCGCCGCGGCTACGGCACCAAGGCGGCCAACCTGGGCGAACTCCACCACGTGCTGCGCCACGGATCGGCCCGGCTGACCGGCTACTACTCGGTGCCCCGCGCGCCGCGACCCGACCTGCTGGGCCACCTGGCCGGGCGGCTGGGGGTGGCCGCGGACGCCGACCTCGTCCAGGCGGCGGCGGACTTCCTGTCCCGGCACGTCAGCGCGCCCGAGGGGATCGCGGTGCCGTTCGCCGTCCAGCAGCGCTTCCTGGACTCCTCCCGGGCCGTGCAGCAGAGCATCGGCAAGCTGAAGATGGCGCTCGAACTCGGCGCGATGGACGCGGTCGACTCGGTCTGCGTCCAGCTCCAGCACCTCATCGTGGCCACCCCCGTCCCCGACGACCTGGTGCGGGCACTGGACGCGCACGCGGTGCGCCACCTCGCCGGCGCCGGGCGGCTGGCGGTGCGCTCCTCCTCCAACGCCGAGGACCTGCCGGGCTTCTCCGCCGCGGGCATCTACGAGTCGCACACCAAGGTCACCGACCTGCCGGGCCTGCTCGACGCGATCCGCCAGGTGTGGGCCTCGCTGCTGTCGCCGCGCAGCGTCCGGCTGCGCCACGAGGCCGGCATCTCCCTGGACGACACGTTCATGGGGGTGATCGTCCAGCGCTACGAGCCGTCCCCGCTCGGTGGGGTGATGGTGACCTGCAACCCCACCAACCGGGCGGACTTCCGCAACGTCTACCTCAACTGCGCGCCCGGCTCGACCTCGGCGGTGGTCGAGGGCACCGCGCTGCCGCTGCAGTACCTCTACAACACCGTGGAGGGTGGCGGCCGGACGCTCTCGCTCGGCGCCGCCGCCGAGGACCTCGACGCCGAGACCCGGGCACACCTCGGCCGGCTCGCCCTGGCCGGACGCCTGCTCCAGTCCCACTTCGCCGCGGACTACACCTTCGCCGCACCCCTCGACGTGGAGTGGCTGCTGGCCCCCGGCGGCCGGGTCCACCTGCTGCAACTGCGCCCCTACAACGGCTGAGCGGCCCGCGGAACCACCCCCCCCGACGCGAAGGAAGGCAAGCTCGTGTCCCTGCTCGGCCGAGCCAAGCGCGGTCCCGCCGCCCCGCCCGGGGTCCGCCGGGTGGTCCGCCTGAACAACGGCTTCCAACTGCTGTTCAACCTGCTGTGGTGGATGCCGGTCTTCTACGAGTACCAGCGGCAGGCCGGCCTGTCGGACAGCCAGATCTTCGGCATCCAGAGCGTCTACTACGTCGCCTTCTGCCTGCTGGAGGTCCCCACCGGCTTCATCGCCGACCGGATCGGGCAGCGGACCTGCCTGCGGCTCGGGGCCGCGGTGATGACGGCCGCCAACCTGGTGCCGGTGGCGCTGCCCTCCGCCACCGGCTTCCTGCTGCACTTCCTGGCGATCGCCGCCGCCCGCTCCCTGGTCTCCGGTGCCTCCAGCGCCTACCTCTACGAGTACCTGCACGCCGAGGGCGCCGGAGAGCGCTACGTGCAGGCGGAGGGCACCGCGCGGGCCCTCGGCCTGTGGGCGAAGATCGCCTGCTGGCCGCTGGTGGGCGTGCTGATGGGTACGGTCCACCAGGCGCCCTACCTGCTGACCGCCGCCTGCACCCTCGGCTCCCTGGCCTGCGCCGCCGCGTTGCCGGCGCTGCCCCCGCCGCCCTCGGCGCCTCCGCCGGCCGGGGCCGTGCCCGGCGGCGGGTTCCTGGACTCCGTGCGTCAGGCGTGGAAGGTGCTGCGGACCTCCCGGGCCCTGGGACCGCTGATGGTCCAGGGCGTGGCGATCTTCACCCTGGCCCGGATCTGCCAGGTCAACCTGTTCCAGCCGCTGCTGCTGGCCAGGGCCGTCCCGGTCGCCGACCACGGCGCGGTGCTCTCCGCGATGACGGTGGCCGAGGCGCTGGGCTCCTCCCGGCCCGGCTGGATCCGGGCCAGGCTCTCGGACACCGCGGCCGTCACCGTGCTGAGCCTCGTGATGGCCGGATCGCTGGCCGCCACCGCCCTGTCCGGTGCGGCGGCGACCATCGCGTGGCTGTGCGTGTTCGCCGCCGCCACCGGCCTCGCCTACCCGGTCCAGCGCTACCTGATCAACGCGGCCATCCCGCCGACCCCCTACCGGGCGACCCTGCTGTCCCTGGAGTCGATCATCGACCGAGGGGTGTGCGCCCTGGTGGCACTCGCCGTCGGCGCCTACCTGGCGGCGGACCGGCTCGACGGGCTGCTCCTGCACGCCGCCCTGGGCACCTGCGTCCTGCTGGGCGCCGTCGCGTTGGCGCTGCGGCTGGTCCGGCGCCGCCCCGGTCCGGGAGCGGACACCGGCACCCCGTCGGACCGGGCGCTGTCCCGGTAGCCGCTCCACCGCGCCCGTCCCGGCAGTGTCCGTGCGGCGAACGGGCGGCGGGGGCTGCGGCGGGGCCGACCGGACGCCCGGGCGCCCGGGCCGGCCCGGGTCACGCCCCCGAGGGGCCGGTCCAGTCGGCCGGCACGTGGCCGAGGCGCACGCGCTGCGGGTGGTCGCCGACCGGTACGGAGACGGTCTTCCGTCCGGTCGCGAAGTCGATCGCGGTGACCTGGTCGGCGCCGCTCTCGGAGATCACGCAGGCCGTGCCGTCGCCGCTCACGGTGGCCCAGTACGGTTTCGAGGCGGGCACCAGCGGGCCCTCCTGGAGCGTGGCCCGGTCGACCACGGTCGCGTAGTCGTCCATGGTGCCGGCGACACAGAGCTTGTCACCGGCCGGGCTCATCGACAGGCCGTGGTGGCGCGAGTCGTTGACCCAGGTGGTGCGGTCCTCGCTGGCCGCGGGGTTCTTCGGCAGGGTCTTGACCCGGGTGATCCGGTCGGCGGCGACGTCGTACTCGACCAGGCCGTTGAAGAAGGACACCTGGAAGAAGAGCGTCGACCCGTCCGGGGTGAACGCCGCCGGGCGGATCGCGTCGGAGAGGTCCGAGCGGCCGGCGGCATCCAGCCGCTCCCGCATGTCGATGACCCTGACCGGCGCGAACGTGTCGGCGTCGACCACGGTGATCCGGCGGTCGCCCTTCGTCCAGTCCAGCCACGGCGCGTCGAGGGCGGTGTTGACCTCGCCGATCGACATGTTCCAGATCCGTCGCCCGCCGTCGGTGAAGAGGTTCTCGTGGGGCTTGTCCCCGGTCGCGAACGAGCCGAGTTGCGCGCCGGTGCGGACGTCCAGCACATGGACCGTGTTGGAGGTGGAGGCGGAGACCGCCACGCGGGTGCCGTCCGGGGAGAGCGCCATGTGGTCCGAGCGGTAACCCGACACGGGAAAGCGCCAGTTGATCCGCCCGGTGGCGAGGTCGATGGAGACGACGTCGGCGAAGCTCGGGCGCGAGACGACCACCGCGGACCCGTCCGGGGTGGAGTACATGTCGTCGACGAACTGGTCGTGGCCCTCGCCCGGGCCCAGCCGGACGCCCAGGAAGTAGGCGAGTTTGACGGGGTTGAGGTAGATCTCGGTGAGCCGCTGGTCCTTGTCGGGGACGACGTTGACACGGCCGATCCCGGCCAGGTCACCGGTGGAGCGGATGACGTCCGCGGTGCCGTCCCAGTTGTTGCCGACGAACATCACCTCGCGCAGGGCGCGCACGTGCCCGGGGGCCGGCCCGGCCGTCGCGGCGGCCGGGGCGACGGCGGCGAGGGGCAGGACGAGGGCGGCCGCGAGGGCGCCCACGGCGGCCCTGACGGGCCGGGACCGGCGGGACGGGCGGGCGTCGGACGATAACGCGTGCGGGGACATCGCCGCTCCTTCGCGCAGACGCGCAGAGTGGGGGGTGGGCGTCGGTCGATTGCGTTACTCGACGGTAGGGAAGGCCCCCTCCTTCTGCCAAGACGTCTGCGCGCACCAATTGGGGGAGGGCCACCGCCCGCCGGCGGTGGCCCGGCGCACTCGTCCTGGGCCGGGCCGGGGCCGCACGGCCGCCCGCCCCCGGCACCCGGGCCGGTGCTCACGCCTCCCGGCGGCGGCGGAAGATGGCGCGGATCGCGAAGACGATCGCGACGACGAGCCCGACGGCGAACAGCACGATCAACAGGATGACGACGAGGACGGCTATGCCGAGCTTCTTGAAGAAGCCGCCCTTCTTCTTCTCCTTCTTGTCGCCGGCCGCGAGCGCGCCGGCCCGGGCCGCGCGGTTCTCGACCGGCTGCGCGACGGCGGGCGCCGCGCGGTCCCCCGCCCGGTCGACGCCGGACTCCGCGGGCCGGGCGACGGATCCGGCCGCGTGGACCGCGGCCGGCGCGGCCGCGGCGACGCCCGGCGAGCCCAGCATCAGGCCTGCCAGAACGAGGGCGGGGACGACTCTCGCGATGATGCGCGACTTCACTGTTCCTCCTGCTGTTTTCCATGGTGTCCTGCGGGCGCGGCTCTCGGCCTGGGCACGCTCCGTCAGAGGCGGGCCTCCGGACAGCGCCCGGTGGCACGTCGTCAGGGAGCCTCCGACACCCCGGCGGCGGCGCCCACCCGCGCCGCCGACGCCGGCCGCAGAGTTCGCGCTCCGTCACGGCCGCGGTGGTCCCGGCTGCCGATCCGCGTGCGCCGACCGTCACTCCGGGCCAGGACGTGCCCGCCACCGACTCGGCCCTCCGGGCGGAGCCCGAGCGGTGGGACCACGGTCGCTTCCCCCGGAGCACTCGATCGGTACTGCGTCGGCACGGGTGCGTCGGTGTCGCCACCAGGTCGCGCCCCGGCCGGGCCGGTGCGGCCCGCTGCCAGCCAAAATCTACAGGACTGTAGAGGATGGGTGAAACCGGCCGCTCGCGCCGAGGCCCTCACGCCGCCGCCCCGGCCGTGGTGGGTCGCTGAGGTGGGTTCAGCTGTACGACGGGGCACGGGGGTGTCGGCGGCCGCCGGCCCGAAGGGCCACGGCGTACGACGGAGGTGGGGAGCGGGCCCAGGTCCGCCGCCGGGAGGGGGAGTGGCGGCGGACCCTGGGAACCGCACGGGCGTCGCGCGCGGTCCCGACCGGTCCGGGGGGGGATGGCCCCGATCGGGAGGCGCGACGCCCCGCGGCACTTCTGACCCCGATCGCGTGCGGCAAACCCCCGTACCGCGGTCGAGTTCGGAAACCGTCTGCCCGGCGCCGCGTCGCGGCGGGCGCCCGCCCTACCCGGTGCGACGCGCCGGACGTGTCGGCCCGGCCGGTGAGCCCTGAGGGCAGGGCCCCGGGGCGCTGGACGCCTCCGCTCACCGGCGGGTGGAGCCGCAGGTGACGGCGCCCCTGAAGTACACGTCGTGGCGGGGGAGTCGGGCTTCGCCGACGGCACCGGCAGAAGCTCGCGGCCGTCCCACGGCCCGCGGGCCGCGTCCCGCCCCGGGGGCCGTGGGACGGCCGGGCCCGAGCCTAGGCTGTCCGCATGCATCCTCGCCTCGGTGAAGACCTCGCCCGACTGCCCGAACTCCTCGACGCGGTCGGCGATCGCGCCGCGCACGTGCTCGCGGGCCTCGCGGACCGGCCGGTGGTGACGCCCGGCGCGCCCGGGCCCGTGGAGCCGCTGCCCGACGAGGGGAGCGGCACCGACGGCGCGCTGAAGCTGTTCGCCCAGCGCTGGGAGCCGGGGTTCAGCGGCAGCGCCGGCCCCCGTTACCTCGGCTTCGTCACGGGCGGGGCGACCCCGGCCGCGCTCGCCGGTGACTGGCTGACGGCCGCCTTCGACCAGAACGTCAGCAACCGGACCGGCTCGGCCGCGGCCGACCTGGAACAGGAGACCATCGGCTGGCTCCGCGGCCTCTTCGGCCTCGGCGAGGCCCACGCGGGCGTCTTCGTCAGCGGCGCGACGACCTCGAACCTCGTCGGCCTCGCCGTCGCCCGTGAGTGGGTGGGCGAGCGGCGCGGCGTCAGCGTCACCCAGGACGGCCTCGCCGCCCTCGGGCCGGTCGACGTCCTGTCCGGCGCCGCGCATTCGAGCATCGGGAAGGCGCTGTCCGTGCTCGGACTCGGCCGGGGCGCCCTGCGGCAGGTGCGGACGCTGGACGGGCGGGAGGCGGTCGACGTGGCCGCGCTCGCCGACGAACTCGCGGCACTGGACGGGCGTCCGGCCGTGGTGGTCGCCAACGCCGGCACGGTCAACACCGTCGACTTCGACGACCTGCGGGCGATCGCCGCGCTGCGCGAGCGGTACCCGTTCTGGCTGCACGTCGACGCCGCGTTCGGCGCCTTCGCGGCGCTCTCGCCGGCCCACGCGCACCTGGTCGACGGTCTGGACGCGGCCGACTCGGTCTGCGTGGACCTGCACAAGTGGCTGAACGTCCCGTACGACGCGGCCGTGCAGTTCACCCGCCGCCGGGACCTCCAGGTGGCCGCCTTCCACAACGCCTCGCCGTACCTCGGCGCCCCGACCGGCGACCCGGACCCGGTGCACCTGGCCCCGGAGAACTCCAGGCGGCTGCGGGCCCTGCCGGCCTGGTTCGCGCTCACCGCCTACGGCCGGGCGGGCCACCGGGAGATCGTGGAGCGCAACTGCGCCGAGGCGGCCCGGCTGGGCGCGTCCCTCGCCGCGGATCCGGCCTTCCGGCTGCTCGCGCCGGTGCGCCTCAACGTGGTCTGCTTCACCCTCGCCGGGCGGCCCGCGCAGCAGGACGTCGACGCCCTGCTGCGCCGCGTCGCGGCCTCCGGGGAGGCGTTCCTGACACCGACGGTGTACGACGGGGTGCCCGCGGTCCGCGCCGCCTTCAGCAACTGGCGCACCACCGCGACCGACACCGATCGCGTCCTGGCGGCGCTGCGCGCGGCGGCCGGCGCGAGCTGACCGGCCGCGGTCGGTGTCGGCGCCGGTGGTCCCCACCCCGATACCCGACGCCCCCGACGCCCCAGACGCCCCAGACGCCCGCGGCCCGTCCACCCGGGTGGGGTGGACGGGCCGCGGGCGCCGGAGGGGCGGATGCCTCAGCTCAGCTGGGCGGGGACGGGGCGCCTGCCGTCGAGGGAGGAGACGCCGATCGGGGTGAGGGCCTCGGGGAAGAGCTGGACGTCGGCGATCTGGCCGGCGGCGTACTCGCCGTAGGCGCCCATATAGAGGCGGCGGCCGAGCTGCAGCGGACCGGTCGCGTTCCAGACCGTGCCCGCGTACTCGGCGGTGCCCGCGAGCGAGCCGTCGACGTAGAGGCGCAGGTCGGCGGAGTCCGCGTCGTAGACGCCCACCAGGTGGTACCAGGTGTTGGTCTTCGGGGCGAGGGCGCCGGTGGTGGGCCCGTAGGCGCTGGTGAAGGCGCCGGCGGTGTCGTCGGCGTGGGCGTGGCCGAAGGCGAACGCGTGGGCGCCGCTGGAGTAGTAGAGCTGGAGGGCGTTGGCGCTGGTGCCGGACTGCGAGACGAAGGTGGAGTTGGCGGTGAGGCTGGTGAGCCGCACCCAGGCGGACACCGTGTAGCTGCGGCTGGTGTCCACCGCCGGACCGGCGGCCGCCGCGTACGCGGTGGAGCCGTTCAGGTTCAGGATGCCGCCGCGGGCCGGGTCGGTGCCGAGGGCGGCGCCGCCGTTGAGGGTGAGCGCACCGGTCGGGCGGATGCTGTCCGCGGTGCCGTCCAGCTTCCACCAGGCCGAGGGCTGGCGGACGTTGCCGATGCCGACCGGGTTCCCGAACTGGGCCAGGCCGCCGGCCGGTGCCGCGCCGGGGTACTCGGTCAGCCGGCCGGAACGGGAGCCGGCGTAGAGCGCCGGGTACCCGGTGCCCTGCACGTCACCCGGGGAGGCGACGGTCGGGGCGTCCCGGTCGCCGACGCCGATCGGCAGCACCTTCTGCGCGGCGGGCAGCACGTTGCCGGTGGTGGCGGCCCACTTCTGGTCGGCGATGTTCATGCAGTCGTAGATGATCACCTGGGTGCGCGGGTTGCGGTTGCTCGCCGGGTCGGCCAGGCAACGGCCGGACTGCGGGTTCTTCAGCGTGCCCGGGTACGGTCCGGGGGCCCACTGCTGGGCGCCGGTGTTGTTGCACTGGTAGAGCTGCACGAGGGTGTTGTTGGCGGTCTCGCCCTTCTGCACGTCCAGGCACTTGCCGAGCGCGTGGATGCTGCCGTCCGCGCCGAGCGCGAACTGCTGCGCGTCGGTGCCGTTGCAGGTGTACATCTGGGCCGCGGTGCCGTTGACGGTCCTGCCGCCGGCGATGTCCAGGCAGAGGTTCTTGTTGGCGGTGTCCAGCACGCCGGAGACCAGCGGGGCGTGGGTCGGCGCGGCGATCTTCGTGGTCGGCAGGCCGGCGTCGAAGGTCAGGGGGAAGCTGCTGACCGCGCCGGTGGCGTTGTCCCGGGCCCACAGGGTCGGCACGCCGCCCACGGTGCCGGGGGCGAGCAGCGTGGTGCCGGACCAGTCGCCGGTGCCGATCCGGACGCCGGCCCCGAGGTTGCAGCCGGCCTGGAACGTCCCCGGGTAGTACCAGAGTTCGCCCTTGTCGACGGTGACCAGGTCGGGGGCGTCGGCGAACTGGGCGAGCTTGCCGGGGGCGAGCAGCTGGGTGACGTTCTTCCAGGTGCCGTCCGAGCCCTTGGCCGGGCAGGAGGAGGAGTTGCGGATCGGGATCACGTTCTGGGTGAGCGTGAAGTGCCCGGTGACGCCGCCGGGGGTCACGGCGTCGTTCTGGTAGAGGTACAGCTCGTGGGTCGCCCTGGAGTAGGCGAACAGGTCGTCGACGTTGGTGCCGGTGGCGGTGCCCCGGTGGGCGACCAGGTAGTTGTCCCACCCCGTGCCGTCCGGGCTCTGGGCCTTGGCGGAGGCGCTGACGGGCGGTCCGGCCGGGTCGGCGTTGCCGCGGACCAGGACGAGGTCGCCGTCGGTGGTCGGGGCGAGCAGGTCGGGCACCGCGTCGCCGTCGGCGTCGCCGGCGGTCACCTTGGTGGCCGGGTTCCAGGGCGCGAAGAAGCTGTACTGGCCGACGGTGCCCTGGGTGTTGCCGGCGTTGTCGACGGCCCGGACGAACAGGGTGTGGGCGCCCCACTGGGCGGCGCTCAGCACGATCGGGACGTCGCCGGTGGCGCTGCCGCCGGTGGTGGGGACGGCGTTGACCGCCGCGGCGCCGTTGGCCGGGATGTTGGCGTCCAGCGAGTACTCGAAGCGGTCGATGCCGCTGCTGACGCAGCTGCCGCGGGTGCAGCCGGTGGGCGTCGGGTCGTTGGAGGTCACCGTGATCTTGACTCCGGTGTCACCGGCGTGGCCGGTGGGCGCCTTGTCGCCGCCGAGCGGCGGGAAGACCGGGGAGTCGGTGAAGGACGGGATGCTCGGCGCGCTCAGGTCGGTCTTGAAGTAGCAGTTGGCGGTCCAGCCGCTCGCCAGGGTGCCGTCCTCGGCCTTGACGTGCCACCCGTACTGGTGGCCGTCCGCGACCTTGAAGCCGATGTTGACCCGGGTGGTGCCGCCGTTGCTGACCCAGCTGCTGACCGGGGCGCCCTTGTCGGTCGAGCCGCCGTCGGCGGCCGCCGTCTTGGTGTCCCAGACCTCGTACCGGGCGCGCAGGTTGACCCCGCTCATGTCGGTGGTGAGGTGGGCGTTGAGGGTGATGTCGGAGGCGTCCCCGGCCAGGCCGGACTGGCCGATCCAGCCGTCGGCCGCGCCGGCGCAGCCGTTGCTCGCGGGGGCGCGGGTGGCCGGGGTGGTGCCCAGGTTGTCCGGCGTCTCCGGGGCGATGTCGAACACCGTGGTCAGGTAGGGGTTGTTGGCGAAGCGGACGAAGTCGTTGTTGCTCGTCGACTTGGACTCGTTGCCCCAGAGCCCGAAGGTCCAGCTGTCCTTGACGCCGGAGAGCTTCCTGATCTGGCCGGTCACGTCGAAGTTGACGTCGTGGTTGCCGCACTTCTGGCTGATGTTGGAGCTCTTGACCTGCTGGGTGCCGCCGATGTAGCCGTCGCCGGTGATGTCCGGCTGGTTGTTCCAGCTGGTGGAGCCGCTGATCGGGGTCACCGTCGCGAGCCGGACGCCGGTCTCGTTGTCGCAGTCGAAGGAGGCACCGTAGGTCGAGGTCAGGTGGACCACCGACTTGGAGATCACCATCTTCTTGTCGAGGCCGGCGATGTTCAGCTCGTAGTAGGCGCGGTTCAGGCCGAAGCAGTCCTGCCAGCGCTGGTAGCCGACGCCCTCGCCGTTGTCCTGCGCGTCGTCGTACGGGCTCTGGCTCGCGCAGCCCTCCTTGACGGTGACGAAGTGGCTCTTCTTGCTGGTGATCGGGCTGGTGTACGGGTCGATGTACAGCGGCCAGACGGTGTCGGCGCCGCGGAGCAGGCCGGCGTCGGGGACCAGCGTCAGGGTGTCGGCCGCATGGGTCACCGCGATCCGCTTGACCTGGGCGGAGCTGCCCGGTTCCTCGGGAGTCGACGCCGTGGCGGGGGCGCCGTCCGCGGGGGCCTCCGCCTGCGGTGCGGCTTGCGGCGCGGCCTGCGGTGCGGTCTTCGGCGCCGCCTTGGCGGCCGGGGCCGGGTCCGCGGCGGCCCCGGCCGGGGCGGTCGTCGCCGAGTCCCACATCAGCGGGGTCGGCGAACGGAAGACCGCGCTGCCGTCGGGCGCGGTGACCGCGACCCGGCCGTCCTGGTCGGCCGTCAGCGACAGGCCTCCGCCGACGGAGGTGGTCAGCTTGAGCGAGGCGAGCGCGGGGTTGGCGGCCGCGGCGGCGTCGCGCACGATCAGGACCTCGTGGAAACCGCCCTGGTCGGTGCTGGTGACCTTGAGGTCGACGCCCGGCAGGACGCCGTCGTAGCGCGCGGTGCTGCCGTTCACCACGGGAGCGGGGAGCGGGAACGGGAGGGTGTAGGAGAGCCGTCGCCCGTCCGGGTCGGTGAGGGTGGCCAGTGGCCCGTCGCCCCCGCCGGAGAGGGCCAGCGCGGAGGGGGTGGCCGCGGGGGAGAGGGTCCCGTCGCCGTTCCTGGTCAGCGTGGCGTCGACGTCCCTCCAGTGGCCGTCCTCGCGCACCCGGGCGGGCTGCAGGTGGGTGGTGGCGGTGAAGGTGCCGTCGGCGTTGGCGACGGTCCGCGACGTCTCGGTGGTGAGGCTGTCGACGGTCACCGGCCGGCCGGTGCGCGCGGCCTCGGCCTTGGCGGCCGCCAGCGGCGAGTCGGCGGCCGGGCCCGTCGTCGTGCTCGCGGATCCGGCGGCCGGATCGTCCGCGAGCGCCGGTCCGGCACTGCCGAGCAGCAGGCCGGTGACGGCCGCCGACAGCGCCAGACGGCGTGTCAGTGTGCGCGCCGGATTTCTCCGGACGCGGAGGTGCTCCCCCATGGATCGCCCTTTCAGGGACCGGAGGCGGACGAACCCGGGCGCCGTTGTGTTCCTCGTCACAGAACGGCCCCCCGTGGCCCCCCGCCACGTGTCGGAATTGCGGTCTTTACTCACCCCTGGCGCCGCCTGTGAAGACTCTTTGGGGTCTGTGTGACGGAAGGGGACAGAGTGACTGCTGGGGAAGGGTATTGCTCTGACCCTGCCATGGCAATACGGTTCCGGTCGGCCGAACGTGCCGTCAGCTGGTGATTCGTCAGTTCACCGGCTCTCTGATGTGCCTTCAGGGGGAATACGCATGCGCGCAGGACCGCGCGGAATTCGAGGTGCCCGGAAACGGGCCTGGGTGGAACGGGCGACCGTCGCGATAGCGACGGCCGCCGTCTTCTCGTTGGCGACCCCGCTCGCCGTCGCCGACGTCGTCGGCGGCTATCAGTACACGGACAAGCTCTGGGGCGCGGACCCGCTCCCCGACCAGGCGAAGGTCCCGGGCAGCCCGGTGAGCGGCCGGGGGTCGGTCGTCCCGGCCCCCGCGATCCCGCCCGGTGCCCGTGAGCTGGTCCCGCACGTGGTGAAGCCCGTGCAGTGGCCGGCGGCCGCGACCGCCACCGTCGACCTGGGGAACACCCCCGAGGTGCGCAGCCTGGCGGCGCCCGCCGGGAAGGCGAAGGCCGGCAGCCTGCCGGTCTCGGTCTCGCCCGCCGCCCCCGCGGCGCTCGGTGCCCGGGCCAAGTCCCTGGCGCCGTCGGTCGCCCCGCTCAGCGCCGTCTCCTCGGTCCGGGTGGACCTCGCCGACCGGGGCCGGGCCAAGCGGGCCGGCGTGGACGGCCTGCTGGTCGGCCTGGACCGGGCCGACGCCCGCGCGGAGAGCGGCAGCGTCGCGGTCTCCCTCGACTACGGCGGCATCGAGCAGGCGTACGGCGGTGGTTGGGCCTCCCGGCTGCAGCTGGTGGCGATGCCCGCGTGCGCGCTCACCACGCCGCAGCTCGCCGCCTGCCGGACCCGCACGCCGATCGAGGCGGTCAACGACCCGGTCGGCCGGAAGCTGAGCGGTACGGTCGTGCTCGCAGCGGCCGGTGGCACCGCCGGGGCGGCGAAGCCGGGCAGCGCCTTCGCCGCCCCGGCGGCGCTGGCGGCCGCCCGGTCCGGCGGGGTCGCGGTGGCGGCCGTGGCGAGCAGCGGCGGGTCCCAGGGCGACTACGGCGCGACGTCGCTGTCCGCCTCGGGTGCCTGGTCCGCGTCCGCCTCGGGCGCGTTCACGTACCGGTACCCGATCACCGCGCCCCCGTCCCTGGGTGGCGCGGCGCCGACCGTCGGACTCGCCTACGACTCGCAGTCGGTGGACGGCGAGACCTCCGCGCGCAACTCGCAGTCGTCCTGGGTCGGTGACGGCTGGTCCTACAGCCCCGGCTTCATCGAGCGCTCGTACAAGACCTGCAAGGACCAGGGGATCGAGGACTCGGGCGACTCCTGCTGGGCCGGCTGGAACGCCACGATCTCGCTCGGCACCCACAACGGCCAGCTGCTGCGGGACTCGGACGGGACGTACCACCTCCAGACCGACGACGGCACCAGGATCGAGCGGCTGACCGGAGCCACCAACGGCCTCTGGCAGGGCGAGTACTTCAAGGTCACCACGACCGACGGCACCGCCTACTACCTCGGCCTCAACCACGCTCCCGGCGGCAGCACGGACGACGCCACCGGCAGCGCCTGGGGCATCCCGGTCTACCACCCCAAGTCGGACGATCCCTGCCACAGTTCGGACAAGGGCGACGACTCGCAGTGCGACAAGCCGGTCGGCTACCGGTTCAACCTGGACTTCGTGGTCGACCCGCACGGCAACGTACAGCGCTACGACTGGTCGACCGAGTCGAACTACTACAACATGGGCTTCGGCCAGATCCCGGACGAGGACAAGGACGACAAGGGCGGCACCCTCACCCAGTACACCCGGGGCGGCCACCTCACCCAGATCTCCTACGGCTACCAGCTGGCGGACGCCCGGGCGGGCCGTGAGCCGGCCGCCAAGGTGGTCTTCCGCACGGCGCAGCGCTGCACCACCTCGGACAGCGTCTGCAAGGACGGCAACCTCTCCTCGGACACCGCCGCCAACTGGCCGGACACCCCGTACGACCTGAACTGCCCCTCCGACTGGAAGACCAAGATCGGGGAGGAGGGCGACACCGAAGGCGTCTGCCTGCAGAGCGGTCCCACCTTCTGGCAGACGTACCGGCTGAAGGGCATCGACACCAAGGTCCGGACCTCCTCGGGCTGGCAGGACGTCGACAGCTACGAGCTGAAGCAGGTCTTCTCGGACGCCGGCGGCACCTACGACCCGGTCACCGGCAAGACCCAGGACCCGAAGTCCAGCGGCTCGCTGCAGTCGGTGATGTGGCTCTCGGAGATCGTCCACACGGGCAAGGACACCTCTGCCGGGGGCGACGACCCGATCTCCCTCGACCCGGTCACCTTCGTCGGCATCGAGACGGACAACCGGGTCGACGGCCTCACCCCGGCCGCCCCGCCGCTGTTCCACCCGCGGATCTCCAGCGTGCAGACCGAGACCGGCGAGTCCGTCGCGGTCACCTACCGGGCGCCGGAGTGCTCGCGCGAGAAGAACACCATGCCGGCCTCGGCCGACTCCAACACCATGGCCTGCTACCCGGTGTTCTGGAACACCCCGGGCGGTGTGGAGCCGATCGAGGACTGGTTCCACAAGACCCTGGTCTCCAAGGTCACCTCCAGCGACCGGACCAAGGCCGGCTCGCCCGCCAAGGTGACCGACTACAGCTACTCGGGCGGTGCCGCCTGGCACCGCGACGACTCCGAGCTGACCGACGACAAGCACCGGACGTGGAACGAGTTCCGCGGCTACCGGACCGTCACCACCACCACGGGCGCCGCCCCGGACCCGACCACCCAGAGCACCGTCTCCTACCTCCAGGGCATGGACGGCGACTACCGCAAGGACGGCACCCGGCGCAGCGCGAAGGTGACGAACTCGCTCGGCGAGGAGATCACCGACAGCGCCTGGCTGGCCGGCACCCCGTTCGAGAGCCAGGGCTTCACCAAGGCCGGCGGCACCGTCGTCACCAAGACGCTGACCGACGTGCCGGACTCGGTGGTCGTGGCGACCGCCGGGCGCACCGCGTGGACCTCGGAGGACCCGAAGCCGGACAAGCTCTCGACGCTGCCCGACCTGACGTCGCGCCGGGTGCGCTCCAGCGGCAGCCGTTCGCTCGGCCTGCTCAGTGACGACCGCACCTGGCGGACCTCCCGGAGCGGCACCACCTTCGACGACCTCGGCCGGATCTGGAAGGCCGACGAGCAGGGCGACCTGTCCGTGCCCTCCCAGCGGACCTGTACGGTCACGACCTACGCCGACGCGCCGTCGGCCAACCCGATGATGCTGGTCTACCCGAAGGAGACGCTCAGCCTCGCCGGCTCGTGCGACACGAAGCCGGGGCAGGGCACCACGCTCAGCCACAAGCGGGTCTACTACGACGGCGACGGGACGGTCACGAACCCCGGCACCCTGGGCCGGCTCGGCCAGCGCTCCGGTTCGCTCGGCCTGGTGACCGCCACCGAGTCGGTCACCGGCTACGACAAGGCCGGCAACCCGCAGTTCCAGGTGCTCGGCGCGATGGCGTACGACCGCTACGGGCGCGTCAGCGACAGCACCGACGCGGCCGGCCGGACCACCACGACCACGTACACGCCGGCCACCGGGCTCCTGCCGACCGCGGTGTCGACCGAGAACCCGCTGAAGTGGAAGGCGACCAGCACCGTCTCGCCGGGCCGCGGCTCGATCACCCACGCGGCCGACGTCAACGGCCGGGTCACCGACTCCGCCTACGACGCCCTCGGGCGCCGGGTGAAGGTGTGGATGCCGGGCCGGAACAAGGCGACCCAGTCGCCCGACCGGACCTTCGCGTACGCGGTCCACGGCGCCGGGGACAGCCCGGACCCGTCCACCGTCACCTCCAGGACGCTGCGCGAGGACGGCACCTACAGCACCGAGGTCACCTTCTACGACGGGACGCTGCAGGCGCGGCAGACCCAGACGACCACCGCGGACAACTCGGTGGGCCGGCTGGTCTCCTCGACCTTCTACGACTCCCACGGGTGGACCGTCTCCGCCATCGCGAGCTACTACGACGCGGCCAACGCGCCGGGCACCTCGATGTGGGCCGAGACCAACAAGACCGGCCCGGCGGTGACCCGGACGTCGTACGACGGCCAGGGCCGGCCGGTCACGGTCCAGCAGGTGTCCTTCGCGAGCACGCTCTGGCAGACCGCCACGACCTACCGGGGCGTGGACCGGGTGGACGTCACGCCGCCGCCCGGCGGCAAGGCGACCACGGCGTACACCGACGCGCTCGGCCGGCGGAGCTCGACCGTGGTGCGCGACACCACGCCGGACCGCAAGTTCACCGGCGGCAGCGTGATCGCCTCCGGGACCTCGGTGGTCTCCCGCAGCGTCCGCCTGGCCATGCAGGCCGACGGCAACCTGGTGCTGACCGCGCTGGTCGACGGGAAGTCCCTGTGGTCCTCCGGGACCGCCGGCCACCCCGGCGCGTACGCGAGCGTCCTCGCCGACGGCAGCCTCGTGGTGCTGGACACCACCGGGAAGACCACGCTCTGGACCAGCGCGAGCGGCGGGCACACCGGCGGCTACCTCAAGGTGCAGGGCGACGGCCGCGCCGTCATGTACGACGGCGCCAACACCCAGCTCTGGTCGGCCGGCCCGGTGGGTGCCGCGGCCGCGGACATCACCACCACCTTCGGCTACACCCCCCGCGGCCAGGTCGAGACGGTCAAGGACACGGTGGGAAACACCTGGTCCTACACCTACGACGTGCAGGGCCGGGTGGTGGCCCAGACCGACCCCGACAGCGGCAGCTCCAGCAGCACCTACGACCCGCTCGGCCGGGTGCTGACCGTCAAGGACGGCCGCGGCCAGGTGCTGTCGTACAGCTACGACGAACTCGGCCGCAAGACGGCGGAGTACACCGGTGACACGCCGGGCGACCCGGCGAAGGCGCTCGCCGAGTGGACGTACGACTCGCTCGGCAAGGGCATGCCGGTCTCGTCCACCCGCTACGTGGGCGGCAAGAGCGGCAGCGCCTACGTCAAGAAGGTCAACGGCTACAACGCGGTCGGCCAGCCGACCGGCACCACCACGGTGATCCCCGCGGTCGAGGGCAACCTCGCCGGGAGCTACAGCACGACGGCCTCCTACACCGAGACGGTCAGCCTGCTGGCGTCGACCACCTTCGGCACCGAGGCGGGCCTTCCCGCGGAGACGGTCGGCTACGGCTACAACCTCCAGGGCAAGCTGGTCGCGATGGGCACGCCCAGCCGGCCGTACATCGCCACCGTCGCCTACAGCCCGCAGGGCCAGGTCCTGCAGACCACCCTCGGGACACCGAGCAAGCAGCTGCGGACCGCGCAGACCTGGGACCAGGCCACCGGCCGGCTGGCCACCAACCGGGTCACGCTGCAGAGCAACACGGCCAACCCGATCTCGGCGACCACCTACGGGTACAACGCGGCGGGCAGCGTCACCGCGGTCTCCGACGTCCAGTCCAGCGGGGGCACCGACCGGGTCACCGACACCCAGTGCTTCGGCTACGACGCGCAGAACCGGCTGACCACCGCCTGGACGGACACCAAGGGCCTGGGCGCGGTCACGGCCGGGCAGCTCACCAAGTGCGCCACGGCGGCACCGTCGCCGGGCACCATCGGCGGGCCGTCCCCGTACTGGCTGGACTGGCAGTTCAACCAGCTCGGTGACCGGACCCAGCAGGTCGCCCACGATGTGAAGGGGGCGGCCACCAAGGACGTCACCCAGACCATCACCTACCCGGGCGCCGGCGTCACTCCCGCGAAGAAGCCCAACGCGGCCAGTGCCGTCACCACCACCGGGCCGTCCGGCAGCACCACCGTCGTGCCCGACTACGACAGCGCCGGCAACACCAAGACCCGGACCGGGCCCGGCACCAGCCAGGCCTTCGAGTACAACGAGGAGGGCCGCACCAAGGCGGTCACCACCAACGGCACGGAGGCGGGCTACCTCTACGACGCCGACGGCAGCCTGCTGATCCAGCGCAACCCGGGGACCAACCTCCTCTACCTGTTCGGCGGCGCGGAGCAGCTCAGGCTCGACACCGTCAAGAAGACCGTCACCGGCCTGCGGTACTACCACAGCCCGGACGGCACGGTGATCGTCCGCTCCTCGGCCGGCACCGTCAGCTACCAGCC
This sequence comes from Kitasatospora sp. NPDC022856, assembly GCF_055561235.1. NCBI lineage: Bacteria > Bacillati > Actinomycetota > Actinomycetes > Kitasatosporales > Streptomycetaceae > Kitasatospora > Kitasatospora sp. NPDC022856. The sequence continues at coordinate 73,149 of NZ_JBVHHE010000014.1, read as the reverse complement.
GACCACCCCGCACGGCACCGCCCAGCTCCAGGTCGACGGCGCGAGCCTGGCCGTCGTCCGGCGGGCGTACGACCCGTACGGGAACGCGCGCGGCGCCGCGCCCGCGGCCTGGGCCGACAACCGGGGCTACCTCGGCAAGCCCACGGACGCCACCAGCGGGCTGGACCTGCTCGGGGTGCGCGTCTACGACCCGATGATCGGACGGTTCCTCACCGTCGACCCGGTCTTCGAGTCGGGCGATCCCAACCAGATGGGCGGCTACGGGTACGCGGCCGGCAACCCCACCTCCGGCAGTGACCCCAACGGCCTCTGGTGGAGCTGGGGCGACGTCGGGAGCTTCTTCACCGGCGTCGGCGACTCGATCGTCGGCGACCCGTACCAGTGGAGCGTCAACACCCTCTCCGACTGCTGGAACTCCTTCGCGGACATCGCCAACGGCGACAACCAGGTGTTCAACGACATGTTCGGGTACTCCAACGAGTCCCCGTTCAGGCTCGGCCACACCGGGTACGTCGACGACACGCCGCTGGCGGACCTGTTCGAGGTGGACACCAGCTCCACCTCGTACTTCGCGGGCCAGGTCACCGGTGTGGTCGGCTCGTTCGCGATCGACGGCTACGGCGCGGTCAAGGCGATCAGTGGCGGCGTCAAGGCCGTCAAGGCGATCAAGACGGCGGTGTCCGAGGGAGAGGACGTCGTCAGCGCGGTCAAGAAGCTGCTCTCCGGCGACCTGCCCACCACCACCAAGGCGGACCCGGCTCCGACCACGCCGAAGACGGAGAAGCCGAGCAGCCCGAAGTCCGGCACCGGCAAGGGCGGCGACGACCCGGGCGCTCCGGCCTCCGAGACGCCGGCGGCCGGCAAGGACGCCGGGCGCCCCAGCGGCGGCGGCTCGCCCGACAGCGGCGGCGGCACCGGTACCAAGGGGCCGAAGCCCGGCAAGGCGGAGGACACCCTGGCGGGGGCGAACCCCGGCGGCTACACCGACAACTGCGGCGCCTGCGCCCAGGCCGGCGACAGCCGTCTCGCGGGCACTCACGACGGTGCCACGGCCTGGGACAGCGGCATCCTCGCCCCGGAGGAACTGGAGTACAAGTACGACTCCCTGTTCCACATGACCGAGGGGGTCGACGACATCAGCCACCAGCTGACCGTGCTCGGCTACGGCACCCGGGGCATCGTGTTCGGCTGGACCGACGGCGTCGACGTCGGCCACTACTTCAACGTGGTGAACGACGCCGGTGTGATCAAGTTCCTCGACTACCAGAGCGAGACGCACGCCGTGACCTCGCAGTGGGAGAATCTCGAAATGATGATCACATGGTGGTGAGCCAGGAGAGGAAGCGGATGGTGAGCACGGACCAGGAGTCGGCCCGGCTGGCGGCGGACGCGTACTGCCGCGAGCGGGTCCGCGGCTGGGACGAGCGCGCGTACCGGCTGCGGATCGACGAGACGGTCGCCGTCGAGGGCGCCTACGTCTTCGGCTACCTGCCGACGGTCCCCGACGCGCGCGGGCGACTGCGGGTCGGCGGGAACCTCCCGGTGATCGTGGACCGGGAGACCGGCGCGTGCCGCTTCGTGGCCGGCGTCCCGGAGTACTTCGCACTCCGGGACGCGGCGAAGCCGCAGGACTGACCCCTCCCGAGGCCGGTGCCCGGGTGCGCTACGGCGCACCCGGGCACCGGCCTTTCACGACGGCCCGTGCGGACCACCCCGTCGGAGGTGACGGGGAGGCCGGTGACCTGGGCATGGCTGGAATCTGTTGCGCAATATGACCTGTGACATTGTTCTGTCACCCATTCGATGGCAGGATCCGTGTCGATTTCCTTCGTTCAGCCCGACCTCACGTCAGGCTGCCCCCACTCGCAGAAGGACTCGGCGTGCAACTGCGCATACGGCTCTCCACCCTCGCGGCCGGCGTCATCGCCTGCTGCGCCACGGCCACCGCCGTGCCCCCGGCCCAGGCCTTCGCGGCACCCGCCGCCGACGGACCGATCCGGATCGCGACGGTCACCCCGACCGCCGCGACCGCCGGCGCCCCGAAGCCGGCCGGCCCCTCGGGCCCCGGCAGGGCGACGGCCCGGTCCGAGGACCTCGCCGCCCCCGCCGTCCCGATATCCCCGGCACTGCTCAGCGAGACCCTCATGGGCGAGCCGGCTCCGGCCCGCCCCGATTCCGTGGCGGCGCGGTCCCGTTCGGCCGCGCTCGCGGGCGCCGCCGAGCAGAGCTGCACCCCGGCCGACTTCGCCGCCCGCTCCGGTGCCGACCTGGTCGCGTTCCTCAAGAGCTCGACCACGGACTGCGTCTCCTCGCTGTTCGGCAACGGCAGCGCCGACCCGGGCATCTTCAAGCAGGCCCGGATGCTGCCCGTCGCCACCGCGTTCAAGGACCTGGCGGCCGGCTACACCGGCGACAACTCGACCGGCATCCTGCAACTGGTGCTCTTCCTGCGGGTGGGCTACTACATCCAGTCGTACTACCCCGACGCGACCGGCCCGTACGACGCCACGCTCACCAGCGGCGTCAAGGCCGGCCTGGACGCCTTCTTCGCCGGCGCCCGCTGGCACGACGTCACCGAGAACAACGGCGAGGTGCTCAGGGAGGTGCTGACGCTCACCGACAGCGCCAACATCCAGGGCGCCTACCTGAGCGTCTACCAGCGGGTGCTGGACGACTTCGACAACTCCTACAACGCCCTGCCGAAGATGGTCGGTGCGGTCAACTCCGTGCTGCGGTTCCCGCTCTGGCGGGGCAACACGAACCCGGCCTTCGTCAGCGCGCTCGGCGCCGACCCGCGGCTCGTCACCTCCCTCGCGAACTTCGCGGTCAACCACAAGGACCTGCTCAGCGGCCCCAACGCCGTCCTCGACACCAACGCGGGCAACGACCTGGCCCGGATGGCCGGGACGAGCGCCACCGTCGAGGCGGTGGCCAAGCCGCTGGTCAAGCGGGTGCTGGACGCCGCGCCGCTCCTCACGGCCGACGCCCCGCTGTACGTCCACACGGCCTTCCAGGCCACCGTCTACGACAACGGCCAGTGCTCGTACTACGGCATCTGCGACCTGCCCGCCAAGCTCACCGCGGTGGTCCTGCCGCACCAACTGGTCTGTGACAACCGCACCATCCAGACCCAGGCGCTGTCGGCCGCCGAGCTGGCCACCGTCTGCGCGAGCCTGCGCGACGAGGACGCGTTCTTCCACAACGTGGTGAAGGACAACGGCCCGATCCCGAACCAGTACGACAAGACCGTCACCCTCGGGGTCTTCGCCAACAAGACCGACTACACCACCTACTCGTGGGCGATCTTCGGCAACTCGACCGACAACGGCGGCCAGACGGTCATGGACCCGACCGACCCGAACAACCGGGCCGCGAACGTCATGTACCAGAAGGCGTGGAACAACGGCGACCCCGCCCGGGTGTGGAACCTCAACCACGAGTACACCCACTACCTGGACGGCATCTACGACATGAAGGGCAGCTTCGCCACCCAGACGTCCGTCCCGGACATCTGGTGGGTCGAGGGCCTCGCCGAGTACATGTCCTACAGCTACCGCGCCACCACCGACACCGACGCGATGGCCCAGGCGGCCAAGCACACCTACAAGCTCAGCACGGTCTTCCAGAACACCTACGGCAACTCGGACTCGACCCGCGTCTACGCCTGGGGCTACCTGGCCGTCCGGTACATGCTGGAGAAGCACCCCGCCGACGTCCAGGCCATGCTGGGCCGGTTCCGCGTCGGTGACTACACCGGTGGCTACGCGGTCTACAACGGTCTCGGCACCTCCTACGACGCCGACTTCGACGCCTGGCTCACCGCCTGCGCCGCCGGGGCCTGCTACGCGGCGGGCCCGACCGCGCTGTTCGACACGTCGGTGAACGGCGCCACCGTCAGCGCGACCGAGCGGTCCGTCCAGACCGGCCCGGGTCGGATCACCGCCTGGCACTGGACCTTCGGCGACGGCACCTCCTCGGACGAGCGCAACCCGAGCCACACCTACGCGGCCGCCGGCACCTACACCGTCGCCCTGACCGCGACCGACGACACCGGCAGGACCGCCACCACCCCGGCCTCGGTCACCGTGACCGCCGCCCCGGTCACCCTGCCGAACTGCACCGAGCAGCGCGCCGACGCGATGGGCCGGAACTGCTCGCGCACCGGCCGCGCCGCGACCGCCGGCAACACCGACTACCTGTACGTCTACCTGCCGGCCGGCACCTCCACGCTCAAGGTCACCACCTCCGGCGGCACCGGCACCGCGCACCTGTACTACAACCCGGGCACCTGGGCCTCGCCCAGCGCCTTCACCGCCTCCTCCACCGACGCCGGGACCACTCAGTCCCTCACCGTCACCAACCCGACCGCCGGCTACCGCTACCTCAGCCTGTACGCCGTGACCGACTTCAGCGGCGTCACGGTCAGCACGCAGTTCTGACCCCGCGGGCGTTCACGAGCGGCTCCCGGCGGGGTCCGACCGAGTCCTCATCGGGACGTGTCGGCGCTGTCCGGGAGCCGCTCGGTCCGACGGCGGGACCGCCCCTGCTGTGGCCCGGGCCCGGGCCACAGCAGGGGCGGTCGGCCCGTCACACGTAGATCTCGTTGGTGCAGTAGGTCTTCCAGGTCGGGGGAGCCCAGCTGAGGTACTTGGTGCCGCAGAGGTGGAAGCTGTGGACCTGCTCGAACTTCTTCGCGGTGGACTTGCCCCGGTCGACGGCCAGTTCCGGCTGCACGTGTCCGAACGAGTCGGTCACGACGACGGTGGCCTTGAAGTAGGTGCCGGGGTCGGCGGCGTACAGCCACACCCAGCCGGACGAGCAGTTGTCGACCTGGACCTGGATGTTCTCATTGGAGTAGTACTTGGTGCAGCCGGCCGTGGCGGCGGTGCCCGCCGACGCCGGGGCGGCCGACAGGCCGGTCAGCGCGGCGACGGCGAGGCCCAGGGCACCGGCCGTCCTGGCGAGCCCGTTCGACGACTTCCTCATGGTGACGACTCCTCGGGTGTGCTGGTGTGCGGAACGCCTCCACTGTCCCGGCGCAGTCACCCGGGCGGCATCCGTCAGATGACTGCAGGTCGCGCACGTGCCTGACCGACCGCCCCGGAGCCGGCAGCCGTGCACGGTCCTCGCCCGACACCCGGCCCGTGGCGCGTGGAAGAGTCGCCGCGAGTCCGTCCGGACCGCCTCCACCCGCGCCCGCGGCACCTGCTCGACCACGTAGCGGGCGCCGCCCCCCCCGGGGACACCCGACCCGAAGATCAGCAGGCCCCGGCAGTGCCCTGCCGGGGCCGACCTGGTCTTCTCGGGACCACCGCAGAACCTACCGGTGGGCACTGACATCCGCGCGCCGGAGCCTCTCGCCGGGCGCCCGGGGGGTCAGGGACGGTGGCAGCCCTCGCGGCTGGAGGGCCGGCCGGGGGCGAGGCCGCGGACCCGGACGGAGGTCCCGTTCGGATTCTCCCGGTTCGCCGCGGTGGCGCCGAGCCCAAGTCCCCTGGGCGGTGCTTCCGGCCGGCCCGGCCGCCGGACGAGCCGGTCCGCGCGGGTGGCCGACGGGAAATGCCCGATTCCGGGAATTCGACGGTCCGTTTCCGCCCGGTGCTCCTGCTGTTCCGTGGCATGGCTTCGTGGCGAGGAAACGGAGGATAGGTCGTACGTCTGCGGAACGCCTCTTGTGCGGACGGGCGGTGGCGGGTTCCACTCATCCGCCGACGGGTCGCCGCGGCGCCGCGGCCTCGCGTCCCACCGGCTGGTCCGGCCGGCGGGCGGTGCTCCCGTTTCCCCAGGTCGGGGCGGGAATGATCGGCGCGAGTACCGGTTGCGCGGGTGGCGGCCCTGACGCGCCGACAATCACCACTCATGGCCCAGCCGTCCCAGCGGCCCCGTCCGGTGCGCGGAAGGCCGGGTGGATGTGACCGATACGCGGTCAGTTCGTCGCAGCCGTCATTGACCACGCCGCCGGCCGCCCCAATGCTGGGTCGAGTACGACTCAACCGGAGCTCGGTCGAGTTGTACGTATCCGATTCGGTTTCCGATTCGTCCGAGGAGAATTCGTGATCTCGAAAACGAGGAAGTTCGTGAGTGCCGCGGCCGCCACCTTCGCCGCGGCGGCGGCGTTGACGGTGGCGGTGCCGTCCAGCGCGTACGCCATCGACCACGTCGAGTGCCGGGGAGGCGAGAACTTCCTGAAGATCTGGTCGCACCTCGACGGGCGACAGAGCGTGGACTGCTACGCGAACGGGGGCCGCACCGACTTCGGCAGCTGGTGGGTCGACCGGATCTCCACCGGGAACAACGACCTGATCTACTACGACGCCAACGGTGACTCGGTCAGGATCAACCGGTGGACCGACATCACGTTCCCGAACCGTCCGCCGAAGGTGAAGTCCATCGAGATCCTCTGACGGACCGCAGTTCGGACGCGTCGCACCGCCGGCCGGCCGGCCGGCGGTGCGACGCGTGGTGAACCTACGGGTGGGGGCTGGAGAGCCAGGGCGGCCGCCAGGTGGTGCGGCCGAGGCCCGGGGTGGGTCCCCACGTCCCGCGCGCGTACGGCACGGGCGTCGGCGGGTGGTCCACCAGGGGCTGGATCACCCGCCAGGTCTCCTCCACGACGTCCTGCCGGGTGAACAGCGAACGGTCCCCGGTCAGCGCGTCGTTGAGGAGCCGCTCGTAGGGCTCGGGCGGCCTGCCGAGTTCGGCGGCGAAGGACAGGCTGAGGTGGACGCTCCGGGCCGAGCGGCCGGATGCCTCCTTCGAGAGCATGCCCAGCCGCAGCGCCGGGTCCGGGTCGATCCGCAGGACGAGTTCGTTGGCGTCGGGGTGCGCGGGCTGGTCCAGGAAGGCGAGCCGGGGCGGGCGCTTGAAGACCACCCGTACCTCGGTGGCCCTGGCGGCCAGGGCCTTGCCGGCCCTGAGGGAGAAGGGCACTCCGCTCCATCGCCAGTTGTCCACCTCCAGGCCGAGTTCGACGTAGGTCTCGGTCACCGAGTCGGACTTGACGCCGGGTACGTCGAGGTAGCCCTCGTACTGGCCGCGCAGGCAGTGCGCCGGATCGACGCCCGCCGTCGCGCGGAAGACATCGACCCTCCGGTCCCACAGCGCGTCCGGGCCGGGGCCGACCGGCGCCTCCATCGCGACCAGGGCGAGCACCTGGAGGAGGTGGTTCTGGACCACGTCGCGCAGCGCGCCGACCGGGTCGTAGAACGCTCCCCGGTCCTCCACGCCGAAGTCCTCGGCCAGGGTGATCTGCACGGCCGCCACGTGGTCGCGGTTCCAGACCGGTTCGAGCAGCGAGTTGGCGAACCGCAGGAACTGGATGTCCAGCACGGGCTGCTTGCCGAGGAAGTGGTCGATGCGCAGGACGCGGTCCTCGGGCAGCACCCGGTGCAGCCGTGCGTTGAGGGCCCTGGCGGAGGCCAGGTCATGGCCGAAGGGCTTCTCCAGCATCACCGTGGCGTGCGCCGTGAGGCCCGCCGCCGCCAGCGCCTCCACGACCGGGCCGAACAGCGAGGGCGGGATCTCCAGGTAGAAGAGCGGCCTGGCGGCGCCCTCCAGCAGCGCGCTCAGCGCCTGGTAGGTGGCCGGGTCGGTGAAGTCGCCCCGCAGGTAGGAGAGCCGTCGGGCCAGCCGTTCCAGCGCCCCGGCCGCCACCTCCTCACCGGCTGTCCGCAGGGCCTCGCGCAGGGAGGCGACCAGGTGGTCGTGCGACCAGTCCTCCAGGGCCACGCCGATGATCGGGCAGTCCAGGAGGCCGGCCGCCTCCAGGCGGTAGAGCGATCGGAAGGTCATCTTGTGCGCGAGGTCGCCGGTGATGCCGAAGATCACCAGGGCGTCGGCGGTCACCGTCGGGCTCCCGGTCGCACGGATCCACGCCCGCCCGGCCGGCCGCGGCGGGCCGCCCGGGCGCCGGTCGCCTCACCCGGCCCGGCCCCTGACCACGCGGAACCGTCGGACGGCCCCCGCCGCTGCGGCACTCGCACCGGGGCCGTTTCCGTGAGAACACCGCCGGGGCCCCTCAGGTGCGCCCGGCCCGGCCCCGACTGACGATCGCTCATGGAGGGACGATATAACCCGACGTGTCGACTTGCTCGCACTGCGGAGCGGCGTCGCGCCTCGGGTCGCCGGTCACCGGTCCCGGTGCCCACCGGACGGCCTCCGGCTGCCGCGAGCCGCCCGGGCGGTGCCCACGAGGATCATCACGGGTGCCGGTGGGGCCACAGCTGGAGCAGCCAGTGCTCGGCCCGGTGGGGGAGGAGGGACTGGGTGGGGTGGAGGACGCCACGGTGGGCGGCGAGCGTGTAGCGGCCGGGTGGGAGCGGCAGCGCGGCGGCTGCCGGGAGGTGGGAGACACCGGAGGTGAGGGCGAGGCGGCCGCCTTCGAGGTCGACGGTGAGCCGGATGTGCTGGGGCCAGTGGCCGGGCGGTGCCGAGGGCCGGGCCGACCAGTACTGGAGGGTGACGTGGGGGTAGTGGTCGGACAGGGCGCTGTTGAAGGTGACGGTGCCGCCCGCGGTGGTCGCGAGCCGGCCGGGGCCAGGGGTGGGCGGCCGGTCGTCGGCGTCGCCGCTGGGCGGGGCGGCGGTGTCGACGAGGTGGAAGAGGTGGTTCTCCGCGCGCACCTCGATGGCGAGCTCGATGGCGAGCTCGGCGGCGAGTTCGGCGGCGGGTTCGCCGACGGGTGCGGCCGGGGGCCGGTCGGCGCGCGGGTCCACGAGCGGGTCAGGGGTCGATCTGGACGTGGAACGGGTCATTGGTGAAGTCGCTGCCGAGGATGCGCCGGTTCTGGTAGAAGCCGCTGAGCCGGCCGCCGGAGCCGCGGTTGTCCCAGTCGTGGATGGGCTCGACGCTGTAGTTCTTGAGGTTGTCGTCGGCGCCTTCGAGGGTCGACGCGAAGGGGTACTCGTCACAGTCCAGGCCTTCGTGGGCGTAGTCGGGGAAGTACTTCAGGCAGGCGGCGACGGCGACGACGCGGTGCGCGTCAATGGCGTTCTGGTCGGCGACGCGGTGCAGCGGGGCCGCGCCGGGGGCGCCGGGGATCTGCTTGTTCGGCGCGTCGGGGACGGTCTGGTCGGGGTGGTACTGGGCGGTGACGATGTGGTCGGCGGACTCGGGGTGGTCGGCGCGGTGGAGGTGCAGGGTCTCGGTGACCCAGGGGAAGACGCAGCCCTCACCGGAGGCGGTGCTGACGAGGTAGGAGGCGGAGTCGCAGCGGATGCCGCTGTCGGGGCCGTCGTAGGGGTTGGCCGCGCCCTCGCCGATAACCGAGACGTGCGCGGCGAGGTCGGCGTAGCTGATGAGGGCGCTGCCGATGCCGCCGGCGGAGTCCTGGCGGAAGGAGTAGTAGCGGCTGGTGATCGAGCCCTCGGCCGCCCACAGCCCGATCGGCTGGACGTAGGGGCCGCCGAAGCCGCTGTCGACGACGCAGGGGCCGAACCCGGGCCGGGCGGTGCAGGTGACGTTCACGCTGAGCGGCACCTCGGCGATGTCGCCTTCGAGTCGCCAGTTGTCGAAGACCTGGACGACGTCGACCTCGCGGCGGACGTTGTGGCCGTACTGGACGTCGGTCATCTCGGCGTCCGCGCTGCCGGTGACGGAGCAGAAGATCCACCAGCAGGTGACGTGGGTGGGGTGGAGGTGGAAGGCCTGGCAGGTGACGAACCGCGATTTGCCGTACCCCTGGTCGTGGAAGGCGGAGTCCTGCTCGCGGCACTCGTAGGCGGGCAGGTCGTCCTGGCCGGAGCGCTGGGCGGTGCGGGGGGCGTGGTTCTCGTGGGGACCGGGCTCCATGGCGCGGATGCGCCCGAGGAGCTGGTCGAGGGGCTGTTCGTGGCCGCGTTCGGTCAGGGGGACGTGGGCGGGGGCCAGCAGGACGTAGTCCCGGCGTGCGGCGGCGTCGCCGGCGCCCGCCGCGCGGGCGGGGGTGACGGCGACGGCGGTGGCCAGCGTCAGCAGCGCCGTGACGAGGGCGGTCACGGCGCCGCGTCGGCGGGGCCGGCGGTGGGTGGGGCGGTCCGGGCGCATCGTTGCCTCGATTCCTGTTCTGGGAGTCCGGGGCTCAGGAGCGGGGGTCGATGCGCCACCCGCGGGGGTCGCCGATCACCTCGGTGGAGGTGTCGGTGATGACCTGCCGGGTGTAGGAGTCGCGGAAGAGCCGGTGCTTCACGTCGAACGCGGCGAGGTCGTTCGCGCACGTGCCGCTGGGGTAGCAGTGGTCGACGCGGATCTTCAGGACGACGGTGCGGTAGTCGGGCGTCTGGTCCTGGTTCTGGAACCAGGCGCGGATCCTCCAGCCGGCCAGACCGTAGCCGCGGTTCGGTGCGGCCTGGGCGACGTCGAACGTCCACTCGTTGGCGGGCGTGAAGGCGCACGCGTTGATCGAGGCGTCCACCTCCGCGGCGCGCTCCCAGTCGCCGTAGCGGTTGAGCGCTTGCAGGTGGTAGGTGGGGGAGGGGGCGCACGCGGTGGCGGCCTGGTCGGCCCGCGCGGTGGTGCTGGGCGTGAAGGCGGTCGCGGCGGCGATCGTCAGGGCGGCGGCCGCGAGGCGGAGCGCCGTGCGGGGGGTCGTGCTGTTCATCCGGGTCGTGCCCTTCATCCGGCTTCTCCTCGCTTGACTGTTCGTGGACTACCCATTGAACGTGACATCCAGTCATCGCGCGGACACATGCTGTCATCCGAGTGGATCGCCTTCGCCCTCGTGCGCCCTGGTTCGCGCCGTCCCCCGGCCGGGCCGGGTCCGGGTCCCGCCGAGGGGGCGGGGCGGGGACCGTCCGTTCCGCTCGGCGCCGGGGTGCGGGGGCGAGGCGGCCGGACGTGCCCGCGCCGGCCGGCCGCAGTAGCGTGGGCGGTCGGCTTCCGAACAAGGCAACGAGGAGGTAGCAGTGTCAGCCGTGAATCGTGACCTCTCCACACTCGGCGGCTCGCTCGAACGGGTGGCCCGGCCCCCGGACGGGACGGTCGCGGACCGGGCCCGCGAGGTCGTCTCCGCCTACGCCCGCGACCTGGAGGACGAGCAGCTGCTCCTGGCCGTGCTCGGTCTGGAGGAACCGGCCGAGCGGACGGCCCCCTGAGGCAGGGCCCTCGGCAGGGGGCAGCTCACCCACCGGCCCCTCGCACCGCGCCGGAGGGTTCGGCTGTCCGGCTGTCCGGCTGTCGGTGCCCCCGGTGGTCGGTGGCGCCACGTAGCCGGCGGCGATGCGGCGGTCGGCGCGCACAGTGGTGTCCGAACTGTTACGTCCGGGGTGTGACGCGCCGGACGGCGACGGCGCTGAGGGACATGAGACGACCGTGACCGGTCCGGTCGGACCGGTCGGCGTCCCCTCTGCGACTACCTCTGACAGCGAATGGTGACCATGCGCGCTTCCCTCACTACCCGCGCCGTTCTCACGGCGGCGGCCGCCGGCCTCCTGATCCTCCCCACCGCGCCTTCGGCCTTCGCCACCGCCGGCACCTACACCGTGCCCGTCCACCAGGACCTTCCCGTCACGGCCGCCGGCTTCGGCGAGCACGAGGCGAAGTGCGGGTCGATCGGTGCCGACCAGGACGGCTGGCACTTCGTCCTCCCGGGGAACTCGACGGACTTCGTCAAGCTCACGGTCTCCTTCGACAACGGCGCGCCGCAGGTGGTGTCCGTGTTCGGGCCGCCGACGAGCAAGCACGCCTATGTCGGATCCGCCCCGGGCGCCAAGCTGACCTCGGCCAGCGCGGAGGTGATGGGCGGCGAGGTGAAGTGGTTCAACCTCTCGCACACCTGCCCGGCGGTGCGCACCACCGCGAGCCCGACGCCGTCCACGCCCGCGCCGTCCGCCTCCACCACTCCGTCGGCCTCGACCACCCCGTCGGCCTCCACCTCGCCGAGCGTCTCCACCTCGCCGGGCGCCACGACGACCGCTTCCGTCTCCGCGTCGCCCACCGGCAAGGCCTCTTCCAGCCCCACCGCGACGGTCGCCCCCTCGACGGGTTCGACCTCCGGCGTGACCGCGGGCGAGTCGCCCTCGCCCTCGCTCTCGGCTTCGCCCTCGGGGTCGGTGGCGGCGAGCGGTTCGGACCGCCTGGCCTCGACCGGCGCGAACGTCGGCCTGACCCTCCTCGCCGCCGTCGTGCTGGTCGGGGCGGGCTCCGTCCTGGTCATGCGCCGCCGCAAGGCGGGCCGACACTGACCTGACCGTCGTCCGACACGGTGCGGGCGGGGCGGGCCACCGGGCGGGGCGGGCCGCGCCGTCCCGAGCCGGTCGGGCGGCGGACGCGCCCCGCCCGGGCGCCGACGGCGCCGCCCGGGCCCTGGCGGCCGTGCTACGGCAGGTGGGTGAGGGACGGATGACGGGCGCCCCCGGCGGCCGGAGCCCACGACGGTAGGCCGGAGGGCGGTGGCGGGAGGGCGGCGGCGGGAGGTGTCGCTCCTCCCGCCACCGCCCTCCGCCGTGGCGGCCCGCTGCTCCGGGCCGACGTGTCCCGGGCGGGTGGTGCGTCAGGAGGTGACGGAGACCTGGTCGACCGTCCAGAACGCGCTGTTGGTGCCGGTGTAGCGGAACTGGAGCTGTGCCGTGGTCGCGCCGGCCGGGACGGTGACCTGGAGCTTCTCGAAGGTGTTGAGGTCACTGCGGTAGGACTTCACCAGCTGCGGGGTGCCGGTGCCGAAGACGACGTACAGGTCGCCGGTCTGCGGGCCGTCGACCTTGTAGTCGGTGGCGAAGGAGACGGTGGCCCGGGTGCCGCTGACCGGGAACGCCGGGCTGATCAGCGTGGAGTCGAACTGCCCGGTGCCGTGCGACTTGTCGTCCCACTCGTCGGAGTCGGCGACCGCGAAGACGTTGCGGGCCCGGACGTTGGTCTCCCGGGACTGGCCGAGCTGGGCCGCCGTCCAGAACTCGTCCGTGGCGAAGGCCCAGCCCCGCCACTCGGTGACGCCGCCGCTGGGCATCCGGGAGTTGTCGACGGTCCAGCCGGACGGCGGGGTGTGGGTCCAGCCCTTGGTGGTGGCGGGGATGCCGGTCTCGTCCACCCGGGTCTGCAGGCCGGGGCGCAGGGCGTCGAAGGCGTCGGGGACGATCTCGTCGATCGGCTTGCCGTCCAGCTGCCAGGCCGGCTGGAGGGCGACACCCTCGTGCTTGAGGACGGTGGGCGCGATGTCGACCGGCTTGACGTCGAAGCGGGTCGAACCGGCTTCGTAGCCGGCTCCGTTGACGATCTGGAAGGTCTGGCGCTCGACGGCGCTGTTCCCGCCGTGGCCGCCGGCGTCGGTGTGGCCGTGGTCGGTGGTGACGATGATCAGCCAGTCCTCGGAGGCGTAGGTCGCGCGGTTGCGCACCGCCTGGACGACCTGCCCGACCAGCGCGTCGACCGAGTGGATCGCGGCGGCGTACTGGGAGCTGGTGCCGCCGTAGCTGTGGCCCGCCTCGTCGACCTCGTCGAAGTGGAGGAAGGTGGTGTCGGGGTTCCCGTTGGTGAGGTAGTCGGCGGCGTCCGAGGCGGTCTTGACGTCGTTCTCGCTCTCGTCGATCCGCAGGTCCGCCGTGCCGTGGAAGACGTTGTCGGCGATCGGGTTCCAGGAGGCGGCGACCAGGGTGGAGGCGCTGGGCGAGGCCGTCTCCAGCCGGGTGGCGAAGTCCGGGTAGAGGTCGAAGCGGGAGCCGGCGAAGGTGTTGTCCTTGACGCCGTGCCTGTCCGGCCAGACGCCGGTGGCGATGGTGGACCAGCCCGGCCCGGAGAGCGTCGGCGCCAGCGGGCTGGCGTAGAGGTTGCTGGTCGCGGTGAGGCCCGAGGCCATCAGCGCCTTGAGGGTGGGCGCGTCGGCGGTCAGCAGCTTGTCGTACCGGGTGCCGTCGACGCCGATCACCAGGGTCTTGGTCGTCCTGGTGCCGTTCGGCAGGCCCTTGTGCGGGCCGGTGGCGGCCGAGGCCTGGACGCCGGTGAGCGGTAGCAGCGCCGCGGTGAGCGTGACCGTGGCGAGGGCGGCCCGGACGGAACGGGACATGTGCACAGGAACTCCCGTGGGGAGATGGGGAGATGGGGAGATGGGGGGAGGTGCGGGACGGGACGGCCGGGGGGAACACGTGCTCGGGGTGGCCGCCCGCCGAAGAGTGTGGAGCCGCACGGCGATCCCCCGGCCTCACACAACGCACGGCTGCGTGAACAACTCCCGAACTTGGGTTCAGACCGGTTACCTTTTCGTGATCATCCGTGCGCGGCCGACGAGGCGCGCGCCGGAGCGCCGGCGCGGCGCCAGACGTGCCGCCCGCGCCCCGTACCGCTCCGGCACGACGCGGTAACAAGATGTTAACCGGACCGGCGCACTTTCCTCCCAGATGCGGGCTTTACCGTCTTCATGGCCGTGCTTTACTAGCACTTGACGATGCATCAGGTCATCGGGGGATCACCGAAGGTCACCGGCCGTGCGGCTACGCCGTGCCCGACGGCCGGTCCGGGCCCGGGGCCTGGGCCGAACGTCCCCTGCCCGATCCCGATCGCCCGCCCGCCGTCCGTGGCGGGAGGCAGAAGGAGGCATGCCCTCATGGAACCGTTGATCGACCGTGCCCGCGCCTTCCCCGAGCGCGCCGGCCGGGCCGGCCGCGAACTCGACGGCCTCGCCACCGGTCAGTCGCCGCAGGCGCTCTTCATCACCTGCTCGGACTCCCGGGTGGTGCCGGCCCTGATCACCGGGGCCGCGCCCGGCGACCTCTTCGAACTCCGCACCGCGGGCAACATCGTCCCGCCCTACCGTGCGGACTCCGCCTCCGGTGAGACCGCCACCATCGAATACGCCGTGGACGTCCTCGGCGTGCGCGACATCGTGGTGTGCGGCCACTCGCACTGCGGGGCCGTCGGCGCGGTGGTGCGCGGCGACGACCTCAGCCTGGCGCCCGCCGTCCGCTCCTGGCTGGGCAACGCCGACCGCGGCGTCCTGCGGGCCGACGGGACGGACGTCTTCGACCCGACCGTGGCCGGGCCCGTGCAACGGCACGTCCTCGCCCAGCTGGAACAGCTGCGCGGTTACCCGGGCATCGCACGGCGACTGGTCGACGGCCGGGTCCGGATCCACGGCTGGTTCTACGAGGTCCACACCGGGCTGGTGCTCGCGCACCGGGCCGACTCCGGACTCTTCCTCCCGCTGTGACCGGCCGCCTGCCCTCCGTCCACTCCATCGAACCGAGGACCTGATGATCCGTCGTCCCGCCCTCCGGCCCGCCGACCTGCGGGCAGACCTGGCCGCCTCCCTCGTCGTCTTCCTGGTCGCGCTGCCGCTCTGCGTCGGTGTGGCCGTCGCCTCCGGCGTCCCGGCCGAACTCGGCCTGCTCACCGGCATCGTCGGCGGGCTTCTCACCGGGCTGCTGCCGGGCAGCAGCCTCCAGGTGTCCGGCCCCGCCGCGGGCCTCACCGTCCTGGTGTTCGCGGCCGTGCAGGAACACGGGCTCGCCACCCTCGGCGTGATCACCGCGGCCGCCGGACTGCTCCAGATCGGCATGGGCGCGCTGCGGCTCGGGCGCCTGTTCCGCGCCATCTCGGTCTCGGTCGTCCAGGGCATGCTGGCGGGCATCGGCTTGGTGCTGATCTCCGGCCAGCTCTACGCGCTGGCCGACGCGAAAGCGCCCAGGAGCGGACTCGACAAGCTGGCGGGCCTTCCCGGCCTGGTCCTCGACACCGTGGCCTCGACGCGGGCGCTCACCGCCGCCGCGATCGGCATCGGCACCATAGCCGTTCTGGTGCTCTGGCCCCGGCTGCCCGCCCGGGTCCGGACGGTGCCCGCGCCGCTGGCCGCCGTCGCCGCGGCCACCGCCGCCACCGCGCTGTTCGACCTCTCCGTCGGCAAGGTCGAGGTCGCCGGTCTGGCCGGGGTGATCGACCTCCCCGGCGGCGCGGACCTGGCGGCACTCGGCGACGTCGGCGTCCTCGGCACCGTGCTCGCGTTCGCCCTGATCGCCTCGGCGGAGAGCCTGTTCAGCGCCGCGGCGGTGGACCGCCTGCACGGCGGCCCGCGCACCCACTACGACCGGGAGTTGATCGCCCAGGGGGTCGGCAACACGGTCTGCGGCGCTCTCGGCGCGCTCCCGATGACCGCCGTCATCGTGCGCAGCGCCGCCAACGTCCAGGCCGGGGCGCGGACCAAGGCCTCCCGCGTGCTGCACGGCCTCTGGCTGCTGCTGTTCGCCGCGCTGTTCCCCGCCGCGCTGTCGGTCATCCCGCTCGCCGCGCTGGCCGGGGTCCTGGTGCACGCCGGGGCCAAGCTCGTGCCGGCGAAGGCGCTCGTTCCGCTGTGGCGGACGCACCGCGGGGAGGCCTTGATCCTGATGGCCACGGCGGTCGCCGTCGTGGTGACCAACCTCTTCGAGGGGGTGCTGCTCGGCCTGCTGCTCTCCGTGCTGAAGAGCGCCTGGGACACCTCGCACCTGCACGTGGAGGTCGACGAGCGCGGAGACGGAACGGTCGGGGTGACACTGGCCGGCAACGCGACCTTCCTCCGCCTGCCCCGGCTCCTGGACACGCTGGAGCGACTGCCCGCCGGCCGGACCGTCCACCTGGACCTGACCGGCCTGCGCCACCTCGACCACGCCTGCCGGACGGCGCTGGAGACCTGGGAGGAGCGCCACAACCGGGTGGGTGAGGCGCTCGTGGTGCGCGTCCCGGTCGGTGTCTGACCGCCGCTGCCGGGGTCTGCTGCTTCCGAGGAGGCGACGGCGCGGTAGCGGCGGATCGGCCGTCGCTGCCGTGCTGCCCGCGCCGTGCCGCCCCGCCGAACCCGCGGTACCCGGGAACGGCCGCGTCGCGTCACCCGGGGGCGGTGGCTCCGGCCGTGCTGCGGGACGCGGCCCCGGTGGCCCGCTGTTCGGTGGCCGCCGCCAGCGCGCGCCCGGTGAGGGAGTCCGTCCGGCGCAGCAGTTCGGCGGGCGGGCCGGCGAAGAGCAGGCGGCCGCCGTCCGTCCCGGCTCCGGGGCCGATGTCGATCACATGGTCGGCCTGGGCGACGACGCGCAGGTTGTGCTCCACGACCACCAGCGTCGCACCGGCGTCCACGAGGTCGGCGAACAGCAGGTCGAGCCGTTCGACGTCGCTGGGGTGCAGACCGGTCGTCGGTTCGTCCAGGACGATCCGCTCCTCGGCGAAGCCGGGCGAGCTGCTGAGGTGCCGGGCCAGCAGGAGGCGTTGCTTCTCGCCGCCGGAGAGGGTGTCGAGCGACTGTCCGACGGCGACGTAGCCGAGCCCGACGCGTTCGAGCCAGCCCATCGTCCGCACGATGTCGGAGCGGTCCGCGAAGAGGTCCGCCACGGGGCCCGCCGGCATTCTCAGGACGTCGGCGATCGTCCGGCCGTCGAGCTGGACCTTCATGGCGGCGGGGTTGAAGCGTTCGCCCCCGCAGACGTCGCAGGGTGTCGCGACGTCGTCGAGGAAGGCGAGTTCGGTGGTGATGTAGCCCCTGCCCCGGCAAGTGGGGCAGGCGCCCTTGGAGTTGAAGCTGAACCAGGCCGGTTCGAGCCCGGAGGCGGCACTGAAAGCCTCGCGCACGCTGTCCGCGACGCCGAGGATGCTGAGCGGCATCGACCGTACCCCGCCGCGCAGCGGGTCCTGCCCGACGACGGTGAACTCGGGCTGCTGCCGGGGGAGTTCGTTGGTGGCGAACGAGCTCTTGCCGGAACCCGCCACGCCCGTGACCGCGGTGAGGACGCCGAGCGGAATGTCGACGTCGAAGCCGGCGAGGTTGTGCGCGGAGGCGTTCTCCACGCGGACGAAGGCTCGCGGCCCGCGGTTCGCGCGTGCGAGCGGCAGGGGCGTCGAGAGCAGCCGTCCGGTCACGGTGTCGCTGCCGGCCAGAGCCTTCGGCGTACCTTCGAACTGCACCAGCCCGCCCCGTGAACCCGCCCCCGGTCCCATGTCGATCACATGGTCGGCGATTCGGATCACCTGGGGGTGGTGCTCCACGACCACCACGGTGTTGCCGGCGTCGCGCAGCCGCAGCAGGAGGTGGTTGAGACGTTGCACATCGGCGGGGTGCAGGCCCGTCGAGGGCTCGTCGAAGACGTAGGTGATGTCGGTGAGGGCGCTGCCCAGGTGTCGGACGATCTTGACCCGTTGTGCCTCGCCGCCGGACAACGTCGATGACTCGCGGTCGAGCGAGAGGTATCCGAGCCCGACGGAGAGCAGTGCGTCCAAGGTCCGCCGGATCCCGTCGAGGGCCGGTTCCACCCGCGGATCCTCCAGCGCCGCCAGGAGTTCGCGGAGCTCGGCCACCGGCATCGCCGACCAGTCGACGATCGAGCGCCCCTCGATCAGGCTGGCACGGGCCGCGGCGTTCAGGCGGGCTCCGCCGCACTCGTGGCAGACGCGGTGCGTCGTCAGACGGTCCAGCTCCTCCCGCACCTGCGGCGAGATCTTGGTCGGACGGTTCTTGACGTACACGTCCCGCATCCGGGTGACGACGCCGTCGAAGCGGGCGGTCTTGGGGAAGCGCGGATCCGGATTCGGCAGCTTCAGCTGATCCGCGTAGAGGAACAGCCGCATCTCGTCCCGCGTGTAGTCCTTCAGCGGCTTCTCCCGGTCGAACAGCCCGCAGTAGGCGAAGCGCTTCCAGCGGTAGACGCCGGGGCGGAACTGGCTGAATCGAACAGGCCCCTCGTCGATGTTCTTCTCCGGGTCGATCAACTCCTCCACATCGATGTCGACGACAGTGCCGAGGCCTTCGCACGCGGGGCACATGCCCGTCGGATCGTTGAAGGAGTAGGCCGGCGAGTATCCGGCGGAGGGCACGCCGATCCGCGAGAACACGAGTCTGAGCAGGGGAGCGAGGTCGGAAGCCGTCGACACCGTCGACCGGGCGTTTCCGGTGAAGCGGCGCTGATCGATGATGACCGTGAACGTCAGACCGCTCATCGACTGCACCTCGGGCGCCGGCATGTGGGGAAGGCGGTTCCTCACGAACGACGGGTACGAGTCGTTCACCAGACGTTGTGCCTCGGCGGCGATCGTGTCCAGCACGAGTGAGGACTTGCCGGACCCGGAAACCCCGGTGACCACGGTCAACGCCTTCTTCGGCAGGTCGACGCTCACCTGGGCGAGATTGTTGGCGGCCGCTCCGACGATACGGATGAGGGACTCGCCTGCTGCAGCGTGATCGGCCATGGCCGCCATCGTAGGCGCGGCCCACGGGGACGGGGTGCTGCGCGCGACGCGCCGCACCCGGCGAGCCCCCGGCGGGGGCCCTCGCGGCGCAGCCGTCCGCGCGCGCTCTGACAGCACGGCTCTCTTCACCGGCCACCACCATCGGGACCGCGGGGATGGCCTACGGCTCGGTGCGGGTCGTTCGTCCCCGCGCTCGACGAATGCGGATCGGGCCACGGGCCTCGGCGGGCGTGACCGGGCGCCCGGCCTGAGTGACCTCGACCTCACCCGCCGAAGCCAGCCGCCACGCGGCCCGGCGAGTCGGCTCCATCAACGCGCGCCATCCCTCGTCCTCTCCCGCGTACGCCGCTCGGGCGGCATCGGAGGGGCAGATCGACGAGGTCGGCCCACGACGCTCCAGCAGAGCCAGAATGGTCCGCTCGACGAGCCGGTCGACCTTCTGCGGATCCTTCGCCACCACCCGAGTATCGCACTGTGCCGGTCGGGTCGGCCCGACCAGGCGCGGGTCGGAGCGGTGCTCGGAGAGCCGGTGCGGGTGGCCGTGGCCGTCACCGCTCGCTCCTGGCGTCCAGGTCCGCGAGGCCCCGCTCCCATCGCTCGCGGCGCTCGTGGGGGGACTGCTCCCACCACGGCGTCCCCCGTTCCCCGAGGGCCGTCTTCGCCGCATGCACGCGGGACCGGGCGTCGCGCTCCGCCTCCGAGTCCCCCGCCGCCAGGGCGGCGCGCACGGCGCGGCGGGCCGCCATCAGGTGGTGTCGGAGACGAGCGGCCGCGGATTCGGGCAGGGACGGGTCCGTCGCCCGCCACCGGCGGCCGTCGATCACGACGAAGTGCCCGTCGGCCGTCTTCTCA
This sequence comes from Kitasatospora sp. NPDC022856, assembly GCF_055561235.1. NCBI lineage: Bacteria > Bacillati > Actinomycetota > Actinomycetes > Kitasatosporales > Streptomycetaceae > Kitasatospora > Kitasatospora sp. NPDC022856. The sequence continues at coordinate 53,190 of NZ_JBVHHE010000014.1, read as the reverse complement.
GGTCCCTGCCGCTGGGTGCCCACAGGCATGATCCTCGGGGACGGGGGCCATCGGCGCGAGCCGAGGAGCTGATCGCCGAGCCGTCTGCCTCCGCCGGCCCGGTGGGGGAGGAGAAGGGACATCACCGCAGTCCTGACCCGGTTCGGGGCCGAGGATGTGCGAGCGGGAGAAGGGCACCTCGGCCGGGGCGTGCATCGGACGCCGGCCCCCGGGCCGGGTCACCCTGCTTTCGCCTCCGCACCGGCCAGGAACGGACGCAGCAGCCCGAGCAGGGCGCGGGGGCGGTGCAGCGGAATGATGTGGCCGCAGTCCTCGATGACGTGTCCGGTGAGGTCGTCGGTGATCGGGCGGAGCTGGCGTTCCAGCGCCGCGCCGACGGGCCGGGCGCCCACCGCCATCGTCGGCACCGTCAGGCGCGCGGCGGCGACCGCCTGTTCGACCTGTACCGCGCTCTCGGGCAGCGCCCGGTAGTACGAGAACGCGCGGCTCAGCGCCTGGCGGCCGGTGTACGCGCGGACGAAGGCGTCCCGGAGGGCGGGGCGCACCCCGTCGCCGAGCGTGCCGGAGCGCAGGAACCAGTCGACGTAGGCCGCTTCGTGGCCCTCCAGTACGGACTCGGCGAGGCCGGGCGCGGCGGCATGGAAGCCGAACCACCACGGCGGGCCGTCGGCGAGGAACTCCTCGGCGCCGGGCAGCCTGCCCAGAAGGGCCTCCATGACGACCAGGCGCCGGACGAGACCGGGGTGGCGCAGGGCGAGGAGGAAGGCCGGTGCGGTACCCGCGTCGATGCCCACCACCGCGGCCGAGGCCACGCCGAGCGTGGTGAGAAGCGCCGCGGCGTCCTCGGCCAGGGTTCCCGCGTCGTATCCGGCGGCGGTCCCGCTGCTCGCGCCGAACCCGCGCAGGTCCGGGGCGATGACGCGGTAGCGGCCGGACAGGCCGGCCATGACGTCCGTCCACACCTCCCAGGTGTGCGGGAAACCGTGCAGCAGCAGGACGGCCGGGCCCGATCCGGCGAGGGCGACGTTCAGTTCGACACCGTTGACGGGGACGCGCCGCAACTCGGGCATGGAGGGCTCCAGAGGTGGTGAGGAATGGTGACCAGGTCACGCTAGGGAACTACGCTGGCTCCTCCAAGACGGCACTTTTCCTTCAGGTGGTGAGCCCGGAGTGACCACATCGAGGCCCGGCGAACCCGGTCGGCGGCCCGGTGAGCGGGGAGATCTGCTGGATCCGCTCTGCCCGACCCGCCAGTTGCTCGACCGGATCGGCACCAAGTGGACGTCGATGGCGGTCAAGGTGCTGGCCGAGGAGGCGCCGGGCGAGCTCCGTTTCGCGGAACTGCGGCGCCGTTTCCCCGGCATCTCCCAGAAGATGCTGTCCGTCACCCTGCAGAGCCTCGTCCGCGACGGCCTGGTCGCGCGCCGGGTGGAGCCCACCGTGCCCCCCGCCGTCCACTACCGGCTCACCGAACTCGGCCTCTCCCTCGAAGAGCCGCTCTCCGCCCTGCGGGTCTGGGCCGAGACGCACATGGCGGAGATCGACCGCAGCAACCGCCTCGCCGACGAGTCACTCTGACGAGGGCGTCGAGCCAACGCGGCGTCACGGACCGAGGATGCCGGCGGCACACCTGCCGTCGGCCCTCCGGTTCACTTCTCGTTCACTTCTCGACGAAGACGATGTCCTCGATGCCGGGGCGCAGCTTCACCGTGCCGTCGTTGATGTCGATGACGCGGTGCAGGCCTCTGGTGGAGGTCGTCTGCTCGGAGAGGAAGAACTCGTCGTCCGCGCCGGCCAGGTAGGCGGGGAGCGAGTCGAGGGAGGGGCCGAACAGGCGCAGGTAGTCGGCCAGGCGCCGGAACAGCTTGGGCAGGATGACCAGGCGGTCGGTGATCGAGCTCAGGTCCTCGATCTGGGCGCCGCTGTGGGTGACGTCCGTGGCCCAGACGCTGCCGGGTGCCTTCGCGGCCTGCGCCTGCCGGGCGGTCGCCGCCATGTCGAGGCGCAGTTCCCGGGGCAGGTTCGAGTAGAACGTCGGGTAGACCAGGCCGCGGGAGAGCAGTTCGTGGTTGGCGCTCTGGCGGAGGAGCGGTACGTCGACCCTGACCATCGTCCCGCTCCTGGCGTCCGGCGTCGGAGTTCCCCTGCCGACCAGGGCGATGCAGCGGCCGTAGGTGTCGGCGCCGCTGGCGAGGACGAAGCCGGGGACGGTGTCCGGGGTGGCGGAGGTGACCTTCTCGTCCGCCCCGCGCGTGACGTCGGTGAAGCCCAGCCAGGTCAGCAGGGCGTCCCGGGCCGCGTGGGCTCCCAGATCGAGCGGCTGGTGCACGAAGTCGGGGCCGACTCCCTGGTAGTGGGTCTCCAGTGCGTCGATCCCGTCCAGCCGGAGGCCGGCGCCGCCGTGGGCGTTCCGCTTGACCTTGTGCTCACCGGGCAGCTCGGGCCAGAAGCCGGGGTCGTCGGGGAGGAAGTGGACGGTGTCGCCGTCCGGTTCGAAGTTCTTGATCTCGTAGCGGCCCTTGACGAGCATCATGGTCATGAGTGCCTCCGGTGACTGGACTGCGACTCATTGTGATGCCCTTCGTGGACGGACGGTGGGACCGTGCCGTCGGCGCGTTTGGCGGGGCGCGCCGGGCTCGGCGCCCGGTGCGGAGCCGCGCGGGCCACATCCCCCGCCACGGCACGCTCTCCCCGCGCGTGGGGAGCTCTCAGTTCGGCGGCGGGTCGATGACCTCGCGGACCGAGACGAGTTGGCTCAGGCCCGAGACGGTGAGCAGCGGGGTCAGGAGCGGGCTCGTGATCAGCCGGATCCGGTGGGCACGCGCGAAGAGGACGGTGAGGCCGGCGCTGTCGAGGTACTCGACGGCACTGACGTCGACGGTCAGGGGCGTGTCGGACTCGGGGATCCGGTCGATGGCCGCGGCGAGTTCGTGGGCGTTGGCCAGGTCGATCTCGCCGGCCGCCCGCAGCACGGGCGAGCCGCCCGGGCCGTGGCCGGGGGTGAGGACGAGCGCGGTGGTCATCAGGCGATCCTTAGCTGCATGTCGACGGTGGTGCCGCCGCTGCCGGGGGTGATGGTGACCTGCTGCATGAGGGCGTTCATCAGGGCGACGCCGCGACCGCGGTCGGTGTCGGCCCGGTGTCCGGGGATCTTCCAGTGGCCGGTGTCCGCGACGGTCAGGCGCAGCTCGGCGGCCGTGGCGACGGCGGACAGGCGGATCCGGGCGCCCGGCGCGTCACGGTGACCGTGTTCGATGGCGTTGGCACACGCTTCGCCGGCCGCGACCAGGACGCTCTGCACGGTGGGCGCGGGCAGCCCGCACCGGTTCAACCAGCCGCGGAGGCTGTTCCGGACGGGGGCGAGCTGCCCGGACTCCGCGGGGAAGGTCAGCTCCAGCGGGGCGGGGTGGCGGTGGAGCAGGATGGCCACGTCGTCGTCGTACCCGTCGTCGGGGGCGAGCGCGGCCATGAGGCGGGCGGCGAGGTCGTCGACCGGCAGCGCGCGCCCTTCCCGCAGGATGGTTCCGGCCCGGTCGACGCCTTCGCTCAGGGGGCGGCGGCGGCGTTCGACCAGACCGTCGGTGTAGAGCAGCAGGGTGGAGCGCGGCGGCATGGTGCACCGGACCTCGGGCCGGTCCGCACCGGTCCGGACGGCGAGGGGCAGCGCGTTGCCGTCCTGGAGGAGGACGGTGGTCCCGTCGGGGTGGGTGAGGACGCCGGGAGGGTGGCCGGCACTGGAGTAGACGAGGCGGCCGTCGGCGGGGTCGAGCACTCCGCAGAAGACGGTGGTGCACATCGCCCCGGGGATGTCGGCCGCGAAGCGGTCCAGGGCCGCGAGGGTGCGGGCGGGTGAGGGGTCCTGGAGGAGCAGGGCGCGGCAGGCGCTCCGGAGTTGGCCCATGACGGTGGCCGCGGTGAGCCCGCGCCCGACGCAGTCCCCGACCACGATGCCGGTGCGGCCGTCGGGGAGGGCCACGATGTCGTACCAGTCGCCTCCGACCTCCAGGGGGCGGGTGGCGGGCTCGTAGCGTACGGCGAAGCCGCCGGGCAGGTGGGAGGGGCCGAGGATGGCGCGTTGCAGGGTTATCGCGGTCTCGCGCTGCTGGTCGATCCGGTGCACTCGGGCCAGTCCCTGGGCCAGGCGGCCGGCCAGTTGGGAGAGCAGGAGCCGGTCCTGCTCGGTGAAGGGTCGCGGCCCTTCGCGGTCGATCCACAGGAGGAGCGTGCCGCGCGGGTGTTCGAGGACGATGCCGGAGCCGTCGGCCCGGTCGGTGACCGGGGTGAGGGCGGGGCGCGTGCCCAGGGCGGTGAGGGTCTCGCGCCGCTCGGCCGGCAGGTCGTCCCAGCGCTGTTCCGGGTCGGTGGCGGTCAGCACCGGGGCCCCGTCGGGCGGGAACAGCACGGCGAGGACGGTGTCGGCCCGCCAGACCCGTCGCAGCTCGGCCATGGCCGCGGCCATGGCGTCGGGCAGGGTGGCGGCTTCCGCGAGGCGCGTGCCGAGCGAGGCCAGGGCCGTCGCCCGTTGGGCCGCGTGGTGCTCCGAGGTGACGTCACGGATGGTGCCGACGATGACGCGGCGCCCGCTCTCCGGCTCCTGGACGCGGTTGAAGGCGGCTGCCACCCACACCTGACGGCCGTCGCGGTGGGTGGCCGGGATGGTGCAGGTGCCGTGCTCCCGGCCGGTCAGTTCGGCGAGGGCGCCGGCCACCAGCCGGTGGGCGTCGGGGTCGGCGTCGCGCTCGGGCCACCACGGCTGGGGGTACCGGTAGGGCAGGCCTTCGGGCCCGTGGCCGAGGATGGCGGTGAACGCGGCGTTGACCTCGATGACGTCGCCGTGCTCGTCGCAGACGAAGAACCCCTCCTGGAGGGAGTCGACCAGGGCTGTGCGCCAGCGCGCGTGGCGGTTGCGCAGCCGTGTCATGTCGATGGTGGCGCGGACCCGGGCGAGCAGTTCCGCGGCGGCGAAGGGTTTGACCAGGTAGTCGTCGGCGCCGGCGTCGAGGCCCTCGATGGAGGCCTCCTGTCCGGCGCGGGCCGAGAGCAGGATGACGGGGACGGCGGCGGTCCGCGGGTCGGCGCGCAGCGCGGCCACGAGCCGCACACCGTCGAGGCCGGGCATCATGACGTCGCTGACGACGAGGTCGGGGGCCTCGGCACGGACCGCCTCCAGCGCTGCCAGGCCGTCGGCGACGGCCCGGACCAGGTAGCCGGGGCCGGTGAGGAGCCGGCTGAGGTACTCGCGCATGTCGGCGTTGTCGTCGGCGATCAGGACCCGGGCGCGGGGCCGGGCCGACCGCCCGCCGAGGGGTGCGGCGCGGTCCGGCACCTCGGTGGACCGGGAGGGGTCGGCCCGTTCGCTCCCGGGGAGCCAGCGCAGCGCCTCCTCCAGGTAGGGGTCGGCCGCGGCCGACGCGCGGGCGGGCGCCGCGGGCGCGGGGGCGAGGGCGTCCTGGGGGAGGTGGGCGTGGCCGAACGGCAGGCGGACGGTGAAGGCCGTGCCCTCGCCCTCGCGACTGCGGGCGGTGATGGTGCCACCGTGGGCCTGGACGAGTTCCTGGACGAGGGCGAGTCCGATGCCGCTGCCCTCGTGGGAGCGCGCGCGGGTGTTCTCGATCCGGTGGAACCGTTGGAAGAGGCGTGGCATCTCGGCGGCGGGCACCCCGACGCCGGTGTCGGTGATCGTGACGACCGCGTGGTCGTCCTCACGGTGCACGGCGACGCCGATCGAGCCCTCGAAGGTGAACTTGAGGGCGTTGCTGAGCAGGTTGAGGACGACCTTCTCCCACATGTCCCGGTCGATGTGGACGGGCTCCGCCAGCGGTGGGCAGTCCATCGTGAAGGCCAGGCCGGCCTTGTCGACGGCGGAGCGGAAGACGCTGGCCAGCTCCGCGGTGGTCGCGGCCAGCTCGACCGGTTCGTAGCTGGCCCGCAGGTGGCCGGCCTCGATGCGGGAGAAGTCGAGCAGGGTGTTGACGAGTCTGCCCAGCCGCAGCCCGTTGCGGTGGATGACGTCCAGTTCCTCCCTCGTGCGCGGATCGGCGTCGGCCAGCCTGGTCCGAAGCTCTTCGAGCGGGCCCATGATCAAGGTCAGGGGGGTGCGGAACTCGTGGCTGACGTTGGAGAAGAAGGCGGTCTTGGCCCGGTCGAGTGCCGCGAGTTCGTCGGCGCGCTGCTGCTGGGCCTGGTACTCGCGGGCGCCGGCGATCCCTGCCGCGACGTGGCCGGCGGCCAGCTCGACGAATCCCCGGTAGCCCTCGTCCGCTGCCCGGTAGCGGTTGAGCGCCGCCACCAGGAAGCCGTAGGCCGCGTCGCCCCGCCGCAGCAGCGGGACGACCAGGGCATGGGTGGGCGGAGCCGGCCGGCCGAAGGTGGGAAGGTCCGCGAACGCGGGACCGTCGAGGGCGACGACCACCGGTTCGGCCTGCGCCGCCCGCGCCGACGGCCACACCCCTGGTGTGCCGCCCGGGGGCAGGAGCGCCGGGGCTGCGGGGTGCCCGGCGGGCAGGCCGGTCGCGGCGGCCAGACGGGCGGACCCGTCGGGCAGCGCCAGGTAGGTCAGGACGAACGGCAGGTCATGAGGGTTGGCGGCGAGCTGGCGGGTACTGAAGGCCAGCGTCTCCTCTTCGGTGCGCACCACGCTGAGGTCCGAGCCGAGGTCCCGCAGGGTCGCCATCCGCCGCTCGCCGATGACCCGGTCGGTCTCCTCGCTGACCACGCACAACAGGCCGCTCACGAGGCCGTCGTCGTCACGCAGGGGACTGTAGGAGAAGGTGTGGTAGCTCTCCTCGGGATATCCGGAACGCTCCACGAACAGCAGCAGCGCCTCGTCCCAGGTCGCCCGGCCCGTGGTCAGCACGGTCCCGATCCGCGGGCCGATGTCGCCCCAGATCTCCGCCCACACCTCGCTCGCCGGCCGGCCCAGCGCCCAGGGGTACTTCCGGCCGAGGGTGTCGCGCCGGTAGGCGGCGTTGCAGAAGAACGTCAGGTCGTCGCCCCAGGCCATCCACATCGGGAACCGGGAGGAGAGCAGGATGCTCACGGCCGTGCGCAGGCTCTGCGGCCAGCCGGTGGGCGCGCCCAGCGGAGTCGCCGTCCAGTCCACCGCCGCGAGATCGCGCCCGACCTCGCGGTCGCCTTCGAAGATGTCGACACCGGCACCCGCCGTCGCCCCGTACTCGACTCCTTCGGGCTGGCCCATCCGACGCGTCCTCTCCTTCCGTACGGTCCACACCGGCGACCATCCGCACCTCGCGCCGCCGGCCCCGACCGTCGCCCCGTTCGTGTCGGGGCACCTGGCCCCATCGTAGAAGCCACGACGTCCCCGTCTGCCCCGGACGGGCGTTTCGAGTCGTCCGATGACAGCGTCGCCGGCGCCGCCCCCGCCGTGCGGGAGGGTGTCGGACCCGTGCGCGAAGACGCAGGTTTGGACCGCCGCGTCCGTGGCATACGGGTGCGGGACAGCCCGTGACGTCGGGCATGATCGATGGAGAGTGCCCAAGTGGCGGATAAGGCAATGTCGGTACGACTGGTGGAGCTCCTGACGGAGCAGCGGAAGGAGCTGGGTTCGGCCTGGGTGGACGCGGTGTCGCGGACGCTCCGGGGGCGGATCAGCGAGGCCGAACTCGACCGCGAGCTGCAGGAACTGTTCACGGCCCTGGTGGAGGGCCTGCGCCAGGGAGGCTTCGACTGGCAGGGCGAGGACTTCGCGGAGGTGCGCGCGCTGCTCACCGAGCTCTCGCGCAACCGGGCCCGCCAGGGTTTCACCACCACCGAGACCGCGACCAGCGTCCTCGCCTTCAAGGCCATCCTGGCGCCCACCACCGACAGCTCGGCGCAGGACATCACCGCCTACCTGCGCCTGTCACAGCTGATGGACGCGCTGGCGCTGTTCACCATGGAGGTGTACGCGCGAACCCGCGAGGAGCTCATCAGCGCGCAGTCGGAGCAGCTCCTGGAGCTCTCCACCCCCGTGGTGAAGCTCTGGGACGGCGTCGTGGCGGTGCCCCTGGTCGGCACGCTCGACTCGGTCCGCACCCAGGTGGTCATGGAGAAGCTGCTCCAGACGCTCGTGGACACGGGCTCGGAGCAGGCGATCATCGACATCACCGGGGTGCCGGCGGTGGACACCGAGGTCGCCCAGCACCTGCTCAAGACCGTGGTGGCCGCGCGGCTGATGGGCGCCGAGTGCACCATCTCGGGCATCCGCCCGCAGATCGCGCAGACCATCGTCGCGCTGGGCATCCAGTTCGGGGACATCGTCACCAAGGCGACGCTCGCCGACGCGCTCAAGCACGCGCTGCGCCGCGGCGGAGTCGACCCGACGACGGCCGGTGGCCGGCCGTGACCGAACGCGTACCTGTCCTGAAGATCGGCGAGGTCCTGCTGGTGTCCATCCAGGTCGACCTGGAGGACCAGACCGTCCTGGACCTCCAGGACGACCTGGCCGCACGTATCGTGGCGACCGGTGCGAGCGGGGTGGTGATCGACATCACCGCGGTGGAGATCGTCGACTCCTTCGTCGGCCGGATGCTCGCCACGACCGCCGCGATCTCCCGCATGCTGGACGCCGAGACCGTGGTGGTGGGCATGCGGCCCGCCGTGGCGATCACCCTGGTCGAACTCGGGCTCTCGCTCGGGGGCGTGCGCACCGCGCTCAGCCTGGAGAAGGGCCTGGCGATGCTGGGCCGGTCGGCCGACGGCCGCCGTTCGGTCCGGCCGTGACCGGCCTCGCGCCCACGCCCGAGGGTGAGCAGGAGAGCATCCCGGTCCGGTCCAACGACGACGTGGTGCGGGCCCGGCAGTTGGTCCGCTCGCTCGCCCAGCGCTGCAAGCTCTCCCTGGTCGACCAGACGAAGCTGGTGACGGCCGCGAGCGAGCTGGCCCGCAACACGCTGGTCTACGGCGGGGGCGGGGTGATGCGGACCGGGCTGGTCCGCCGGGACAGCCGTCTCGGCGTGACGGCGGTCTTCGAGGACAACGGGCCGGGCATCGCCGACGTGGACCTCGCCCTGACCGACGGCTGGACCTCGGGCAGCGGGCTGGGTCTGGGTCTGAGCGGCGCACGGCGTCTGGTCGACGACTTCGTCCTCGACACCGAGGTCGGCCGGGGCACGCTGGTGTCGGTGATCAAGTGGGCTCGGTGAGCGCGATGTTGCCGGGGACCGAGGATGTCGCCTGGTTCCGGGACGAGCACTCCATGCCGGTGGCGGCGCGTGGTGCCGCCGCCGCGCTGGCGCGCCGGATCGGCCTCGGTGACCAGCGGGCGGCCGAGGTCGCGCTCGCGGTGAGCGAGGCGGCGACCAACCTGTGCCGCCACGCCGTCGACGGTGCCCTGCTGCTGAGGGTGATCCGCACCGCGACGGACGCCGGCCTGGAGTTCGTGACCATCGACGCCGGCCCCGGGATGGCGGACGTCCCGCGCGCGCTGACCGACGGGGTGTCCTCCGCGAGCACCCTGGGCATCGGGCTCGGCGCGATCTCCCGGCTGGCCGACACCTTCGACGTGCACTCGCTGCCCGGGCGCGGCACCGTGCTGGCGGCCCGGTTCTGGACGAGGGAGGCCGCGGCGTCGGCCCGGATGGCCGGTGAACCGGTGGTGGCCGGGCTCACCAGGCCGATCAGTGGCGAGGAGACCTGCGGGGACGCGTGGGCGGCCCGGTCCCTGGCGGCGCCGGGGGACGGCCCAGGGACCGGCCCGGCCCCGCGTGGCGGCACGGCCCCCCGCGCCCCCCTGAGCTGGGCGGCCCTGGCCGGTGTCGACGCCCCCGCGGCGCCGCGAACGGCGCCGGTGCGCGAGGAGAGGAGCGCCGCCCCGGATTCCGACGCCCTGCTCCTGATGTTCTGCGACGGCCTCGGACACGGTCCGCTGGCGGCCCGGGCCGCCCGGTCGGCGGTCGACGCCTTCCACGCCTCGCGGGCCACCCGGCCGGACGCCGTCCTCGCGGACATCCACCGTGCGTTGAACGCCGGCCGCGGCGGCGCGGTCGCGGTGGTGCTGATCGGGCCGTCGGCCGGACGGGTGCTGTTCTGCGGCGTCGGGAACGTCAGCACCTTCGTCCTCGATCCGGCGACCGGCGGCCGGCGTTCGCTGCCCTCGGCGCCCGGTATCGTCGGCCACCACCTGCCGTCCCTGCGCACGATCGAGCAGGACCTGCCGGCCGGCAGCGCGGTGATCATGCATTCGGACGGACTGACCGAACGGTGGCGGCCGGCGGATCTGCCGGGGTTGCTCGGACACATCCCGCTCGTGGCCGCGGGCCAGCTGCTGCGCGAGGCGGCCGTGCGTCGGGACGACGCGGGGGTGCTCGTGGCGAAGGGAGCGTGGTGAGCTTGCCGGGCGGTACGGGTACCGTCCATCTGATGACCATCTCGGTCGCCACCGAGCAGGACACCTTCGCCCTGCGGCGCTGCGGCCGGTCGGTCGCCGGGGTGCTCGGCGTCGAGAACCAGGACCAGGTCAGGCTGGCCACCGCGCTCAGCGAACTGGGGCGCGACCTGCTCACCGCGACCGCGCTGACGGTGGAGTTCGCCGTCACCGGCGGGGTCCCCGCGGTGCTCCAGGTCACCATGCGCTGGCAGGGCGGCCCCGGACCGAGCCCGGACGCGCTCGGCGCCGTCGCCCGCCTGGTACAGGTCCGCCGGGGGGAGGGGCCCGCGGCCGAGTACCTGGTCGTCGGACAGACACTCCTCACGTCCGGCGAAGCACTGGCCGGCCTGATGGAAGGGGCACGCGAGGTGCTCAGCGCACACGGCGGGTCCTCGGCGTCGGAGGACGCCCGGGCCCAGACCAGGGACCTCATCGCGGCCCTGGGGGAGTCCCGCGCTCAACGCGAGGAACTGCAGCGGCTCAACGAGGAGTTGGGGGAGACCAACCGTGGGGTGATGGCGCTCTACTCCGAGCTGTCGCAGGAGCTGGAGGAGACCAACCGCGGAGTGGTGGCCCTCTACGCGGAACTCGACGAGAAGTCACGCCAGCTCCGGGAGGCCAGCGAGGCGAAGACCAGGTTCTGGGCCAACGTCAGCCACGAACTGCGCACCCCCGTCAACTCCGTGGTCGGGCTGGCCGGACTACTGCTGGCGAGCGGCGCCGACCGCCTCGACGAGGATCAGCGCCAACAGATCGGGCTCATCGCGGCATCCGGGAGCACCCTGCTGACGCTGGTGGACGAACTACTGGACGTCGCGAAGGCGGAGTCGGGGCGGCTGGAGCCCGTCTGGGCCCGGGTGGATCTGCGGGCCCTGCTCGCCGAACTGCGGGGCACCCTGGGCGTGCGCGCCGGCGAGGGTGTGACGCTCAGCATCGCCGACCCGACGACGGTACCGGGGTTCGTCAGCGACGAGGTGATGCTCACCCGGATCCTTCGCAACCTGCTGTCCAACGCGCTGAAGTTCACCGAACGAGGCACCGTCACACTGGACGTGGCGCTGCGGGAGGGCCCGGACGGCGAGGAACTGGTCCTCACCGTCGCGGACACCGGCGTCGGGATCCCGCCGGAACAACAGGAACGCGTCTTCGAGGAGTTCTACCAGGTGCGCGGCGCGCACCAGCGGGGCCGTTCCGGCACCGGCCTCGGCCTGCCCTACGCCCGCCGCCTGACCGGACTCCTCGGCGGCACCCTCACGCTCACCAGCAGCCCGGGCGAGGGAACACGTGTCGTGGTCCGGCTGCCGGTCCCGGGACCGCCCGTCGAGGATCCGCCGCAACGCGTGGCCGTGCTGGTCACCGTCGACGACGACGAGGCCTACCGGGCCACCGTCCGCCCTCTGCTCGGTGAACTGGCCGAGCGGATCATCGAGGTCTCCGAGGGCGGCCGGGCGGCGGAGACCATCCGGCGCGAGCGCCCGGACGCCGTCCTGCTCGACCTGCACATGCCGGACCTGGACGGGTACCACGTCCTGGCCCAGCTGGCGGCGGACGCCGAACTGTGCGCCGTCCCCGTCGTCGTGATCACCTCCGCGAGCACGGCCGGCCTGGAGCACGACCGGCTGGTCCACGCCCGCGCCGTCCTGGAGAAGGCCACCTTGAGGTCCCACCAGCTGGCCGCCGCCTTCGCGGCGCCCGCCCGAGGCAACCACCCCGGTGACCACCCCGGTGGGCCGGCCGCCGATGGACGGAGTGTCCGGTGAGCGCCGGGCCCGCCGCCGACGGCGCGGCCGCCACCATCCTGGTCCTGGACGACAACGACATCAACCGCTACCTCGTCCGGAGCTGGCTGGTGCGCGGCGGCCACACGGTGGTGGAGGCCGCGGACGGCACCGAGGGCCTCGCCCTGCTCGCCGCGGCCGGTGACCAGGACCTGCCCGAACTCGCCGTGGTCGACGTCCGGTTGCCGGACATGAGCGGGTTCGAGGTCTGCGAACGGATCAAGGCGGACCCCCGGACCGCGTCCGTCCCGGTCATCCACATCTCGGCCACCGCCATCGAGGTCGACGACCGCGCCCAGGGCCTGCACCGCGGCGCGGACGCCTACCTCACCGAGCCGATAGCGCCGTCCGAGCTGCTGGCGACCGTCACGGCGGCGCTGCGCTACGCCCGCGCCCGCCGTCGCGCCGAGCGGCTGGCCGCCCGGGTGGCGATCCTGAACCGGACCACGCTGGCCGTGTACGGGGTGAGCGGTGCCGAGGCCTTCACGTCGAGAGCGGCCGCCGGCACGGCCACCCTGATGTCCTCCCCGGCCGTCGCTCTCGCCCTCAGCCCGGACGAGCGGGCCCTGCACGTGGCGGTCGTCGACCGGCCCGCCCCGGACGGCGCCACCACCGCCCCCCGACTGAGCACGGCGGACGCGGGCCTCCTGGACCGGCTCACGGACCACGCACTCGGCGACGCGACCGGCGCCGAGACCGCCGTCCTGTCCCGCGCCGACTGGCACGCCCTGGCCGCCCGCCTGGACGCCGGACTCACCGAACTCCTCCCCGGGGAGGTCGCGGTACTCCTGACCCGGACCAAACACGGCCGGCCCCCGGTCGCACTCGTGGTGGACGCGCCCGCACTGACCGGCCCCGACGACCGCGGGCTCTTCTCCCAGCTCGGCCAGGCCTGCGCACTGGCGCTGGAGGCCATGCGGGCCCGGAGCGAGGAGCACGCGCTCGTCCTCACCCTGCAGCGCACCTTCCTGCCCGACCGGCTGCCCGAGGTCGCCGGGGTGGACCTCGCCGTCCGCTACAAGCCGGCCGCCGACCACACGGAGATCGGCGGCGACTTCTACGAGGCGATCGAGACCCCGGCCGGCCTGCTGCTGGCGATCGGCGACGTCGCCGGGCACTCGCTCAAGGCCGCCATGGTCATGGGCGAACTGCGCCACGCGCTGCGGGCCTACGCGATCGAGGGGCACGACCCGCGGACCCTGCTGGAGCGGCTGGACGCGCTGCTCGTCCGCCTGCGGCCGACGATGACCGCCACCGTCTGCCTGGTGCTGGTGGAACCCGGCGGACGGCGCGTCCACATCGCCAACGCCGGCCACCTGCCGCCGCTCCTGCGCCTTCCCGACGGCTCCACCCGCTACCTCACCGAGCACGGGATCCTGCTGGGCCTGAACCTGCCGCACCCGCCGGCCGTCACCCACGCCGTCCCGGCCGGTTCCACGTTGCTGCTGCTCACCGACGGTCTCGTGGAGGTTCCCGGCGAGGACCTCGACGAGAGTCTCGCCGCTCTCGGGAGCGCGGTGTCCGCCGCCCGGCAGGGACTCGATGAGCTGTGCGACCGGCTGTTGGACGACTTCGGCAAGGCGAAGACGGACGACATCGCCCTCCTCGCAGCGAGAATTAACTGACCGTCCCGCACGAGACGACCCGAGCCGGTGCGCACCGCACGGGCCTCCCCGCCTCCCGTCCCAGTCCCTCCAGGAGTTCCGGTGCCCGACTTCGCGTTGGCCATGGCCGTCCACACCCATCCCTCGGGGGCGACGGTCCTCACCGTCACCGGCGAGCTCGACTACCACACGGCCCCGCGGCTCAGCCGGATGGTGGAAGGGCTGCCGATGACCGCCGCCGTCCCGCTCGTCCTGGACGTCGGGGGCCTGTCGTTCTGCGACTCGATCGGGGTCTCGGCGCTGATCTCCGGCTACCAGCGGGCCACCGCGGCCTCGGCGCCGTTCGCCGTCGCGGGCGCGGGCCGGGACCTGGCACAGATCCTCCAGATCACCGGTATCGACCGGATCTTCGGCCTCTACGAGAGCGTGGACCAGGCCGTCGCGGCCTGCGGCTGACCGGGCCGGTCCTAGGCCCGGCGGCTGGGGCGCGGCCGTGGTCGGGGCCATGAGCGAGGTCGGCGTCGTCGGTATCCGGATCACAGGCGAGGTCGTCGGACGGCAGCCCTTCGGCGTGTTCCTCGCAATCGACGGCCGGTCCGACGCCGTCGGCCTCGCCAAAGCCACCGCCATGCCCGGATGCCTGGACCTTCCCGCGGTCGGCCGGCGTGTCACCGGGGAGGTCGTCTGGCGCGCCGATCACAACCACCAGGTCGGGATCACGCTCGCCACGTGGGCCCACCACGAGGACCTGCTGCCCACGTTCGCCGACCGCATCGGCCAAGTCGTCACCGGACGAGTCACCAAGACCGCGTCGATCGGAACGTTCGTCCGCATCGCCCACGGCGTCGAGGGGCTCGTTCCTTCCACCGCGCCCTCCAACTCACCCGCGAAGGAGGTCGGGCGAGACGTCCACGAAAGCCAGGAGATCTTCGTGCGGATCCTCGCTGTCGGCCTCGAACGGCGCCGGATCAGCCTGTCGGCGGAAGGCTTGCCGTAGGCACGTGGAGCGGGACAACGGTCGCAGCGTCAGGAGGAGCCCGTCCACGCCGGTGACCTGATGCCCCAGAACTCGTTCCAGGCCAGGCAGTGGGACTGCGACTCCGGTCCCAGGTCATCCCAGACCAGGCCGAGATCGAAACCGTTGTCCCGTGCGTTCAGAAGGGCCTCAAGGAAGCCGGTGGCGACCGCTGCGGCATCGTCCTCGCTGCCCTCGCAGAGCACCCCTTCCAGGATCCCCAGCACTCGACGCCGTTGGACCTGCGTCAGCTCCGACGCGGCCCCGACGAAGGCGTCGGCCAGCCGGGCGGCCCGGAAGATCAGCGAGAGGTCGTCGTCGACAGTCACATCCAACGCATCGCTGACCGCCACCACGTTCCGCCACCACTCGGGCATGCTCATCGGCGTCCCTCCCAACCCGTTGCCACATCCTGCCACGCCGCGTCGAGCGGGTTGCCAGGGGGAGTGGCACAGCTCGCCCACGTGACCGCTCCAGACAGGCGCCGCCAGCTTCGGTGGGCAAGTGATGTGACACGCCGTGGCAGACTCGACGCCATGATCACCCCCCTGTCCGAGCCCAGCACGCGACTCTCCGACCCCGGCACCCTGCTGCTGGACTACCTCGACTACTACCGCTCCGTGATCGGAGCCAAGATCGAGGGACTGGCCGACGAGGAGCTGCGCACCAGCCGCCTCCCCTCTGGCTGGACGATGCTCGAACTCCTCAAGCACCTCGTCCACATGGAGCAGCGCTGGCTGCGATGGGGATTCCGCGCCGAGCCGGTCCCGGCCCCCTGGGGCGACCGCGGTCCGGAGGACCGCTGGCACGTCACCCCGCAGGAGAGCGCCGCCGACCTCCTCACCGCCCTGCGTGCCGGTGGCGAGTACACCCGGGCCGTCGCCTCGGGAACGCCCCTGTCCGCCGTCGCCGCGGCCGGCGGCCGCTTCCCCGACGACGGCACCGAGCGCCCCACCCTGGGGTGGATCCTGTTCCACGTGCTCCAGGAGTACGCCCGCCACGCGGGCCACCTCGACATCGTCCGCGAACTCACCGACGGCGCCACCGGCGAGTGACACCCGCGCACGGGAAGTCGGCCCCGCCGACTTCCCGTGCGACCGCCTACCTGGCTGCCGCGCTGCCGCATCAGGCAACGTTTGCCCTGGCGACGACCGCGCGCAGGCGTTCGCCGGCGGCGTGCCTGCCGCAATGGGGAAGCTGGCGGCAACGCCACCCCGATCTACTCGGACAAGGCCGCAACCTACGGATGGAGTTCTCGGCACCCATAGATGGTCGGACGCCTGGTCAGGATCTGCTTGAAGTCCAATTCCCACGGGCTGGAAGCATCAGTGTCTCCCGAGTTCCGCGGCCTCCGGGCATATCGGCAATCCCGCAGTAAGCCGTCATCATGACGGGTCGTCGACCGTATCCGAGCGACCTGTCCGACGCCCGGTGGGCCCTGGTCGAGCCCACCCTGACCGCCTGGCGCCAGGCTCGAACCGAACGGGCCCTCGCGTTCGGCCGACCCCCCGAGCACGAGCTGCGGGACCTGGCGAAATTCTTCTCCGCCCCGGCCCCACCGGAACGAGGCCCGATCGACGCGTCGCCCCGCGCCACGTCGGATGCCGCACCGCCCGGCGGATCGGCCCCCTCAGTCCGCGGTGGGCCAGTCCCAGCCGAGCTGCAGGAAGAGGCCGAGCCGGTCGGAGACGCCGCGGATCTCGCTGATCCGGCCGTGGGTGAGGGTGAAGACGAAGATCGCCTCGTTCTCGAAGCCGCGGCCGGTGGGGCTGGGCATCCGGGGATGGCCGCCGGAGCTGACACCGGTCTGGGTGATCCGGGCGACGACCGAGTCGCCCTCGGCGATCAGCGCGTCGACCCGGGCGCGGTACGGGGCGAGAGCGGTGAGCTGGGTCTCGATGGCCGCGAAGGCCGCGCCCGGCTCATCGGGCTCGCCGTGGATGATCTTGTTGTGGTCGACCACGTCGGCCGCAAGATAGTCCCCCAAGTCCCCGATCCGCACCTCGTTGAGTGCGTCGAAGAACTCCCGGACGAGCTTCTTGTTCTGTTCCACGGTCAGGGCGGAGGTCATGTTCCCGGCTCTCTCTTACGCTGTAAGGATCGATCTGGGGATACCCTGTCCTTACGGCGTAAGAATGTCAAGGAGGGCCGATGGCGACGACCGGCAGGCGGGTGGGACTCACCCGCGACAGGGTGCTGCGCACCGCACTGGAAGCGGCGGGCCGGGAGGGTGTCGAGAAGCTGTCCATGCGCCGGCTGGGTGCCGAGCTCGGCGTCGAGGCCATGACGCTGTACCACTACGTGCCCAACAAGGCCGCCCTGCTCGACGGCCTGGTGGAGCTGGTGCTCTCCGCCGTCCGGCCGTCCTTCGAGGGCCCCGCCGACCAGTGGCCGCAGCGGTTGCGGGAGTTCGCCGTCGCCCTCCGGGCCGAACTGCTGCTCCATCCCGGGGTGATCGCCCTCGTCGCCACCCGGCCGGTGCGCTCCTCGGCCGCACTGCGCGCGGCGGAGGACGCCGCAGCCGCCCTCGGCCGAGCGGGGATCCCGCCGGTCCGAGCGCTGCGCATCGTCAACGCGGTGAGCACCCTGGTGCTGGGGCACTGCCTCGCGGAGGCCGCCGCCACGCCGGGGCACGAGGACGAGCCGACCGGTGTCGACGTGGACGCGGCGCGGTTCCCGGTCCTGGCGGCCGCGGTGGCCGGCGGCCTCGGTACCCCCGCCGACCACCAGGCGCGCTTCGACCTCGCGCTGGACGCCCTGCTGACCGGCCTGCCGGTAGGAGTCGACGAGCGCCGTTGAGCGGCCGCGACCGTCGGCCCTGGGGTGCCCCGGGGAACGGGGTTCTCGTCCGGACGGGTGGCCGTCGGCATGACCCCGGACGAGTCGGGCAGGCGGACGTCACCTGCCCGACTCCTCTCCCGGAGGTGCACATGTCCACTGCCATGGTGCTGCTGGTCGTGCCGCTCATCGTCGCTGCCCTCGTGACCGCGTTCGCGCCCCCCGGTAACCACCGAGGGGCCGGCCCCCGGCCGGCGCGCCGAGCCGGGGACCGCCGCCCGCGCCACGCCCGTTCCTGAGGGGCGCCCGCGCTGCGCCGGGGGCCGGCGGGGTGGTACCGGGACATCCCGCTACCACCCCGCCGGCCCCCGGCGCGGTTCTGCACGGATGCCGCCGACGGCCCGGTCCCGTCCGTCCTCCCCGACGACCCGGATCCCCCAGCTCGGCTTCGACGTCTTCCAGGTCCCTGACGAGACCGCCACAGCGGTCTCCCGTGCCCTGGGGCCGGCTACCGCGGCATCGACACCGCCGCGATCTACGGCAACGAGACCGGCGTGGGTCGGGCCCTGGCCTCCGGCGGCGTGCCGCGCGAGGAACCGTTCGTCACCACCAAGCGGTGGAACGCCGACCAGGGCCAGGACGCCACGCCGCGCGCCTTCGACGCCAGCCTCGCCAAGCTGGGCCTGGAGTACGTCGACCTGTACCTCCGGTGGCCCGAGCCTGGTACGGCGCGGGGCCGGCCTCCCGCGCGGATCGAAGCCCAACTCCCGGGACGGACGCGGAAGTCGGCTGACCGGATGCTCCGTCAGCCGGTCGCGCGAACGCGTTGCCGGGCGACCGGGCCGCCCGCGAGAATGGGGGCGAGGCGGGAGGTGCCGGGATGCTGCGGATCATCGTGCGGTGCTGTGCGGCCCTGCTCGGTGTGGCGGGGCTCTGGGCGGGGACCGATCTGGCGGGGGAGCCCTACCGGGACACCGTGCGGTTCCGGCACGCCGCGGCCTGTCCCGTCGCGACGACGGACGGCGCCGGGGCCGGCGGGGGAGCGGCGGCGGACGAGGGTCGCGGCTGCATCGGGCACGAGACCGGCCGGGTGGTGGACAAGGACACCTCCACCCGCACCACGACCACGGGCAGCACCGACACCTCGTCCACGACCACGGAGACCGTCTACGAGCTTTCCGTCCGGCGCGCCTCGGGGGCGGTCGAGCGGATCGAGGTCGACTCCGCGCTGTACGACGGGGCCGACCGGGAGGCCGCGGCCGACCTGGAGACGTGGTACGCCGAGGTCGTCGGCATCACGGTCGCCGGCCGGCACCACCGGGAGCCGCCCTCGGCCTCCGGTCGGCTGCTGTGGGACCTCCTGCTCGCCTGGTCGGGGCTGGGCCTGCTGCTGTGGGCCGTGTTCGGCGGGGGACGGGCGATCACCTTCTTCGGGACCATGGGTCACCGCGCGTTCGCCTGGGTGTGGTTCGGGGTCTGGACCCTCTGGCCGGTGACCGGGCTGCTGACGGGCCGTGGTGCGTCCTGGCTCGCGTTACTGCTCTCGGCGGTGTTCTGGCTGTTCGGTGCGGTGATCGCCGTGGTCTTCTTCCGGAACGACGGCGTCCGGCTCCGCGCCCACCGGCTCCGCGCCCGCCGCCTCCGTTGACCGGCCGTCCCTCCCGGTCGAACCGCCGCGCCACCGCCCGCCGTCGCCGCGGCGAGGACGACGGCTCAGACGATGAGGGCGGGCCGGAACAATTCCTGTGAGCGTGAACAACAGCGCCCTTCCCACTCCGCCGGCGAGGCGCTGAAAGCCCCGCTTCCCCGCGCCGCCGGCGGCCACTCGTTCCGTCCTCCTGAGGGAGAGGCAGCGGAACGGATCCTGTCGTCGGCGCGCCCTGCCCTGCCCCGGATTTGGGCCGCGCCGGCGACAGGTGACAACACCGGTCGTACGAAGGATGAGGAAGTGACCGTGACTCCTGCCGCCCAGGACTCGGAGAGATACGTCGTAGGCGTCGACTTCGGAACGCTCTCCGGCCGCGCCGTGGTGGTCCGCGTGCGCGACGGTGAGGAACTGGGCACCGCCGTCCACGACTACCCCCACGCCGTCATCGAGGACCGCCTGCCCGGCACCGGCCGCCGCCTGCCGCCCGACTGGGCGCTCCAGCACCCCGAGGACTGGCGCGAGGTGCTGCGCACCGCCGTCCCCGCGGCCGTCGCCGCCGCCGGCGTCGACCCGGCCGCGGTGATCGGCATCGCCACCGACTTCACCGCCTGCACGGTCCTCCCGGTGCTCGCCGACGGCACCCCGCTCGCCGAGACCGGGCACTGGTCCGGCCGCCCGCACGCCTGGCCCAAGCTGTGGAAGCACCACGCCGCCCAGGGCCAGGCCGACCGGATCAACGCGCTGGCCCACGCCCGGGGCGAGAAGTGGATCCTCCGCTACGGCGGGAAGATCTCCGCCGAGTGGCAGTACGCCAAGGCCCTCCAGGTCCTTGAGGAGGACCAGGCCGTGTACGACGCGTGCGCGCGCTGGATCGAGGCCGCCGACTGGATCGTCTGGCAGCTCACCGGCGCCGAGAGCCGCAACGCCTGCACCGCCGGCTACAAGGGCATCCATCAGGACGGCGGCTACCCGGGCGAGGACTACCTCGCCGCCCTGCACCCCGACTTCGCCGACTTCGCCCGCACCCGGCTGGAGCACCCGCTCGCCCCGCTCGGCTCCCGGGTCGGCTCGCTCACCGCGCGGGCGGCGGAGTGGACCGGCCTGCCCGCAGGCATCGCGGTCGCCGCGGGCAACGTCGACGCGCACGTCGCCGCCCCCGCCGCGCAGGCGGTCGAGAACGGCCAGCTCCTTGCCATCATGGGCACGTCCACCTGTCACGTGATCAACGGCGCCGCCCTCGCGGACGTCCCCGGGATCTGCGGCGTGGTCGAGGGCGGCATCGTCGAGGGCGCGTACGGCTACGAGGCCGGCCAGAGCGCGGTGGGCGACATCTTCGCCTGGTGGCTGCGCCAGGGCGTTCCCGCCGACTACCTCGCCGAGGCCGAGGAGAACGGCGAGGACCTCCACCAGCTGCTCACCCGGAAGATCGCGGACCAGCCGGTCGGCGGCCACGGCCTGGTCGCGCTCGACTGGATGAACGGCAACCGCTCGACGCTGGTCGACCACCACCTTTCGGGAGTGATCGTCGGCCTCACCCTGGCCACCCGGCCCGAGGAGGTCTACCGCGCCCTGCTGGA
This sequence comes from Kitasatospora sp. NPDC022856, assembly GCF_055561235.1. Classification (NCBI taxonomy): domain Bacteria; kingdom Bacillati; phylum Actinomycetota; class Actinomycetes; order Kitasatosporales; family Streptomycetaceae; genus Kitasatospora; species Kitasatospora sp. NPDC022856. Next base: position 32,424 of record NZ_JBVHHE010000014.1, on the reverse strand, counting down.
GGCCACCGCCTACGGCACCCGCGTCATCGTCGAGGCCCTGGAACAGGGCGGCGTCCCCGTCACCGAGTTCATCGTCACGGGCGGTCTCAAGAAGAACGACCTGCTGATGCGGATCTACGCGGACGTCCTGCGCCGTCCGGTCTCCGTCGCCGCGTCGGAGCAGGGCCCGGCGCTCGGCTCCGCGATCCACGCCGCCGTCGCCGCCGGGGCCTACCCCGACGTACGGGCCGCGGCCGCCGCGATGGGCCGGGTACGGCGCGGGGCGTACCAGCCCGACCGGGCCGCCGCCGACGTCTACGACCTGCTCTTCGCCGAGTACCGCGCCCTGCACGACCACTTCGGCACCGGGCCCGACAAGCTCCTGCACCGCCTGCGCGACATCCGCAACGCCGCCCTGACCACACCGAGCGAGGCCCCGTGAAAACGTCCATCGACCTCATCCGCCGCCAGGTCAGCGACCTCCACCAGGAGCTGGTCCGGTACAACCTGGTGGTCTGGACCGCCGGCAACGTCTCGGCCCGGGTCCCGGGTGAGGAGCTGCTGGTCATCAAGCCGAGCGGGGTCTCCTACGACGAGCTGACGCCTCAGAACATGATCGTCTGTGACCTGGACGGGAACGTCGTCGAGGGCGGGTACGCGCCGTCCTCCGACACGGCGGCGCACGCCTACGTGTACCGGCACATGCCCGAGGTCGGGGGAGTGGTGCACACCCATTCCACCTATGCCTGTGCCTGGGCGGCCCGGGGTGAGGCGGTGCCGTGCGTGCTGACCGCGACGGCGGACGAGTTCGGTGCGGAGATCCCGGTCGGTCCGTTCGCCCTGATCGGGGACGACTCGATCGGCCGGGGCATCGTGGAGACCCTGGAGGGCCACCGCTCGCCCGCCGTGCTGATGATCACGGTGTGTTCACGATCGGCAAGGACGCGAAGGCGGCGGTGAAGGCCGCCGTGATGTGCGAGGACGTGGCGCGGACCGTGCACCTCTCGCGCCAGCTCGGTGAACCGGCGCCGATCGCCGCCCAGGCCGACATCGACCGCCTCAACCACCGCTACCAGAACGTCTACGGCCAGCAGCCCGCCGGCCACCGAGGAGCCGAACCCCGATGACCGAAGCATTCGCAGGCCGCGAGGTCTGGTTCCTGACCGGCAGCCAGGCACTCTACGGTGAGGAGACGCTGCGCCAGGTCGCGGAGCAGTCCCGGCGGATCGCCGACACCCTGGACGGCGACGCCGCCGTCCCGGTGCGGATCGTCTGGAAGCCGGTCCTCACCGGCGCCGTCGCGATCCGGCGGATCTGCCTGGACGCGAACGCCACGGACGACTGCATCGGCCTGATCGCCTGGATGCACACCTTCTCCCCGGCGAAGATGTGGATCGCCGGCCTGGACGCCCTGCGCAAGCCGCTGCTCCACCTGCACACCCAGGCCAACGTCGAACTGCCCTGGCAGAGCATCGACATGGACTTCATGAACCTGAACCAGGCCGCCCACGGCGACCGCGAGTTCGGCCACGTCCAGACCCGCCTCGGCGTCCCCCGCAAGACCGTCGCCGGACACGTCAGCGACCCGGCCGTCGCCGCCAGGATCGCCGCCTGGGCCCGGGCCGGTGCCGGCCGCGCCGAACTGTGCACCCTCAGGCTCGCCCGCTTCGGCGACAACATGCGCGACGTCGCCGTCACCGAAGGCGACAAGGTCGAAGCCCAACTGCGGTTCGGCGTCTCGGTCAACACCTACGGCGTCAACGACCTCGTCACCGCCGTCGACGCCGTGGACGACAGCACCGTCACCCGGCTCGTCGAGGAGTACCAGGACAGCTACCACCTCGCCCCCGAACTGCGCGCCGACGGCGAGGAGCACGCGGCCCTGCGCTACGCCGCCCGGATCGAGGCCGGCCTGCGCCACTTCCTCGAACAGGGCGGCTTCCACGCCTTCACCACCAACTTCGAAGACCTCGGCGCACTGCGCCAGCTTCCCGGCCTCGCCGTCCAGCGGCTGATGGCCGACGGCTACGGCTTCGGCGGCGAGGGCGACTGGAAGACCTCCACCCTGCTGCGCACGCTCAAGGTGGTCGGTGCGGGCCGACCCGGTGGCACGTCGTTCATGGAGGACTACACCTACCACCTGGAGCCGGGGCGGGAGTTGATCCTGGGCGCGCACATGCTGGAGGTGTGCCCGTCGATCGCTGCCGCCAGGCCTTCCTGCGAGGTCCACCCCCTGGGCATCGGCGGCCGGGAGGACCCGGTCCGATTGGTCTTCGACGCCGAGCCCGGTCCCGCGGTGGTGGTCGGCCTCGCCGACCTGGGCGACCGCTTCAGGCTGGTCGCCAACGAGATAGACGTGGTCGAGCCGCCCGCGCCACTGCCCAACCTGCCCGTCGCCCGTGCGGTCTGGAAGCCGCGCCCTGACCTGCGAACCTCCACCGAGGCTTGGCTGACCGCTGGCGCCCCCCACCACACCGTGCTCTCCAGCGCGCTGGGCACGGAGGAACTCGACGACCTCGCCGAGATGCTCGGCGTGGAACTCCTGGTCATCGACGACGCCACGAACATCCGCCGGTTCACCAAGGAACTGCGCTGGAACCAGGCCTATCACCGCCTGGCCCAGGGCTTCTGACCCCGTCCGTCCCGACCCCGTCTGTCCCGAAGCCGTCTGTCCCGAACCCGTCTGTCCCGAACCCGTCCGTCCCGAGCCGCCGAACGCCGGTCCGGTGCGTCCGGCGTCCGGCCGCCACCCACCCAGCCGCATGGAACGGAGCAACCCCGTGCCGAGAGAAGCACTCGTCTCCCGCAGCGAGTTGACGGTGTCCCAGGAGGTCGCCGCGATCCTGCCGGACGGGCGACGCGTCATCCGCTGGACCATCGGGTCCCCGGCGGGGGCCACCGCAGAGGTGCTCAGCCTCGGCGCCCGCCTCCAGGCCCTGGACGTGCGGGACCGGGACGGGCGGCGGGCGAACGTCGTCCTCGGGTGCGGCGGCGTCGGGGACCTGCTCGGTGAAGCGGCCTACCTCGGGGCGACGGTCGGCCGCTACGCCAACCGGATCGCGGGCGGCACGGTGCCGGTGGACGGTACGACCCACCGGCTGCGGGCCCAGCCGGGCGGCCACACCCTGCACGGCGGTCCGGACGGGTTCGCCACCCGGCTCTGGGACGGCGTGCCGGTCCGGGAGGGCCGGCGGGCCGGGGTACGCCTGCGCCTGCGGAGCCCGGACGGCGACCAGGGGTTCCCGGGGGAGCTCCGCGCGGAGGTGACGTACCTGCTCGACCCGGCCGGGCAGCTCCGGATCGGCTACCGGGCGCGCGCGGACGCCCCGACCGTCGTCAACCTCACCAACCACGCCGTCCAGGACCTTCCACCCACCCCCACCCCGTAGCGGAGGAACCACCGTGCGCCGATCGAGCCGCAGGCTGTCCCTGCTCATGGCACCCGCGCTGACCACCGTCCTTCTCGCGCTCGACCCCGGCAGCGCCCACGCGGCCGGACCCGCCCTCACGACCAGCGGGTTCTACGCCGACCCCGACTCCAGCGCACAGCGGTGGGTCAACGCCAACCGGGGCGGCGGCCGCGCCGCCGCGATCCAGGCGTCGATCGCCAACGTGCCGTCGGCCCGCTGGTTCGGCAAGTGGAGCGGCGCCGTCGGAACGGCCACCGGTGCCTACACCGGGCGCGGCCGCCGCCGCCGGCAAACTGCCCGTCCTCGTCGCCTACGACATCCCCGACCGGGACATCTGCGCGGGCCAGTCCGGCGGCGGGGCGGGCAGCGCCGCCGAGTACCGGACGTGGATCGCCGCCTTCGCCGCCGGCATCGGCAACCGGCCGGCGGTGGTCGTCCTCGAACCCGACTCGCTCGGCGACGAGAGCTGCATGAGCCAGGCCCAGATCTCCGAGCGCAACGCGCTGCTCGACGGCGCCGTCGCGCAGTTCAACGCCAAGGCGCCGAACACCCGCCTCTACCTGGACGCCGGCAACCCCGCCTGGCTGAGTGCCGAGACCATGGCCCGGCACCTGGCCGCGGCCGGGGTGGCCGGAGCCCACGGCTTCTCCCTGAACGTCTCGAACTACCTCACCACCGCCCAGAACGTGGCGTACGGCAACGCGGTCAACGCGGCGCTGAAGTCGACGAAGGGCTTCACCAAGCCGTTCGTCGTCGACACCAGCCGCAACGGCAACGGGTCCGACGGCGCGTGGTGCAACCCGGCGGGACGCCGGATCGGGACCCCCACCGGGTGGGGCGGCGGCGCCGAGATGCTCCTGTGGATCAAGGTGCCCGGCGAGTCGGACGGCAACTGCGGTGTCGGCACGGGATCGACCGCCGGACAGTTCCTGCCCGAGGTCGCCTACAAGATGATCTACGGCTACTGACCGCGGACCGGTGCGGGGCGGTCCCGCGGCCGCTCCCGAGCCGAAGCGCTCCCCGGCACCGGAACCGCTCCCCGGCTCCGGTGCCGGCGCGCACGGCTGCCCGGACCCGGGCGCGGCGGGCGGGCCCGGCCGGCAGGACGTGGGCGTCGAGGCCTTCCGGCCGCGCGGTCGCCGGGACGGCGCGAGGCGGCGGACGCTTCGAGACCCGTGCGGGTGCGAAGCGTCCGCCACCTCGGGGCCGGCGGCGAACGGCCGTGGCGCAGCGGGGTCAGGCGCAGGCCGAGCCGTTCAGGGTGAAGCCGGTCGGAGCGGCGTTGCTGCCCGAGTAGCCGGCCTGGAAGCCGAGACCCGCGGTGGCGCCGGGTGCCAGGGTGCCGTTCCAGCCGGCGTCCCGGGCGGTCACCGAGCCGCCCGACTGGCTGACGGTGGCGTTCCACGCGGTGGTGATCCTCTGGTCACCCGTGAAGTCCCACCCCAGTGTCCAGCCGGAGATCGTCGACGTGCCGGTGTTCCGGACGGTGACCGTCGCGGTGAAGCCGTTGCCCCAGGAACTGTCCACCCTGTACGCCACCGAGCAGGACGCCGTAGGCGGGGCCGTGTCGTCGTCCGCCTCGGTCGCCGTGAAGGTCGCCGCGGTCACCCCCGTGCCACCGACCCGGAAGACCGCGCCGCCCGCCAGCGCGTCCGCGTCCTGCGCCGCCGTCAGCGAGACCTGCTGGGCCGTCGCCCAGTCGGCCGGGGTGAAGACCAGCGTGGCGCCGGACGCCACCGCCAGGTCCTGGTCACCGGAAGAGCGGGAGACCGTCAGCCTGACGGTCTGCGCGGGCGCCGCCGACAGCCGCACGCCCACCGTCGCCGAGCCGCCCTCCGGAACGGTCACCGCGGCCGGGACCACCTGCACCGCGGGCGCCGTAGGGGTGCTGCGCCGCTCGGCGGCGAAGGCCGCCAGCCACGCCAGCGACGCGTTCCAGTTGATCGCCACCTCGTTGGTGGAGTACGAGCCGATGTCGTCGACGTAGCACGCCGCCGGCGCGCAGCCCGCCAGTCGGGACTTGGCGATCGGGTCCTCCAGCCCGGCGTCCGGGCCGCCCGCGAAGGAGCCGGCCGGCGGGTGCGGCAGCGTCGCGTCGTTCTGGTGCGCCCAGAACCGGTGGTGCTGGTTCTCGGAGGCGCGCTCGCCGTAGCCGGACACGTAGGAGTGGTCCAGGGCGTTGCGGCCCAGCAGGTAGTCCAGCGTCTCCAGCGCCCCGGCGCGGTAGCCCTGCCGGCCGGTCAGCTCGTACGCGACGGCCATCACCATCGCGTCGTTGGCGACCGAGCTGTTGGAGCCCCAGACGTAGGCGTCGGCGGGGATCGGCACCGCGTAGCCCTGGCCGGCCATGGTGGACAGGTGGGTGTCGGCGGCGGCGGTCAGCAGGGAGCGCAACCGGTCGACGTCGTCGGCGGGCAGGGCCACGCCGGGGACGGTCGCCAGGGTGATCCGGCCGAGCGTGGCGGTGCCGCCCCACCAGAAGCCGTCCACCGGCCCGGTGTGGTGCGGGGAGGAGGTGACCGCGTCCCGGTACTGCGACTCGCCGGTGGTGGCGAGGAGTTCGGCCGCCGCCCAGTAGAACTCGTCGGAGACGTCTGCGTCCTCGTACGCGCCGCCCCCCGTGTTGTCGGTCGCCGGGGCGAGCACGTTCGGGTTGGCCCCGGCAGCCGCCCAGGCGCGGCGGGCCGCGTCCAGGCAGCGGGCGGCGAAGGCGCCGTCGTACGGCGCGTACACCCGGGCGCACTGGGCGGCGGTGGCCGCCAGGTTGAGCGTCGCGGCGGTCGACGGCCTGTGCAGCTCGCGCTCCTGGTCGTCGAGGTCGGGCCGGGTCGGCAGGCCGGTCCACTGCGCGTCGTGCATCTTGTGGAAGGCCATCCCGGCCATCGGCCGGTCCGCGGGGACCTGCATCCGCAGCAGGAACTCCAGCTCCCAGCGGGCCTCGTCGAGCACGTCCGGCACCCCGTTGCCGCGCTCGGGCAGGCGCAGCGTGGAGTCCCCGAGCGCCGCGTCGCCGTTCGACCGGCGGGCCCGCTCGAAGGAGTTGACGAGCTCCCAGGTCGCGATGCCGCCGTTGACCACGTACTTGCCCTGGTCGCCGGCGTCGTACCAGCCGCCGCGCACGTCCAGGCGGTAGTCGCACACGCCGGTCTGGCAGGGCACGCTCGTGTCCCCCTTGTTCGGGGCCGCGCCCAGGTGCCCGGCGGGGCGGGCGTACGCGCTGCCGGCCAGCGCCGCGTCGATCGCGATGCCGCTGCGCTGTTGGTAGAAGAACGACATGCTGTCGGCGCGCAGGCCGTCGTAGAGCGAGGCCGAGATGTCGAACGGGTGGCTGGCCTGACCGCCGACCACCAGGGTGTAGCCGGTGCCGGTACCGGGGTAGCCGCCGAAGTCGACCAGGTGGGTTGACTGGCCTGAGGCCTGGTCGGCGCCGTGCACCGTGGTGGTGCCGGAGGCGACCTGCGCACCGGTGGCGGCGCGCAGCTGCCAGGCCAGGGGGGCGGTGGCGGAGCTGACGACGGTGGCCCGCTTGGGGCCGTCGGGCAGGTAGCCGAGTTGGTTGACCCGGACGGGGGAGTCGGCCACCGCGGCCGCAGGGCCGGCCCCGGGGGACGCGGTGGCGTGGGCGGAGGGCGCGGTGAGCCCGGTTGCGGTCAGGGCGCCGGCGGCCAGGGCGAGGCCGGTGAGTACGGCGGCCGCGCGCCGCGGCACGCCTCGGGCGGGGGTGACAGGAGGCACGGGTGGGGCCTTCCTCGGGTGGGGAGGGTACAGGGGGTGGGCAGCAATGATGGGAGCGCTCCCACTCGCCAATCAAGCCAGCTTCGCAATGGCCGCGTCAAGAGACCGGCAGCGAAAGGCCGTTGATCCTGCGGGGCGGGCGAGCTGACCCCGGCCGTGCCGACCGGCGACGCTCCCGGGGCGGTCGGTGGGCTGCCGAGGTCGCCGGCTCGTCCGTGCGGGGTGTGGGTGGGCGGGGAGCGGACCCGGAGCTCGCCGGGCGTCGGCCTCACGCCCGTCGGCCCCGAACGGGTGGAGGGCCGGCGGTGGAACAGCCCGTGGGTCCGGACGCCAAGTTCAAGGTGGTGGCCTCGCAGACCGGTGACTTCACCCGGGCGAAGGGCAAGGAGGTCATGCAGGCCTTCCTGAAGGCCCAGCCGAAGATCGACGTGCTGTACGCGCACAACGACGACATGGCCCTCGGTGCGATCCAGGCGATCGAGGAGGCCGGCAAGAAGCCCGGCACCGACATCCGGATCATCTCGGTCGACGGGGTCAAGGACGCCTTCACCGCGATGAGCCAGGGCAAGATCAACGTCGACGTGGAGTGCAACCCGCTCCTCGGTGACCAGTTGATGGACCTGGTGAAGAAGGTCAAGGCCGGCGAGCAGGTGCCGAAGCGGATCAAGACCGAGGAGGGTGTCTTCACCCAGGACCAGGCCGCGGCCGCGCTGCCCACCCGCCAGTACTGACAAGCCCCCGCCCGCCCGGGAGCGTTCGGCGGAACGCTCGCGGGCGGACCGGGTTCGCACGAGGAGAGGAGAACCGGGGTGCGTCAGCAACCGGTCCTGGAAGTCCGGGGGATCCGCAAGGAGTTCCCCGGGGTGGTGGCGCTGGACGGGGTCGACTTCCGGCTCTTCCCCGGCGAGGTGCACGCCCTGATGGGGGAGAACGGCGCCGGCAAGTCCACGCTGATCAAGGTGCTGACCGGGGTGCACCTGGCGGACGGCGGCGAGGTGGTGCTGGCCGGGCGGCGGGTGCGGATCGCCGGTCCGCTGCACGCCCAGGAGGCGGGCATCAGCACCGTCTACCAGGAGGTGAACCTCTGCCCGAACCTGTCGGTCGCGGAGAACATCTTCATCGGTCGCGAGCCGCGCCGCCTCGGCCTGATCGACTGGGCCGAAATGCGCCGCCGGGCCGCCCGGTTGGTCCGCACGCTGGAGCTGGACATCGACGTCAGCGCACCGCTGGGCAGCCACTCCATCGCGGTCCAGCAGCTGGTGGCCATCGTCCGTGCGGTGGACGTCTCGGCCAAGGTGCTGATCCTGGACGAGCCGACCTCCAGCCTGGACCGCGACGAAGTCCGCCAGCTCTTCACCGTGATACGGCGGTTGCGCGACCAGGGGGTCGCCATCCTGTTCGTCTCGCACTTCCTCGACCAGATCTACGAGATCTGCGACCGGATGACCGTGCTGCGCAACGGCCGGCTGGAGGGCGAGTACCTGACCAGCGAGCTCGACCAGATCGACCTGATCGCCCGGATGATCGGCTCCGAGCTCGCCGGACTCGACCAGCTCGCCGGCGGCAAACGGCGCGAGCGCTCCGCGCCGGCCACCGGCCGGGCTTTCCTGGAAGCCGAGGGCCTGGCCCGGCGGGGTGCCGTCGAGCCGTACGACCTCGCCATCGGCCCCGGTGAAGTGGTCGGCCTGGCAGGCCTGTTGGGGTCCGGCCGGACCGAGGCCGCCCGGCTGCTGTTCGGTGCCGACCACAAGGACCGCGGCACCGTGCGGATCAACGGCGCCGAGACGGACCTGCGCGGCCCGCGCGACGCGATCGCCCACGGCATCGCGTTCTGCTCCGAGAACCGCAAGACCGAGGGCCTGGTCGGCGAGCTGACCGTCCGGGAGAACATCGTGCTGGCGCTACAGGCGGCCCGCGGCTGGGCCCGTCCGCTGTCGCGCACCACGCAGGACGAGTTGGCGCTGCGCTGGATCCGCGCCCTGGACATCCGCCCGGCCAACCCGGAGGCGCTGGTCCGCAACCTCAGCGGCGGGAACCAGCAGAAGGTGCTGCTGGCCCGCTGGCTGATCACCGACCCCAAGCTGCTGATCCTGGACGAGCCCACCCGCGGCATCGACATCGGCGCCAAGGCCGAGATCCAGAAGCTGGTCGCGAACCTCGCCGAGAGGGGCATGGCGGTGCTGTTCATCTCCGCCGAACTGGAGGAGGTGCTGCGGCTCAGCCACCGCGTGGGCGTGCTGCGCGACCGCCGGATGGTCGCCCGACTCGACAACGACGGCGAGCTCACCCCGGAGCGCGTCCTGGCCACCATCGCGAGCGGAGCGGAACAATGACCACGGCGCCGACCACCCCGAGGGCCTGGGCGGTGACCCGGCACCGGCTGTTCTGGCCGGCCGCCGTGCTGGCCGTGCTGCTGCTCGCGAACCTCGCCTTCACCTCGGACTTCTTCGCCCTCCACCTCAAGGGCGGTCACCTGTACGGCAGTACGGTCGACATCCTGCACTTCGGCGCGCCGCTGATCCTGGTGTCGCTCGGCATGACCCTGGTGATCGCCACCGGTGGGATCGACCTCTCGGTCGGCTCCACGGTCGCCATCGCCGGCGCGCTGGCCTGCCTCCACATCAGCGAGGCCACCGACCCGGGGAGCCTCGGCACGGTGCTCGGCGCGGTCGGCACAGCACTCGGCACGGCGGTACTGCTGGGCCTCGCGAACGGGGTGCTGGTGGCCCGGGTCGGCGTGCAGCCGATCGTCGCCACCCTGATCCTGATGGTCGCCGGACGCGGCGTCGCCCAGCTGATCACCGACGGCCAGATCATCACGATCACCAGCGAACCGTACAAGCTGATCGGCGGCGGCTACTGGCTGGCGATGCCGTTCGCGATCCTGCTCAGCGGGCTGGTCGCGCTGCTCACCGCACTGCTCACCCGCTCCACCGCGCTCGGCCTGCTGCTGGAGTCGGTCGGCGGCAATCCGGTGGCTAGCCAGCTGGTCGGAATCCGGGCGATGCGCCTGGTCGGTCTGGTGTACGTGTTCAGCGCGCTGTGCGCGGCGGTCGCCGGACTGATGGTCTCCTCCAACGTCTCGGCGGCGGACGGCAACAACGCCGGGCTGTGGATCGAACTCGACGCCATCCTCGCGGTGGTGATCGGCGGGACCTCGCTCAACGGCGGCCGGTTCTCGATCGGCGGCACCGTCCTCGGCGCGCTGATCATCCAGACCCTCTCCACCACCGTCTACACCATCGGCATCCCGCCGGAGACCACGCTGGTCTTCAAGGCCTTCGTGGTGATCACGGTCTGTCTGATCCAGTCGCCGAACTTCCGTGCCAAGCTCGCCCGGCGCGGCGCCGGCCGCCGCAGCGGCGTCCGGCCGGGCCCCGCCGCCACCATCACCGACCGGGAGGTCGGCGCGTGAACGCCAACACCCTGCTGACCAGAGTTCGCGAGCAGATCCCGCTGCTGGTCACCTCCGTGCTGCTGGTGTCGATGTTCACCGTCGGCTCGGTGCGGTACGACGGATTGTTCTCCGGGCAGGTCCTGCTCAACCTGCTGATCGACAACGCCTTCCTGCTCGTGGTCGCGGTCGGGATGTCCTCCGTCGTGCTGACCGGCGGCATCGACCTGTCGGTCGGCGCGGTGGTGGCGCTGTCCACCATGGTCTCCGCCTGGCTGGTCGAGCGGCACGGCTGGCCGCCGCTGGTGGTCATCCCGCTGGTACTGCTGATGGGCACGGCCGGCGGCTGGGTGATGGGGTGGGTGATCCACGTCTTCGAGATCCAGCCCTTCATCGTGACGCTGGCAGGCATGTTCCTGGCCCGGGGACTGTGCTACACGATCAGCATCGAGTCGATCTCCATCACGGATCCGTGGTACACCGCGATGGCGCAGACCCGGATCCCGCTCGGCGACCTGTTCGTCTCGCCGAGCGTGCTGATCGCCCTGCTGGTGCTGGCGGCCGGGTTCGTCGTGCTGCACTACACCCGGCTCGGGCGGAACGTGTACGCGCTCGGCGGCAGCGAGCAGTCCGCCCTGCTGATGGGTCTGCCGGTGGGGCGGACCAAGACCACCGTGTACGCGATCAGCGGCTTCTGCTCGGCGCTCGGCGGTGTGCTGCTCACCTTCTACATGCTCTCCGGGTACGGCCTGCACGCGGTCGGCCTGGAACTGGACGCGATCGCCGCCGTGGTGATCGGCGGCACCCTGCTCACCGGCGGCTCCGGCTACCTGCTGGGCACCGTGCTGGGTGTGCTGGTGCTGGGCCTGATCCAGACCGTCATCAACTTCCAGGGCACCCTCAGCTCATGGTGGACCAGGATCGTGATCGGCGGGCTGCTGTTCGTCTTCATCGTCCTCCAGCGCCTGAACACCGTCCGGCGTCGGTAGAACACCGCGCCACCCCGGCCGGCCCGCCCCGGCCGTGCCGGGGTGGGTACCGGACCGCGGCCATCGGCCGAGGTGAGCACCGGGGGGCGCCGGGTCGTGCGGCTCGCACGACCCGGCTTCGCCGTGACGGGGTCAGCGGGCCCGGAGGAGGTGTTCGAGGGCCAGCTGGTCCAGCTGCTCGAAGGCCATGCCGCGCCGCGCGGCGGCGTCGACGTCGTACTCCTCGAAGGCGGAGCGGTCCGCGAGCAGGCCGGCCAGGCCGTCCTGGGCGGTGGGGAGCGCGAGTTCGGGCAGCCGGGATGCGGCGAGCGCGGCCTGCACCTCCGGGTCGGCCCGGAAGGCGCGGGAGCGCTCGGCCAGCAGCAGGTAGTTGCGCATGCAGCCGGCGGCCGAGGCCCAGACGCCGTCGAAGTCCTCGGTGCGCGGCGGCTTGAAGTCGAAATGGCGCGGGCCGTCGTAGCCGGCCGACTCCAGCAGGTCCACCAGCCAGAAGGCCTGCCGGAGGTCGCCCGCGCCGAAGCGCAGGTCCTGGTCGTACTTGATGCCGGACTGGCCGTTGAGGTCGATGTGGAACAGCTTGCCGTGCCACAGGGCCTGGGCGATGCCGTGCGGGAAGTTGAGCCCGGCCATCTGCTCGTGGCCCACCTCCGGGTTGACGCCGACCCGTTCGGGGCGCTCCAACTCGTTGATGAACGCCAGGGCATGGCCGACCGTGGGCAGCAGGATGTCGCCGCGCGGCTCGTTGGGCTTGGGCTCGATCGCGAACCGCAGGTCGTAGCCCTGCTGCTCGACGTACTCGCCGAGCAGGTCGAAGGCCTCCTTCAGCCGGTCGAGCGCGGTGCGCACGTCCTTGGCCGCGCCGGACTCCGCGCCCTCGCGACCGCCCCAGGCGACGTAGACCGAGGCGCCGAGCTCCGCGGCCAGGTCGATGTTGCGGATCGTCTTGCGCAGCGCGTAGCGCCGCACGCCGCGGTCGTTGGCGGTGAAGGCGCCGTCCTTGAAGACGGGGTGGGTGAACAGATTGGTGGTCGCCATCGGGACCTTCAGTCCGGCGGCGTCCAGCGCGGCGCGGAAGCGCTTGACGGTCTCCTCGCGGGTGGCGTCGTCCGCGCCGAAGGGGATCAGGTCGTCGTCGTGGAAGGTGACGCCGTAGGCGCCGAGTCCGGCCAGCCGCTGCACGGTCTCGACGGGGTCGAGGGCGGGGCGGGTCGCGTCGCCGAAGGGGTCGCGACCCTGCCAGCCGACGGTCCACAGGCCGAAGGTGAACTTGTGCGCGGGGGTGGGGGCGAGCGGGTCGCTGGACATGGAGCGGCTCCGGATCGGTGCGCAGGGGTGTTTGTCAGGGCTCTCAACAAATTAGTATGCCGGGGCGTCAGAAGGAACCCCCCATCGGAGGAACGCATGGCTGAGCAGCGTGTCGTGATCGGCGTCGACAGCTCCACCCAGTCCACCAAGGCCCTCGCCGTCGACATCGACACGGGCACGGTCCTGGGCGAGGGTCGAGCCCCGCACACCGTCAGCGAGGGTGCCGGCCGGGAGAGCGATGCCGAGCAGTGGTGGCGGGCCTTCGAAGAGGCCGTCGCGCGGACGGGCTGGGCCGGACGCGCGTCCGCCGTCTCGATCGCCGGCCAGCAGCACGGCCTGGTCACCCTCGACGCGGCCGGCGCACCGGTGCGCCCGGCGCTGCTGTGGAACGACGTCCGGTCCGCCCCCCAGGCCGCCGCGCTGCGAGCCGGGATCGGCCCGGCGGAGATCGTCCGGCGCACCGGCAGCCTGCCGACGGCCGCCTTCACCGCTCCCAAGTGGGCCTGGCTGCGCGCCAACGAGCCGGCCGCGGCCGACCGTGTCGCGGCCGTCCGCCTCCCGCACGACTTCCTGACCGAGCGGCTGACCGGGGAGGCGGTGACCGACCGCGGCGACGCGTCGGGGACCGGCTGGTGGGGGCCGGACGGCTACGACGAGGACGTCCTCGACCGCATCGGCCTCGACCCGGCCCTGCTGCCGCAGGTCCTCGTGCCGGGCGCACCGGCCGGCCTGGTCCGCCCCGGCACGGCGCTGCGCGAGGGGGCCCTGGTGGCCGCCGGAACCGGCGACAACATGGCCGCCGCCCTCGGGCTGGGACTGCGGCCCGGGCAGCCCGTGCTCAGCCTCGGCACCTCCGGGACGGTCTGCGCCGTCGGCCGGAAGAGGCCGGTGGACGCGAGCGGGACGGTCGCGGGCTTCGCCGACGCCCTCGGCGGCTGGCTGCCGCTCGCCTGCACGCTCAACTGCACCCTCGCCGTCGACCGCGTCGCCGGCCTCCTCGGACGCGGGCGCGAGGAGGTCGAGGACGGCGGCACTGTGGTGGTGCTGCCCTACCTGGACGGCGAACGCACACCGGACCTGCCCGGCGCGTCAGGCCTGGTCCACGGACTCCGTCACGACACCACACCGGGGGAGGTGCTCCAAGCCGCCTACGACGGCGCGGCCCACGCCCTGCTCACCGCCCTGGAGGAGGTGCTGCGCGCGGGCGGCGAGGAGCCGGCGGGCGACGAGCCGCTGCTGCTGATCGGGGGCGGCGCCCGGGGCCGCGCCTGGCAGCGGACCGTCCTGCGGCTCTCGGGCCGGGCCGTGCGGGTACCCGTCGCGCGGGAACCGGTCGCACTCGGCGCGGCCGCCCAAGCCGCCGCCCTGCTCACGGGCGAGCCCGCCGACGCGGTGGCCCGCCGGTGGCGCACCGCCGACGGCCCGGTGCTGGAGCCCGTGGCACGGGACGCGGACGCACTCGAACGGATCAGCGGTACCCTGCGTCGGGCCGGGGCCTTGCAGGGAGCCCCGGCCGAGGACCGGTAGGAGGGGCCCGCGCGTGGGAGTGGTCGGCAGAACGGGGCACAGCCGGGGCTCCGGGCCCGCTTCGCAACAGGACATGCGACGGCGCAACCTCTCGGTGGTCCTCGGCACGGTCGCCGCGCACAACCCGCTCAGCCGCCCGCTGTCCCGCGCGGATGTCGCCGCACGCGTCGGTCTGACCCGGGCGGCCGTCTCCTCGCTGGTCGACGAACTGATCGGGCGGGGTGCGCTGACCGAGACGGATACCGCCCCCGACGGACGGGTCGGCCGCCCCGGACGCGCGCTGTCGGTGAGCGACCGGGGCCCCGCCGGCCTCGGTCTGGAGATCGGCGTCATGCACCTCGGCGCGTGCGTCGTGGACCTGCGCGGAGAACCCCGGGTGTGGCGCCGGGTCGAACGGTCGAACGCCCGCCGGCCGGCCGGGCAGGTGCTGGCGGAGGTCGCCGCGCTGGCCGCCGACGCGGAGGCCGAGGCCCGCGACCTCGGCCTCCGCGTCGAGGGGCGGGTCCTGGCCGTGCCCGGGGTGGTGCCGAACGAACCCGCCGGACAGGTCGATCGCGCGCCCAACCTCGGCTGGCACACCGTCCGCGTCGCCGACCACTGGCCCGATCCGGACACCGCGCCCGAGCCGGAGAACGAGGCCAACCTCGGGGCCCTGGCCGAGTACTGGAACGCCGAGCAGGCCGCGGAGACCTTCGTGCACGTCTCCGCGGACGCCGGGATCGGCGCCGCCCTGGTCATCGACGGGCAGGTGTTCCGCGGCGCCCGCGGCTTCGCCGGCGAACTCGGCCACATCCCCGTCCACCCGGACGGCCTCCGGTGCGTCTGCGGCGCGCGCGGCTGCCTGGAGCAGTACGCGGGCCAGGCGGCCGTGCTGCGAGAGGCCGGTCTGGCGCAGCACGACCCGGGTCCGGCCGCACCCGCGGAGGCCGGCGACCCGGTCGCCCTGCTGGCCGAGCGGGCCGGTGCCGGGCACCCGCCGACCCTGGCGGCCCTGGACCGCGCCGGCCGTGCCCTGGGCCTCGCCCTCACCTCCGCCGTCGACCTCATCGACCCGGACGGCCTCGTCCTCGGCGGCACCTACGCCGAACTGGCCGCGTGGCTGCTGCCGTCCGTCCGTGCCGAACTCACCGACCGGGTCACCGTCCGGCCCTGGGCCCCGGAGGCGCTGCGCTCGTCCGCCCTGGGGCGTCGCGGACCCGTGCTGGGCGCGGCGCAGACCACGATCCGCCGGATCATGGCGGACCCGACCCTGCTGTCCGTCGGCTGACGGCCCGCGGAGCGTCCCGGGGCCGTCACCGTGTCAGTGGTGCTGGACCACGACCGTCGCGTGCCCGGCCGGGGTCATGACCTCGGGCTTCTTGGTGGGCAGCGAGAGCCGGAAGACCTTGTGCCACGCGGAGAACACCTGCGCGGGGAGCGGCCCGGTGACGTACTCCAGCTCGTACTTCTCGAACAGCGCGCGCACCTTCACCGCGACCTCGGCGTACCGGTTGCTCGGCAGGTCCGGGAACAGGTGGTGCTCGATCTGGTGCGACAGGTTGCCGGTCATGAAGTGCATGGCCCTGCTGCCGCTGATGTTCGCCGAGCCCATCATCTGGCGCAGGTACCACTGGCCGCGTGTCTCGCCCTTGATCGACCGGCGCTCGAAGACCTGTACGCCCTCGGGGAAGTGCCCGCACATGATCACCGAGTGTGACCAGATGTTGCGGACCAGGTTCGCGGTGAACGTGGCGGCGAGCGTGGTGAGGAACGACGGGCCTGACAGCAGTGGGTGGATCACGTAGTCCTTGAGCACCTGCTTGCGGATCTTGCGGCCCACGGCCTTGGCCCGCGCGCGGAACTCCGGGTCCTTGCGGCGGCGCTTGTGCAGGTTCTTGCCGAGCTCCAGGTCGTACGCCGCGATGCCGTACTCGAAGAAGCAGGCGTTGAGGAAGTTCCACAGCGGCTGGCCGAGGTGGGCCGGGTGCCACTTCTGGTCCTCGTCGACGCGCATGATGCCGTAGCCGAGGTCGTTGTCCTTGCCGATCACGTTGGTGTACGTGTGGTGCAACTCGTTGTGCGAGTGCTTCCACTGCTCGGCCGGCGAGACGTGATCCCACTCCCAGGTGGTGGAGTGGATCTTCGGGTCCCGCATCCAGTCCCACTGGCCGTGCAGGACGTTGTGGCCGATCTCCATGTTGTCCATGATCTTCGCCACGGACAGGCCGGCGGTGCCGAGCAGCCACGCGGGCGGGAAGACCGAGAACAGCAGCACGCCCCTACTGGCCAGCTCGAGCTTGCGCTGCGCCGAGATGACCTTGCGGATGTAGGCGGCGTCCTTCTCGCCGCGGTCGGCGATCACCTCGTCGCGGATCGCGTCCAGCTCGCGGCCGAGCTCCTCGATCTGCTGCGCGGTCAGGTGGGCGGTGGGGTCGATGGCGGTCAAGGTGCGTCTACCGTTCGATGTCGCAGGGGCCCGCCGCGGCGGACACGCAGGTCTGGATGAGGACGCCCGGCTCGGCCTCGGTGATCTCGCCGGTGCGCAGGTCGCGGACGGCGCCCGCCTTGAGCGGCGTGACGCAGCCGAAGCAGATGCCCATGCGGCACCCGGAGGGCATGAGCACGCCGGCCTCCTCGCCGATGTCCAGCAACGGCGTGGCGCCGTCCGCGTCGACTGTCGTGCCGGTGGCGCTGAACGTGACCTCGCCGTCGCCGTCGCCGTCGCCGGCGACGACGATGCGGGGTCGGAAGCGTTCGGTGCGCAGGCGCTCCCGGACACCGTGCTCGGTCCAGTACTCCTCCGCGGCGTCGAGCAGGCCCGCGGGCCCGCAGGCCCAGGTCTCGCGCTCGGCCCAGTCAGGCACGAGTTCGCCGAGGCGGGCGATGTCGAGCTTGCCGTCCGTGGCGCTGTGCACCTCGGCGAGGCGCAGCTTCTCGTCCGCGACCAGGCCGTGCAGCTCGTTGCGGAAGATCACGTCTTGGGGCCGCGGCGCACAGTGGACCATGACGACGTCATCCAACTCGACGTCGCGCAGCATGCCCATCACGGGCGTGATGCCGCTGCCGGCCGTCAGGTAGAGCACCTTGGCGGGCTTGGCAGGCGGCAGCACGAAGTCACCGGTCGGCTGGTCGAGCTGGACCAGCGTGCCCGGTGTCGCCCTGCGGACCAGGTGGTTGCTGACCTTGCCGTCCGGGATCGCCTTCACGGTGATCGTGATCCGGCCGTCCTGGCGGTCTGTCGGCGAGGTGATGGAGTAGGCACGCCACAGGCGCCTCCCGTCGACGTCGACCCCGATCCGCACGTACTGACCGGCCGCGTGGCCGCGCCAGCCCCGCCCCGGCCTGATCACGACGGTCGCGGCGTCACCCGTCTCGGGGTGCACGGCCTCGATGCGCCCGCGCAGGTCGGCGCCCGCACGCAGCGGGCTGACCAGGTCGAGGTAGTCCGACGGCAGCAGCGGCGTCGTGACCATCTCCAGCAGTTTCCACGCCCTCTTGCGGAGGGCTGCACTCGTCATGACTCCAGCTTGCTGCGCCTCAGGGTGTAAAGTCCTGACCGTAGGACGTGAATCTGGTCGACCGAATTGTTCGCAGGGAACAAAAGCGTGAGTCAAGCAATCCGGAGGGCCAGCGAGCTGGTCCTGGACGAGACGACGGTCACCGCGCTTCGGGCCGCGCTGAGGTCCACCGCCGACGAGGTCGTCCAGGCGATCATCGACGAGGTCCCTCCTTACGCGAACGCCCTTTCGGGCCGCATGGGCGGCACCATCCGCCGAGCCGTCCGCACCGCCCTGGGCCACTACCTGGACCTCGCGAGCGGGAATGCCACGGGCGGCGACGCCGGTGACGCAGCCTACGAGCTGGGCCGCGGCGAGGTGCGCGACGGCCGTTCGATGGACGCCCTGCTCAGCGCCTACCGCGTCGGCGCCCGCGTGGCCTGGCGGTGTCTGGCAGCGGGTGCCGTACCCGTAGGTCTGCCCGCCGCCGAGGTCGCCAAGTTCGCGGAGCTGACCTTCGCCTATATCGACGAGCTCTCCGCCGCGAGCGCCGCGGGCCACGCCGACGAACTGGCGGCTCGGGGCAGGGCCCGCGAGCGCCACCTGGAACACCTGGCCCGCGACCTCCTCGCCGACGCGAGCCCGGACGTGCTGCTGGCCTCGGTTCAACGGGCCGGGTGGCAGCCTCCGAATTCGCTGACCGCGGTCCTGCTGCCCGCCGCCCAGGCCCGGCCTGCCTACCGCGCGCTCGACCCGGGCACCCTCGTCCTCGATGATCTGCCGGACGCCACCGGTGTGCTGCTCGTTCCCGATGCCGACCGATCGCATCTCTTGCGGCAGCTGGCCGACCGCACCGCCGTGGTCGGCCCGGCCCGGCCGTGGACTCGTGCGTCCGCCTCGTACGCACGAGCCGTACGCGCGCGCTCCCTCTCCGCTGACATCCGCGACACCGAGGCCCACCTGCCCGAGCTGGTGCTGAGCGCCGACATGGACGCGTTCTCAGACCTGCGTGCCCGCGCGCTCGCACCGTTGCGGACCTTGCCCGTCGCGACCGCGCGGCGGCTGGAGGAGACGTTGCGAGCGTGGCTGCTGCACCAGGGCAGGCGGGACGAGGTGGCGGCGGCGTTGTTCGTCCATCCCCAGACAGTCCGGTACCGGATGTCGCAGCTGCGGGAGCTGTTCCCGGATCTCGCATCGCCGTACCGGGTCCTTGAACTGACCCTGGCGGTGGGTCTTCCGGCCGGCTGACGCGTACTCCGGGCGTCCACGACCGCGTCCGCGCGCGGGCCAGGGATCAGAAGCGATTCCCCAACCGAAGGCCGGGCCACGTCCTCCCAGGTCAGGTGCGCGGTCGGCCGCGTGCGGCGCCCGGTGCGGACACCTGAGTCCGCCCGTCTCCGGCACCGACGACGGGAACGGCTCGTAGGCCGCCGCTCCGGGCGCCGGTGCGTCCGCTCCGACGGTCCCCGCGAAGCCGGCCCCGCCCGGCTCTCCACGGGCCGTCACCCGCGCCCGTGATCCCTGCCGCCGGTAGCGGGGATCGCCGTGCGACCGGCCCGGCCGGAGGCGCGGCCCGTGGGCGGCGGCCCGTCGGTGGCGGCCCGTCGGCGCGGCGCGGAACTACAGTGGCAGGTATGACCGATGGCATCTCCGGCATCCCGGCCCTCGCCGCGCTCCGGCGGCGCGCCGGGGCGGAACTGTTCGCCCGGGTGGCCGGGCCGCAGGGCCCGGCCACCCGGAGCCGGATCCACGAGACGCCGGGCCCCCGGTGGTTCGGCCCGGACCGGCCCATCCGGGTCGTCCACGGGGACGCCTCGATGTTCGTCGGCGGACTCCGGGCGCTCCTGCTGCAGTCGCTGCACCCGCTGGCGATGGCCGCCGTCGAGGCGCACTCCGGCTACCGGGGCGATCCGTGGGGCCGGCTCCAGCGCACCAGCACGTTCCTCGCGGTCACCACGTTCGGGACGGCGGCCGACGCGCAGCGGGCGGTCGACCACGTGCGGGCGGTGCACGAGCGGGTCCGCGGCACCAGTGCCTCGGGGGAGGCGTACCGGGCCGGTGATCCACACCTGCTCGGCTGGGTGCACGCCGCCGAGGTCGACAGCTTCCTCCGTGCCCACCGGGCTTACGGGGAAAGGTCGTTGGACGACGAGGCCTATGACGGCTACGTGGCCGACGCCGCCGTCGTGGCCGCCGCGCTGGGTGTCGTCGACCCGCCGCGCGACCAGCGGCAGCTCGCCGGCGTCCTCGCGGCGTACCGCGCCGAGTTGCACCGGACCAGGGCAGCCCTCGACGCGGCGCGGTTCATCCTCCTCCGGCCGCCCCTGCCGTGGGTGGTCCGCCCGCCGTACGGGCTGCTCGCGGCCGGCGCGGTCTCGCTGCTGCCGGGGTGGGCGCGGCGGGAACTCCGCCTGCCCTACCTGCCGGTGGTGGAGGGGCCGGCGGTCCGGCTGGGCGCGGCCGGCGTGACCAGGGGGATCAGATGGGCGATGACCCGCCCGCCCGGGGGCGAGGCGGGTCGGCGGGCGGACCCGGGCGTCCCGACCTGACCAGGACCCCTGGTCAGGACCTCGGTGCCCGAAAGGACGGCCGCCCGGCGTCTCCCAGTAGTGGCGGCGGCCGCCGCCCGGAGGACGACGCCGATCACGGCCAGGACCAGACCGGTGGCCGGGTTCGCTGAACTCCTCCTGCGCCAGGGCGCCGTACCGGGAGCGCCGGGAAGCGCAGTGTCCGGAGCCCGTCCGCGGCCCGCAGCCGGGCGGCCATCGGCGACCCCCGCCCTGACCGGGGGGAAGGGGTGCACAGCGACGTCAGGAGCTCGGGACAGCAGGGTGGGGACCTCACACCGAAGGACCGGACACCGAAGGACCGGACACCGAAGGACCGGGCGCTGGCCCGCGAGGTGGCCGCCTGCCGGGGGCGGTCGGCCGGGAGGGTGCGGTGGAGCCCCGGCGCCTGGAACGGCGGCGCGAGGCGCTCGCCGTTCCGGTGATCGGCCTGGCCCGCACCCATGGCCGCCTGGCCTGGTTCCTGGCGGGGTGCGGTGCGGCGCTCTCCTCCGTCCTGCACTGGCGGCCCCTGCCGACGGGGTCAGTCGCCCACCGGTCATCGCCGGCGGCGCGCGGCCGACCGCCCGAACCGATTCGCCAGGCCCGCCACCGCCACGGTGAGACCGAGTCCGGCACTGAAGAGCAGGATCGTCAGAGCCAGCACCGCCACTGTCGCCATCATGAGGATCGCCCTCTCTCGTCCAGCCGTGCGGCGCCGGACCTCGTGTCCGGCGCCGTCCGGGAGCCCGCGTTCCCCGCGCGGCCGGGACCACACGGGCGTCGGCCCGCCGACCGGGGGCGAGATTCAGCCAAGTGGGCCGACGGCCCCGCCCCGCGGAGCTATTCGCCGTCCCACGCGGTGGCGGACAGCAGGGCCCCGGCCGACCAGCGGGCGTAGCGGCAGCTCACCGGCAGCGGGAAGTCGACGGCGGCGGGGCCGGTGACGGACCGCAGATCGGCGAGCAGGGCGTCGTCGGGCAGGGCCGCTGCGGCCTCGCGCAGCAGGGGGTCACCGCTCAACCGGGCCGCCGCGGCGGTGACCGGCTCCACCGTCGTCGCCTCCCGCTCCGGGTCCGGCCACCGATCGCCGAAGTGGCGGCCGAACGTCCTGACCTCGATGGCGGTGCCGGGTCCGGCCTCGGCCCGGGCCGAGGCGAGTGACTCCTCCAGGCAGTCGGCGAGGCGCTCCAGCCAGGCGGTCAGCGACGGCGCCACGCGCACGGAGTCGGTGGCGTCCCAGAAACGGAAGACCGGGCCCCACGCCCCCGTGACCCGGTCGACGTCCACGTAGGTGTGGCCGTCGCCGTGGTCGAGGTAGACGAACCAGTGGGTGCCGGCGCCGCCGGCGTGCTCCACGTACCAGCTGCTGTCACCGGCCGGGTAGCAGCCCCGGTTGAAGGGGTGACCCAGGTCGACGTGCTCGATCGACAGGTGGCCGTTGACCGCGGACCGCGAGACCGCGATCCGCACGCCCCCGACGACCCGCAGCAGCGCGCGGATCTCCTCGGGCACCGGCGCCGGCCAGCCGTCCATCTCCTCGTCGCTGATCCCCGGGTCCAGGACCACCAGCCCCTCGGAGGACTTCGCCACCCGCCGCAGCCGCCCCGCGGTCCGTACGGCGTCGTCGCCGGCGGCGCTGCCGGCGCCCTGGGCCGCGCTGGGCGTGCTCGCGGCGCCGTCGGTCGTGCGGTCGGTCATCAGGGTCCCCCTCGGTCGGTGCGTCGGCGGCACGACCCTACCGCCGGGAGGGGACAGTCCCCGCCGGACGACGGCGTCGAGCCGGGTCGCCCGGCCGGGCGGCCCGGCGGCCGACCGAACGCCGTCGGCTCGATCACGACCACCGGGATCTCCCGGTCGTTCTTCGCCTGGTACTCCTCGTAGGCGGGCCAGTGCTCCGCCATGAGCGGCCGGGCGGCGGCCCGCTCGGCCGATACCGGACCTGGGCCGGGCACGAGCCTTCGAGCGGTCCTGCCGGCCCGCGCTCGGGTCCCTCTTCGACCTCGCCGACTCACGCTGCAAGGCCGATGACGTTCTCGTGTTCCTCTCGGAGGGCGACCCGCCGACGCTCTTGCTGACGCCGCTCCGGCTGAAGCCGCTCCTGCTGACGCGCCGGCAGGGCGAGCGGTGCGTGCCGGCGCCGCCGTGTCCGGTCAGTCCTTCCGTCGGCGCAGGGCGGACGGCCGGTGTACGGCCGTCCGCCCGGAGGCGGAGCTGCGCACCTCGTACTGCGGCTCCTCGGGTGAGGCGTCGACCGTCCGGCCCGCGGCCTCGACCTGCGAGGTGATCTCCCGCTCGACCCGGCCGGTCACGGTGGTTCCGTGACTCCGCCAGGAGACGTGGTCGCCTCGCCGCAGCCGCTTCCGCCCGTTCCCGGTGGCGTGGGACTTGGTCGTCATGGTGCGTCCTCCCGGCTCCGACCGCGTCGTGGGTCCGACCGGGCGTGTGCCCATCCCCGGCCGAAGCGAATCTCGCGGGCCCCGCCGGGAGCGTGGAGCTCCAGCCGGCCGCTGCCCCGGCGCGGCGGTCGGTCGTGAGGCGGGCGGGCGTCGCTCGAAGCGGCGCCCGCCGCCCCGTCTCGGGCCGACGACCGAACAAGGAAGTGTGGTTCCGCGGGACCCGGGCAGGCGTCCGGACATGGTGAGATTCGGCTACACGGTGATGAGCGGGCGGGCCGGCCCCCGGCACCTGGTGCGGGACGTCGTCCACGCCGAGCAGGCGGGCTACGACTTCGCTGCCATCTCAGACGACTACTCTCCGTGGCTGGACCCGTCGCCGAGTCGATTCCTCGCGGCACCTTGCGGCGACCGCGTCGAGGGCTTCGTCGAAGCGGTCCGGGCGTACGCCGACGCGGGGTTCGACGAGGTGGCGCTGGTCCAGGCGGCGGTGACCACCGGGAGGTCTTCCTCGACTGGTCCGAGCGCACCCTGCTCCCCGCCCTGCGTGAGCTGTGACGCGGTCCACCTCCCACTGCCGGGCCCCACCGGGCCGCGTCCGTCCGGGAGAGCCTGCCCGCCGGCCCTGCGCTGACGTCAACCGCACGACCGCCCCTACCCCCGTCCAGCTGACCGACCCGCCGACCCTGACCGCCCCGTCGACCTGACCGACATCGACGAGACCGACACATCGACGTGACCGAGGAGTGTGCCCCCGATGGACGCCGACCACAGCACCAATGAGTCCGCCCGCACCATGGCGGAGCTGAGTTCGCAGGCCGAGGAGGCCCGCGACCGTCTCGCCGACACGGGCGCGGAGCGCGAAGCCGGCAGCGACGTCGCAGCCCGGGCGCGCGAGGCAGCCGAACAGGCCCGGGAACGCGTGCTCCGAAGCACCGAGCAGGCCCGGGAACGGGTCAGCCACGGGGTGGCCGACGCACGGGAGCGCGTCAGCCACACCGCCGAGCACGCCCGGGAACTCGTCGGCCACGGCGCGGACCAGGCCCGGCACGCCGTGGAGGAGGGACTCGACGGGGCCACCGACAGCCTGCGCGCCGGGGCGGTGCGGGCGAAGGCGGGTATCGCGGGTTTCACCGACACGGCCGGGTCGGCGGTCGCGCGCGACGGGGAGGGCCCGGCCCGGGACGTGGTGCTCCAGTCCGCCCGGTACGCCGGGCCGGTACTGGCCGCCGCCGGTGCCGCCATGCTCGTCGCCGCCGCTGTCGTGGCGCTCTCCCGCCGCCGGGCCTGACGCGCGCCCCTGAAGGACCGCCCGGCACCGGCCGCCCGGGTTGCGCGGCGCGGTCGCGCTCGCTCCGGGCGGCCTCCGGGGGCCCGACCGGCAGCCCTGCGGCTCTCACCTGCCGCCGTGGGCCGGCCGCTCGGGCCGCATCTCGCCGGGCAGCGGCGGATCGGCGGGGGTCACGCTCCCCGCGCAGGCGCTGCGCCCGGGGTGCTCCGTGGTGCAGCCGAGGCTGCGCTGAGTAGCCTCTCCAGCGGGGCCCCGGCCGCCCTCGCCCTCGCCGCCGTCCTCGGCACGGTGGCCGACGCGAGCGGAGCCGCGCACGCCGCCTCCCTCCGTGTCGGTGCGTCTCACCGGGGCCCGAGGCGGCGCGTCGGCCGTGTCGGGTCTCCTGGGCGGCCTCGCCCGTGTCCACCACCAGCGCCTCGACTGGCGCAGCTGCGTAGCGGGCCCGGACGACCAGGAGGGCGCGGATCTTCAGAAGGCCGGCGCCACCCGCGCCGACGTCACCGTCCAGCTGCCGACCCGGCTCCACCCTCCTGTTCTGCCCTGCTCTGCACCGGCGGGCTGGCCCGACCCCGCCCTCACGCCACGGCTCTGGCCCGCCACCCGCTGGGAACGTTCTGCGAACGCCTCCCCGACCACGTCCCCGCCGCACAACCACACGATGTCGCCCCCCCTGGCCATGCGCGTGCCCTGCCGCTGGAGAGGAGGCTCAGGGGCCGTCCGTGCCCGCGCGGGCGGCCGGTCGTTCCTGCTACCCGGTGCTCGAAGCCGGCCCGTGGAGTGCGGGAGCGGACCCGCGGTGATCGGGCCGACCGGGACCGGCCGACCGGGCGCCAGGACAGGCCGTAAGGGTGGGTCCCCCGGACGGCCCTGAGGGTCCGGGTCAGATGACCCGTGGTGTCTCGCCCGCCGCCGGGAGGTCGTCCTGCGGCAGGTGGACATCGGTGACGCGGACGTTCACCTCGACCACCTCCAGGCCGGTCATCTGCTCCACTGCGGCGACCACGGCGGCCCGGAGAGCGTCGACCGTGCGCGGGATGGAGAACCCGTACTCCGTCACGACATCGAGGTCGACGGCGGCCTGCCGTTCGCCGACCTCCACCTCCACCCCGCGAGCGGGGTCGTTCCGATCAGCGCCCCCGTGATTGCCATGTGTGAGCGAAGGTCCGCCGCCCAGCCGGTGGACACCCGGTACCTCGCAGGCGGCGGTGGCCACGATCCGTGCCACCGCGCCCTTCAGAACGGTCGTTCTGCCGGCGGGCGGCCCCGAGGCGTCCTGCTGCCGGACCGCGGCCACGGGACCGGGGCGCTTCGGCCCGGGGCGTCCGGGCCCGGTACCGGGCGCCGACGAGGGCTCGGCTGCTGCGGCCGCGTAGTCGCCGGGAGGCGTGGGGGCCGTCGTCGCGGGTTTCTGCACCGCACCGCTGCTCGTCGGGTTGGTGGGATAGGTCATCATCGTTCACCGCCTGCACCTCGTGGCCGACCGTACCGGCCGACCACCGAGCGCCTTCCCACCACCGGGTGGACCAACCCTGGTTCGACCGGCGATCGGGTGCCGTGGCGCCGGGAGCCGGGCGGGCGGCTGAGGACCGGCTACTGGAGATGACCGAGCAAGGCCGGCCTCGACTTCTCCGACCGCCGCCTCCCCTGGCTGGACACCCAGGGCCACGTGCCCACGCCTGCGCCGTCCTCGGGGCCATCGCCCAGGACGGACAGGAGGCTCAGGGGCTGGGCCGGACGGCCAGGCCCGGGCGTCGGCGGTGAACCGTCAGGTGGGCGAGGGCTTCCGACCCCGCGGACAACACGCCGCGGGCCGTCCCGCGGGGCAGCAGGCGCAGGACGCCCGGTGCCAGCTCGTGCTCGACGTCCCCGCTTGTGCTCCCGCACTGGCGGAAACCGGTGGAACCAGTGGAAACGGGTTGGCCCGGTGTCCGGCCGGTGGGGTGGAGGCCCCGTTCACGCCCGGCCCCCGGCCCGGGCGTGAACGGGGCGACCGCCGGGGGTCGTAGGGCTCGGCGCGAACCGGAGCCGGGGGCGCTGTTCCAGTTCGAAAGTGCCGTGGTTCAGGCGGGCCAGGTGCCCGTCAGGCGGTGGGTGGCGGCCGCGCCTCCCCGTTCGACGGCGGCCTTCACGGTGCCGAAGATCGCGCCCTGGAGGGCGGCCGCGACGAGTATCTCCAGCCAGGTACGGTGCTCGTCGGTCGCGTTCGGCGCGTCGTCGTCGTGGCCCAGGACCTTCCAGGTCTGCTTGAAGAGGGCGCCGGCCAGGAGGCCGGCGGATGCGCCCAGCAGCAGGCCGACCGGCCTGTAGGCGATCTTGGCGGCCTTCACCGGCGCCGTCCGAGCAGGCTGCGGAGCAGGACCACCGCGAGGACGGCTGCCGCGGCGGCTGCCAGCAGCGGCGACCGGTTGGCGCGGGCGGCGCCCACGGCCCGGCCCGCCTTCGAGCGGACCTGCGCCGGGGTGTGGTCCGCCGCGACACGCCCGGCATGCGCCGCCGTACCACGGGCCTGGGCCGCCAGGTCTCCGGCGCGGTCCAGGACATCCTTCGGGGCGTGGTCACGCAGGGTCCGGGCGGTTTTGGTGACCGTGTCGCGAACCGCCTCGGCGGTGTGCGCGACGGTCTCCTGTGCCGGGTTCTTCACAGCTGTCCCCTTTCGTCGGCGAGGGCCGGGTGCGTGGCCCGCCCGTCGGCGTCCGATGTACGGCCGAGTCCTCCGCAGGTGCGGCTGGGCCGGTACAGCCCCGGCTACCCCCGAACGCGCCGCGCATCCGCCTTTGTTCGGCGCGGGCGGCCCAGGTGATCCCGTCCGGGTGGAAACGGGGTGGTGGGTTGACGGGGTATCGGTGGCGAGGTACGTCCGAAGCGGGCGGTTTCGCCGCCGCGCCGTGGCTGGCCGGCGACAACGCCGTGCTTCTCCAGCGCCTTTCGCAGTGCCCGCACGGGGCCGCCGCTCAGCTCCCAGAGGATGCGCAGGCTCCACCGCCGCCCGAACAGGTCGAGTGCGGCCAGCAGGGGGAGGTCAGCGGTCGAACCCCGAACTGGCTTGCCTGGCTGCGGCGTTGGTGTGACGTGGAGTGTGCCGCCGGCGGCGCGGGGGTGGCAGCCCGACCGCCGTTCTGGACCAGATCATGGGCAGTGCTGAGAAGCGATCCCAGCTTGACCTTCGACCTCGACGGGCCAGGCGCGCTTGGAGCGTGGGTTCGCGTTCATTCTCGCCGACGTCATGGCGGGGGGCTGGCTTGCCGTTCTTCGCACCTGGGACCGCCCGGGGCCGGGCCGGAGGGTTTCGGCACGCTGGCCGGGGGAGCGGGGCGTCGGCGCGGATGTCGCGGACCCCGCGACGGACCCGGGCCGGGTCAACTCCGCAGCGGGCAGCCTCAGCCCGCGCGTCGGTGCGCGGAGACCAGCCACCGCCAGCGTCGACGCTCCGTGAAGAGGGTGGCGGCGGCCAGTACGGTCACGAGGGCCGCCACCCAGGCGGGCCAGGCCAGCCACGAGGAGACCACCGCCGCCGCGAGCTGGAGCAGTACCAGCAGGATCGTGGCCCAACCCGGCACGGCGACGACCACGTTGGCTTTGTCTCCCGGGGTGGAGAACAACGTCGGAAGGCCGATCAGGGCCAGTACGGAGAGGGTGGCAAGCAGCCACGAGTAGTCGGCCAGCGCCCAGGGGGTGGCCACCCATGCGACGAGCTCCGTCGAGAAGCGGAGCGCGGACGCAACGCGGTCGTCCGGGCGTTCCGAGGTCATTGCCCCAGCAGCGGTGTCGGTCACCTGCGGACGATCTCACGGCGCGCGGCCGACGGCCAGGGGCTCGGGGCACCACGGCGTCCGGTACTTCCGCGGCTGCTGATCCGTCGGTGACGACCTCCCATCACCCCAACCACACCGTCCAGACCCGGGCCCCGCACGCCTACCTGCGCCGGCGCAACAGCAACGCCCGCCACCCCGACGTCCTCGCCGCCCAGCGCCGCGAGCGTGCGCGTGTCCGCAGTGAGAAGGGCATCCGCCGGGGCGGACGCCCCCTCAACACCGCGGCCTGAGCGACCGCGGACCGCAGCCCCGAACGCCGACGGGGCAAGTTCAGGAGAAGGACAGCGACAGAACGACGAATCAGGAGGCGGACGGCTCGATCTCCCCCGCAAAGACGATGAACTGGTCGATGAGGCTCCGCCGTAGATGGACGACGTCCGTTCCCGCCAGGCGGGGGCCTCCGTCCGGCGTGGTGAAGACCCACTGGTACCGGGCCCACTCGTCAGGCATGTCCACCGCTGAGCAGCGCACCATGGTGCCGCTCCCCGCCGGGTGGCGTCGGATGTCCAGCACGAACCGCTCGACTGCCGCGATTCCTTCGCTGCGACCCAACGGTCCCCAGAAGACCACGTCTGAGGTCAGGGCCCGGGAGAGCAGGGCAGTCACATAGCTGTCGTCCGAGGTGTTGAACGCGGAGATGAACGTGTCGATCGCGGAGCGTGCCGTCTCTTCCTGCATCCCCCAGTAATACCAGCCATGGCGCGTGCGCTCATCCCGCGAGCCGCCTTCCGATCACGGTGGACCGTCCCGGTCACAGGACGAGCGCTGCGACGAAGCGGTCCACCGCAACGGTGGGGGCGCAGAGGGAAGGGGGTGCCGCTCACGGCGCGAGCGTGGGGCTCCGGGAGGACGGGTGGGTGGGACCGGGGTCCCGGAGGTGTTATCCCGGGGGCGCAGCGGCGAGGGGGTGGTCTCGTCCTGCGCGCGGACGAGCCTCATGGGCGGTGGGTGGTTCGCTGGGAACCACCCGGGAGGCCCCGGGAACCCTCGATCGACAGGAGTTCCTTCGTGAACGAGCGTGTGTCGCCCCGGTTCCGCCTCCGTCTCCGACCCGGCGGGCGGGCCCGCGCAGCGGTGGCCGTCGTCGCCGGCGCGCTGACGCTCGGCACGCTGGCGATCGGCGTGCCGACCTCCGCCACGGCTGCCACGGCCTCCACGGCGTCTCCGGGCTCCGGGGCTTCCGCGGCCTTCGCCGCCGACCCGGCGACCGTCGGTGACGCCGCGTCCGGCTCGCGTCGGCCGGACGGAGTCCAGCAGCGACTGGAGGCCCTCATGAGGGACTTCAAGGCTCCGGCCGCGCTGGCCACCGTCACCGGCCGGGACGGCCGGACCCGCCGGTACACGGCCGGAGTCGGTGACCTGACCACCGGGGCGAAGGTGCCGGTGGACGGCCAGGTGCGGGTCGGCAGCAACACCAAGGCCTTCACCTCGGTGGTCGTGCTGCAACTGGTCGGCGAGGGCAAGGTGGGGCTCGACGCCTTCGTCGACACCTACCTGCCCGGCCTGCTGCACGGCGACGGCATCGACGGACGGAACATCACCGTCCGTCAGCTCCTCCAGCACACCTCGGGGCTGCCCAACTACACGGAATACCTGGAGGGCGACCGGCTGGACCGCTACCACGAGCCCCGGGAGCTCCTCGACCTCGCGCTCGCCCACCCGTCCGACTTCACCCCTGGCGACGGCTGGAAGTACAGCAACACCGGCTACCTGGTCGCCGGGATGATCATCCAGAGGATCACAGGCCGGCCGGTGGGTGAGGAGATCACCCACCGCGTCATCGACCGGATCGGTCTGCGCCACACCTACTTCCCGGTTCCGGGGGACACCACCGTGCACGAGGCGCACCCCGAGGGCTACGACCGGCTGACGCCGGACGGCCCGCTCACCGACGTGACGCGCCAGGACATGTCCTGGGGTTGGGCCGCGGGGGCGCTGGTGTCCACGAACACCGATCTGAACCGGTTCTACACGACGCTGATCGGCGGCGGCCTGCTCGCCCCGGAGCTGCTCGCGCAGATGCGCACGACCGTCCCGGTGGACGACTCCTTCGGCCAGGGGGCCCGCTACGGGCTGGGTCTGGCCAGCTTCCCGCTGACGTGCGGCGGCGTCTACTGGGGCCACGGCGGTACCCTCCCCGGCTATGTGACCCGCGGCGGCGTCACGGAGGACGGCCGCGCCGCCAACATCGCGGTCACCACCGTGCCCGCCGTCGAGGCCAAGCCGCGCATCGCCGCCGACGTGGACGCGGCCCTCTGCCGGTAGACCACCGGGCGGGCCGGCCCCCCTTCGTGCCGATTCCCGGGGGATTGGCCCCCGCCTTGACGAGGAGAACGGGGCGGTGGCCCGGATCCGGACGTGGCACCTGCCCGGCCTTCGGCCGGATCGTGTGCGCCTGCGAGGTGACCGCCACATCACCGCGGTCGCTGTCCCGGGGCCGGGTCCGCGGTGAGGACCACCCTCGGCTCCCGTTCCCCTCGTCCGGATAGCCAGTGCGGTGCTGCCCCGGCGGCACCGCACCCCTCCCGCGCAGCCTCCGGGCTGCGACCCGGGTGCCGCGCGGCGGCGACCCGCCGGGCCCCGGGACGGCCGCGGAGTACGGGGCCGCTTTGTTGACGGACTGTCACAGGAGCGGCGGGAAAACCGGGTCACGAAGGTCCGCCGCGTTGGTACCGTATCGCGACCAGAACGGCTTGACCGGGGGAGCGCGCTGGTGCGCGTTCCCCTTCGGGGGAGGAGGTTTTCGGGTGCGGATCACCAGGGTGGCGGGCGTCCTACTGGCGGCGGGGGTGCTCACGGCGTGCGGGAGCGGCGGAAGTGGTGGGACTGGTGACGGCGCGAGTGCGGGGGCGGCTGCGGGAGCGGCCTCGACGACGGCCGGGAACGGTGCTCCGTCGGCTCCGTCGGATGCGCCCACGCTCGCGATGAAGGTCCCGACGGCGTACGGGAACACCGCGCGCTGGCAGCTGACGGCCCAGCAGGCTGTGAGCTACGGGGTGCTGCCGAAGGCCGGGCTGGTGGTCACGCTGTCCGGCACGGACCAGACGTATCTGCTGACCGCGCGGGAGGCCGGCACCGGGAAGGTCCGGTGGGTGAGCAAGCCGGTCAAGGGCCTCGGCGAGGCGTACGCGCCCAGGCTGATGGTGGTGTCCGCCGGGGGCAAGGAGTTCGTGGTGCTCTGGTCCACCGGCAAGTCCGGCGGGGACGCGCTGACCAAGGCCCAGCAGATCTACTCGATCGACGTCTTCGCCGCCGAAGGTTCGGGCCAGGACGCCGTCCCCGCCCAGCACCTGGAGATCCCGATGCCGAGCGGCGGCCGGCACGAGGTGCTCGACGGCGGTGGCGGCAAGCTGCTGCTGGACTCGGTGACCGACAAGGTCACGGTGGTCGACGCGGCCACCGGCGCGCAGCAGACCGTCGAGCCCAAATCGCTCACCGCGCCCACGGGTTGCCTTCAGTGCAACGGCCCGGTCGTGGCGATGACCGGCAAGGGCCCGGTGGTCAGCAACAGCCTGGACGCGACCAGGTTCTGGTCGCCGGCGGGCTGGGACAACACAACGGTGGCACCGCCCGAGGCGGATCCGGCCCAGGCGGCGGTCTGGCCGGTGGCCGGCGGCCAACTGCTGGCCCGCTGGCAGGAGAAGGACCAGGGCAGCCACAACGTGTGGGCCGTCCTGGACGGCGAGAGCGGCCAGGTCAAGGCGTCGGTGCTGTGTGACAAGCCGCTGATCGGCACCGGAGGGGCCCCCGCCTCGGCGCTCTCGCCGAACGGCCGCTACCTGGTCTCCGAGCACCTGGCCTTCGACCTCACCGCGAAGAAGGGCTACTGCTTCGAGGAGACGAAGAGCAGCAAGCCGCTGACCTTCACCGTCGTCACCGACGACGGAACGGCCTATGGCACCTCACTCACCAAGGACGGCGGCATCGGCGGCTCCAAGGCGCCCGTCCAGCTGTCGCTGGCCACCGGGACCGCGCAGGCGCTGGACGGTGTGGACGGCGTCCCGGTGGCCGACCTGGCCGGGGTGGGCGTCTTCAAGGTCGCGTCGGTCTCGGAGGGTGGCCTGGTCGCCTACCCGCGCAAGGGCTGACCAGCCTCCGGGCCCGCTCCTTCGCACGGCGGCGGGCCCTCCCGGGGCACAGGGGCGGCGGGGAACCGCTGCAGGTACTCCGGCCGCACTTCGTGATCAGGTGGCGAGTCTGCGCCGGTAGTGGCTGTGGCGGGCTCGTCCGTGGTGCGTCCGGCCGCCCGATCGACCAGTGGAGAGCGCGGCTGATCGAGGATTAGTGCGTTCACCAGGTGGCGGATCTCGTTGGGGGCCAGGTCGATCGTCGGCTGACTGTGAGGATGTAGATGGCACCGCTCGGCGGTCTGACCCATCGACTGACTGACGCTCTGGCTGTCCTTGGCTGGAATCGTCGGCCGTCCGGGCGGTGCCATCATGCACGCGGCCGGTCGGGCGCCTGTGACCTCATAGCGCCTCTGTGTGTCAAGCAGCGGTGGTGAGCTGGTTCCGATGGTCGCGTTTCATGATCCGGTAGACCACGTTGGACAGCCGTCGCTTCA
>NZ_JBVHHE010000013.1:0-269661 GCF_055561235.1 Kitasatospora sp. NPDC022856 | reverse complement strand
GACGCCGTCATGGGCCACTCGATCGGTGAGATCACGGCCGCCCATGTGGCCGGGGTGCTCTCGCTGGCGGACGCGGCGGCGGTGGTCGCCGCGCGGGGCCGGCTGATGCAGGCGCTGCCGTCCGGTGGCGCGATGGTGGCGGTGGCAGCCACCGAGGCCGAGGTCGCCGAACTCCTCGGTGACGGCGTTGATCTGGCGGCGGTGAACGGTCCTTCGTCGGTGGTCCTCTCCGGCGAGGAGGCGGCCGTGCTGAAGGGCGTTGAAGCCCTCAAGGCCCAGGGCCGCAAGGTCAAGCAGCTGACCGTCTCGCACGCCTTCCACTCGGCGCTGATGGAGCCGATGCTGGCGGAGTTCGCCACCGTGCTCGCCGAGGTGGTCTGGCGCGAACCGCGGCTCCCGGTGATCTCCAACGTCACCGGCCGACCGGCCGAGCCCGGCCAACTGGCCGACCCCGCCTACTGGGTGGACCACGTGCGGCGCCCGGTCCGGTTCGCCGACGGCATCGCCGCCGCGGCCGGGGACGGCACCGCACTGTTCGTCGAACTGGGCCCCGGCGCCGCGCTCAGCAGCGCGGTGGCGGAGTCCGCCGGCGACGGCGCGCTCTGCGTCGCGGCCCTGCGCGACGGCCGCCCCGAGGCGCACACCGTGCTGGCCGCGGTGGCCGAACTCCTCGTCCGGGGCGTCGCGGTGGACTGGTCCGGCCTCCTGCCCGCCGACCCGGGCCACCTGGAGCTGCCGACCTACGCCTTCGACCACCGGCAGTACTGGCTGCAGCCCGCCCCGGCCGCCGACGCCGCCTTCCTGGGGCTGACCGAGACCGACCACCCGCTGCTCGGCGCGGTGATGCACCTGCCGCAGAACGACGGCCTGGTGTTCACCTCCCGGCTCTCGCTGCGCACGCACCCGTGGCTCGCCGACCACGCCGTCGGCGGGGTCGTCCTGCTGCCCGGCACCGGCCTGGTCGAGCTGGCCGTCCGGGCCGGCGACGAGGCCGGCTGCGGCGCCCTGGACGAACTGGTCATCGAGGCACCGCTGGTGGTGCCGGACCACGGCGGCGTCCGGGTCCAGGTCGCGCTCGGCGGCCCGGACCAGCGGGGCACCCGGACGGTGGAGGTGTACTCCGCCCGGGAGGACGCGGTGGAGGCCGGTACGGACGGCTGGACCCGCCACGCCACCGGCACCCTGCGGCCGGCCGGGACCGGCGCCGCACCGGAGTTCGACCTCACCGTCTGGCCGCCGCCCGGCGCCCAGCCGGTCGAGGTCGACGTCGAGGGCTTCTACGCCGACCTGATCCGGCTCGGCTACACCTACGGCCCGTCGTTCCAGGGCCTGCGGGCGGTCTGGCGGCGCGGCGAGGAGGTCTTCGCCGAGATCGCCCTGCCGGAGGACCACCGCGAGGGGGCGGGCCGCTTCGGCATCCATCCCGCGCTGCTCGACGCCGCCCTGCACGCCAACGGCTTCGTCCGCCCGGCCGACACCCCCGAGGCGGCGGACGAGCCCCGGACGGTCCTGCCGTTCGCCTGGAACGGGCTCACCCTGCACGCCGTCGGCGCCTCGGCGCTGCGGGTCCGGGTGGCACCGTCGGGCCAGGACGCGGTGTCGCTCCAGGCCGCCGACGAGACCGGCGGTCCGGTCCTGACGCTGGACTCCCTGGTGTTCCGCGCCGTCTCCGCCGAGCAGTTGGAGGCGGCGGCGGGTGCGCCGGGCGGCGACTCGCTGTTCCGGGTGGCGTGGACGGCCCTGCCGTCGCCGCCGCCGCTCGCGGCCGCGCCGAGCCGGGTGTCCGTCGCCACCGCCGACGAGGTGACCGCGCTGGCCGCGGCGGGCGGGGTGCCGGACGCCGTGGTGCTGACGGCGGCCGGCGCGGACGCGCTGGAGCTCGGCACCCGGGTGCTCGACGTGCTCCAGGCGTGGCTGGTCGCTCCGGCCCCGGAGACCTCCCGACTGGTCGTGGCGACCAGCGGCGCGGTGCCCGCCGGTGGCGACGCCGCGGTGACCGACCCGGCCGGCAGCGCCGTCTGGGGCCTGGTCCGGGCCGCCCAGGTGGAGAACCCCGACCGGATCGTCCTGCTCGACACCGCTGCCGGCACCGACGCCGACGCGGTCCTCGCCGCCGTGCTGGCCACCGGTGAGCCGCAGGTCGCGGTTCGCGGTCCGGTGCTCTCCGCGCCGCGCCTGGTCCGGGCCGGCGCCGTCGACCGGGCGGAGCCGGTGCTGGACCGGGCGGGGACGGTGCTGGTCACCGGTGGTACCGGGTCGCTGGGTGCGGTGCTGGCCCGGCACCTGGTGACCGAGCACGGGATCCGGCATCTGGTGCTGACCAGCCGGCGGGGCCTGGAGGCCGACGGTGCCCGGGAGTTGGTGGCCGAGCTGCACGCGCTCGGCGCCGAGTCGGTGGCCGTACCGGCCTGCGACGTGACCGACCGGGACGCACTGGCCGCACTGCTCGCCTCCGTGGTCGACGAGCGTCCGCTGACGGCCGTCGTGCACACCGCGGGCGTCCTGGACGACGGGGTGATCGGCGCGCTGACGCCCGAGCGGCTGGCCCGGGTCTTCGCCCCGAAGGTGACCGCCGTCGGCCACCTTGACGAGCTCACCCGCGAACTCGCCCCCGACCTGGCGGCGTTCGTCGTCTACTCCTCCGCCTCCGGCCTGTTCGGCTCCGCCGGCCAGGGCAACTACGCGGCGGCCAACGCCTACCTCGACGGCCTGATGGCCAGGCGCCGGTCGGCCGGCCTGCCGGCGCTCTCGCTCGCCTGGGGCCCGTGGGAGCAGAGCGCCACCGGGATGACCACCGGCGCCGAGGCGGCCGGGCGCACCCGGACGAACCGCCGCGGCGGCATTCTCGCGCTCGGGCCGGCGGAGGGCACCGCGCTGTTCGACGCCGCGCTCGGCGCGGACGAGGCGCTGCTGGTGCCGATCAAGCTGGACCTGCGGGCGATCAGGGCCGAGGCCGCGACCGGCGGGGGAGTACCGCCCCTGCTGCGCGGCCAGGTGAGGGCCGGCCGCCAGGTGGCCCGGGCCGCGTCCGGCGACGGCGGCGACGGCCTGGTGCGCCGGCTCACCGGGCTCGCCCGGGCCGACCAGGAGGCCCTGCTGGTGGACCTCCTGCGGGCCCAGGTCGCGCTGGTCCTGGGCCACACCGGACCGGACGGGGTGGTGGCCGGGACGTCCTTCAAGGACGCCGGATTCGACTCGCTCACCTCGGTCGAGCTGCGCAACCGGCTCCGCGAGGCCACCGGCCTCAATCTGTCCGCCACCGTGGTCTTCGACTACCCGACCCCGCTCGCCCTGGCCCGCCACGTGCACGGCGAGCTGCTCCCGGACGGCGCGGCGAGCGGCCCGGAAGTGGACGAGGACCGGCTGCGGCACGCCCTGGTCTCCCTCCCGATGGCCCGATTCCGGGAGGCCGGGCTGATGGAAGCCCTGGTCAGGCTGGTCGCACTGGACACCGGCGGACCGGCGGCCGACGCGGCGGACGAGGACGACCGGCCGGGCACGCTCGCCGACCTGGACGTCGACGACCTCGTCCAACTGGCGCTCGGCGGCGACGACGACGAGGGCCTCGAAAGCTGATGCGGTACAACGTGAATGGGGCAGTGAAGTGAGTACTTCATACGAGAAGCTTGTCGAGGCGCTGCGGAAGTCGCTCGAAGAGGTCGGCTCGCTGAAGAAGCGGAACCGCCAACTCGTCAGCGCCTCCAGCGAGCCTGTGGCGATCGTGGGTATGGCGTGCCGGCTGCCCGGTGGTGTCGACAGCCCGGAGGGGCTGTGGGACCTGGTCAGCGAGGGCCGGGACGGTGTCTCGGGCTTCCCCTCCGACCGGGGCTGGGACCTCGACGGGCTGTTCGACGAGGACCCGGAGAACCGCGGCACCTCCTACGTCGACCAGGGCGGCTTCCTGCACGAGGCCGGTCTCTTCGACGGGGGCTTCTTCGGGATCTCGCCGCGCGAGGCGCTCGCCATGGATCCGCAGCAGCGCCTGCTGCTGGAGACCTCCTGGGAGGCGCTGGAGCGGGCCGGCATCGACCCGGCCACGCTCAAGGGCAGCGATGTCGGGGTCTTCAACGGGATCATGGGCGTCGACTACTTCGCCGGCGGTAGCGTGCCGCCGGAGCTGGAGGGCTTCACCGGGACGGGCGCGGCCGCCAGCGTGGCGTCCGGCCGGATCTCCTACGTGTTCGGCTTCGAGGGCCCGGCGGTGACGCTCGACACCGCCTGCTCCTCCTCGCTGGTGGCGATCCACCTGGCGGCCCAGGCGCTGCGCCGCGGCGAGTGCTCGATGGCGCTGGCCGGCGGCGCG
This sequence comes from Kitasatospora sp. NPDC022856, assembly GCF_055561235.1. Taxonomy (NCBI): domain Bacteria; kingdom Bacillati; phylum Actinomycetota; class Actinomycetes; order Kitasatosporales; family Streptomycetaceae; genus Kitasatospora; species Kitasatospora sp. NPDC022856. Next base: position 265,358 of record NZ_JBVHHE010000013.1, on the reverse strand, counting down.
ACCGTGATGGCCACCCCCGGCCTCTTCATCGACTTCTCGCGCCAGCGCGGGCTGGCGGCGGACGGCCGGTGCAAGGCGTACGCGGACGCGGCGGACGGCACGGGCTGGGCCGAGGGCGCGGGCGTGGTCGTGCTGGAGCGGCTCTCCGAGGCGCGGCGCAAGGGGCACCGGGTACTCGCGGTGGTCCGCGGCAGCGCGGTGAACCAGGACGGCGCGTCGAACGGTCTGACCGCGCCGAACGGTCCCTCGCAGCAGCGGGTGATCCGCAAGGCGCTGGCCAACGCGGGTCTTTCCACCGCGGATGTGGACCTGGTGGAGGGCCACGGCACGGGCACGGTGCTGGGTGACCCGATCGAGGCGCAGGCCCTGCTGGCCACCTACGGCCAGGACCGGCCCGCCGAGCGGCCGTTGCGGCTCGGCTCGCTGAAGTCCAACATCGGCCACACCCAGGCCGCCGCCGGGGTGTCGGGCGTGATCAAGATGGTGCAGGCGCTGCGGCACGGCGTCATGCCGCCCACCCTGCACGTGGACGCGCCGTCCACCCAGGTCGACTGGTCCGCCGGTGCGGTGGAGCTGCTGACCGAGGCACGGGACTGGCCGGAGACCGGCCGCCCCCGCCGGGCGGCGGTGTCCGGCTTCGGCGTCAGCGGCACCAACGCGCACCTGATCCTGGAGCAGGCCCCCGAGGAGGAGGCGCGGCCGGCGGCCGTGCCCGAGGGCGTCGTCCCGCTGGTGCTGTCGGCCGCCTCGGCCGCCGCCCTGGCCGGCCAGGCCGGGCGGCTGGCCGCCTTCGTCGAGGCGTCCTCCGTCGACGGGCCCGGGGCCGGGGCGCCGGTCGCGGTGGCGGGTGCGCTGCTCGCCCAACGCGCGGTGCTGGGCGAGCGGGCGGTGCTGGTGGCCGGCTCGCGCGCGGAGACACTGGCGGGCCTGGCCGCGCTGGCACGCGGCGAGTCCGCGCCCGCCGGGGCGAGTGGCAGCGCGTCCCCGTCCGGCGGCCCGGGGAAGGTGGTCCTGGTCTTCCCGGGTCAGGGTTCGCAGCGGGTCGGGATGGGCCGGGAGCTGGCGGAGCGGTACCCGGTGTTCGCCGAGGCCTTCGAGGCTGCGTGTGCGGCGTTGGACGAGCGGTTGGCGGGCTGGACCGAGCACCCGGTCAAGGACGTGGTGCTGGGCACGGCCGGATCGCTGGACCAGACCGTGTACACCCAGGCCGGGTTGTTCGCCGTGGAGACGGCGTTGTTCCGGCTGATCGAGTCCTGGGGCGTCCGGCCGGACGCGGTGATGGGCCACTCGATCGGTGAGATCACGGCCGCGCACGTGGCCGGGGTGCTCTCGCTGGCGGACGCGGCGGCGGTGGTCGCAGCGCGGGGCCGGCTGATGCAGGCGCTGCCGTCCGGCGGCGCGATGGTCGCGGTCGCCGCGACCGAGGCCGAGGTAGCCGAACTCCTCGATGACGGCGTGGACCTGGCGGCGGTGAACGGCCCGTCGTCGGTGGTGCTCTCCGGCGAGGAGGCGGCGGTCCTGAAGGCCGCGGAGCAACTGCGGGAGCAGGGCCGCAAGGTCAAGCAGCTGACCGTCTCGCACGCCTTCCACTCGGCGCTGATGGAGCCGATGCTGGCGGAGTTCGCCGCCGTGCTCGCCGACGTCGCCTGGGGCGAGGCACAGGTCCCGATCGTCTCCAACGTGACCGGACAGGTGGCCACGCCCGGTCAACTGGCCGATCCCGCCTACTGGGTGGACCATGTCCGCCGCCCGGTCCGGTTCGCCGACGGCATCGCCACGGCGGCCGACGGCGGCTCCGCACTCTTCGTCGAGCTGGGCCCCGGCGCCGCGCTGAGCGGCGTGGTCGCGGAGTCCGCCGGTGAGCGCGCGGTCGCGGTGGCCGCGCTGCGCGACGGCCGCCCCGAGGCGCACACCGTGCTGGCCTCGGTCGCCGAACTCTTCGTCCGTGGCATCGAGGTGGACTGGGCGAAGACGCTGCCCGCCGGCTTCACGCCCACCCATCTGGAGCTGCCCACCTACGCCTTCGAGCACGAGCACTACTGGCTCCCGGCCACCCCGCTGACCGACGCCACCTCGCTCGGCCAGGGCAAGGCCGACCACCCGCTGCTCGGCGCGGTCGTCCAACTGCCGCAGTCCGACGGCCTGGTGTTCACCTCCCGGCTGTCGCTGCGCACGCACGCCTGGCTCGCCGACCACGCCGTCGGGGGAGTGGTCCTCGTCCCCGGGACCGGTCTGGTGGAGCTGGCCGTGCGGGCCGGCGACGAGGTCGGTTGCGGGGTGCTGGACGAACTCGTCATCGAGGCACCGCTGGTGGTGCCCGAGCACGGCGGCCTGCGGGTCCAGGTCGCCGTCGGCGGCCCGGACGAGCGGGGCGCCCGCACGGTGGAGGTGTACTCCGCCCGCGAGGACGCGGTGGAGGGCACCGACACCGCAGGAGCCATGGACGCCTGGGTCCGCCACGCCACCGGCACACTGCTGCCGACGACGGCCGGCGCCGCCGAGCCGGAGTTCGACTTCACCGCCTGGCCGCCGCCCGGCGCGCAGCCGGTGGACATCACCGGCGGCTACGACCTGCTCGACCGCGCGGGGTACGCCTACGGCCGGTCGTTCCAGTGCGTGCGTGCGGTCTGGCGGCGCGGCGAGGAGATCTTCGCCGAGGTGGCCCTGCCGGACGAACTGCGCGAGCGGGCCGCCGGGTTCGGCATCCACCCCGGCCTGCTCGACGCCGCCCTGCACTCCAGCATGCTGGACGCGGCGGCCGCGCTGAGCGGCGCCCGGCCGGACGACGCACCGGACGAGGAGCCGGTGGTCCGGCTGCCGTTCGCCTGGAACGGGCTGGTGCTGCACGCGGCCGGGGCCGCCTCGGTCCGGGTGCGGGTCGCCCGGCCGGGGCCGGACGCCCTCTCGCTGGAGGCCGTCGACGACGCCGGCGGGCTCGTCCTGACGCTGGACTCGCTGGTCTCCCGCGCCGTCTCCGCCGAGCAGTTGGAGGCGGCGGCGGGGACGCCGGGCAGCGACGCGCTGTACCGGGTGGAGTGGACCGAGTCGGCCACCCTGCCCGCCGCCCCCACCCCCGGCCCGGTCCCCGCCCGGGTCACCGCCCCGGCGGACCTGGCGGCACTGTTCGAGGGCGAGGGCGAGGGCGAGGGCGAGGGTGAGGGCACCGGCGCCGCCGCGCCGACGGCGGTGCTGCTGGAGGCCGTCACCGACGGCCCCGGGGACACCCCGCTCGCGCTGACCCGGCGGGTGCTGGAGGTCGTCCGGGCCTGGCTGGCCGGGCCCGCCCCGGCGCGGGCCCGGCTGGTGGTGGCGACCAGGGGCGCGGTGCCCGCCGGCGGCGACGCCGCGGTGACCGACCCGGCCGGCGCCGCCGTCTGGGGTCTGCTCCGGGCGGCGCAGGCGGAGAACCCGGACCGGATCGTGCTGCTCGACGCCGAGTCCGGCACCGACCTCGACGCGGTCCTGACCGCCGTCCTGGCCACCGGTGAACCGCAGGTCGCCCTGCGCGGTGCGGCCCTGTCCGTGCCGCGCCTCGCCCGGGCCGGTATCGCCCGGGGCACCGCGCCGGTGCTGGACCGGGCGGGGACGGTGCTGGTCACCGGTGGTACCGGGTCGCTGGGTGCGGTGCTGGCCCGGCACCTGGTGACCGAGCACGGGATCCGGCATCTGGTGCTGACCAGCCGGCGGGGCCTGGAGGCCGACGGTGCGCGGGAGTTGGTGGCCGAACTGTACGCGCTGGGCGCCGAGTCGGTGGCGGTGCCGGCCTGTGACGTGACCGACCGGGACGCGGTGGCGGACTTGCTGACCGCCGCCCGGCGCGACGGTCACCGGCTGACCGCCGTGGTCCACGCGGCGGGTGTCTTCGACGGCGGTGTGGTCGGCGAGATCGACCCGGAGCGGCTGGAGCGCGTCTTCGCACCGAAGGCGACGGCGACCCGGCACCTGGACGAGCTGACCCGTGAACTCGCCCCGGACCTGGACGTGTTCATCACGTACTCCTCCGTCTCGGCGGTGTTCCTGGGCGCGGGCACCGGCGCCTACGCGGCGGCGAACGCCTACCTGGACGGGCTGATGGCCCGGCGCCGGGCGGACGGCCTGCCCGCGCTGTCGCTGGCCTGGGGCCCGTGGGCGCAGAGCGACGGCATGGGCGCCGACCTGGACGAGCTGTCCCGGAGCCGGATGAACCGGCGCGGCGGCGCCCAGCCGCTGACGCCGGCGGAGGGCATGGAGCTCTTCGACACCGCGCTGCACAGTGACCGGGCGCTGCTCGTCCCGGTCAAGCTGGACCTGCGGGCCCTGCGCACGGCCGCCACGGCCGGCGCCGGGGTGCCGCCCCTGCTGCTGGGCCTGGTCCGCCCCGGCCGGCAGTCGGCGCGGGCCGCCGCGACCGGCGCCGGCGGCGGACTCGCCGGCCGGCTGGCCGGGCTGGCCGCGGCCGAGCGCGAGGCGCTGCTGCTGGAGCTGGTCCGGACGCACGTCGCGTCGGTGCTCGGCCACGCGGGCGCGGCGAAGGTCGCGGCGGAGCGGGCCTTCAAGGACGCCGGCTTCGACTCGCTGACCTCCGTCGAGCTGCGCAACCGGCTGCGCGAGGCCACCGGCCTCAGCCTGCCCGCCACGGCCGTCTTCGACTACCCCACCCCGCTCGCCCTGGCCCGCTACCTGGACGGCGAGTTCGACGGCACGGCGGTCGCGGCGGGGCCGGTGGTACCGGCGGCGGCCGTGCACGATCCGGCCGATCCGGTGGCGATCGTCGGCATGGCCTGCCGGCTGCCCGGCGGGGTGGCCACCCCGGAGGACCTGTGGCAGCTGGTCACCGAGGGGCGGGACGGCGTGTCGCTGTTCCCCTCCGACCGCGGCTGGGGCCTGGACGAGCTGTTCGACGCCGACCCGGAGAGCGAGGGCACCTCCTACGTCAGCCAGGGCGGCTTCCTGCACGAGGCACCGCTGTTCGACCCGGCCTTCTTCGGGATCTCGCCGCGTGAGGCGCTGGCGATGGACCCGCAGCAGCGGCTGCTGCTGGAGACCTCCTGGGAGGCGATGGAACGGGCCGGCATCGACCCGGGCTCGCTGAAGGGCACCGAGGTCGGGGTGTTCAACGGCATCATGGGCGTCGACTACTACGCCGGTGGCAGCGTGCCGCCGGAGCTGGGCGGCTTCGCGCTGACCGGCGCCGGCGCCAGTGTGGCCTCGGGGCGGGTGTCCTACGTGTTCGGCTTCGAGGGCCCGGCGGTCACCGTGGACACGGCGTGCTCGTCGTCGCTGGTGGCGATCCACCTGGCCGCCCAGGCGCTGCGCCAGGGCGAGTGCTCGCTGGCCCTGGCCGGTGGTTCGACGGTGATGTCCAGCCCGAGCATGTTCATGGAGTTCTCGCGGCAGAAGGCGCTGGCGACGGACGGCCGCTGCAAGTCCTACGCGGACGCCGCCGACGGCACCGGCTGGGCCGAGGGCGCCGGTGTGGTGGTGCTGGAGCGGCTCTCCGAGGCGCGGCGCAACGGCCACCCGGTGCTCGCGGTGCTGCGCGGGTCCGCGGTGAACCAGGACGGCGCGTCCAACGGTCTGACCGCGCCGAACGGCCCCTCCCAGCAGCGGGTGATCCGCAAGGCGCTGGCGGCGGCCGGGCTGTCGACGGCCGATGTGGACCTGGTCGAGGGCCACGGCACGGGCACCGTCCTGGGGGACCCGATCGAGGCGCAGGCGCTGCTGGCCACCTACGGTCGCGGCCGTGACCCGGAGCGCCCGCTCTGGCTGGGCTCGCTGAAGTCCAACATCGGCCACGCCCAGGCGGCGGCGGGTGTCTCGGGTGTGATCAAGATGGTGCAGGCGCTGCGGCACGGCGTGATGCCCGCGACCCTGCACGTGGACGCGCCCTCCTCGCAGGTGGACTGGACGGCGGGCGCCGTCGAGCTGCTGACCGAGGCGCGGGAGTGGCCCGAGGTGGACCGGCCGCGCCGGGCCGGGGTCTCCTCCTTCGGCCTGAGCGGGACCAACGCGCACGTGATCCTGGAGCAGGCCCCCGAGGAGCAGCCGGCCGAGGCCGGGCCCGCCCCCGACGCCGTGGTGCCGCTGGTCGTCTCGGCGAAGAACGCCGCCTCGCTGGCGGCCCAGGGCGGGCGGCTGACGGAGCTCGCCGGGGCGGCCGCCCCGGCGGCGCTGGCCGGTGCGCTGCTCTCCCGGCGGGCGCTGCTCTCCGAGCGCGCGGTGGTGGTGGCCGGGTCCCCGGCGGAGGCGTCGGCCGGGCTGGCCGCGCTGGCCCGGGGCGAGTCCGCCGCCGGGCTGGTGACGGGCACCGCGGGCACGGTGGGCAAGCTCGTCCTGGTCTTCCCCGGCCAGGGCGCGCAGTGGGCCGGGATGGGCCGTGAACTGCTGGACACCTCACCGGTGTTCGCCGAGCGCATCGCCGAGTGCGCCCGGGCGCTCGGCCCCTGGGTGGACTGGTCGCTGGAGGAGGTGCTGCGCGGCGAGGCGCCGGCCGAGGTCCTGGACCGGGCCGATGTGGTGCAGCCCGCGAGCTTCGCGGTGATGGTCGGTCTGGCCGCCGTCTGGGCGTCGGTGGGGGTGATCCCGGACGCGGTGCTGGGGCACTCGCAGGGCGAGATCGCGGCGGCCTGCGTGGCCGGTGCGCTCTCCCTGGAGGACGCGGCCCGGATCGTCGCGGTGCGCAGCCGGGTGATCGCCGGTCAGCTGGCCGGGCTCGGCGGGATGGCCTCGGTGGCGCTCTCCGAGGCCGAGGCGCTGGCCCGGTTGGAGCGCTGGGCGGGCCGGCTGGAGGTCGCGGTGGTCAACGGCCCCGCGTCGGTGGTGGTCGCCGGTGACCTCGACGTGCTGGACGAGGCCGTCGAGGTGCTGGCCGCCGACGGGGTACGGGTGCGCCGGGTCGCGGTGGACTTCGCCTCCCACACCCGGCACGCCGAGGCCCTGGAGGAGGTCCTGGCGGAGGCGTTCGCGGACATCCGCGGCCGGGCGCCGCTGGTCCCGCTCTTCTCGACGGTGACCGGTGAGTGGGTCCGCGAGGCCGGCGTGATCGACGGCGGCTACGTGTACCGCAACCTGCGGAGCCAGGTCCGCTTCGGCCCGGCGGTCGCCGCGCTGCTCGCCGAGGACCACACGGTGTTCGTGGAGGCCAGTACCCACCCGGTGCTGGCCCAGCCGATCACCGAGGTCGCCGACGGGGTCGGGGTCGAGGTCCTGGTGACCGGTTCGCTGCGGCGGGATGAGGGCGGCCCGTGCCGCCTGCTGGCCTCCATGGCCGAACTCTTCGTCCGCGGTGTGGCGGTGGACTGGACGGGCGTGCTGCCCGACGCGGCCGGTGGCGCCGAGGTGGACCTGCCGACCTACGCCTTCGACCACCAGCACTATTGGCTCCCGATGACCGCGGCGGCCACCGACGCGACCTCGCTGGGCCTGGCGGGGGTGGACCACCCGCTGCTCGGCGCGGTGGTGGAGGTGCCGGAGACCGGCGGGGTGCTGTGCACCTCCCGGCTCTCCCTGCGCACCCATCCCTGGCTGGCCGACCACGCGGTCGGCGACGTCGTGCTGGTGCCCGGGACGGGCCTGGTGGAGCTGGCCGTGCGGGCCGGTGACGAGGTCGGCTGCGGCACGCTGGACGAGCTGGTGATCGAGGCCCCGCTGATCCTGCCCGAGCAGGGCGGCGTCCGGGTGCAGGTCACCGTCGGCGGTCCGGACGAGGGCGGTGCCCGCACGGTCGCCGTGTACTCGACCCGCGAGGAGGCCGTCGGCGACCCGTGGACCCGGCACGCCACCGGTGTCCTGACGGCCACGGCCCGGGCGTCCGGGTCGCGGTTCGACTTCAGCGCCTGGCCGCCGCCCGGCGCGGAGCGGGTGGAGATCGGTCCCGAGGAGTTCTACGCCGGTCTGCTGGAGCACAACTACGTCTACGGGCCGGTGTTCCGGGGCCTGCGGGCGGCCTGGCGGCGCGGTGACGAGGTCTTCGCCGAGATCGCCCTGCCGGAGGACCACCGGGGCAGCGCCGCCGGGTTCGGCATCCACCCGGCGCTGCTGGACGCGGCCCTGCACGCGAAGGCCTTCCTGAGCACGGGCGACCACCGGACGATGCTGCCGTTCGCCTGGAACGGCCTGGTCCTGCACGCCGCGGGCGCCTCGTCGCTGCGGGTGCGGGTCGCCCAGCCGGCGCCCGACGCGCTCTCGCTGGAGGCGGTCGACGAGGCCGGCGGCGCCGTCCTGACGGCCGACTCGCTGGTGTTCCGCCCGGTGTCCGCCGAGCAGTTGGGCGCGGCGGCGGGCCGCGCGGGCGGCGACTCGCTGTTCCGGGTGGACTGGACGGAGGTGCTCCCGGACGGGGCCGCCGGCTCGCCGTCCTGGGTACGGCTGTCCACCGCCGAGGAGGTGGCCACCCTCGCGGAGGACGCGCTGTCCGGGGCGGCCGTCCCGGAGACCGCGATCCTGGAGGCGGTCACCGGCGGCGACGCGGACACCCCGCTGGACGTGACGGACCGGGTGCTGGAGGTCGTCCAGACCTGGCTGGCCGGCGCCGGGCTGGAGGAGACCCGGCTGGTGGTGGTGACCAGGGGCGCGGTGCCCGCCGGTGGCGACGCCACGGTGACGGACCCGGCCGGCGCCGCCGTCTGGGGTCTGGTCCGCGCGGCGCAGGCGGAGAACCCGGACCGGATCGTGCTGCTGGACACCGACGCGTCCGACCTGTCGGAGGTCGAGCCGCTGCTGGGGCCGGTGCTGGCCGTCGGTGAGCCGCAGGTCGCGGTGCGCGGCGCGACGCTCCACGTGCCCCGGCTCGCCCGGGCCGGCGCCGTCGACCGGGCGGAGCCGGTGCTGGACCGGGCGGGGACGGTGCTGGTCACCGGTGGTACCGGGTCGCTGGGTGCGGTGCTGGCCCGGCACCTGGTGACCGAGCACGGGATCCGGCATCTGGTGCTGACCAGCCGGCGGGGCCTGGAGGCCGACGGCGCCCGGGAGTTGGTGGCCGAGCTGCACGCGCTCGGCGCCGAGTCGGTGGCGGTGCCGGCCTGTGACGTGACCGACCGGGACGCGGTGGCGGAGCTGCTGGCCGCCGTCCGGCGCGACGGCCGCCGGCTGACCGCGGTGCTGCACGCCGCGGGCCTGTTCGACGCGGGCGTGATCGGCGAGGTCGACCGGGAGCGGCTGGAGCGGGTGTTCGCGGCGAAGGTGACCGCGACCCGGCACCTGGACGAGCTGACCCGCGAACTGGCCCCGGAGTTGGACGCGTTCGTGGTCTACTCGTCGGTGTCGGCGGTGTTCCTTGGCGCGGGCACCGGCGCCTACGCGGCGGCGAACGCCTACATGGACGGGCTGATGGCCCGGCGCCGGGCGGCCGGTCTGCCGGCGCTGTCGCTGGCCTGGGGCCTGTGGGAGCAGGAGACCGGCATGGCGGCCGGCACCGACGACCTCACCCGCAGCCGGCTGAACCGGCGCGGCGGTCTGCTGGGCATGACCCCGGCCGAGGGCATGGAGCTGTTCGACACCGCGCTGCGCGGTGACCGGGCGCTGCTGGTGCCGGCCAAGCTGGACCTGCGCGCGCTGCGCGCCGACGCCGCGGCCGGGCGCGAGGCACCGCCGCTGCTGCGCGGCCTGGTGCGCGCGAGCCGGCAGCTGGCCCGGGCCGCGGTCTCGGGGGACGAGCGGCGCAAGCTGGCCGAGCGGCTGGCCGGGCTGCCCGGCGCGGAGCGCGCGACGCTCCTGCTGGACGTGGTCCGGGCCCAGGTCGCCGTCGTCCTCGGCTACAGCGCGTCCCACCACATCGACGTGGACCAGGGCCTCTTCGAGATCGGCTTCGACTCGTTGACCGCGCTCGAACTGCGCAACCGGCTGGGCGAACTGATGGGGGCGAAGCTCTCGGCCGGTCTTGTTTTCGATCACCCGACGCCGGGGATGATTGTCGCGCACATGCAAGAGCGCATGTTCGGCGAGGGCACGGGGGGTGTCGCGGCCATCTCGGTCTGAGCCGCCACGGCCGGGCCCCTGTCGCAGCCCCGGAGCGGTCCGGCGAGCGGCCCGGCCGACAAGCCGATGAACGACCCCGATGAACGACCCCGAACGAGCGGCCCTGATCCGGCTCGCGGACAAGAGAGGAGATGACGACGTGTTCGACGCGGACGCCTACCTCCGGCGCATCGGTTGCGCCGGGCAGACGCGCGTGGACATCGAGACGCTGCGCACCCTGCACAAGCGGCATCTCATGGCGATCCCGTACAACATCGCCGCCCAGGACTTCACCGACGGCATCAACCTCGTCGACCTCGACGAGGACGCCGTGTTCGAGACGGCCGTCGTCGAGGGACGGGGCGGCACCTGCTTCCAGCTGAACCGGCTGTTCTTCCGGCTGCTGGGCACCCTCGGCTACGAGGTCTCCCTGATGGCGGCCAGTACCGCCGAGGGCAGGGAGAACTTCGGCACCGAGATCGAGCACATGTTCGTCCGGGTGGCGCTGGACGGCGCCGAGTGGCTGGTCGACGTGGGCTACCCGGGGCCGTCCTACCTCGAACCGCTGCTCGTCACCGACGCGGTGCAGACCCAGTACGGCTGCCAGTACCGGCTGGTGGACCGGGGCGACGGTGAGACGGCGCTGCAGCGCCGGGGGCGGGTGACCCGCTGGAGCGTCGTCTACACCTTCAAGCTGCTGCCCCGGCGGTGGAGCGACTGGAAGGCACTGGAGGACCGCGCCCGGGAGAACCCGGCGCCGCCCCCCGAGGGGGACATGCAGGGCGTCCTCTACGGCCGGGCGTTCGAGGACGGCCAGGCCGTCCTGAAGGGCCGCCGGCACCTGACGGTCCGGGACGGACGGGAGCGGGTGCGCACCGTCGTCGACGACGACGAGCACCGTGTGCTCGTCGGCACGATCGTGTCCGGGGACCTCCCCTGACCGGCGGGAACACCGCCGGGAGCACTTCCGGCAGCACCATTCGCAGACGATGTACGACAATTCTGGAAGGGAATCCAATGGCGAAGAACTCGGCCGATGTGGTTGTCATCGGCGGCGGCCCGGCCGGCGCGGTCAGCGCCTTTGTCCTGGCCAAGCAGGGTCATTCCGTGGTGCTCCTGGAGCGCGACGAGTTTCCGCGCTTCCACATCGGTGAGTCCCTGCTGCCCTACATGATGGGGCTTTTCGACCGGATCGGCCTGCGCGAGGCGCTGGAATCCCGCGGATACGTCCCGAAGTTCGGTGGCGAATTCATCGACCCGACGGAGAAGAAGTTCTTCTCGGGCGTCTTCCGCGCGGACTTCAGCAAGCAGGGCGAGGGGCGCTTCGACCGCGCCTTCCAGGTCGAGCGGGCCCGGTTCGACGCGATGCTCGTCGAGGAGGCGGCCAAGGCGGGCGCCGAGGTCCACCTGGGCGCCGGCGTCAAGGACCTGCTGATGGAGGGCGACCGGATGGTCGGCGTCAGCTACGAGAAGGACGGCGAGGAGCACGAGGTCCGGGCGACCTACGTGATCGACGCCAGCGGCCGGTCCGGGCGGATCGCCAACAAGTTCGGGCTCCGCAAGACGCTGGAGAAGCTCCGGATGGTCGGGGTGTTCCGGCACTACGAGGGCCTCGACGAGAAGCACAACCTCGGGGCCGAGGGCGACATCCAGGTCGGCGCGCACAACGACGGCTGGGTGTGGGCGATCCCGATCTCCAAGGAGGTCATCAGCGTCGGCACCGTGATGCCGCGTGACACCTTCCGGGCGGCGGGCTCGCCGGAGGCGGCGTTCGACGAGCACCTGAACCGGGTGCCGCGGATCACCGCGCGGCTCACCGGCACCCGGCCGAGCATGGACCTCAAGATCGAGACCGACTACTGCTACCACGCGGACACCGTCACCGGCCCCGGCTGGGTGATGGTCGGCGACGCGGGCTGCTTCGGCGACCCGATGTTCTCCGGCGGCGTGCTGGTCGCGACCGCCACCGCCACCCGCGCCGCCGAGACCCTCGACGCGGCGCTGAAGTCCCCGGCGGACGCCGACGCGCTGATCGACGAGTACTCGAACTACTTCAAGACCGGGTACGACACCTACATCCGGCTGATCCACGCCTTCTACGACGGTGAGCTGGTCTCGGTGGCCGCCGACGCCGGCCGGACCACCTCCCGCGACGCGCTGGAGCGCTACCTGATCCGGCTGATCGGCGGCGACTTCTGGAGCGAGCACAACGCCGTCGCCCAGGAGATGCGCCGGCGCCCGGAGTGGGACACCTTCGCGCCGTTCCAGCGGGTCTTCGGCTGCCCGTCCTACCCGCAGCTCGACGAGCACGACCGCAAGGAGCGGGCCGAGGCCCGCATCCTGCGGGTGACCACCGGCCAGTAACGGCCGGGCACGTCCTGCGCACGCCCGGGATCCCGGCGGCCGACCGCCGCCGGGGCCCCGGGCGCGGGTCCGGGCCCGGGTGGCACCGGAGCAGGGGCCCCACCGCGGGCGCACCACCGAAGAGTCGGCGTTCGACGTTCTACAGGACAGGTTGAAGCGGCGTGAGAGAACAAGTTCCGGTGCGCATCGGCGACCGTTCGTACGACGTGCTCATCGGCCCGGGAGTGCGCTCCTCGCTGGCCGAGGTGATCCGGGGGCTCGGTGCCCGGCGGGTGGCGGTGGTGTCGGCGCGCCCCGCCCAGTGGGTGCCCGACACGGGTGTCGAGACCCTGCTGCTGCCCGCCCGGGACGGCGAGCCGGACAAGAACCTCGCCACCGTCGAGGCGCTCTGCGCGGAGTTCGTGCGGTTCGGGCTGACCCGCTCCGACGCCGTGGTCTCCTGCGGCGGCGGCACCACCACCGACGTGGTCGGCCTGGCGGCGGCCCTCTACCACCGCGGGGTGCCCGTCGTGCACCTGCCGACCACGCTGCTGGCCCAGGTGGACGCCAGCGTCGGCGGCAAGACGGCGGTCAACCTGCCGTCCGGCAAGAACCTGGTGGGCGCCTACTGGCAGCCCGCCGCGGTGCTCTGCGACACCGACTACCTGGCGACGCTGCCGCACCGCGAGATGCTCAACGGCCTCGGCGAGATCGCCCGGTGCCACTTCATCGGCGCCGGCGACCTGCGCCCGCTGGCCCTGGCGGACCGGATCGCCGCCAGCGTGACGCTCAAGGCCGGCATCGTCTCGGCCGACGAACGCGACACCGGACTTCGGCACCTGCTCAACTACGGCCACACCCTGGGCCACGCCCTGGAGGTGGCCACCGACTTCGCACTGCGCCACGGCGAGGCGGTCGCCGTCGGCACCGTCTTCGCGGGCCTGCTCGCGGGCGTCCTGGACCGGATCGACCCCGCCCGGGTGGACGAGCACCGGGCGGTCGTCGCCTCCTACGGCCTGCCCGGCGCGCTGCCCGAGGGCGTGCGGCCGGGCGAACTGGTCGAGCTGATGCGGCGGGACAAGAAGGCCCTCAGCGGGCTGGCCTTCGTGCTGGACGGCCCGGCGGGCGCGGAACTGGTCCACGACGTGCCCGAGCGGGCCGTCCTGGAGGCCCTGGCGCGGATGCCGCGCCGGCCGCTCGCCCGGCTCGTCGGGCACGGCGCCGACGGGCCCGCCGGGACGGGGGCGGCGGTGTCATGAGGTACTCACCACGGCGGCCGCCCGGCGGCCCGCCTGCCGCGCGGACCGGCCCGGCGGAACGGCTGCTCGCCGACCGCCTCGCCGCCGCGCTGGCCAGGCCCGCCGCGCAGCAGCCCGGCTGGCCGGACCGGGCCCGCGCGCAGGAGGTCGTCGCCCGGCTGCGCGCCGCCGCACCGATCGTCACGCCCGCCGAGACCGCCCGGCTCGCCGAGCGGCTGGCGGCCGTCGCCCGGGGCGAGGCCTTCCTGCTCCAGGGCGGCGACTGCGCGGAGACCTTCGCCGACAACACCGAGCCGCACCTGCGCGCCAACCTCGGCCTGCTGCAGCGGATGGCCCTGGTGCTCGCCCACACCACCGGGCTGCCGGTGGTGCCGGTCGCCCGGGCCGCCGGCCAGTACGCCAAGCCGCGCTCCCACCAGGTCGACGCCCACGGCCTGCCGGTCTACCGGGGCGACATCGTCAACGGCGTCGAACCCACGCCCGCCGCCCGCACCCCGGACCCGGAGCGGATGCTGCGGGCCCACGCCGAGGCCTCGCGGACGGTGGCCATCGCCCGCCGGCTCCGCCGGGACGGCCTGGGCGACCCGCACGCGCTGCACGCCGAGAACCTCCGCTTCGTCCGCGACGCGCCCGGGGGCCACCGGTACGCGCCGGCGGCCGAGGAGATCGGCCGCGGCCTGGGCCTCCCGGCCGGCCCGGGAGCCGACGGCGGGACGGCGCCCGGGAGCGAGGTCTACGTCAGCCACGAGGCCCTGCTGCTGGACTACGAGAGCGCCCTGCTCCGGGTGACGGACGACGGGCCGGAGCCGCTGTACTCCAGCGGACTGGCGCACTTCCTCTGGATCGGCGAGCGCACCCGCGGGCCCGAGGACGCGCACATCGCCTTCGCGGAGCTGCTGGCCAACCCGATCGGCGTGAAGATCGGCCCGGGCACCACCCCCGAGCAGGCGGTCGAGTACGTGCGCCGGCTCGACCCGCACGGCACCCCCGGGCGGCTGACGCTGATCAGCCGGATGGGGCACGCGCGGGTCCGCGAGGTGCTCCCGCCGATCGTCGAGAAGGTCACCGCCTCCGGCCACCAGGTGGTCTGGCAGTGCGACCCGATGCACGGCAACTCCCGCACCGCGGACAACGGGTACAAGACCCGCCACTACGACCACGTCGTCGAGGAGATCGCCGGCTTCCTCGACGTCCACCGCGCGCTCGGCACCCACCCCGGCGGCCTCCACCTGGAGTCGACCGGCGAGGACGTCACCGAGTGCCTCGGCGGCGCCCGGGGGATCGCCGAGCACGAGCTGCCCGGCAACTACCGGACCGCCTGCGATCCGCGCCTGAACGCCGAGCAGTCGATGGAACTCGCCTTCACCGTCGCGGAGATGTTCGCGGAGACGGTCGCACAGGGCACCGCACCCCGCCCCGGGAGGCCACGATGACCGACGCCCCGCAGCACGCCGTCCCGCCCGGCCCGCCGATCGGCGGGGCCACCCGGCTGTACGCCGTCCTCGGCGACCCGGTCGCCCAGGTGCAGTCACCCGGGCTGCTGAACCCGCTGTTCGCCCGGCTCGGCATCGACGCGGTGCTCGTCCCGGTGCACGCCCGGCCGGGGGACCTGGCCACGGTGGTCCGCGGCCTGCAGCACATCGGCAACCTGGACGGCCTGTTCGTCACCGTGCCGCACAAGGCCGCCGCCGCCGGCCTCGCCGACCGGCGCAGCCGCACCGTGGAGATCACCGGCACCGCCAACGTGCTGCGCCGCGAACCCGACGGCGGCTGGCTCGCCGAGAACTTCGACGGCTCCGGCTTCGTCGCGGGCCTGGCGCGGGCCGGCCACGACGTCCGCGGCCGCCGGGTCGCGCTGGCCGGCGCCGGCGGGGCGGGCAGCGCCATCGCGGCCGCCGTGCTCGCCGCGGGCGCGGAGCGGCTCGCCGTCACCGACCCGGACGGGCCCCGGCTGGCCGCGCTCGTCGCACGGCTGGCCGAGCACTGGCCCGGCCGGGTCCGGGCCTCGGCCGAACCGCCCCTGCACGACAGCGACATCGCGGTGAACGCCAGCCCGCTGGGCCTGCGCCCGGGCGACCCGCTGCCGTTCCGGCCGGACGCCCTCGCGCCCGGCGCCGTGGTGGCGGACATCATCATGCAACCGAGGGAGACGCCGCTGCTGCGGCTGGCGGCCGCCCTGGGGTTCGACGTCCACCACGGAATCCACATGCTGAACGGTCAGGTGGACGAGTACCGCGCATTCTTCGGGCTGCGCTGACGGGTGATCGGCAGGTCGGGGCCGACGACTACCAGAACGAGGGATGCGGGCCGCCGAGGGCGGCGCCTACTGTGAGGCCGCAATACCTTGCGTGAAATCCCAGGGGCCATTGTTCCGCTCTTCCGTCGGCCACGCGCCCCGCCCGCTCAATCCCGCCAGGCCGTCCAAAAGCGGAGACCAGTTCGTAGCGGAGATTTGGAGAGACATGAACGCGCGACCGGCACCGGAATTCCCCTCCTGGCCGCAGTACGACGACGACGAGCGGAGCGGCCTGATACGCGCTCTGGAGCAGGGCCAGTGGTGGCGCATGGGCGGGGACGAGGTGAACTCCTTCGAGCGCGAGTTCGCCGACCACCACGGCGCACCGCACGCCCTGGCGGTCACCAACGGCACGCACGCGCTGGAGCTGGCGCTGCAGTGTCTGGGCGCCGGCCCGGGCACCGAGGTCATCGTGCCGGGCTTCACCTTCATCTCCTCCTCCCAGGCCGCCCAACGGCTCGGCGCGGTCGCCGTCCCCGTCGACGTCGACCCGGTGACCTACAACATCGACGTGGCGGCCGTGGCCGCCGCGATCACCCCGCGCACCCGGGTGATCATGCCCGTGCACATGGCCGGGCTCATCGCGGACATGGACGCCCTCGGCAAGCTCTCCGAGTCCACCGGCGTCCCGCTGCTCCAGGACGCCGCGCACGCGCACGGCGCGCGCTGGCAGGGCAAGCGGGTCGGCGAGCTCGGCTCGGTGGCCGCCTTCAGCTTCCAGAACGGCAAGCTGATGACCGCCGGCGAGGGCGGCGCCCTGCTGTTCCCCGAGTCGGAGCTGTACGAGGCCGCGTTCCTGCGGCACAGCTGCGGCCGGCCGCGCACCGACCGCCGGTACTTCCACCAGATCGCCGGCACCAACATGCGGCTCAACGAGTTCTCGGCCTCCGTGCTCCGCGCCCAGCTGCGCCGCCTCGACGCCCAGACCGACCTGCGCGAGGAGCGCTGGAACCTGCTGTCCGGCCTGCTCGGCGCGATCGACGGCGTCGTCCCCCAGGGCAGCGACCCGCGGGCCGACCGCAACTCGCACTACATGGCGATGTTCCGGATCCCCGGCATCTCCGAGGAGGGCCGCAACGAGCTCGTCGACCGCCTGGTCGACGCCGGCCTGCCGGCCTTCGCCGCGTTCCGCGCGATCTACCGCACCGACGCGTTCTGGGAGACCGCCGCCCCCGACGAGACCCCGGAGGCGGTCGCCGAGCGCTGCCCCAACACCGAGGCCGTCAGCCGGGACTGCGTCTGGCTGCACCACCGCGTCCTGCTCGCCTCCGAGGAGGCCCTGCACGCCACCGCCGCGATCGTCGCCGACGCAGTGGCAGCCCTGTGAGGCATCGCGCCGCCGTCGTCGGGCTCGGCTGGGCCGGCCGGGAGCTCTGGCTCTCGCGGCTCAGGACGCACGAGGACTTCGACGTGGTCGCCGTCGTCGACCCCGACCCGGCGCTGCGGGCGGCGGTCGGCGAGGCGACGGGCATCCCCGCCCACGCGGCGGTGGACGCGCTGCACCCCGAGGACGTCGACGTCGCCGTCGTCGCCGTGCCCAACCACCTGCACGCCGAGGTGGCCGCGGCGCTGCTGCGGCGAGGCCTCGCGGTCTTCCTGGAGAAGCCGGTCTGCCTGACCTCCGCCGAGGCGGACGACCTGGCGCGGGCCGAGCTCGACGGCGGCATGCTGCTGGCCGGCAGCGCCGCCCGGCACCGCGCCGACGTCCGCGAACTGGCCGCGCTCGTCCCCGACCTGGGGCGGGTGCGGCACGTCGACCTGTCGTGGGTGCGGGCCCGCGGCGTCCCGAAGGCCGGCGGCTGGTTCACCCGGCGCAGCACGGCCGGCGGCGGGGTGCTGGTCGACCTCGGCTGGCACCTGCTGGACGCGCTGGCCGCCCTGGTCGGGCCGGCCGAGTTCGCCCAGGTGGTCGGCGCGACCTCCGACGACTTCGTCAACGTCGGCGCCTGGTCCGCCGCCTGGCGCCAGGACCGGCCCGCCGACGCGCTCACCGGCGACGTGGAGGACACCGCCCGCGGCTTCCTGGTCCGCGAGGACGGCATCTCCGTCTCGCTGCGGGCCAGTTGGGCCTCCCACGAGGCCCTGGACGTCTCCCGGATCGTGGTCGAGGGCAGCGCCGGCAGCGCGGAACTGCGCTGCACCTTCGGCTTCAGCCCCAACCGGCAGCCCGAGCCGGTCCTGACCCTGACCCGGGAGGGCACCACCCGTCGGATCGCCGTGCCGGCGGAGCCGATCGGGGCCGAGTACCGGCGCCAACTGGACGGCCTCGGGGCACTGCTGGCCGACCCCGCCCATCGCGGCCGGGCCATCGCGCAGGCGCGTGGCACGGTCCAGCTCATCGAGAGTTTCTACGAGTCGGCCCGCGTTGCCGGCCGGGCGCGATCCGCCCGTCCCGCAGCCGCCCACGAGGAGGTGAGGACCTCATGACCGCCACATCGGCACCCGGGTCCGCCACGACCACGGACAGAGCAGCGAACCCCCGGCAGGCGGTCGTCTTCGACCTGGACGGGGTCATCGTCGACAGTTTCGCCGTGATGGGCCAGGCGTTCTCCATCGCCTACGCCGAGATCGTCGGCGGCGGCCCGGCGCCCTTCGAGGAGTACCAGCGCCACCAGGGCCGCTACTTCCCCGACATCATGCGGATCATGGGCCTGCCGCTGGAGATGGAGGCGCCCTTCGTCCGCGAGAGCTACCGGCTCGCGCACCAGGTGCAGGTCTTCGACGGCATCCCCGAACTGCTCCAGGAGCTCCGTGACCGGGGCCTGCGGATGGCCGTGGCCACCGGCAAGGCCGGCGACCGGGCCCGCTCCCTGCTCGACGGCCTGGGCCTGCTCCCGTACTTCGCCCACGTGATCGGCTCCGACGAGGTGGCCCGGCCCAAGCCCGCCCCCGACATCGTGCTGCGCGCGCTGGAGCTGCTGGACGTACCCGCCGACCAGGCCATCATGATCGGTGACGCGCCGACCGACCTGGCCAGCGCCCGCGGCGCCGGCGTCGCCTCCGCCGCCGCCCTCTGGGCCGGTCCGGACGAGGCCGAGCTGCTCGCGGCCGGCCCCGACGTGGTGCTGCGCCGCCCGGTCGAGCTGCTCGCCCTCTGCCCGGCCCTCAGCGAGCGCTGACCCGACCGCGCGGAGGCGGCACACCATGCGGACCGGCGAGAACGGACCGGCACTGGGGCCCGGCGGCGCGGCGGACGCCGAGGAGGCGCCGCGCTACCTCGGCATCGACGTCGGCGGCACCAAGGTCGCCCTGCGGGCGGAGTCGGCGACGGGCCGGGCCGAGGAGACCTCCTTCGCCTGGGGCCCGGGCCGCGACGCCGACCACGACCTGGCCCGGCTCGCCGAGCACGTCGGCGCGCTGGCGGCCCGGTCGGGCGCGCCCTTCCGGGCCGTCGGTGTCGCGATGCCCGCCACCGTCGGCCCGGACGAGCGGGTCACCGCCTGGCCCAGCCGGCCGGAGTGGACCGGTCTGCCCCTGGGCCCGGCGCTGCGGGCGCTGTTCCCCGGGGCGGCCGTCGTCTGGGCGGACGACGGGGACCTCGCGGCCCTCGCCGAGGCCGAGGCGGCGGCCTGCGCCGACCTCCTCTACCTGGGCGTCGGCACCGGCGTCGGCGGCGGCCTCGTGCTCGGCGGCCGGCTCTGCCCGGGCCCGGCGCACGGCTCCTTCGAACTCGGCCACCTGGTCGTCGAACTGGACGGCCCGGTCTGCGTCTGCGGCCGCCGGGGGTGCCTCCAGGCGACCGCCTCCGGGCCCGCCACCCTGGCCCGCGCCGAGCGGCTGCGCGGCGCGCCCGTCACCTTCGACGAGCTGCGGGCGGGGCTGCGGGCCGGGCAGTCCTGGGCCGTCACGGCACTCGACCGGACCGGCCGCGCCCTGGCCGCCGCCGCCGTGGGCGTGGCGGAGCTGCTCCACCCCCGGCTCGCCGTGCTCGGCGGCGGCTTCGCGGCCGGGATCCCCGAACTCGCCGACCGGACGGCCGAGCACCTCGCCGCGCTCGCCCGGCCGGGCCTGGCCCCGCTGCCGGTCGCCCCGGCCCGGCTGGGCGGGCTCTCCTCGCTGCGCGGCGCCGTGCTGCTGGCCCGCGGGCAGTAGGGCGCGGGACGGCCCGCCCGGACCAGCCGGTCCGGGCGGGCCGTCGCCGCGTCAGCCCCCGTGGCCCGCCGCGCCCGCCGGTACGGCGGCTGTCAGCCCGGCCCGCAGCCCGTCCACCAGCGCGGCCGCGCCCGCCGGCTCGCCGGCCGCGCCGAACACGTGGTAGTCCGGGCGGACCAGCAGCGCGCTCGCCCCGTACCGCGCCAGGTAGGCCCCGTAGACGCCGTCCGTGTCCACCACCCGGACCTCGCCCGACTCCCCGGCGCCGCCGTCCCCCTGCCCGTCCCGGGTCCGGCCGGCCGGCAGCAGCCGCACCACGTGCGCCCGCAGCCCGGCCAGGAAGGAGAGCCGCTCCGCGCCGAGCCGGGCGTCCGCCCCGGGCGCGAGCAGCAGCACGAAGCCGCGCCCGACCACCTCGTCGAACAGGCCGCGGCCGCCGGGCCCGTCGACCACCCCCTGCGGCACGACCTCGCCGGCCGGCCTGAGCGGTCCGTCGCCCCCGCCGCCGTACAGCAGGCCCTCGGTGAGGGGCTTGGCCGGCTCCGGCCGGGTCGGGCCCCGGCCGTGCCGGTTGGCCAGCACCGTGGCGTCCCGCTCGGCGGCGGCGGCCGGGTCGGTCACGCAGATCACCCGGCCCAGCTGGACCGAGGCCAGGATCGACTCCCTGACCTGCGCCCGGCGTTCCCCGGTGTAGGTGTCCAGCACCGCCTCGTCGGCGAGACCCCGCAGCACGAGGTCAAGCTTCCACGACAGGTTGACCACGTCCCGGATGCCCGAGCACATGCCCTGCCCGGCGAACGGCGGCATCAGATGGGCCGCGTCACCGGCCAGCAGCACCCGGCCCGCCCGCCAGCGGTCGGCCCACCGGGCCTGGAACATGTAGGTGGTGCTGCGCAGCAGGGTGGCGGTGTCCGGCGTGACCCCGAACGGGGCGAGCAGCCGCCAGGCCGTCTCCTCGCGGTTCAGCTCGGCGGCCCGCTCGCCCGGCAGCCGCATGAACTCCCAGCGCCGGTGCCCGGGGCCGCTGCCCACCAGCGTGGTGGGCCGGGCCGGGTCGCAGATCTGCAGGTTGGTCGGTACGAACGCCCGCGGCTCGCGCAGTTCTACGTCGCACAGCAGCCACTCGTAGGAGAAGCCGAGGTCGGTGACGGGGACGTCGAGGTGGTCCCGGACGAAGCTGTTGGCGCCGTCGCAGCCGACCACCCAGCGGGCCGAGACCGTCCGCGCCGCGCCGTCCTCGTCCTCGGCCGTCACCAGGACCCGGTCGCCGTGGTCGGCGATCCCGACGACCTGCCGGCCGCGCTCCACGGTGATCCCGGGCAGCCGCGCGGTCCGGGCGGCCAGCAGCTCCTCCAGGGCGGGCTGGTGCATGGTGTTGGCATCCGGCCAGCCGTACGGGCCCGGGGTCCGGAACTCGATGTCCAGCAGGGTCTCGCCGTCCGCCGTCCGCCACTGGTAGCCGGAGGCCGGTTCGGTGATCCGGCCGAGGTCCGGGCCGATCCCGCAGGCGGCGAGCAGCCGGGCGGTCTCCCCGTCGAAGCTGGTCGCCCGGGGCAGTGTGTACGGGCGCCGGCGGCGTTCCAGCACGGTCGTCCGCCAGCCGTGCTGGGCGAGCAGGACGGCGAGCGCGGCCCCGATCGGCCCGTTGCCGACGACGACCACGTCCGTGTCCGTCGGGCCGGTCGGGGGCTCGTGCGGTGACACCTTGGGCATAGGGACCCCTCATCGCAGGGAGGCGGCGGACCGGTGCGGACCGGTGCACGGCGGGTGGGCACGGCGGCGGGAACACGGCGGAGGAGCGCGCAGGCGCTGCTCGGACGCCGCGGCGGCTGCGCGCGACAACGGGGCGCGACAGCCCTGGCAGGAACATCGGAAGACTACTACCGCGACCCGCGTGAAGCGTCAACGTCCGCCCCGGCTATCAGATCGGGGGATACCACGACCGGTCTTGATCGGCCTACTGTGCGGACGTCCCGAAGAATCCGGGGACCCGTGCGCAGTCCGCCCGCCACCGCCTTCCGGCGTGGGCCCGCGGCCGCGCCACGGACCGTTGCCCGAAGGGAAGATCCGGCATGGCCCAAGCGACGACCGCCCACTACGAGAAGTGGGTCAGTGTCTTCCACCCGGTGCCGACGAGCACCGTGCGGCTCGTCTGCCTGCCCTACGCCGGCGGGTCCGCGAGCTTCTTCTTCCCGGTGTCGCGGGTGCTCGCCCCGAAGGGGATCGAGGTGCTGGCGATCCAGTACCCGGGCCGTCAGATGCGCCACCAGGAGCCGGGCATCGACAACATCCCCGAGTTCGCGGACGAGATCTTCGCGGCGGTGCGCCACCTGGACGACAAGCCGCTGGCGCTGTTCGGCCACAGCATGGGCGCGGTGCTCGCGTACGAGGTGGCCCTGCGCCTGCGGCGGGCCGGACTCCCGGCACCGGTACGCCTGTTCGCCTCCGGCCGGCGGGCGCCGTCCCGCTACCGCGACGAGAACGTCCACACCGGCTCGGACGCCGACGTGGTGGCCGAGCTCAAGGCGCTGAGCGGTACCAGCCAGCTCATGCTGGCCGATCCGGAGAACCTGGCGATGATCCTGCCGGCCATCCGCAGCGACTACACCGCCATCGAGCGCTACCGGCACGACCCCGACCAGCGGCTGGACTGCCCGCTGACGGTGCTCGCCGGCGACAGCGACCCGCGGGTGTCGATCGACGAGGCGCGGGCCTGGGAGGAGCACACCACCGGGGCGACCGAGCTGGAGGTCCTCCCCGGCGGACACTTCTTCCTCGCCGACCGGAGCGCCGAGGTGATCGAGCTGCTGGCCCGGAGACTCACCGGGCAGGACGCCGCAACCAACCGCTGAACCACCTCCTGGAATGGGTCGACATGCGAACCGCCGCACCCGTGCCGACGATCGGTCAGCACTCGCTCCTGGTGTTCCTCCTCCAGGTCGCCGTGCTGCTCCTCCTGGCACTCGTCCTCGGCCGGCTGGCCCAGCGCTTCAACCTGCCCGCGGTGGCCGGTGAGCTGTGCGCGGGCGTCCTGCTCGGGCCCTCGGTCCTCGAACCGCTGCTGCCGGGCTTCTCCGACTGGCTGCTGCCGCAGAAGCCGGACCAGCTGCACCTGCTGGACGCCGTCGGGCAGCTCGGCGTGCTGCTGCTCGTCGGGGTCACCGGCGCGGAGCTGAAGTTCGCCCTGGTCCGCCGGCGCGGGCTGACCGCGGCGCGGGTCAGCATCGCCGGCCTGCTGCTGCCGCTGGGCCTCGGGATCGGCACCGGCTACCTGCTGCCGCGGTCCTTCCTGCCGAGCGGCGCGGACCCGGCGGTGTTCGCGCTCTTCCTCGGCGTGGCGATGTGCGTCACGGCGATCCCGGTGATCGCCAAGACCCTGCTGGACATGAAGCTGCTGCACCGCGACATCGGCCAGCTCATCCTGGCCGCGGGCGTGGTCGACGACGTGGTGGGCTGGTTCCTGCTCTCCGTCGTCTCGGCGATGGCCACCGCCGGGCTGACCGCCGGGGTGGTCACCACCGCGGTGCTGTACCCGATCGGCGTGGTGGTCTTCGCCCTGGTGGTCGGCCGCCCGCTGGTCGGCCGGGCCCTGCGCGCGGCCGGCCGGTCGGAGGGCCCGATGCCGACGATCGCCACCGCCGTGGTGCTGGTGCTGTTCAGCGCGGCGGCGACGCAGGCGATGCACCTGGAGGCCATCTTCGGCGCCTTCGTCTGCGGTGTGCTGATCGGCACCAGCGGCGAGCTGGACCCGGCGAAGCTGGAGCCGCTGCGGACCACGGTGCTGGCCTTCCTGGCCCCGCTCTTCTTCGCCACCGCCGGCCTGCGGATGGACCTCACCGCGCTGGGCCGCCCGATCGTCCTGGGCGTCGCGGTCGCGGTGCTCGCCGTGGCGATCTTCGGCAAGTTCGTGGGGGCCTTCATCGGGGCCAGGCTCAGCCGGCTCAACCGCTGGGAGGCGCTGGCGCTCGGTGCCGGGATGAACTCCCGCGGCGTCGTGGAGGTGATCGTCGCGATGACCGGCCTGCGGCTCGGCGTCCTGAACACCGAGACGTACACCATCATCATCCTCGTCGCGATCGTGACCTCGCTGATGGCGCCGCCCATCCTGCGGTACGCGATGACCCGCGCCGAGGAGGTGGCCGGGGCCGAACTCGGCCTGGGCGACCAGCACACCGACCCGGTACAGACCCCCGACCGGGCACCCGGCGCGATCCGCGTCTCCGACCAGCGAGGTGACTCATGACCACGATGCTTCTCCTGAACGGCCCCAACCTCGGGATCCTCGGCCAGCGCGAGCCGGAGATCTACGGCACCGACACGCTGGCCGACATCGAGAAGGCCGTCGCCGAGGAGGTGAGCGGCGTGGGCTGGGAGGTCCGCTCGATCCAGCACGACTCCGAGGGCGACCTCGTCCGGGCCATCCACGAGCACCGGCTCAGCAGTGTCGGCGCGGTGGTCAACCCCGGCGCGCTGATGATCGCCGGGTGGAGCCTGCGCGACGCGCTGGCGAGCTATCCGCAGCCCTGGGTCGAGGTGCACCTGAGCAACGTCTGGGCGCGCGAGCAGTTCCGGCACGAGTCGGTGATCGCCCCGCTGGCCGGCGGTGTGGTGGTCGGGCTCGGCGCCTTCGGCTACCGCCTGGCGGCCCGCGCCCTGGTGCACCTGACCGCCGCCGACCGCTGACGACCCGCCGGGCCGCCGCGGCCGGCCCGCCGCGTACGGCCGGGGGACACCGCCGGCCCGTCAGACACCTCCGGACCGTCCGGACCACGCGTTGAGAGGAAGACCCGGCCCATGAGGCTCAAGCTCCACGAAGTCGGCGACGGCGACAAGGTCGCCCTGCTCGTCCACAGCATCATCTCGTCGTCGGACACCTGGAGCCGGGTGGCGCCCCGGCTGGCCGACCGCGGCTACCGGGTGATCATGCCGGACCTGCGCGGCCACGGCGAGAGCCCGCAGGCCGACTCCTACTCGCCGGAGCTGCTCGCCGCCGACCTGGTGGAGTCGCTGCCGGCCGGCGCGGACCTCGCGATCGGCCACTCCTTCGGCGCCTCGGTGCTCTCGCTGGCGGTGGAGGGGCTGCGCCCGGCCAAGGTGGTCTACAGCGACCCCGCCTGGCGTTTCACCGAGAAGGCGGTCGCGGAGATCCGCGAGTTCGCCCAGTTCACCAAGGTGGCGACCGCCGAGGCCATCCGCCCGATGTTCCCGCGCTGGCAGCCCGAGGACATCGAGGCCGAGCTCGCCGGGTACGCGCGGTGGGACGTCCGGGCCGTCGACTGGCTGGAGAGCTCGCACAGCTACGTACCGGCCCGCCCGGTCGTGCCCTCGCTGGTCCAGGGCGCCGGCGACCACCACCTCGTCCCGGACGAGCTGGCCGAGACCCTGCGCGCGAGCGGGTTCGAGGTGCGGTACGTGGCGGACACCGGCCACTGCATCCACCGGGACGACCTGGACGGCTTCCTGGCCTCCCTCGAAGGCTGGATCTGACCCTATGGGCAACGGAAGTTGACGTCCAATCAGGCCGCTCGGCCGGCGACGCGACACGGTCGCCGGCCGAGCGGCCGAACGGTGATCGGCCTGCGTGGTAGTGTCGCCGCGTGAGCTCTGGCCGCCTTGATCACGCACATGAAGGCACTTCTCCGACCGACGGGAAACCGCAGGTCGTCCACGGTTCCTTCGCCCTGCAGGTCGGCTTCTCGGCGCCGCCGGAGCAGGTCTTCGCGGCCTTCGCCGAGCCCGCGCTGCGCACCCGCTGGTTCCGCCTCCCCGGCTCCTCGAAGCACGCCACCCACGCGCTGGACTTCCGGGTCGGCGGCAGCGAGGTGGCGACCAACCTGTTCGTCTCCGGGGACATCGAGGAGCGGCTCGAATACCGCTCCCGGTTCCACGACATCGTGCCCGGCGAGCGCATCGTCTACGTGTACGAGGCCCACGTGGACGGCCTGCGCCGCTGGGTCTCCCTGGTGACGCTCGAACTCGTCGCCCAGGGCGCCGGATCCCGGCTCGACTGGACCGAGCAGTACGCGTACCTGGTGCTGAGCGGGGACGGCACCCAGGACACCGCCCACCTCCAGGGCGGCACCCGGCTGATGCTCAACGGACTGTCCGCCGTGGTCGACCCGGAGCGCTACCGGGGCCTGGCGAAGATCCGCCCCGAAGAGTCCTGACCCTTCGTCAGTTTCTCGCGAGAGGCGCAGCCGGCACGGGCGGCCCCCTGTCGAGGGGGCCGCCCGGACCCCCGGCCGCGCCGGGACCTCGGGCGGAAGCCGGGATCCGCTCGCGCGGGGGCGACGAAGCGTCAGGTGTTCGAGGCGCGCACCGCGGTGAGGGTGGCCGGCTCCGGCTCCGCCGGGCTCGGCGCGGGACGGCGGCGCCGGGCGAGGGCGAGGAGGAGGGCGCCCGCGGCGGCGCCGGCGAGGAGGACGATCGCGGCGACCGAGGCCGCGCGGCCGACGGCGTCGGTGAAGGCCTGGGCCACGTCCTGCGGCCGCGGGTTCCGGAGGGCGCCGAGCCGCTCGCCGAAGCGGCTGGTCATCAGGGTGCCGAGGACGCTGGTGCCGAGCACCGCGCCGACCTGGCGGGCGGCGTTGACCGTGCCGGCGGCCGCGCCCTCCTTGCCGCGCGGCACATGGCCGACCGCCAGCGCGGTCGAGGGCGCGCCGGCCAGGCCGCAGCCGAAGCCGAACAGCACCAGCGCCGGGGCGTAGCCGCCGAACCCGTCGGCCGGTTCGACGGTGGCGAACAGGCCGGCGCCCGCCGCCGCCAGCAGCAGCCCGGTGATGATGAGCCGGGCCGCGCCGAACCGTGGCCCGAGGATCCCGGCGACCGCCGAGGCCAGGATGAACATGCCGAATTCCGTGAGGAGTTGGACGCCCACCTGGAGCGCGGTCAGTCCGCGCACCTGCTGCAGCCAGAGCACCTGGAGCATGGCGAGGCCGACGAAGCCGAACAGGACGGTGCCGGCCAGCAGCAGCGCCGCGCTGTACGAGGGGTCGCGCATCAGCCGCAGGTCGAGCAGCGGGTGGGTGCGGCGCAGTTCGACCACGACGAAGGCGGCGAGCAGGACGGCCGCGCCGAGGGCGGCGGCCAGTGGGGCGCCGCCGAGGTAGCTGTGGTGGCCGCCGTCGATCAGCCAGTAGATGAGCAGGGCGAGCCCGCCGGTGGCGAGGATCTGCCCGGGCCAGTCCAGGCGGACGCCCTCGGCCCGGGACTCGGTCACGCCGAACAGGGCGGCGGCGCCGGCGAGCGCGGCGATCACGGGGCCGAGCCAGAACGCGGTGTGCCAGGTCGACCAGCGCAGCGCCAGCCCGGCCGTGATCGGCCCGAGGGCGAGGCCGAGGCCGGAGGCGGCGGCCCAGGCGGCGATCGCGCCGGCCCGCCGGCGCGGGTCGGGGAAGGCGTCGGTCACCAGGGCGAGCGAGCTGGGGGTGATCAGCGCGCCGCCGAGTCCGGCCACCGCCTGCCCGAGCAGGACGGTGGACAGGCTCCCGGCGAACACCAGGACCACCCCGCCGGCGGCCATCGCGAGCGCGCCCAGCAGGAAGATCCGCCGGCGGCCCCAGCGGTCGGCGAACGCGCCGCCGCCCAGTACGACGGAGGCCACCACCAGGGTGTACATGCTCGGGATCCAGACCAGGTCCGCGGCGTCGAGGCCGAGGTCGGCGCGGACCGCGCCCAGCGTGCCGATGGTCTGGGTGGTCTGGATGAAGACGGTGAAGAGGCCGAGGCAGGCGGCCAGCAGCACGGTCCCGGTGCGGTCAGTGCGCGGCATCGGGCACCTCCGGGGTGCGGGGCGCGGCGGTGCGGGGGGCGGTCACGAGAGCTCCCAAGGGTGTGGGTTTGACATCGCGACTCACTGTAGCGCTGTGCGTTTGATAATCCAACTATGCAGGTGGATGGCGTGACGCAGCGGCGGGGCGCCCGGTGGATCCGAGGCGCCCCGCCGCTGCGGAGGAGTGGTCGGTCAGCTGGGCGTGCTGCCCGAGGCGCCGGGGCACGGCGGGAGGGTCGAGGGCGCGACGGTCGCACAGTTCGCCGTGGCCACCGTCGGCCCGGACGCCGTCGCCGAGTTCGCGGACGCCGTCGCCGTGGAGGGCGTCACGCTGGCGGTGGACGGGCCGGGCGGCGAGGACGAGGTGGGGCCGGCGGACTTGGTCGACGACGAGGCCGACGCCGAACCGGTGCTCGCCGAGGACGACGGGCCGGAGGACGGCCCGGACGGCGTGCCCGAGGAGCTGGAGGCCGAGGCCGACCCGGTCGACGGACCGGTCGAGCCCGAGGTCGAGCCGGAGGTCGAGGGCGAGCCCGAACCCGAGGTGGAGCCCGACATCGACGCCGACGGGGAGACCGGCTTCATCGGAGCGGCCGGCGGGATGCCCGGCACCAGGACCTCCGGCGGCTGGACCGTCTTGTCCACCACCTTGATCTGCCCGGTCACGCGGGCGAACCAGCCACCGGTGGTGATGTCCACCAGGACGAGCTCCGTCACCGGCTTCGGCGCCGCCACCACGATGACCAGCGAGGACGGCTGGAAGCCGGTCCACGACTTGCCCGTGTACTTGGCGTCGCTCACCAGCTCCGGCGGCTTCAGCGGGTTCCCGCAGCTGCAGCGCACCCGCGGTACGCCCTGCGCGTCGACCAGGACGGCGGTGCCGGCCTGCAGCACCGACTGGTAGGCGACCGACGCCCCGCCCTTGTAGCTGTGGTTGGTGACCCGGGTGTCCACCCGCAGGTAGGCGGAGGTCAGCGAGCGCAGATAGCCCGGGATGGCGGACTGCTCGATCCCCTGGGCGGCCGCCCAGGCCCGGCCGGTGTCCCCGGTCGACGTCATGGAGATCAGCCGTTCGACGTCGCAGGCCGGCTTGGACTTCTCACCGGCGTAGAGTCCGGCCGAGGAGCCCTGCACGGTGCGGATGCCGCCCGGCGAGGCCGCGGCGGTGCTCTTCGTGGCGCCGCCCGGACTGCCCGGGGCCGACGCGGGAGAGGAGACCGCGGTGGTCTCGACCGACTGGGTGAACGGCGCCGGTCCCGGATCGCCCGGAGTCTGCAGCGCCACCTCGTTCGCGGCCGGGATGGCATCGCTGGGGGTACCGCTCCCGCCGCCGCTGTTGACGATCAGCACCGTCGCCAGCACGGCCAGCGCCGCGGTGCCCCCGGCCAGCGCCAGCTTCGCGCGGGACCGCCACCACGGCGTCGGACGCCCGCCCGGCCCACCGGCGGAGGAGCCGCCGGAGGAGCCGCCCGGCCCGGACGGCCCGGACGGGGGAACGGACGGCGGTCCCGGCGGGCCGCTGGACGGCGGCCCGGAGAGCGGGCCGGACGGCGGTCCGGACGGGGGCCCGGAGAGGGGCGGTTGGGAACTCATCGAGGCTCCGTTTCGCGGGCGGCCGGCGAAACGACCGGCACAGAAGGCTCCTGTCACTGGCTTCCATTTCTGCCCCCGCCCGGCAACCGCCGCAACAGCACGCCACCGCCGGCTCGCCGTGCGCACACAGCGCGCGCGGCCCGGTCCTGGGTGACGCTGGACTCAGACGCGAGGGGGGCACCCGAGTCCACCAGGAGCCCGCATGCCCCAGGAGCCCCCCACCACGGCCCCCGGCCCGCCCGGCGTTCTGCGCGGCTGGCTGGACGCGTCGGCGGTCGTCCTCGCCGGGATCGCCGCGATGGCGGCGGTGGCCGCCCTCGGCCTCTGGGCCGCCGGCGCCGGCTCCCTGCCGGGCGGCGGCTTCCCGTACGTCCTGGCCGGTGCGCTGGCGCTCGCCGTCGGGGGCTCCGTGCAGCTCGACGGCGGGGCGGGCTTCTTCGCCCAGGTGGACGCCGGGATCACCGCGATGCCGCTGACCGTCGGACTGGTCGGCGCCCTGGTGATGGCGGAGGTCTTCCTGCGCCAGCTGCGCTTCCGGGCGGTCGCCGGCGGCGCCGAACTGCTCGGCCGGGTGGCCCGGACGGCGGCCGTCTGGGTGGTGGCCCTGGTGCTGATCACCCTCGCCGCCCGGCACACCTTCGTCGTCCCGCTCGGCGACGACCTCGTCCAGGACCTCGGGGGCGCCCTCGGCCTGACCCCCGAGATCGGCTTCCACGCGGAGCCGCTGAGCACCATCGGCCTCGGGCTGCTCTGGCTGCTGGTGGTCCTGGCGGCCACCTTCGCGGTCTCCCGCCGGGCGCCGCTGCCGCGCGGCCTGGTGCCGTTCCAGCAGGCCGTCCGGCCGGCCGCGTTCGCGATGCTGCTGGTGCTGCTCACCTGTGTGGTGCTCGGCCTGGTGGCGGGGCTCGTCACCGCCGTCGTGCACGGCGACGCCCGGGCGACGCTGGCCCTGCTCCTGCTGGCGCTGCCCAACCTGGTCTGGCTCGCCCTCGGGCTGGGGATGGGCGCCGAGTGGCACGGCCACCTGGTCGGGGCGATCGGGCTGCCCGTCCCGGAGTCGCTGTCCGAGGTGCTGCGCGCACCCGAGGGCAAGTCGGCCACCATCAGTCTCAGCACCCTCGCGGAGCAGGACGGCCGGGTCTGGTGGCTGCTGCCGCTGACGGCCGTGCTGCTGCTGGCGGCCGGCTTCCTCACCGCCTACCGCTCCCCGCGCGGGGTCCGGCTCTGGCAGCACGCCGTCCGGCTGGGCGCGGCCGCGGCCGTGACGATGCTGCTGGTGGGCGTCTGGTCCCGGGTCTCCGCCGACTACGGCCTCTCGGTGCTCGGGGTCGGCGCCGGGGACGGCGGGCTGGGCGATCTGCTCGGCTCCGTGCTCGGCGACACCAACCCGGTCGCGGGCCTCGGCGGCGGCTCGCTCGTGCTCGACCCGAAGCTCTGGCTGCTGGTGCCGCTGGCGGCGGCCTGGGGCCTGGTCGCCGGCCTGCTCGGCGGTCTGCTGGCGGCTCACCGGAGCAGGCGCGGCGAGATCGCGGCGGACGGCGGCTGACGGCCGGGACCGCCCCGTCTCAGCGTCCCCGGGGGTGGACGACCGGCGTCGCCCAGTCCGGCGGCTCGGGCACCGGGGGCGAGACGTACGGCCCGCCCGCGCCGCCGCCGTACGCCGGGAGCACCTGGGTGGCCGGTCCGTCCGCCAGCCAGGGCGTGGCGGGGCCGGGCGCCTCGGCGGTGGCGGCGCGCAGCTCGGCGACGAACTGCAGGCAGCTGGCGTACCGCTGCTCGGGTGATTTGGCGAGTGCCCGGGCCACCACGGCGTCCACCTCGGCGGACAGGTCCGGGCGGTGGTCCCGCAGCGTCGGCGGCGGGTCGTTGAGGTGGGCCCAGAGCAGCGCGAGGTCGCTCTCCCGCCGGAACGGCGGCGTCCCGGCCAGCATCTCGAAGACCACACAGGCCAGGCTGTACTGGTCGCAGCGGCCGTCCAGCGGCCGTCCGGAGATCTGCTCGGGCGCCGCGTAGTCCAGGGTGCCGACGATCTGCCCGACGGTGGTCAGGCCGCTGAGCGAGAGCGACTTCTTGGTGAGGCCGAAGTCGGCCAGGTACAGGTGCTCCGGGTGTTCGCTGTCCGTGCCCGCGGCGACCAGCACGTTGCCCGGCTTGACGTCCCGGTGGACCAGGTCCTGGTCGTGCGCGGCGTCCAGCGCGGAGCCGATCTGCAGGGCCAGCCGGGCCGCCCGGCCGACCGTGAACGCGCCGCCCCGGTTCATCAGCCCGCGCAGGTCGCCGCCGTGCACGAAGCGCATCGCGATGAACAGGATCCCGTCCGTCTCGCCCGCCTCGAACACCGGGATGATGTGCGGGTGGTCGATCGCGGCGGCGGCCTCCGACTCGTGGATGAACCGCTGGCGGAACACCTCGTTGCGGGCCAGCTCCGGCGCCAGCAGCTTCACCGCGACCGTCCGGCCCAGCCGCAGGTCCTTGGCCCGGTACACGACGGCCATGCCGCCCCGGCCGATCTCGGCCTCCAGCCGGTAGCCGGCCACCCGCCGCCCGACCATGCCGGCCGGCAGACCGGGGACCTCCTCGGTGTGCGAGCCGGTCGGTGGCGGCGGTTCGGTGGGCTCACCGCTGCCCGACTCCTCCGGGGGGATCACGGCTCACCCGTCCGGGTCGGCTCGTACCCGGTGGGGGCTCGGCCGGGCGCGGGCGCGGGCGCGGGCGCGGGCGCCGGGCCGGGCGCGGGCGGCGGCGAGGCGGCCGGGCGCGGGGTCGCGGCCGGGGAGGCGTTCGGCCGCCCGGGCGCCGCGTAGGTCTGCAATTGGAGGCCGTCGCAGTAGCACCAGCGGTCGTGCACCGGGTCGAACAGCCAGAGCGCCTCGCCGTCGACGACCAGCCCGATCCGCAGGCCGCGGGCCCGGTCCCGGAAGGTCTCCAGATCGGCGCTGCCGGCCGCGAGGTCCTCCAGCAGCGCCCGGTAGCGGGCCAGCGCGCCCTCGGCCTCGGCCAGCGCCGGGCGGGGGTCGGCCGTCCGGGCCGGCGGGCCGGTGGCGTCCGGCGGCGCCGTCGGGAGGTTGATCAGCAGTCGGCCGTCCACCCAGGTGGCCCAGCCGTTGGAGCAGAGCACGTGCCCCCAGTCACCCTGCCGGGCGATCAGCTGGACCGGCAGCAGCGGGTCCAGCCGGGCGGCCGGCTGCGCCGGGTCGGGGGCCGTCCAGGTGGCCATCCCGTCCGGCGGGGCGACATGGGTCGGGCGGAACGCGAATTCGTCCATGGGCTCCGTCCATCGGAGGCGTTCACTTCTGCGTGGTCACTTTCCAGCTGATCACCTGCGTCCTGCTCACCTGCGTCCCGCACACCCCGCGTCCCGGTCGCGCGCATCCGATCACTTCCGCATGATCGAGGGCTCCTGCCGGCGCAGCAGCGCCAGCACGGCGCCGCCCAGCACCACCGAGAGGCCCACCAGGATGCCCAGGCACCGCAGCCAGCGGGTGCGGTCGGGGCGGAACAGCGGGTCCGCGGTGATCGCGGTCGGGAAGACCGTGTGCAGGTCGACGGTCTGGGCCATGGCGGCCAGACCCCAGCGCGACGGCACCAGCCAGGCGAACTGCTCCAGGCCGGGCACTCCGTGCAGCTTCAGCATGGCGCCGCTGAAGACGATCTGCACCACCGAGAGGAGCACCAGCATCGGCATGGTGGCCTCCTCCTTGCGGACCAGCGCGGAGACCAGCAGGCCGAGCATCATGGCCGAGAAGGAGAGCATCGCGACGGCCAGGATCAGCTCGGCGAGCGGCGGCAGCACGACGCCGCTGTGCACCGTCACCCCGTTGGGCAGCGTCGGGCTGAGGTCCACCCCGGCCAGGCCGACCGTGGTCAGCACGGCCGCCTGGGCCACCGTCACGGTGCCGAGCACCACCACCTTGGAGACCAGGTACGCCGATCTGGAGAGCCCGACCACCCGTTCCCGCTGGTAGATCGGCCGTTCCTTGACGATCTCGCGCACCGCGTTGGCGGAGCCGGTGAGCAGCCCGCCGATGCACAGGGTGAGCACCACGTTGATGGCGTTGTCGGGGGAGATCCGGGCGCCGGCCATCGCCCGGCACATCACGCCGATGATGAACGGCAGGGCGATCATCACGGTGAGGAAGAGCCGGTCGGCGGCCAGCACCGCGGTGTAGCGGCGGACCAGGGTGCCCAGCTGGGAGAACCAGCCCTGCGGCTTCTCCCGTCCGATCGGGCTGCCGCCGACCGCGGCCGGGCGCCCGGCGGGGACGCCCGGCACCGCGCCGGCGGCGACGTACCGCTGGTACTGCGGGGACGCCAGGAACCTGCGCTGCCAGGCGGCGTGGTCCTCGCTCTCGAAGGCCTCGAAGGCCTCGGGCCACTCGGAGTAGCCGAAGAACTCCAGGGCCTCGCCGGGCGGCCCGTAGTAGGCGGTCCGACCGCCCGGGGCCAGCACCAGCAGCCGGTCGCAGACGGACAGGCTCAGGACGCTGTGGGTGACCACCACGACGGTGCGGCCGTCGTCGGCGAGGCCGCGCAGCATGGTCATCACCGAGCGTTCCATGCCCGGGTCCAGCCCGGAGGTCGGCTCGTCGAGGAAGAGCAGGGAGGGCTTGGTCAGCAGCTCCAGGGCGACGCTGACGCGCTTGCGCTGGCCGCCGGAGAGGCTGGAGATCACCAGGTCGGCCCGGCTGTCCAGGCCGAGTTCGTGGATCACCTCGTCGACCCGGGCCTCGCGCTCCGCCTTGGTGGTGTCCCCGGGGAAGCGCAGTTCGGCCGCGTAGGAGAGCGCGCGGCGGACGGTGAGCTGGGTGTGCAGGATGTCGTCCTGCGGCACCAGGCCGATCCGGCGGCGCAGTTCCGCGTAGTCGCGGTACAGGTCGCGGCCGTCGTAGAGGACGGTGCCCTCGTCGGCCGGGCGCAGCCCGGTGAGGGCGTTGAGCAGGGTGGACTTGCCGGCGCCGCTGGGCCCGGCCACCGCGAGCAGGGCCTTCTCGGCGAGCGGGAAGCCGACGCCGTCCAGCAGCACCCGGCGGTCGGGGCCGACCCGGACCACCAGGCCCTGGACGTCCAGCGAGATCTCGCCGGTGTCGGTGTACTCGACCAGCTCGTCGCCGGACAGGCAGAGCGCGAAGTGGCCGATGCCGACGATGTCGGCCGGCCCGACCGGGGCCCGGACCACCGGGCGGCCGTTGAGGTAGGTGCCGTTGTGGCTGGCGAGGTCGACGATCTCGTGCCCGCCGTCGGGGAGGGTGCGCAGCTCGGCGTGGTGGCGCGAGACCACCAGGTCGTCCAGGACGAGGTCGTTGTCGTCGGCCCGGCCGATCCGCACCGTCCGGCCAGGGAGCCGGATGATCGCGCTGGGCTGCCGGAAGACGCCGGAGGCCTGCGGGGCGATCAGCGACGGCCGCTCGCGGCCGGCCGGCGCGGGCAGCCCGGCGAAGGTCGCGGAGGGGCCGTCGGCGGGGTTGCCGAACCGCAGCCGGGTGCCGGGGCCGACGTCCTGGTGGTCGATCCGGCGGCCGTCGGTGAAGGTGCCGTTGGTGCTGCCGACGTCGTCCAGCAGCCAGTGGCCGTCACTGGTGTGCAGGACGGCGTGGTGCCAGGAGACCCGCGGGTCGTCGATGACGATCTCGCTGGTCGGGTCGCGGCCGACGTGGTACGACCGGCCGGGATCGATCAGCTGCGAGTCCCGGTCGGTGACGAGGACCAGAGGCGGCGCGACGGGCGCGCCTGCGCGCTCTCCCATGGTTCGGATTCTAGTCCGGCCGGGGCGGCCCGGCGTTCCCGGCGGGGCTCCGGGGGCGCTCCCGCCCTTGACCAGCCCGAGTCAATTGGACTGGACCACTGGATCGGAAGCGGACCGCTGCCCTATCGTTTGCCCCATCGTCCGGAGCGTCTGCCACGCCGTCCGGAGCGTCTGCCCGCCGCCCGGAGCGCTCCGGGCGGCCCCCCGCGAGCCCCTGGATGGACCGATGAGTCTCTGGCCGCAGTTGCGCGATTCCCGGCTGGTCCGGGCCGGCCGGGCCCCGGGGACCCGCCTGCGCTGCGGGCTGATGGACACCATGCTGGCCGACCTCTCGGTCTCGGTGGTCCTCTTCTTCGAACAGACCCTGGACGAGGACCGGCTCGCCGCCGGCCTCGCCCGGGCACTGGCGCAGGTCCCGGTGTTCGCCGGGCGGCTGCGCACCGACGGCGACGAACTGACCGCCGTCTGCGACGACTCCGGTGTACCGATGGACAGTTACGACGTCGACGGCACGCTGGCGGAGGCGATGGGCCGGGTCACCTCGGCCGGCGCCGCGCTGGTCGACCCGGTGGACGCCCCGGCCGCCCGGGCCGGCGGCGTCCCGCTGCTCACCGTCCGGATCACCCGGCCCTCGGCCGGCGGCACGGTGCTGGGCTGCTCCTGGCACCACGCGATCGGTGACCTGCAGAGCTTCATGCTGCTGATGCGGGCCTGGTCCGCCGCGGTCGAGGGTGAGGAGCTGCCCGAGGCCGAACTGGTCGAGGACCAGGACGCGTTGCTCGGCAAGGTGCTGCCCGCCGAGGACTGCGGGCGGCCCGGGTTCCGACTGCCCGGCCCGGCCGAGGCCGCCGTGCTGGCCGCTGCGGTGGCGGCCGGGCCGCGCGCCAACCGGACCGTCCAGCTGTACTTCGGCGAGGCCGAACTCGCCCGGATGCGCGAGGAGTTCAGCGCGAC
The DNA here is from genome assembly GCF_055561235.1 of Kitasatospora sp. NPDC022856. Classification (NCBI taxonomy): domain Bacteria; kingdom Bacillati; phylum Actinomycetota; class Actinomycetes; order Kitasatosporales; family Streptomycetaceae; genus Kitasatospora; species Kitasatospora sp. NPDC022856. The sequence goes on along the minus strand of NZ_JBVHHE010000013.1, from coordinate 229,374 downwards.
AGCAGGGCGAAGACTCTCCTCCGGCGACGTGCTCTGCGCCCATGTCGTCAGTACGGTGCGGGAGTTGGACGAGGACGGCGAGACCCGCTGGCTCACCGTCCCGGTCAACGCACGCCGCCCGCTCGGTCTGCCGCCGACCCTGGTCGGCAACCTGCTGGGGGACGTCCACCTGCCCCACGCGGCGCAGGACGGCCCGGCGGCCCTCGCGGCCGCCCTGCGCGAGGCGCTGGAGGGCTTCGCCGACGGGCACCTCAACCTCCGCTCCAATCTGGCCTTCCTGGAGGCGATCGGGCGGTCCCGGCTGCGCGACTGTGTGCCGCTCGGCTTCGACCCGGAGCACCGCCGGTTCAGCTTCTCCAACTGGAGCCGGTTCGGTGCCTACCGGATCGCCTTCCAGGGCCACCGGCCGGTGTTCTTCAGCCCGGCCGCCAACTACCCGCTGCCGTGGGTCTCCTGGACGGTGGAGGGGTTCCACGGGGCCGGAGCGCTCACCACGGCGGTGCTCCCGGCCCGGTTGGCCGCCCGGCTGCGCAGCGCCGAGGGGCGGGCGGCACTGCACCGCCACCGCGACCCGGCCGACGTGCTGCCCGAGCTGGCCACCACCCTCGCGAAGGTGCTCTGACCCGGTCGGGCCGCCGCATAACGGCGACGCCGACGAGGGGGTGGGCCGTCGGGCCCACCCCCTCGTCGGAGGTCCGGGAGGGCACCAGGGCGGTGCCGTCCGGTGCCGGTCAGGCCGGGAAGGCCTCCTCGATCGCCGTCCAGAGCCGCACCCGGGCGCTGAGCGCGAGCCGGACGGTCTCCGCGCAGGCCGCCCACTTGGCGTCGTCGTCGCCGCAGAGGTCGATCAGCATCTGCATCGCCATCGGGGTGTGCTGCTCGCCGTCCACCTCGATGTGCCGGGCCAGGTAGTCCTTGAACACGGTGAGCGCGCCGTCCGGGTCGTCGATGCTGATGACCTGGGCGAACATGTCGGGGATGAGGTCCTCGCGGCCGAAGGCGAACGCGGCCGCGCGGCAGTGCACCGGCGCGTTCTCGATGATCTCCCAGGTGGTCGCGGTGAAGTCCACGGCGGCCTGCGGCACCCCGGCGGTCTTCAGCGCCTCGGGCACCGGGGTGCCCGCGCGCAGCAGCTCCAGGAAGGCCTCGACCGGTGCCGGGTCGGCGCCGGCCTGCCGCATGCCCTCGACGTACAGCTCGAAGTGGCTGGTGAAGCCCTCGCCGAGCTCGTCGCTCTCCTCCACCAGCACGATGTCGTTGATCAGCCGGCGGCTGGCGGTCGGGCCGTTCGGGACCCACGGCACGTCGACGCAGGTCAGCTCGCGCTGCAGGCTCTTCAGCAGCGACATGAAGTCCCACACGGCGAAGACGTGCCGGTCCAGGAAGGTGCGCACGTGCCCGATGCTGGTCAGTCCGCCGTAGACGGTGTGGCCGACGACCTCGCGGCGCAGCGGGTCGATGGCCTCCTGGAGACCGGTCAGGCCGGGGTGCGAACGGTCCCAGTGGTAACGGCTGGTGGACATGTGGAGCTCCTTCACGGGGGAACGGGATTCTGCCACGAGGGGTGCGCGCCGAACAGGGGGCGCGCACCCTCGGGTTACTTCATGACGGCGCGCAGCGCGTGCCGCAGCTGCTCCCGGCCGGGCTGGAGGGCGCGGTCGAGGGCGGGGGCGAACGGCAGGACGGCGCCGTCGGGGCGGGTGACGCGGCGGGGCGGGGCGATCAGCCGCATCTCCTCGGCGGCGGTGGCCAGCACCTCGGCGCCGATGCCGCAGCTGCGGTTGGAGTCGTCGACGACCACCAGCCGGCCGGTGCGCTCCAACGAGGCGGCCAGCGCCGTCCAGTCGAAGGGGTGCAGCGTACGGGGGTCGAGCACCTCGACCGAGATCTCGTCGGCGAGCTCCTCCGCGACCGCCAGCGCGTCGTGCACCAGGTGGCCGACGGCGACCAGGGTGACGTCGGTACCGGTGCGGTGGACGCGCGCCGAGCCGAGCGGGATCGGCTCCAGCGCCCAGGTGACGGTCTCGCGCACGGCCAGCGCGGCGGCCGGCGCGAACACCACCACCGGGTCCGGGTCGCGCACGGCCGAGCGGAGCAGGCCGTACGCGTCCGTCGGCGTGGCGGGCACCACCGTCTTCACCCCGGCGTGCGCGAACAGGCTGTAGGGGTGGTCGGAGTGCTGGCCCGCCCAGCCGTCCCGGGAGCCGGATCCGGGGACCACGCAGGTCAGCGGGACACTGGCCTGGCCGCCGGTCATCAGGGAGAACTTGTGCGCCTGGTTGACGAGTTGCTCGAAGACGAGGAACAGCAGCGAGGGGATCTGGAACTCGATCACCGGCCGCCGGCCGCTCAGCGCCGCGCCGATCGCCATCGCCGTGAAGGCCTGTTCGGAGAGCGGGGTGTCGACGATCCGCCCGGGCCCGAAGCGGTCGAGCAGCCCGAGGGTCGGACCGGCCAGGCCGGCGCCGATGTCCTCGCCGAACACGCAGACCGCGGGGTCCTCGGCCAACTCGTCGGCCAGTGCCCGGTTCAGCGCCTTGGCGTAGGAGAGTCTGGTCATCCCGTCGCTCCCGCCCGCGGCCGCCGTCCGTCGGCGTACAGATAGTCCAACGCGCCCTCCAGGTCGGGCAGTTCGGAGGCGAGCGCGAATTGCTCGGCGGCCGCCAGCTCGGCCGCCACCGAGGCGTCGAGCTCGGCGGCGCGTACCTCGCCGATCGCGGCCGCGGCGCGCGGCAGCGGGTCGCGGCCCCGCCAGTCGGCCACCTCCTCCGGCGTGCGGTAGCGCAGCTTCATCCGGCGTTCCATGGTGTGGTGGCCCTCGAAGCGGTAGGTGCGGCACTCCAGGAAGCCCGGGCCGCCGCCGGACCGGGCCCGGGCGACGGCCTCCTCGGCCGCGGCCCGGACGGCCTCGGTGTCCATCCCGTCGACGGTGACGGCGGGGATGCCGAAGGCGGCCGCCCGGCCGACCGCGCTGCCCGCGACCGCGGTGGCGGCCGGCAGGGTGGTGGCGTAGCCGTTGTTCTCGCAGACGAAGACCACCGGCAGCCGCCACATCGCGGCCAGGTTGAACGACTCCAGCAGGACGCCCTGGTTGAGCGCGCCGTCACCGAAGAAGGAGACCGCCACCCGGTCGTCGCCGGCCTGCCGGGCCGCCCAGGCGGCGCCGACCGCGATCGGCGCACCGGCGCCGACGATGCCGTTGGCGCCCAGGATGCCCAGCGAGAGGTCGGCGGCGTGCATGGAGCCGCCCCGGCCCCGGTTCAACCCGTCGACCCGGCCCGCCAGTTCGGCGAGCAGCCGGCGGGGGTCGACACCCCGGGCGAGCACGTGGCCGTGCCCGCGGTGGGTGGAGGTGAGCCGGTCGCCCGGGCCCAGCGCGGCGCAGACGCCGACCGCCACGGCCTCCTGGCCGATGTAGGGGTGGATGCCGCCGGTGATCACCCCGGACTTCACCAGGGTGAGCGCCTGCTCCTCGAAGCCGCGGATCAGCCGCAGCATCCGGTACCGCTGCTCGGGGGTGCCCAGCGGCGCGGGCCCGGCGGCGCCCGGCCGGGGGACCGGGCCCGCCGGGGCCGCCGTGGTGGCGGTGCCGCCGACCGCCGTCACGGGGTGCCCCGCCAGAGGGTCGGGCAGATGTCCGGGTCGGCGTAGTCCGGCCGGCCGTCGGCGGTGCGGCGGACCACCACGTCGTGGTTGTAGACCACCGTGCCGCCGTCCGGCCTGAGGTGGTGGCGGTACTCGTTCCCGCCGTCCTGGAGGTGCAGCGAGACGGCGCGGCGCGGTGCGTCGGACAGGTTGGCACCGCTGCCGTGGTAGGTGCGGCAGTGGTGGAAGCTGACGTGCCCGCGCGGGATCTCGATGGGGACCTTGCGCACCTGCTGCCCGTTGTGGTGCGCGTTGGCGGCCAGGATCGACTCCAGTTCGGAGCGGTCGCGGTGGGCGAAGTGCCGGGTGGAGTCCTCGCCGGAGTCCAGCTCGCGCCAGCGGTGGCTGCCGTCGATCATGGTGATCGTGCCGTTCTCCACCCCGCAGTCGTGGAACGGCAGGAAGGCCGTGAGCATCCGGTCGGAACTGGACGTCTGCCAGTAGTGCTTGTCGAAGTGCCAGGGCACCTGGTTGGTCGGCTCCTCGGGCACCGGCGGCTTGTAGATCAGCGTCGCCTGGAAGACCCGGATCTCCTCGGCCTCGGCCAGCAGCGCGGCGACGGCGCCCAGCAGCGGCTTGCGCAGGATCGCGCCGATGGCGTCGCTCTCGTAGTGCACGTAGTCGTTGTGCCGCTGGACCGGGCCGTGCTCCGGCGTCCAGGCGGCGAGGTTCGGCGGGCGGACGGCGAGTTCACGGTCGCGGTGGCCCTCGTAGTACTTCTCGGTGGCGGCCTGCAGGGTGTCCAGCTCCTCGTCGCTGAACAGCCGGCGGGAGAGGTACCAGCCGTGTTCGAGGTAGCCCGCCACCTCCTCGGGGGTGGGCAGCAGTGCGCGCTCGGCCTCGGTGAGCCGGAACTCGGGTGCGGTGGTCATGCGGGGGCCTCCTTCTGCGGGGCGGGGGTTGCTCAGACGGAGGCGGTGGCGTTCGTCCGCTCGACGGCCTCGTACAGGGCCTTGATGTTCGCGGTGCCGAAGGTGCCCGCACCCTGGCGCTCGATCAGTTCCAGGAAGTAGGTCCGGCGCGGGTGGGTCGAGCGCAGGAAGATCTGGAAGAGCTGCCCGCCGTGGTCCTGGTCGACCAGCACGTCGAGTTCGCGCAGCGTGTCGACCGGGATGGCCGTCCCGCCGAGCCGCTCGGCCAGCGCGTCGTAGTAGGCGCCCGGGGTGGTGAGGAACTCCACCCCGCGTTCGCGGATGGTGCGCACGGCGGTGGCGATGTCGCCGGTGCGGAAGGCCAGGTGCTGGACGCCCGCGCCCTCGTTGTCGGCCAGGAAGGTGTCGATCTGGCCGGGCCGGCGGGAGGTGTCGGGCTCGATCAGGGTGAAGGTGACCTCGCCGGACGCGCTCTGCACCACGCTGGAGTCCATCGCCTGCTCGCCGACCTCGATGTACTCGCCGAAGATCCGGTGGAGGCCGAGCGCGGCCTCGCAGAACCGCACGGCGGGGGCGAGTTCGCCGGCCGGGACGCAGATCGCGGCGTGGTCCAGGGCGTCCAGCAGGGCGCCGGGGGCGGGCTCCGCCGCCGGGCCGGAGACCGCCCCGGCGGCGGTGTCGGGGACGAACCGCAGGGCGACGTCGCCGAAGCCCGCCACCAGGCCGCCGGTCCGGTCCAGGACGCGGGCGCCGTGCCGCTCGGCGCGCTCCAGCGAGGCCTGCGGGTCGGTGCAGCCGAGCGCGATCACCCCGACGCCGTCGCCGTGCACGGCAACGAACCGGGCGACCGGGTGGGCGGGGTCGGCGGCGGAGACGAGGTGCAGCCGGATGTCGCCCTGGCGCAGCCGGACGGTGCGTACGCCGTCCGGCCCGGCGGCCGGCTCCCCGGGCGCCTGCTCCGCCGACGTCCGGGCGTCGGGCGTGCGGGCGTCGGGCGTGCGTTCATCGGGCACGAAGCCGAAGTCGGCACGGAGGCCGGCCGCGGTCTTGTCGGCGTCCGCGCAGTGGAACTCGACATGGGTGATGGACTGGATGGACAACGGGTGCTCCCCGGGGGTGGCGAATGATGGGTGGCCGGGGCGCCGCGCCGGGCCGGGTCGGCTCCGGCGGGTGCCCCGGGGCAGGCCGGGGTGCGACCCCGGTGCCCGGTCGGTTACTTGACGGACCGGGTGGACGCCGGGCCGAAGACCAGGCTGAGGTTGTGCCCGCCGAAGGCGAAGGCGTTGCTCAGCGCGGCGCCCGGCGGTACGGACCGGGCCGCGCCGCGCACGTGGTCGAGCGCGCAGGCCGGATCGGGATCGGTCAGGTTGAGCGTCGGTGGCAGCGTCCCCCGGGCGACCGCGAGCGCGGTCACCACTGCCTCCAACGCCCCTGCGGCGCCCAGGAGATGGCCGGTCGCGCCCTTGGTGGAGCTGACCGCCGGACCGTGCTCGCCGAAGACCGCGCGCAGGGCGGCGGTCTCGGCGACATCGCCCAGTTTGGTGCCGGTGCCGTGCGCGTTGACGTAGCCGATGTCGGACGGCGCCAGACCCGCGTTGGCGATCGCGGCGCGCATCGCGTCGGCCGCGCCCGAGCCGTCCGGTCGCGGCATGGTCGGGTGGTGGGCGTCCGTCGAGGCGCCCCAGCCGGTGAGGTCGGCGTACCCGGCCGCGCCGCGGGCGTCCGCGTGCTCGGCCCGCTCCAGGACGAGGACGGCGCTTCCCTCGCCGAGGACGAAGCCGTTGCGGCGGGCGTCGAACGGCCGGCTGGCCTCGGTCGGATCGTCCCAGCCGGCCGACAGTGCACGGGCGTTGGTGAAGGCGGCGGCGATCGTCGGGTGCAGCGAGGACTCGCTGCCGCCGCAGACCACCACGTCGGCGTCGCCGGCCCGGATCAGCCGCAGCCCCTCGGCGACGGCCTGGGCGCCGGCCGCGCAGGCCGTCACGATGGCCGAACTGAAGCCCCGGATCCCGTGTTTGATGGCGATCCGGGCGGTGGCCATGTTGGAGAGCATGCCGGGCAGCAGGTACGGGCTGACGCCGGGCCGGCCGCGCTCCAGTCGGCGGTGCGACTGCTGCTCGAAGGTCTCCAGCCCGCCGCCGCCGGTGGCCAGCACCACGGCGGTGCGGTGCGGGTCGGCGTCCCGGCCGACCACCAGGCCGGCGTCGGCGAGCGCGTCGTCGGCGGCGGCGAGGGCGAGCAGCACGAACCGGTCCACGCACCTGGTCTCGGTGGGCGGCAGCACCTCGCGGCCCTCGACGGCGGGTGCCAGGCCGGCGGCGGTGAGCCAGCCGTGCGCGGCGTGGCCCTCGGGCAGCGCGCGGATGCCGGAGCGGCCGGCGGTGAGCGCCTCGAAGACCTCGGCCGGCTTCCGGCCGACCGGTGTGACCAGGCCGATCCCGGTGACCACGGCGCCCGGGCGGGCGGTGGCCGCGCTCATCGGGCGGCCACCGAGTCGAGGTAGCGGCGGCGCAGCAGCACCTTGCGGACCTTGCCGGTCGGCCCGAGCGGGATGTCGTCGCCCGCCACCACCAGGACCTGGCGGACGGTGGCCGCCGCGGCCTCGTCGAGGGCCGCGGTGACCGCCTTGGTGCGGTCGGCCGTCGGATCCGCGTCCGCGGTCAGGATCAGCAGGACGTCGGTGACCACCTGGTCGCCGTCCCGGACGGCGACCACCGTGCAGTCCGCCACGTCGGGGCAGGCGGCCAGTACCCGCTCCTCCGACATCGCGGTGAACAGCCGCTTGCCGTCGCCTAGTTCCACCGAGTCCACGGCGCGGTCGACGTGGTAGTAGTAGCCCTCATCGTCCCGGTACATGAGGTCCCCGGTGAGGAAGCGGCCGCGGATCCGGGTGCGGAAGGTCTTGACCGAGTCGTTCCAGTAGCCGAGTGCCAGGGTGGGGGAGGCGGTGGCGAGTTCGCCGACCTCGCCCGTCCCGAGCGGCTCGCCGTCCGGGCCGACCAGCTCGCAGTCGACGAAGGCGTGCGGGCGGCCGACGCAGCGGCCGTAGCGTTCGGTGTCGGGTCCGTGGGTGATGAAGAAGTGCGAGTGGCCCATCTCGGTGGAGCCGAGGCCGTCCACGAACAGCGAGCCGGGCAGCCGGACCCGGCCCTCGCGGGTGACGGCTTCGCGGCTGCCGGCGGCGATCAGCCGGCGGATGTGCACCTCGTGCGCGCAGTCGCCGGTGTTCCACCAGAGCGCGACCGACGACAACTCGCGCTTCGCCAGGTCGTGGTGGGCCAGCTCGGCCCAGGTGGCGGCGAAGCCGATGACACCGGTGGGCCGGCGCTCCTCGATGGCGTCCAGCACACCGGCGCCGGCCTGCCGGGAGAGCAGGTCGAGCCGGGTGTGCGAGCTGAGCGCGAGGTTCACCGCGATCAGGGTGGCGGCGTGCGGCGCGGGCAGTGCGCTGAGCATCCGCTCCTGGCCCTGCGGGCGGGGCAGTCGCAGGCGGTGGCGGATCGCCGCGTACAGGCTCGCGTGGGAGTGGACGACGGCCTTGGGCATCCCGGTGGTGCCGGAGGAGTGGGTGATCGCCACCGGGTCGTCGGACCAGTGCCGGTAGGGGGCGGGGGCGGCGTCCGGGTCCCCCGAGCCGAGCGTGCCGACCTCCGGGAGCAGCGGGGCGCCCGGGTCGTGGCCGGCCAGCGCGGCGAGGTGCGGGGCGTCGGCGAGGATGCCGACGGCGCCGATCCGGGCGATGTAGCGGGCGGCGCGCTCCCCGTCCACGTTCGGGTTCAGCAGCGCCGGGATGGCGCCGAGCCGGGCCAGTGCGAGGAAGGAGAGCACATGGTCGGCGACGTCCGTCGCGTAGACCACCACCGGATCGCGGCGGGTGACGCCGAGGCCGTGCAGGGCCGCGGCCCGGGCCCGGACGGCGCGGTCGAGTTCGCGCAGCGTGAAGGGCTGCCAGGCGGCATGGCCGTCCACCGGGGTGTCGAAGGCGAGCAGCGGTTCGTCCAGTCCGAGGCCCAGGGCCATCCGGCGGGTGAGGACGTTGCCGGCGCCGACGTCGGGGTCGTCCGCGAGAAGGGTGCGGATACTGCGGATGCTCACGGTGGTGAATCCCTCCCATGGTGCTGGGCGTACTTCGGCGGGGCGCGTCGGGTGCGCCGCTCGCTCGATGGCGGTGCGGGCGATACGGGGTGGCGGGGTACGGAGGCGGCGTGGTGTGCGGTGGCGGGGCGGCGCGGGTCAGCCGGCCGTGACCAGGACGGCGGCGGCCCGGTCCGTTCCCCCGGCGGACTCCGCCTGCTCGGCGGCGACGACGAGCACCTGGTCCGCGTCGCCGTCCGCGAGGAGCAGCGCCGCCAGGTCGAGCGCGTCCTGCGGCACCAGGCCGGGTACGGAGTCGGCCGGGCTGACCGACACCACCGGCCCGGTCAGGCCCCAGCGGGCGGCGATGTGTCCGAGCACGGCGTTCGGGTTGGACTGGAAGAACAGCAGGGGCGGCACCCGCCCCCCGGAGGCGGCGGCGTCGTCGATGGCGCGGGCGGTGGCGCGGTCGCCGCCCGCGCTGGCCAGCAGCAGGGCGGTCCGGCCGGGGGCCGGGGCGCTGCCGTGCCGGGCGCGCAGGCAGCGCTCGGCGGTCTCGGCGACCAGCGGATTGAAGGAGGAGGCGGTGAAGCCGGGGATCGGCGGGAGCGGCTCGTGGTGGCCCGGCTCCGGCCAGCGGGCTTCGGCGAGGACGCGCAGTGCGGTCACCGGGTCGCCACCAGGAGTGCGGTGTTGGCGCCGCCGAAGGCGGAGTTGAGCGTCAGCGCGTAGCGTGGCCGGTCGGCGCGCGGGCCGTCCAGCACGAGGTCCAGCCCGACGTCCGGGTCCGGGCCGAGCCAGCCGGCGTTCACCGGGAGTCGCCCGTCGCGCAACGCCCCGATGGTGACGGCGAGTTCGAGCAGGGCGGAGGCCTCCAGGGCGTGCCCGTGGACGGCCTTGCTGGAGCTCACCGGGAGCCGCCCGGCGTGCGCGCCGAACACCTGGTGCAGGGCATTGGCCTCGGCCCGGTCGGACAGCGGCGAACCGGTGCCGTTGGCGTTGACGTAGCCGACCTCGTCCGGGGCGAGGCCCGCCCGGGCGAGCGCGGCCCCGACGGCGCGGGCGACGCCGTCGCCGCTCGGCTCCGGGCGGCAGACGTGGTGGGCGTCCCCGGACCGGCCCCAGCCGGCCAGCCGGGCGAGCACGGGTGCGCCGCGCAGCTCGGCCCGCGGCTCCGCCTCGACGACCACGGCGGCGGCCGCGTCGCCGAGCAGGGTGCCGGTCCGGCCGGCGCTGAACGGGCGCAGCTCGCCGTCCCGGGCCAGCGCCCGGCCGGCGTCGAAGGCGGCGAAGACGCCCGGCTCCACCAGGTGGCCGGCGGCGACCAGCACCCGGGGGTGGCGGCCGGCGGCCACCAGGGCGGCGGCGTCGGCCACGGCGGTGCCGGCGGCGACGCAGGCACCGGTGTAGACGCGGGTGACGCCGGCGGTCCCCCAGGCGGCGGTGGCCCCGGCGGCGACGGCGGCGGTGACGTCCCGGGTGTGGAGGTCACTGTGCAGGGCGAGCAGGACGGGCATGCCCTCCCGGTCCGCCGCGGTCCAGCCGTCGCCGTCGGGGCCGTCACCGCCGCGCCCGGCGGGCAGGCCGGCCTGGCGGCAGGCCTGGTCCACGGCGGCGAGGACGGCGTCGGCCAGCGGCACCGGCTCGGCCAGCAGCGCGGCCCGGGTGGTCCGGCGCGCGGAGACGTCGAACCTGGTCACCGTGGTGAACGCGGTCTTGCCGAGGGCGGCCGCGTCGGTGAGCGCGTCCAGCCCGGTGCCGGCCGCGCTGAGCACGCCGACACCGGTGACCACGGGCCGGACGGCGGGCGGAGCGTGGCCGGTCATGACTGCGCGACCCCTGCGGTCCGTTCCGGCAGGGCGCCGGCGGCCGCCGCGAGGACGGCGGAGCGGAGCACCTCGACGGCGTCGTCCACCGTCCGGATCGCCTCGAAGCGTTCGTCGTCGAGATCCGGCTCGATGCCGTAGCGCTGCTCGAACTCGGCTATCAGCCAAGTGAGTTCCAGGGAGCCGAGTTCCTCGGGGACGGTGTCGGCGGCGCGCTGCCCGAACGCCGCCAGGATCGTCAGTACCTCGGCCCGGTCGGGGAGGACGGGCTCGGTCACGCGGGGCTGCCGGAGGTGGCGGTGACGGCGGCGAAGCGCTTGGCGACGTCGGCGGTGAACTCGTCGAGCGTCATCAGCGCGGTGCTCTCCATCTCGTCGAAGTCGAACTTGATCCCGAACTCGTCCTCGACCTGGACCGAGAGGTCGGCCAGCGCGAGCGACTCCAGGTCGAGCCCGGCCGGGCCGAGGTCGGTGTCGCCGGTGACCTCGGAGACGTCGTACTGCATCTCGGTCAGGGCGGCGAGGACGAACTCGCGGATGCGGTCCTGCATGGTGTGCTCCTGTACTCGCGCGCAGCGGCGCGCGGATCGTCGGGGGAGAAGCAAGCGGCGGGGAGAAGCGGTGGGGAGTCGGGGACGCGGCGGTCCGGGTGCGGCGGGTCTGTCCGGCGCCTCCCGGCGGGGCCGGTCAGCGGGGCGGTTCGGCGGCGGTCGCCCGCAGGGCGGCCGGGTCGCGCAGCAGCTTTCCGGTGGCGGTGCGCGGGAGTTGCGGGAGGAAGGACAGCCGGCGGGGCCGCTTGTAGGCGGCGAGCCGCCGGGTCAGCCCGTCCCGGACCAGCGCGTGGTCGGCGTCCTGGTCGGCGGCGAGGTACGCCTCGATGGCGCCCTCGTCGAAGACCACGACGGCCTCGCGGACCTGGGGCAGGGTGGCCAGGATCAGTTCGACCTCGGTGAGGTCCACCTTCAGCCCGCCGATCGAGACCTGGGAGTCCCGCCGGCCCAGCACGGTGACCAGCCCGGTGGCCCGGTCCAGCTCCGCGGCGTCGCGGGTGTGCAGCCAGCCGTCCGACCACCGGGTCGGGTCGTCCAGCCCAGGGTACGGCGAGGCGGCCGTTCTCAGCTGCAACTCGCCTGCCACCAGGCGCAGTTCCATGCCGTGCACGGGACGCTTCGCCGGGTGCAGCGCGCCGTCCAGATCGGTGGCGATGACGCCGAGCTCGGTCATCCCGTACATGGTGCCCAGCGGTACGCCGTACCGGGCGGTGAAGGCCGCCGGCAGGCCCGGGCGGACCAGCTCCCCGGCCACCACCATCCGGCGCAGCCGTGGCAGCGCCGGGGGCGCGGCCACACCGGCCAGCAGTTCGGCGTGGAAGGGGACACCGATCACGGTGGTCGGCCGTTCCCCCTCGTCGCCGACGGCGGCCAGGATGCCCGCCGCCGTCATCCGCTCCGGCACGGTGAGCGGCGCGTGGGCGTACAGGCCGTTCAGCAGTCCGCCGACCAGTCCGAGCACGTGCACCATCGAGGAGAGCAGCAGCACCCGCTCGCCTTCGCCGGGGAAGTCCGCCAACCGCCGGTAGCAGTCGAGTTCACGGAGCAGGTCGCCGGCGGTGCGGGCGATGACCTTGGCCGGGCCGGTGGACCCGGAGCTGAGCTGGACCAGCGCGTGGCCGGTCCGGGCAGGTCGCCCGCCCGGTAGCCGGACGGCCACCGGCTCGACCTCGGAGAAGCCGCGCAGCGCCGCCGAGGGCCGGTGCTCGGACCCTACCAGCACCTGCGGGGTCAGCCGTTCGACCGCCAGGGCGATCTCGTGGTCGGTCAGCCGATGGTCCAGCAGGGTTACCTGGGCGCGCAGTTGCCAGCAGGCGAGCAGCGCGGCGACGAAGCCCAGGGAGGGCGGCAGTCGCAGCGCCGCGGTGCCGCCGGGGCCGAGGCCGGCCGCGGTCAGCCGTGCGGCCTGCTCGTCGACCAGGGCGCGCAGGGTGGCGCGGTCGACGGGTGTGCCGAAGCGCAGGCACTCCGCGTCCTCGGGGCCGGCCAGCAGGAACCGTGCCACCCAGTCGTCCGGGGCGTCGGCGTGCGGCGGTGAGGAGGGTGGAAGTGCGGGGAGGGAAATGCCGGTCAACGCCACTCCACGGAGAGGAGATTTGACATGGACGCCGTTCTCAAACCAATACGGTCAATTCCGTTGCCAGACCTTTGCACAGACGTTTGGTCAAATCAAGGTCTATACCAATCTGGTCCGTACCTTCTACGCTGCCGAAGCGGGACTGGTCCGAGCGCGGCCGTCCGGGAACGAGGATGCCCGTGGGACTACTCACGCTGGCTGGGATGGAGCGCGCGGCGCGCGCCCAACTACCACCGGAAATATGGGACTTCATCGAGGGTGGCAGTGGATCCGAACGCACCCTGGCGGCCAACCGGGAAATGTTCGGTCACTATGCACTGCGCCCCCGCACGCTGGTCGACGTCTCGACCTGCTCGACCGCCGTCCCGCTGCTCGGAACCGAGCTCCGGACGCCACTCGCAATTGCCCCGATGGCCTACCACCGGCTGGTCCATTCGGACGGGGAAACCGTGACCGCCCGGGCAGCCGGCCGGGCCGGCGCGGTGCTGGTCGCCGGAATCTTCGCCAGCCGCAGCCTGGAGTCCATCGCGGCCGCGGCCACCGGGCCGCTCTGGTTGCAGCTCTACTGGCTGCGCCGGCGCGACGCGCTCGCCGCCCTGATCGAGCGGGCCGAGGCGGCCGGCTTCGCCGCGCTCATGCTGACCGTGGACGCGCCCCGGATCGGCCGCCGGCTGCGCGACCTGCGCAACGGCTTCGCCGTTCCGCCGGACATCCGCGCCGTCAACCTCGACCCCGCGCTGATGGCCGCCAGCCACCGGGCCGACGCGGGCTCCTCCGGCATCGCCGAGCACGCCCTGGAGCAGTTCGACCCCAGCCTGACCTGGTCCGACCTGGCCTGGCTGCGGGCCCGCACCCGCCTCCCGCTGGTCCTCAAGGGCATCCTGACCGCCGAGGACGCCCGGCTCGCCGCCGAACACGGGGTGGACGCCGTGGTGGTCTCCAACCACGGCGGCCGTCAACTGGACGGTGCGCTCCCGGCGCTGGCGGCGCTGCCCGAGGTGGTCGCCGCGCTCCCGCCGGAGGTCCCGGTGCTGCTCGACGGCGGCGTCCGCACCGGCACCGACATCGCCGTCGCCCTCGCGCTCGGCGCCCGGGCCGTCCTGGTCGGCCGCCCCGTGCTGTGGGGGCTCGCCGTCGACGGCGAGGCGGGAGTGGTCCGCGTCCTCGACCTGCTCCGCGACGAACTCGAGCACACGCTGGCCCTGCTGGGCCGGCCCACCCTCGCGGACCTGGACCGCAGCGCCCTCGCGCCCTGGCCCGCCGCCCCCGCGCCCCGGCCCACCGCCTGACGGCGCGACCCCGGCCCCCCGCCCCACCGCGCGGCCCCCGCCCCTCCCCCCGCGCCCGGCCCCCCGCCCCACCGCGCGGCCCCGCACCGAGCTCCGGACCGAAGTTCCGGGCCGAAGCACCGCACGCCCGACAGAGAGACCGACGACATGAAGAACCAGGACGCCTTCCCCGGCTGGGACTGGGACGACCCGGACGGCCTCGCCGTCCGCCTCGACGCGTTCAGCGCCGACGTCGCCACCTGCGAGAAGCTCGAACCGGCCGCCGGCGGCCTCCCGCGGGACCACCAGGGCTTCCGCGAACTCGGCATCACCGGAATCGAGTTCGCCGCCTTCCGGACGGCCCACCCGGAAGGCCTCGGCACCGACCTGACCGCCCTGCGCAGCCCCGGCGCCAGTACCGAACCCGGCACCCTCTACCGCGTCGACGGCGACCGCTGGTTCACCCAGCTCGACATCGGCCGCCCGCTGCCCTTCGCGGACGCCAGCGTGGACTGGGTCTACGCCGAGCACCTGATCGAGCACGTCACCATGCCGGTCGCGATCGGCTGGCTGCGCGAGGCCCGGCGGGTGCTGCGCCCCGGCGGCGTGCTGCGCGTCACCACCCCCGACCTGGCCCGCTACCTGGTCGGCTACGCGACCGACGACGGCTTCCTCACCAAGCACCGCCGGCGCCTCACCACCATGGGGTTCGGCCCGCCGATGCCGCCGCGCCCGGCCTTCCTGGTCAACCAGATCTTCCGGTACTACGGCCACCAGTGGATCTACGACCTGGACGAGCTGCGGCACGTCCTCACCCAGGCCGGCTTCGAGGCCGACGCGATCCGGCACTGCGCCTACCGGCAGGGCGTCCGCGCCGACGTCGCCGACCTCGACACCGCGTTCCGCACCGACGAGACGATCTACGTCGAGGCCGACCGCTAGGGAGTGTCGGCGAAGTCCCGCCTGATCCGACGCGACTTTGCCAGCACCCCCTAGGAGTTGTCCGACACCCCCCGCCGCGCTTTTGCGACGCGAACTGCTCGGACAAGCCCCAGGACTCCCCTCCGCGAACCTGTCCGGGCGTGACCGACCGGGCAGGCTCCGAGCAGGAGCGCCCGACCGCCGCCGTCCGATGGGATGACCATGCCCTTGCACCCCCAGGCCCAGGCCCTGCGCGAACGCCGTGCGCAGGCCGGCACACCCCCGCTCTACAGCCTCACCCCGGCCCAGGCCCGCGCCGCCGACCTCGCCGACATCCGGGCCGCCGCCGGCACCCCCGAGCCCGTCGCCGCCGTCGAGGAGCACCGGATCCCCGGCCCCGGCGGCGAGCTCGCCCTGCGGCTCTACCGCCCCGAGCCGGCCGGCCGGCCGCTGCCCGCGCTGCTCTACCTCTTCGGCGGCGGCTGGACCCTCGGCTCGCCCGACACCAGCGACGCGATCTGCCGCCGGCTGACCAACGCCGTCGGCTGCGTCACCGCCTCCGTCGGCTACCGCCTGGCCCCCGAGCACCCCTTCCCCGCGGCCGTCCACGACTGCCGCGCCGCCGCCCGCTGGTTGGCCGGGAACGCCGACGCCCTCGGTGTCGACCCGGCCCGGCTGGCCGTCGGCGGCGACAGCGCCGGGGGCAACCTGACCGCCGCCCTCACCCTGCTCGCCCGGGACGAGGGCGGCCCGGCCCTGCGCCACCAGCTGCTGGTCTACCCCAACACCGACCACCGCGCGGTCGCCGCCGCACCGCCGGAGCGGCACGACGACCCGCTGCTCTTCAACCGCCGCTCGGTGGCCTGGTACTGGGGCCACTACCTGGCCGATCCCGCCGACGGCGCCCACCCCTACGCCTCCCCGCTGCGCGCCCCGAGCCTGGCCGGGCTGCCGCCCGCCACCGTGATCACCGCGGAGTACGACCCGCTGTGCGAGGAGGGGGAGCACTACGCCGACGCGCTGCGGGCAGCCGGCGTCCCGGTCGAGTCCCGCCGGTTCGCGGGCATGCCGCACGGCTTCTTCGCCATGACGGGCGTCCTGGACGCGGCCGGCGAGGCCCAGCGGTACGCCGCCGATCGGCTGCGCGAGGCCCTGCGGTGACCGCCCTGCGCCCGCTCGCCCCGCCCGGCGCCCCGGCCGTCGAGCCCCTCGCGCTGTCCGGACTGCACGCCTCGCTGTCGGATCCGCTGCTGGACGCGATGACCTTCCTCAACGAGGTCACCACCCGCTACCCCGGGGCCGTCTCCTTCGCCCCCGGCCGCCCCTACGAGGGCTTCTTCGAGCCGGAGGACGTCCACGGCCACCTGGACGCCTATCTGGACCACCTGGCGGCCCGCGGCCTCGACCGGGACGCCGTGCGCACCACGCTGTTCCAGTACGGCCCGACCAAGGGCGTCATCGCCGACCTGGTCGCCCGCACCCTGGCCAACGACGAGGGCCTCATCGTCGCCCCCGAGTCCCTGGTGCTCACCGTCGGCGCCCAGGAGGGCATGCTGCTGACGCTGCGCGCCCTCTGCGCCGGCCCGCAGGACGTCCTGCTGGTCAGTTCGCCCTGCTACGTCGGCGTCACCGGCGCCGCCCGGCTGCTCGACCTGACCACCGTCCCGGTGCCCGAGGGCCCCGACGGCGGCCCCGACCCGCAGGCCGTCCGGGCAGCCGCCCGGGCCGTCCGGGCCGGGGGCGGGCGACCGCGGGCCCTCTACGTGGTGCCCGACTTCGCCAACCCCTCGGGCACCAGCATGCCCGTCGGCGCCCGGGCGAGGCTGCTGGAGACCACCGCCGCGGAGGGGCTGCTGGTC
This sequence comes from Kitasatospora sp. NPDC022856, assembly GCF_055561235.1. NCBI lineage: Bacteria > Bacillati > Actinomycetota > Actinomycetes > Kitasatosporales > Streptomycetaceae > Kitasatospora > Kitasatospora sp. NPDC022856. The sequence goes on along the minus strand of NZ_JBVHHE010000013.1, from coordinate 212,783 downwards.
ATCGAGGACAACCCGTACGGCTTCTTCGCCCGTGACCCGGGCGAGCGGCCGACCCTGAAGGCGCTGGACCGCCGCCGGCAGGTCGTCTACCTCGGCTCCTTCGCCAAGACCTGCTTCCCCGGCGCCCGGCTCGGCTACGTCGTCGCCGACCAGGAGGTGGCCGGCCCCGGCGGCCGGCGCTCGCTGCTCGCCGACGAGCTGGCGAAGCTGAAGAGCATGACGACGGTGAACACGCCCGCGCTCAGCCAGGCCGTCATCGGCGGCATGCTGCTGCGCCACGACTGCCGGCTGCGCGCCGCCAACGCCCGTGCGACGGCCTACTACGCGGCCAACATGACGGCGCTGCTGGGCGCCCTGGAGCGGGAGTTCCCGGCGGCGGAGCGCCGGCGGCTGGGCCTGTCCTGGAACGAGCCGGAGGGCGGCTTCTTCGCCGTGCTGACGGTGCCCTTCACGGCCGACGAAGCGGCCATGGAGCGGTGCGCCAGGGACTTCGGAGTGCTCTGGACGCCGATGGCGCCGTTCTACCCGGCGGGCGGGGGAGAGCACCGGCTCCGGCTCTCGGTCAGTTCGCTGACGGAGGACCAGATCGACGCCGGCGTCGCCGAGCTGGCCCGCTTCATCCGGGCGCAGGCCCGGTAGCGACACGGACGAGGGCGGGGCCGGGGCTTGAGGAAGCCCCGGCCCCGCCCTCGTACCGCACGGGGAACGCGCGGGGCTCAGCGCACCCGGGTCGAGAACAAGCGGGCCGACCAGTACACGGACACCACCGTCATCAGGACGACCACCAGCAGCCCCTGCCAGACCACGCTGTCCCCGACATGGCCGGAGAACAGCGCTCGCATGCCTTCCACGGCCCAGTAGAAGGGGTTCCACTTGGCCACGTTCTGCAGCCACACCGGCGCCAGCACCAGCGGCAGCAGGACGCCGGAGAGCAGCGCGATCGGCTGCGCGAGGGTGTTCACCACCGGCGCCATCGCCTCGTCGGCCGGGAGCACCAGCGCGATGCCGTAGGAGATCGCCGAGGTCATCAGGGCCAGCAGGCCGAGCAGCAGGTACGCCAGCAGCAGGTCCAGCGGTGCCACCCGCAGCCCGAACGGCAGCGCGATCAGGGTGATCAGGACGGCCTGGACGAGCAGCGCCACCGTCTCGCGCAGCGCCCGGCCGAGCAGCAGCGCCAGCCGGCTCACCGGGGTCACCCGGGACCGTTCGATGATCCCGGCCTTCAGCTCGCCGAGCAGGCTGAAGCCGGTGTACAGGCCGCCGAAGATGCAGAGCACCGCCAACAGGCCCGGTACGTAGATCTGGTAGGCGTCGGCGTAGGTGATCGCGCCCATCGGCGCCAGCACCGTCTTGAGCAGCGGGGCGAACAGCAGCAGGTAGAAGAGGGGCTGGATCAGCCCGACGGCGATCCAGATCGGGGTTCGCCACATGATCAGCAGCTGTCGCTGGAAGACCAGCCAGGTGTCGCGGGCGAGCTTCATGGGGGCCTCTCGGGGATCAGTGCTCAGGACTGCTCGATGGAACGGCCCGTCCGGGCCAGGAACACGTCGTCCAGGCTGGGCCGCTGCAGCTGCACGGTGCCGGGCACGACGCCCGCCCCGTCGAGGGCGCGCAGCAGTCGCGGGATCGCGGCCGCGCCGTCGTCGAGGTAGAGCCGCAGGTCGTCCTCGCCCTGGGTCTCCAGGCGGTGGAGGTACGGCTGTTCCCGCAGCGCCTTGGTGGCGCGTTCGGCCTCGCCGGCCGCCAGGCCGACCAGGACGACGTCGCCCGAGATCTCCCGCTTCAGGCTCTCCGGGGTCCCCTCGGCGACGACCTCGCCGTGGTCGACGATCGCCACCCGGTCGCAGAGCGCGTCGGCCTCCTCCAGGTAGTGCGTGGTCACCACGACGGTCAGGCCCTCGGCGTTCAGGCGGCGGATCTCCGCCCACACCTGCACCCGGCTGGCCGGGTCGAGCCCGACGGTGGGTTCGTCGAGGAAGAGCACCCGCGGCGCGTGGATGACGCCCAGTGCGATGTCCAGCCGGCGGCGCTGGCCGCCCGAGTAGGTGCGGCACGCGCGGTCGCCGAACTCGGTGAGCCCGAAGGCCTTCAGGGCCTCCTCGGCCCGTTGCTGGGCCAGGGTCTTGCGGGCGCCGTACATCCGGGCCTGCATCACCAGCTCCTCGCGGGCGGTGACGGCGTCGGCGGTGCCGCCGCCCTGGGCGACGTAGCCGATCCGCTGCCGGACTCCGGCCGGGTCGGTCAGCAGGTCGGCGCCGGCGATCCGGACCGCACCGCCGTCCGGCCGGATGAGGGTGGCGAGCATGCGCAGGGTGGTCGTCTTACCGGCGCCGTTGGGCCCGAGAAAGCCGAAGATCTCGCCTGCGGCCACGTCCAGGTCGATGCCGCGGACGGCGTCGACGGCAGCCTGGCCGCGTTGTTTGGACGGATAGGACTTGCGAAGTCCTTTGGTCTCGATCAACCAGAACTCCCGTGCGGGGATGGATGTGCCACGTCGACGACGTCCAGCGCACACAGGGCTGGACGGTCCGTGCGGGGAAGGTGGCCGGGGCACCTGGGAAGCGGTGCTTCGCGCCACACTAGGGTCTGCGGCGCCCCGGATACAATGGCCTAGACCAATGGATTCGATCGTTCTGCCCCGGTTCCGACCAGCGCCTCCAGTCGGTCGGCCGCCGTCAGGGCCCCGCCGCCGGACCGCAGTTCGGCGCCCACCCGGGCGGCCGCCGCGCCGTGCTCCGGCGCGTCGAGGACGGTGCGCAGCGCGGCCGCCAGCCCCTCGGGCGTGACGCGCGCGAACGGCACCCGCAGCCCGGCGCCGGCCGCCGCCACCTGGGCCGCGACGAACGGCTGGTCGTGTCGGATGGGTGCGGTGACCAGCGGGATCCCGTGCGCCAGCGCCTCGCCGACGGTGTTCATCCCGCCGTGGCACAGCACCGCGTCCAGCGCTCCCCGCGCCATCAGCTCCAGCACCGGCGCCCGGTCCACGGCCACCGCGTGGCGGGGCAGTTCGGGCAGCAGGGCGGCGGGCGCGGCGATCACCGGCTGGACGTCGTCCCCGCACAGCGCCAGGGCCCGGACGGCCCGGGCGTGGAAGTCCGCGCCGAGGTCTCCGGCCAGCGTCCCCATGGTGACCAGGACCCGGCGCCGGCCCGGCTCCAGCCGTTCCCAGGGGAAGGCCGGGTCGGCCGGCCGTTCGGCGAGCACCGGCCCGACCAGGGCGTAGTGGGCCGGGAGCGGTGCCGGACCGGCCAGCGCGGGACCGGTCGTCGCCAGGACGAGGGCGGGGGAGAAGCGCGGGTCGGTGTACTCCTCCTCCGGCAGTCCGGCCCGTCGCCAGAGCCCGGTGAGCAGCCCGGTCATCCAGGCCTCGACCTTCGGCAGCGCCCGGAACGGCCGCCCCAGCTCCATCGCGCCCGGCGCCAGGCTGGCCCACGGCAGACCGTGCCGGTGGGCGACCAGCGCGCCCGCGGGCGTGTGCTGGTCGACCAGCAGCGCGTCCGGCCGGTACTCCCGCACCGCCGCGTCCAACGGCTTCGCGGTGAACCGCGCGTAGGGGACGATGAAGCCCTCCCAGAGCGAGCGCAGGGCGGCCAGTCCGTGCCCGCCCTGCGTCCGGAACGCCCGGGTGCCCGTCCCCAGGACGACCGCCCCGGGGCCGAGCAGCGGCCGCAGGACCGACTCGGTGCCGGTCCAGGCGACCTCGTGGCCGCGCGCGGCCAGCTCACGGGCGATCCCCACGACCGGATTGACGTGTCCCGTCAACGGCGGTACCACCAGCAGGAATCGGCTCATCGGACGGGCTCCTCGGCGGGCAGCAGCCGCTGCACCTCGGCGACGGTCAGGGCTTCCAGCTCGGCCAGGTCCAGCCCGGCACGGTGTGCGGCGAGGCCGGCGGCTGCCCCGAAGTGCCCGCACAAAAGGGCATCGAGCACCGTCAGTTCGTACTCGTCCAGCAGCAGATCGGCGTCCAGCCGGGCCTGCGGGGTGACCAGCGCGGCCCACTCGGGCGGCGCGCCGGCGGCCCGGGCCAGCAGGGCTACCAGCTCCGGACGGACCTGGGCGGCGGAGGATTCGGGTTCGGAAGAGGTCATGGGGGCTCCACCTGCTCGACGGCACGGGGGCGGATTGAGACTGCGAAGGGCCCGAGATCACTTGTGCGACCCGTCGGGCGTCGGAATACTAGCCCGCGTGACAGCACTGGAGGCAGTGGCCGTCCACCTCCCCCACCACACCGTGCCCATTGAGGCAGTGGGCGAGCGGATCGGCCTGACCCCGCGTCAACTTCGACTCTTCCGCCGTTTCCACGGTCTGGACCAGCTGCGGCTGGACCCGGACGGGAAGCTGCCCGACCTGCTCGGCGCCGCCGTCGAGGCCTTACCGGAGCTGCGCGGACGCGAACGGCACGTCCGTTTCGTGATCCACGCCCGCAGCATGCCGGTGGCGGTGCCGTACCCGCTCAACCCCCTGCACGAGCTGCTCGGCCGGTACGGCCTGGCGCACGCCTCGGCCTTCACGGTGACCCACCACGCCTGTGCGGTGGGTCTGCTGGCCGTCGACCTGGCCGGCCGCCTGCTCGCCGGGCAGGACGACCCGGAGGCCCTGGCGCTGGTGCTGGCCGGCGAGAAGACCTTCACCAAGGACGCCCAGGTGGTGCCCGAGACCGGGATCTTCGCCGAGGGCGCGGCCGCCTGCCTGGTCCGGGCCACCGGCGAGCGCAATCGGGTGCTCTCCTACGCCGTCCGCCACCGCCCCGAGTTCGACGGCCGCCTGGCCGGGGACGCGGACCTGCTGGCGCGCTACCAGCGGGAGTACCCGGTGGTGATGATCGAGGCGATCGAGGCCGCCCTCGACCAGGCAGGTCTGGACCTCTCGGACCTCGCCCTGGTGCTCCCGCACAACGTCAACCAGGCCTCCTGGCGGATGATCTGCCGACGGATCGGGTTCCCGGTGGAGAAGGTCGTGCTGGACAACGTGCGCTCCGTCGGGCACAGTTTCGCTGCAGACAGCCTCATCAATCTCCACACCGCCACCACGCGGGGGCTGCTCCACCGGGGCGACCGCTACCTGATCGCCGCCGCCGGTGTCGGAGCCACCTTCTCCGCCATGGCCGTCGAACACTGACGCATCGTCGTTTCGGCGCACCCGGGCGACGCATCGGCACGGCGAGGACGACCACGCCTCCGCCCGCCGCACCCATTCACCTCTCACGCACGACGGGACGGGACATCCATGCCAGAACCCGCGGTCCAGACCACTGATGTCGAGCTGCGCGACCGGATCCTGCGGAGCATCGGCGAGCTGCTGCCGCGCGTCCTCAAGCGCGACCTCCCCGAGATCCCCGAGAACGCCTGCCTCTTCGACGACCTCGGCCTGACCTCGGCCGGCACCATCGAGCTGATCCTCGAAGTCGAGGAGACGCTGGACATCCAGGTCGACGTCGAGCAGATCGGCGAGGACGACCTGCGCTCGGTGACCAGCCTGGCCGATTACGTCGCCGGGCACATCATCCCCGAGGACTGACCGGGTGGCCGCCGATTCCGCGCCGCCGCTCGCCCTGGGCGTCACCCGGATCCTCGCGCGGTCCTTCGACGGCAGGTCGGAGACCTCGCTCGACCCGGACCTGCGGGTGTTCGTCACGGACCTGGTCCGGCCGTACGGCCTGCCGGTGCGGGAGGACCTCCTCGCCGAGGGCGTCGGCCACTCCTACGAGGAACTGGCGGAGGGCCTGCTGGCCGAGGCGCTCGCCGACGGCGTGCCGGTGGACCTGCTGATCCTCGCCTTCGACTCGCCCGACGTGCGCCCGGGGGCGCCCAGCTCGCTGGCGCTCAGCCGGTCCTGCCCGGGCACGCCGCTGGCCTTCGCCCTCTGCGACCAGGGGTCGGCGGTGGCCTTCAGCGCCCTGCGGGTGGCCGCCGAGTACCAGCGCACCGGGGCCTGCCGGCGGGCGGTGGTGGTACTGGCGGAACAGACCGCGCTGCACTACCGGCCGGCGGCGCCGGTCGACCTGCCCGAGCGGCACAGCGTCGTCGTGCTCGTCCTGGACGAGACCGCCGACGTGGAACTGACTGCGCGTCAGTTCTCCGCGCTCGACGGCCGGAAGGCGGCCGAGGTGGTCGGCGCGGAGGTCGGAACCCTCGGGGCCGACGCGGCCGTCCTGCTGGGCTCCGGCCTGGCGGCCGAGCCGGTCCCCGGGGTGGCCGCCGCGGCCGGTCTGCCGTTCGCCGATCTGCCGTTCACCGGCCTCTGGGCGGAGCTGGCCGAGCGGCTGCCCGAGTGGCAGGAGAAGGGGCGGCCGGTGCTGGCCGCCGGTTTCGACCGCAGGCTGGGTGTGCTGAGCACCCTGACCCTTCGGGCCGGCCCGTGACGGCGGGGCCGGCCACCGACACCGCCTCCGCGTCCACCTCAACCTCCGATGTCGCCTCCACGTCCGACACCGCCTCCACGCCGGACACCGCCGACCGGGTCGACCTCTGGACCATCCCCACCGACCAGCCCGACGAAGTCGTCCGGAGCCTGCGAAGCCTGCTGGACCGTGACGAACTCGCCCGCGCCACCGGCCGGGGCCCCGCCCGCGATCCCGTGGCCGGCCGGCGGTTCACCGTGGTGCACGGCGTCGTCCGGCTGCTGGTGGCCGAACGCCTCGGCCTGCACCCCGCCGAACTCGCCTGGCGCTACGGCCCGCACGGCAAACCCGAACCGGCGGTGGGGCACGGGCGGGTCGGCGTCAGCTACTCCGGCTCCGGCGCCCTGGCCGTGCTGGCCCTGACCGCGGGGCGGCCGGTCGGTGTCGACGTCGAGGAGGTCCGCGACGCCCGGGTGGCCACCCGGGTGGCCGAGCGCTACTTCCCGGGCGCCGAGGCGGAGTTCCTCGCCCGGTCGGCCTCGCCCACCGTGCTGGCCGAGCGCTTCACCACCCTCTGGTGCCGCCGGGAGGCCTGCGTCAAGGCCTACGGCGGCCGACTGGTGCAGGGCTTCGGGCTGCCGCTTTCCGGCCCGGCCCCGCTGCGTCTGGCCCACCCGGGCACGCTCGGCGACGGCCCCTGCCTGCTCGACGACGTCCCGGTGCCCGGGCCGTTCCGCGCCGCCGTGGCGGTGCTCGGGGAGCAGCCGTTCCGGCTGCGACGGCACCGCTGGAAAGCCTTGTCAGAGGCCTGCCAGCCTTTCTGGCAGCGGAACTGACGGTCCGTCGGCGCCCCCAGAAATCTGGTCTGTACCACTTCGTCGGGCCGCTGATAGCGTCCCGACCCGCACTCCGCTCCAACCCCAGGCCGGCCGAAGGGCGCGTACGACGTGAGAGAGACCAGCCGGCGGATCACCGTCCGGTACAGCGGCGCGAGCAGCGGCTTCGGGCCGCTGACCCTCGGCCAGGACAACATGATCCGCTGCATCCGGCGGGACCGACCCGAGCAGATCAACAAGGAGTCCGTCTGGCCGGTCCCCGACGGGGCGACCCTGACGGCCGCGCTCGACGCCGTGCGGCGGCTCGTCGAACGGCACGACTCGCTGCGGACGGTGTTCCCGCCCGGGCCGGGGCCGGACGCCTTCCCCGAGCGTCAGCTGGTCTGCGGCGAGGGCGAGTTCGGCGTCACCGTGGTGGACAGCCGGTCGACCGGCGGGGCGGCGGGGATCGACGCGCTCGCCGAGGAGCTGGGCCGGGCCGACGTCGCCGTCCCGTTCGACCTGGCGGCCGGGCCCCGGCTCCGGTTCACCCTGCTGACCGAGGACGACCACCCGCTCCGGCTGGTGGTGGTCGTCTGCCACGCGGGTGCGGACGGCGCCGCGACGACGCTGCTCATCGAGGACTGGTTCGCCCTCGCGGCCGGCAAGGAGCTCCCGCCCGTCACCGCCCGGACGCCGCTGGAGGTGGCCGCGGTGGAGCAGAGCGACCAGGGCCGGCGCAAGGCCGCCGCCGCGCTGCGGCACTGGCAGAAGGTCCTGTCCACCGCGCCGCAGGCCGCCTTCGCGGACTCCCGGATCACCGGCCCGCCGGACGGCGTCGCCGCCGTCGTCCTGCGCTCGCGGCAGGCCGCCACCGACCTGCTCGCCACCGCGCGGCGCACCGGCGCGAGCCCCTCCGTCGTCCTGCTGGCGGCCTTCGCGGCCCTGGTGGCCCGCCGGGCCGGCCGCGGCGACCTGGTGATGTCGGCGCTCTCCGCCAACCGCCAGCGCGCCGCGATGGCCGACCACATCGGCACCCTCGCCCAGGACGCCCTGATCGCCCTGGACACCGACGCGGCCGACCTCGACGAGGTGATCGGCCGGGCCAAGGCGGCGTCGCTCGCCGGCTACTGGCACAGCACCCTCCCGGCGGGCGCCGTCTGGCAGCTGATCGAGGACGTCGCCCATCTGCGCGGCTCCCGCTTCGCCCGCCAGGTCGTGGTCAACGACCTGAGCATGACCATCCCCGAGGCGATGTCCGACGCCCGCCCGTCCCCGACGAGCGACCCCGAACTGACCTGGCTGCCGGACCAGCCGGTCGCCGTCCGGCTGATGTTGAACATCCTGCGGACCTCGAACAGCCTGGAGTTCGCACTGGTCGCCTGCCCGCAGGTGCTCGACCGCGAGGAGACCGGCCGTTTCGCGCTGGCCCTGCCCGCGCTGCTCGAAGCCGCCGCCCGGGGGCCGGTCCCGCTCGCCGGTCTGCCCGCGCTGACCGGTCTGGGCGGCGCCGTCCGGACCGGTGCGTGGCAGCGGATCGAGAACTCCTGGGTGGACCTGGACGCCGTCCGGGCCCTGGTCGTCGACGCGCTCGGCACCGCCACCCGGGTCGACTTCGTCGACGGCCGTCTGATCGCCCGGATCGCCACCGACGACCCGGGTTTCACCCCGCTGGTCGCCCACCGCACGGTGATCGAGGCCCTGCCCGGCCGGGACACCGCGATGGCCCCGCAGCACTACCTGGTCCATGCCGCCGCCCACCCGGCCGGCCCGCCGTGCTGGGACGACGCGACGGTGGTGGCCGAGGGCTCCGGCCGGTGCCCGGAGATCGCCGGCCGCCTCGCCCCGCGCTGAGCGCCCGGGGCGGGCGCCGCCCTGCGCCCGCCCCGTCCGGAGATCGCCGGCCCGGGGACTCACCCGAACGGGGCCGGGCCGTCCCACCGCCCGGTTCACCCCTGCGCGCCGTCCCAGGAACAGACCGAGGTCGCACCCGAGGTCAGCCCCCACGGGCTGGGTACGTCACCGCTCCGGTCCGGCTCGCCGTGGTCGTTGTCGCCGTGGCCCGGGTCGCCGCGGCCCGGGTCGCCCTGGCGCGGCAGGCGGTCGATCACCTCGACCAGCGCCGGGGGCAGTTGCGGCGCCAGGCCCCGGTGGCAGCGCGAGAGCACGTCCCGCCGGACGTCGTCCGGCAGCAGCGGCCGGTCCACCCGCGGCGGGGTCGGTCCGCGCGGGCGCGCTCCCGGCGGGCCCAGGGCGGCGGCGAGCTGGTCGGACCAGGCCCGCCAGTAGTCGGCGTCGTCGGTCTCGCCGTACCGCAGGTGGTACAGGTGCAGGCAGTACGCCGCCGTGCCGCTGCCCGATCCGGCGGCGAACCGCCACCAGAACTCGGCGCCCTCCTCGCGGCCGGTGGCGTAGAGCAGCGCGGCGAACACCTCCGCTCCCTCCGGCTGGATCCGCCGCGCGTTGACCAGCAGGTCCAGCCCCCGGGCCGCGTCCGGGGTACCCAGCACCAGGGCGACCACCAGGCCCAGCTCGAAGGCGGCCTGTTCGTGCTCGGACGGCAGGTGGGTGGGCGCGGCCGTGAGCCTGGCCAGGCGCAGCGCGGCGATCCGCTCGGCGTGCGGCCGTTCGGGCCGGGGGATGTGCGGCGTCGCCGTCCCGCCCTCGGCCGGTGGCACGGCCCCTGGTGGCGTGGCCGGTGCGGCGGGCGCCTCGGCCGGGGGCCGGGGGATCACTGTTCGCCTCCCCGGTCCGGCAGTTCGCGCACACCGAGCCGTCTGGCCAGCCGCTCGCGGGCGTGCCGGAGGTTGGAGTGGACGGTGGCGACGGGCCGGCCCAGATAAGCGCCGATCACCTTGACGTGCAGCCCGAGCAGGTACCGCAGGACGACCACGTCCCGCTGCCGGTCGGGGAGTTCGAGGATCGCCGCATAGAGCCGGACCTCGTCCGCCTCGCTGTGCAGCAGGCCGTTGGCGACGTCCTTGAACGCTCCGATGACGGCCTCGAAGGTGACCGCCTCCACGTCGACCCGCTCCTCGCCGGACACCCAGTCGGCGACATGACGGTTCGCCAGCCGCCAGGCGTACGCGGCCGGTTCCTCGAACCGCAGGACGTGGGCCCAGTGCCGGGCGAGGTCCTCCTTGACCGCCTCGACGATCAGCGCCGCGTCCGCGCGGTTGCCTATCCGGGTCAGGGCGAGGGCCCGCCAGGCCGGCTCATGGGTCTCGCAGAACGCCGAATAAGCGAGCTCCAGGCGGATGTTGGCGTACTCCGGGCCGCTGTACCCGTGCTCGTCGGCGTCTCCGTGGCCGTCCCCCCGGCGGCCGCCCCCGCCCGGGCCCGCCGGCGCCGGTCCTCCCCGGTGCCCGAGTACCCGGACACCCCTGTCGATCGTCATCGAACCTGCCTTCCACCGCCGCCGACCGACCGCCGGCCGCCCGAGGGTGCGGGCCCCGTGCCCGCGGACCCCATTCCACCAGGTTTCGTCACCGCAGGCGTTTGTGCGAATACCGACAGTCATTGCGTCCGATCTACGGATCATCGGCTAGCGGAACTCCACGGGCCGGAAAGGCGGTTGACGGACCGGTAGCGTGGGCAACGACGGGTGAGTCCTGCGGCGGGGGAGAGCGATGAGCCTTTACGACGGTGTCGACCTACGACTGAACGTGCCGCACTCGGCCCGGATGTACGACTACTTCCTGGGCGGAATCACCAACTTCGCCGCCGACCGCGAGGCGGCCGGCCAGGCGCTCGCCGCGCTCCCCTGGGTGCGCGCGACCGCGCGCGCCAACCGTGCCTTCATGCACCGCTCGACGCGCGCCCTCGCCGAGGCCGGCCTGGACCAGTTCCTCGACATCGGCACCGGCATCCCCACCTCGCCCAACCTGCACGAGATCGCCCAACAGGTGAACCCGCGGGCCCGGGTGGTCTACGTCGACAACGACCCGATCGTGCTCTCGCACGCCCAGGCCCTGCTCACCGGGGCCCGCGAGGGCCGCACCGCGTACGTCGAGGCCGAGCTGACCGAACCGGCGGCGCTGCTCGCCGCACCCGGCCTGCGGGACACCATCGACCTCGCCCGCCCGGTCGCCCTCTCCCTGAACGCCGTCCTGCACTTCGTCCCCGACGACCCCGACGCGCCGGACGGCCCCGACGGCGCCGCGGGGCAGCGCGCCCACGCGATCGTCGAACACCTGAAGGCCGCCCTCGCGCCCGGCAGCGCCCTGGTGCTCTCCCACGTCACCGCCGACTTCGCGCCCGAGGAGATCGCCCGGCTGGCCGGCATCTACCGCGCCGCGGGCGCCCCCGGCCAGGCCCGCGCGCACCACGAGATCGCCCGGTTCTTCGACGGCTGGACGCTCCTCGCCCCCGGGCTCGTCCCCACCCCGCGCTGGCGCCCGGCCGGCCCCGAGGACACCGCCGTGTCCGACACCGAGGCCTCCCTCTACGCGGCCGTGGCCATCAAGCCGTGACACCGGCGCGCCGGCCCGCGCCGGTGCGGCGGCCGCCGTGCCCGCACCCCGTGCGGGTGCGCCCGCACGGGACCAGACTGGTCGTGGAGCCCGCCCCGAGGAGCGAGGAGAGTCATGCTGCTCGGACTCACCACCGCCCTGGTCGCGACCGTCTGCTTCGGCTTCGGCTCGGTCTTCCAGGCGCGCGGCGCGCGGTCGGCGCCGCGGTCGGACCGGGTGCGGGTCGGGCTGCTCGCCGCCCTCGCGCGCTCCTGGCAGTTCCTGCTCGGGACCGCGCTGGACATCGGCGGCTTCGTGCTGAGCGTCGTCGCGCTGCGCAGCCTGCCGCTCTTCCTGGTCCAGGCGGTCACCAACGCGGGTCTGGCGGTGACGGCGCTCGCCGCGGTCTGGCTGCTCGGCGCCCGGCTGCGGCGCGGCGACGTGGCCGCGATCGTGGCCGTGGTCGCCGGGCTCACCCTGCTGGCCCTCGGCTCCGGGCGGGAGGGCCGTGAGCACGCCGCGCCGGCCTTCCACTGGGCGCTGCTCGGGACCACCGTCCTGATGCTGCTGCTCACCCTGGTGCTGGCCCGCCGGGGCGGCGGCGCCGCGGCGGCCGGTCTGGGCCTGCTCGCCGGGGTCGGCTTCGGCGTGACCAGCCTGGCCGTCCGGGTGCTGGACGTCGGCGGGGTGGCCGACGTGCTGACCGACCCGGCGGCGTACGGGCTCGCCCTGGGCGGCCTCGGCGGCTACCTCGCGTACGCGCTCGCGCTGCAGCGGGGCACCGTGACGGCGGCGACGGCGGCCGGGACGGTGACCGAGACCTTCGGTCCGGCCCTGGTCGGCGTGGTCGCGCTGGGCGACGCGGCGCGGCCGGGCTACGCCTGGTGCGCGCTGGTCGGCTTCGCGGTGGCGGTCGGCGGCACCTTCGTGCTCTCCCGCTTCGGCGAGGTGGAGGCCGAGGTGCGGCCGGTCGCGGCGGCGGCCGACGGCCGGAGCGAGGCGGCCGCGATCCCACCCCGGTAGCCCGGACGGCGCCCCCGTGCGAAGGTGACTTGCCGGACAAAACGGACGGCCAGGTGTGGGAAGGACGGGAGCAGCCATGGTGGACGAAGGCCGTCACCGGCCCCGGCGGCCGGACCGGCCCGGGGCCCCTGCCGCCGGGCCGCCGGTGGCGCTGGTCACCGGAGCCTCCTCCGGCATCGGCGCGGCGACCGCCGCCCGACTCGCGCCGTCCGGCTGGCAGCTGCTGCTTTCCGGTACCGACCGCACCCGGCTGGACGCGGTCGCCGCCCGCACCGGCGGCCGGGCCCTGCCCGAGGACCTCTCCAAGCCGGACGGCCCGCAGCGCCTCGCCGAGGCGGCCCTGGCCGCCGCCGGGCAGGTCGACGTCCTGATCGCCAGTGCCGGCCTCGGCTGGCGCGGCCCCTTCGCGCAGACGCCCACCGACACCCTGGACCGGATGATCGAGGTCAATCTGGCCGCCCCGCTGCGGCTGGTCCGCCTGCTGCTCCCCGGCATGCTGGAGCGCCGGCGCGGCCGGATCGTGCTCCTCGGCTCGATGGCCGGGCAGGTCGGCGTCCGCGACGAGGCCGCCTACTCGGCCACCAAGGCCGGGCTGGCGATGTTCGCCGAGAGCCTCTGGTACGAGCTGCGCGGCACCGGCGTCGGCGTCCGGATCGTCCTGCCGGGCGCGGTGGACACCCCCTTCTTCGCCCAGCGCGGCACCCCCTACCAGCGTGAACGACCTCGGCCGGTGACCGCCGAGCGGGTCGCCGAAGCCGTCGTCGGGGCGATCGGCACGTCCTGCGACCGGCCCTTCGTCCCGCGCTGGCTCGGCCTCGCCGCACGCGTCCACGGCGTCGCACCGGGGGTGTTCCGGCGCATGGCGTCCCGGTTCGGCTGACCCGGGACGGGCACCGATGGACCGGACGCGCACCGCCCGCCGGGCGGCCCTCACCGTGGCGGGCGCCGAGCTGCTCCACCTCGCCCCGGCCGCCGTCCGCCTGCCGCCCGTGCGCCGCACCCTCGCCCGGCGCACGGCCGGGTACGGCGACGCGGACCGGCACGTCGCGCTGACCTTCGACGACGGCCCGGACCGGCGCAGCACCCCGTACGTCCTGGACGCGCTGGACGGCCTCGGTGTCCGGGCCACCTTCTTCCTGCTCGGCACGATGCTGGAGCGGGCCCCGGAGCTCGGCCGCGAGCTGGTGGCCCGGGGTCACGAGGTGGCCGTGCACGGCTGGTACCACCGCCCGCAGTGGTACCCGGCCCCCGCCCGCGACCTGCGCGAACTGCGCCGCGCCACGGCGGCGGTCACCGAACTCTGCGCGGTCCCTCCGTCCTGGTACCGCCCGCCGTACGGCGTCCTGGCGGCCGGCCCGGCGCTGGCCGCCCGCCGCCTCGGCCTGCGCACCGTGCTCTGGACGGCCTGGGGCCGGGACTGGACCGACGACGCCACCGGCGCCTCCGTGTACGCCACCGCCCGCCCCGGCCTGTCCGGCGGCGCCACCCTCCTGCTGCACGACTCGGACTGCACCTCCGCCCCCGACTCCTGGCGCGCCACCCTCGCCGCCCTCCCCCTGATCGCCGCCCACTGCCGCACCCACGGCCTCACCCTCGGCCCACTCCGCGACCACGCCGTCCCGCCCCGCACGGGTCGGACCGGCTAGGGGGTGTTGGCAGAGTCCCGCCGGATCAGGCGGGACTCTGCCAACACCCCTAGACCAGCCCGACCTGGGCCAGGGCTGCCGCGAAGCCGGTCCGCCAGCCCTCCGGGGAGGCGCCGGCGGAGGGGGGCGGGGCCGGGCGGTCCAGGGCGGCGAGGGCGGTGCGGACCACGTCGGCCGGTCGGGCGGAGGTGACGTCGGCGTGGCCCAGCTCCAGCTCGTGCTGGAGGTTGTCCCGGCCGTGGCCCTGGACGACGTCCAGCAGGAGCAGGCGGCGGCCGAGTGCCCGGGCCTCGCTGCAGGTGTCCCCGGAGCTGGTCACCACCAGGTCGGCGGCGGTCATCAGGGCGGGGATCCGCTCGGTGTAGCCGAACGGGTGCAGGCGCGGACGGCGGCCGGCGGCGTGGCGCAGCCGGCGCTCCAGCTCGCGGTTGCGCCCGGCCACGGCGAGCACGTGCGGCCCGGCGTCCGCCAGGTCGGCGGCGGTGCGGGCGAGCGGTCCGAGCCCCCAGGAGCCGGACATCAGCAGCACGCACCTGGCGTCGGGCGGCACCCCGAACTCGGCCCTGGCCGCCGCGCGGGTGGGCGGGTGGTAGAACGGCGCCCGCAGCGGCGCCGGCAGCACGGCGATCGCGGCCTCCGGCCGGTAGCGCCGCACCGCGCAGGCCGCGACCTCGGAGGTGACCAGGAAGAGGTCGGTGCCCTCCTGCACCCAGAGCCGGTGGGGTGTCACGTCGGTGCAGAGCACCAGGTGCCGGAAGGCCGGCCCGCCGGCCCGCCGGGGCAGCCGGTTCACCGCCGCGGTGGCGGTGGCGAACACCGACACCACCAGCTCCGGCCGTTGCCGCGCGACCAGTTCCCGCAGGGCCGGGACGAGCCTGGTCCGCGCAGCGGCGTCGGCGAGCAGGGCCGGCCGGGTGCCGGGGCGCAGCGCGGCGAAGTGGAAGGCGTCGTAGACGCCGGGCAGGTCGAGCAGCCGGCGGAAGACCGCCTCGCCGACCGCGCCCGCGCGCTGTCCGAGCAGCGCCATGGCGTCCACCGTGGCGGTGGTCCAGCCGCGCCCCCGCAGCGAGTCGGCGCAGGCCTGGGCCATCACGTCGTGGCCCTGCCCGAGCGAGCCGGAGACCAGCAGGGCGTGCGGCACCGGGGGCGCCGCCTCAGGAGCCGCCGGCCGCGCGGCCGGCGCCCGGGCCGCCCTCGTCGCGGTACCAGTCCGCGTAGCGCCGCACGCCGTCCGTGAAGGTGGTCTTCGGCGACCAGCCGAGCAGCCGCTTCGCCTGGGCGGCCGAGATGCGGCGGCCGTCGTAGTCGGCGGCCCGGGCCTCGATGTGCGAGATGGAGACCGGGCCGAGCAGCCGGTCGACGGTGTCGGCGATGTCCCGGACGGAGACGGCGGTGGAGCCCTCCAGGGCGAAGGTCTGGTCCTCGGCGGCGGGGGACAGGGCGCGCACGTGGGCGTCCGCGAGGTCCTCGACGTAGACGAAGTTGCGGCTCTGCCGGCCGTCGCCCGCGATGGTGATCGGCCGGCCGGCCAGCGCGGCCTGCACGAACCGGGCGACCACCAGCTCGTCCCGCATCCGCGGTCCGTACGGGATGCCGTAGCGCAGGATGGTGAAGTGCTGCCCGTACAGCTCCCGGTGGCTGTGCACCAGCATCTCGGCGGCCAGCTTGGTGGCGACGTACAGGTGCCCGCTGCGCTCCAGCTCGATGGGCACGTGCTCGTCCAGCTCCTGCGCACCGCCGTCCAGCTGGTCGTCGGTGAGGGCGGCGCCGTAGACCCAGACGGTGCTCGCCAGCACGGTGCGGCTGAGGCCGCTGCGGCGGGACGCCTCCAGGACGGCCTCGGTGCCGTCGATGTTCATCCGCACGGCCCGGACGGGGTCGGCGGCGACCTGCTCGACGTCGGCCATGGCGGCGAGGTGGAAGACCACCTCGCAGCCGTCCAGGGCGCTGGTGAGGGCGGTCAGGTCGAGGATGTCGATGCGGGCGTGCTCGGCGTCGGCGTTGAGGTACTTGTCGGTGGTGTCCACCGCGAGCACCTCGTGGCCGGCTGTGATCAGCCGGTCCACGACGTGTGAGCCGATGAATCCGCATCCCCCGGTGACGGCTACGCGCACGGTCTCTCTCCTTGTCCGGCCTTCGCCCGGACCGTCCGGTCCGGGGGCGTCCCGGTGGTTCCGGTGGTTCGGGGCTTCCTGGTGGTTCCGGTCATCGGGACCGGCCGACCCGTCCGGCGGCCCCGGCGGTCGCTGTGGTTCCGCCGGCCCTGGCGGCCCCGGTGCTCTCGGCCGTCCCGGTCATCCGGCGAGCCGCCGGTGGACGGCGGTGACCGCCTCGATCACCCGGTCGGTCTCGTCCTCGGTCATGTCGGAGTGCACCGGCAGGCAGATCTGCCGGGCGCAGAGGTCCTCGGCGACCGGCAGCGGCCCGCGCCGGTAGGGGGCCAGCACCGGCTGGAGGTGCAGCGGCAGGTCGTACACCTCGCCGGAGAGCCGCACCCCGTGCTCCTCGGCCACCGCCCGCTTGAACGCGGCGCGGTCGACGCCGGCCGGCAGCAGGGCGACGTACTTGTAGTAGTTGCTGCGGCAGCCGACCGGCTCGACCGTCGGCCGCAGCCCGTCGAGCCCGGCGAGCGCCGCGTCGTACCGCTGGGCCACCCGGCGCCGGGTCTCCACGAACTCCTTGAGCCGGCGCAGGTGCACCGCGCCGACGACGGCGTTGAGCTCGCTCAGCCGCCACGAGGCGCCGAACCGGACGTGGTGGTTGGTGGTGAACGAGCCCTTGCCCTGGTCCCGGTGGATCCGTGCCTCGTCGCGCAGGTCGGACGACTCGGTGAGGATCATGCCGCCCTCGCCGCTGGTGGTGACCTTGGTCGGGTAGAACGAGAAGGCGCCGGCCAGGCCGAACGACCCGGCCGCGCGCCCGGCGTAGCTGCTGCCGTGCGCGTGGGCGGCGTCCTCGACCAGCGGGATGCCCCGGCGGTCGCAGATCGCGCGCAGCTCGTCGACCTCGGGGGTGATCAGGCCGCCGATGTGCACCAGCACCACGGCGGCGGTGTCCGGGGTGAGGGCCGCCTCCAGCGTCTCGGGGGAGAGCGCGAAGGTCGCCGGGTCGACGTCGGCGAGGACGGGGCGTCCGCCGGCGTGGACGACGGCGGCGGCGGTCGCGTAGAAGGTGACCGCCGGGACGACCACGTCGCGGTCACGGACGTCGACGGTGCGCAGGACGATCTCCAGCGCGGCCGTCCCGCTGGCGACGGCCACGGCGTGCGAGGCGCCGTGCTCGGCCGCGAAGGCCTGCTCGAAGCGCTCCGTCCAGGGGCCGAGGGTCAGCGCACCGGTGGCGAGGATCTCCGCCACCGCGTCCGCGACGGCCGCGCGGTCGCTCTCGTCGAACACGATGCGAGCGGCTGGAACGCCCATGAGGCCACCTCCGGCAGCAGGATGATCAGATCATCGAGCGGGTTCGTTTCCGGCCGGACCGGACAAATCGGTCGGGCCAGGCACATCACGCTACTTCGCCTGCCCGTTCCCGGCCCGTCGTCACCGACCGCCCGGGTGACTGCCCCGGTGACCGGGCGGTCACCGGATCGCCCGGGCCCGCCGGACCCCGCCGTCCGCCCCGGACCACCCCGGTGGAGGGCGGGCCGGGGAGCCGGAAGGCCCGGCGGCTGCTCCCCGCGGTGCAGCTGACGTACTCCGTGGTCTTCGCCGGGCTGACGGTCGTCATCGCGCCGGCCGGGCTCTCCGTGGTGGGCATCCCGATCCTCGCCGAGATGGGCAGGGCGGCCGCCGGTACGGTCGTGATCGCGGTCGTGATCGCCCTGACACTGGTCCCGGCCCTGCTCGGCTTCCTCGGCGACCGGGTGCTCCCGCGCCGGGCCCGGCGCGCCGCCCGCCGGTGCCGTGTCGGCCGGCTGCGTGCCGTCGCCGACGGCACGACCGCCGGGAGCCCGGTGGCCCGGGCCGCCGCCGAAGCGGAGCGGCAGCCGGCCAACGGCGGCACCCGCTGGGCCCGCCTGGTGCTGCGCCGCCCGGTGGCCGTGCTGCTGACCGGTGTCGTGGGCCGCGGCGTCCTCGCCCTGCCCGCCCTCGATCTGCGGCTCGGGCTGCCGGGCGCGGAGTCCCAGCCGACCTCCACCACGGTCTGACCAACGAGGAGATCGCCGAGCGGATGTACGTCAGCCCGTTCACCGTCCGGACGCATGTGCACCGCGCGATGTCCAAGCTCGACGCCCGCGACCGGGCCCAACTGGTCGCCATCGCCTACCAGTCCGGCCTGGTCCCGGCCGCCCGCGCGGCACGGCCGCCGTGCTGAGCCCGGTCGCCCCGCTGTACCCGGCTCCGTGGAGCCCGTCGCGCCCGGGGCTCGCGGGCCCGGGCGCGCCGGGTTGACGGGGCACCACGGCTGCTGCGGCCGCCGGGCGTTGGGCACGCGACCGGCCCCGCGCTCTCCGGACCCCGGCAGCCGCGCTGTCCGGGCGGCACCGTTACCATGCGCACGATGGCCCGCCAGCGGGGCGGCCGGAGCTGCTTCCCCGGGTGAGCGGGGAGCGGGAGGGGCGAGGATGTCAGGCATGGGGTGGATGTCAGGGAACCGGCAGGAGCGGCGCTGGCCGGGGGTGGACCTGCGGATGGACGTCCCGCACTCGGCCCGGGTGTACGACTACCTCATCGGCGGCAAGACCAACTTCGAGGCGGACCGGACCGCCGCCCACGCCTCGGTCAAGGCCTGGCCGGCCCTGCCGACCTCGATGCGCACCACCCGCACCTTCATGCAGCGGGTGGTCCGCCACCTCGCCGAGGAGCACAAGGTCCGCCAGTTCCTGGACATCGGCACCGGGATCCCGACCTCGCCCAACGTGCACGAGATCGCCCAGGGCATCGCCCCCGAGGCCCGCGTCGCCTACGTCGACAACGACCCGATCGTGCTGACCCACGCCCGCGCGCTGATGTCGAGCACCGAGGAGGGCCGGACCTCCTACATCGACGCCGACTTCCGCGACGTCGACTCGATCATCGGGGCCCCGCAACTGCGCGAGGTCCTGGACCTGACGCAGCCGGTGGCGCTCTCGCTGATCGCGATCGTGCACTTCGTCCTCGACCAGGACGACCCCCAGGGCATCGTGCGGCGGTTCATGGACGAGCTGGCCCCGGGGAGCTTCCTGGCGCTGACCGTCTTCACCGGGGACACCGACCCGGTGGGTGTGGGCGGTGTCGGCCGCGAGTACAACGCGCGTGGGATTCCCCTGCAGATCCGCGACAAGGACGAGACGCTCGCCTTCTTCGACGGCTACGACCTGCTCGACCCGGGCGTGACCCTGGTCCACCAGTGGCGGCCGGACGCGGACGCGGCGCCGGTGCGCGACCAGGACATCGCGATGTACGGCGGCGTGGCCGTCAAGCGCGGCTGAACCGCCCGCCGCCACCGGGGCGGCCCCGCCGGTGCCCGCCGCACCCGTGCCCGCCGTTCCCGTGCCCGCGTCGAGGGCGGGCACGGGAACCGTCAGCCGCCCCCTGCGGTCCGGTGCCGGGAGGTGCCGGACCGGGCGGCCGGGCCGGGAGAGCCCGGACGCCGACATCTGCTCCTCGTAGGAGAGGAATCCCGGCGAGCGGTAGGAGGCGTGGTTGCGCTGTCCCTCCGGCGTCGACTCGTGGCCGGTGGAGAACCGGGCGAGCTCCACGCCCCGGCGGTAGTGCGCGGGTGGACGAGCCCGTCCTGGACGTAGCGGACGCGTTCGCCGTCGGAGTCGGTCCCGGCCGACCGACGCCTCGCGTGCGGCAATGACCGGGTGAGAGTTGGCCGGACCGCGTCATAGGGCTCGCACACTTCCTCGCAGTCGAACTCGACCTCGCGCGCGACGATCACACGTCCCCCGATCCGTGCGGCGGGGCCCTCCCGCCGTCCCGGGCGCATCGTTTGATGATCTTGTCCGCAGTGCAAGGCACCCGATACGTCCCCGAGGGGGCGGAGCGGACGACGGCGCCCGGGACCTCCGGAGCGACGGCTGCCCGGCGGGGCGCGGTGGCACACTTCGGACAGGCCCCGGGGGTGACACCCCACGGGGAAGCCGAGCCGGCTCGTACGGACGTCCCGTCGCGGGCACGAACAGCACCGAGCGGAGGGCCGCTGTGGACCGGATCGACCCCGCCGTACCGCACCCCGTCGGCTCCACCGCGCCCCATCCCGGCCAGGTCGGCCAGGCCTGTCGGGACGGCAGCTGGGTGGTCGGGATCGATGTCGGCGGCACCGGAGTCCGGCTCGCCCTGGCTCCCGGCGGGTGGCCCGCCGACCTCGCCGGCGCCCGGACCGACCGGATCGCGGCCCCGGCCCGGATCACCGCAGGAGGGCACGACGCGCAGGCGTTGCTGAGCCGTGTACTCCCCGCCCTGGGCACGCTGATCGCCGGCCTGCCGCCCGGCGCGCGGATCGGGGCGGTGGCCGTCGGGGCCACGGGCATGGCCCTGCTCGGCCGGGACCTCGCCCGCGAACTCCCCGTCCCGCTCGCCCGCGCGACGGGTGCGGACCGGTTGGTGCTGGCCGGCGACGCCGTCACCGCCCACGTGGGCGCCCTCGGACGTCGAGCGGGTGTGGCCGTGGCCGCCGGGACCGGTCTGGTCGCGATCGGCGTCCACCCGGACACGGGCTGGCACCGGGCCGACGGATGGGGCCAACTGCTCGGCGACTGCGGCAGCGGCGGCTGGATCGGCCGGGCCGGCCTGGAGTCGGCCCTGCGCGCCCACGACGGCCGGACGGGCGGCTCGGCCGTACTGCTGGCGTCGGCCGAGCGCCGCTACGGCCCGGTGGCCGGCCTGCCCGCCGCCCTGCAGCCGCGCCCCGACCGGGCCGCCCTGCTGGCCGCCTTCGCCCCCGACGTGGTCGACGCGGCCGACGGCGGCTGCCCGGTCGCGGGCGCGATCGTGCGGCGGGCGGGGGAGGAGATCGCGGACGCGGCCGCCGCAGCCGTCCGGGCCGTCGGGCTGGCCGAGCCGCGGGTCGCCCTGACCGGGGGCCTGTTCGCCCTGGACCGCCTGCGTGGGGCGGCGCTGGCGGCGCTGACCGACCGCCTCCCGACGGCGTGCCCGCACCGCCCCGACGGGCCGCCACTGCTCGGTGCGCTGCGCCTGGCGGCGAGCGCCTCCGGCGCCGCGCTGCCCTGGCCGGTCGATCCACCGCTGCTCGACGTCCGCACCCTGACGGACGGCCGGGGAGGACTCTGAGGCCCGGACCGGTCGGACGGTCCGCGCCAACCGAACGCCCGGGCCCGGCCAACCCGGTGGTCGAGGGTGTACGCCCCTCCCGAGGGCCGTCGCACGGCTCTGTGCCGCGGGCAGCGGCGGCTGCCCGATCGGGCAGCGTGCCCCCGTGGCCCGGAGCCGATCCAAGGAGGCGGTTGACACCGGAAGTTGGTCTAGTCCACCGTAGGGGAATGCCAGTCGGCGGCGCGGGGGCGCCTTGGCGGGAGTCCCCGTCGTGGGCATCAACTACCCATCTGAAACGGTGAGTTGTGGCGGTTCCGGTGTGTGGTCCACCGGCGGCCGGTCACGCCTTCGCCGTGCCCCGGCCCATTCGGTCCTTCGGGCCCGTTCAGCCTGTCCGGCCGGTTCGGGTGGTGCCGCTGCCGGTGCCGGTGCCGGTGGTGGTGCCGGAGCCGCGCCCGCTGCCGGCACCGGTGGGCGCCGGTCCGGCTGCCGCAAGGAGTACCTGATCGGCGTGGTGGCAAACGGACTCGACCTCTGGAGTGACCGGAACGGATGCCGGACGGCGCTGCGCCGGTCCACGGCGCGCCCAGCGCTTCGCCACCGCGCGCACCGGGTCTTCGGTCCACGCTCGACCTCGCCCAACTCGCGGTAACAGCAAGACACCTGATGACCGAACGGAGAACTGGCATGCGCAGGATCTGTCTGGCCCTGCCCACCAACCGGGCCTGTGCCGAGACGATTTCGGCGATCGGCAAGGAGGCCGCGTACGCCGCCGAGCACTTCGAGGTCGAGGTGCGCCTGGTCGTCCTGGACTCCTCGGACGCGTCGACCTTCGCGGCGCACGCGCGCGCCGTGGCCGAACTGCCCGGGGCGGCGGGCGTGGTCGTGCACCACCTCGACGAGGCCCGGCAGCGGGAGTTCCTGGGGCGGGTGGTCGACGCCGCCGGCGTGGCCGAACCGGCCCGACTGCTCGATCTGATGCTGCCCGACGCCGTCTCCTACGGTGCCTGCACCAACCGGGCGTTCCTGATCGCCGCCGCCCTCGGCTGCGACTCCGTCCACCGCCGGGACTCGGACAGCGACTACCAGGTCCTGGACGGGAAACCGGTCTTCCCGATCCACCAGGAGCTGCTGTCGCTCGGGAAGCGGGCGGCCGACGCGGAGGCGGCCGTCACCAAGAGCGAGCTGGAGCCGGCGGACGCCGAGAAGCCGGTGTCACTGGTCGGCAGCTCCTTCATCGGTGAACTCTCCGTCGACGTCAGCGAGATCCGCGAGCTGGACCCGGCCCTCTACTACGACGTGGTCAGCCTCTGGGCGCCGCCCGTCTGGTCCGAGGAGGAGAAGCGGCAGCTGGTCGAGGCGTCGTTCACCGGGGGCGGGACGGACCCGTTCACCGCCGACGAGTCCGTGCTCGGTGCTCCCGACATCTGGCAGGTGGACATGTGCAACATCGGCTTCGATCACGAGGTCTACGAGCGCGTCCCGCTGCCGCCCGCGACCGAGACCATCGGCAGTGACTACTTCCTGCTGCACGTGGTCCTGGACGCCACCCTGCCCGGCGTGGTGCACAACCGGCACATCGTGAACTACTACACCCCGGGCCGCCGGAGCGGCGCCGGATTCACCGCCTACCAGCTGCGGTTCACCAAGTTCCTGCTGTCGATGCTCTACCTCTACCCCGTCTACGGCCGGATGATGGCGGCCGGCGGCGAGCTGCTCGACGAGCAGCACCACGTACGGGTCGACACGATCCTGGAGTTGGTCAGGGACAGCGCCGGGACGGACCGGGCGGAGAACGTCCACCGGCTGGACGTCCTCGACCGCTCGTACCGGCAACTGGGCGGGAAGTACGCGGAGTTCGCCGAGCACCTGACCCCGCTGCGGGAGCGCCTGCTCGACGAGGCCAAGGCGGACGTCGAGGACTTCGCGCGACTGATCGCCGCCTGGGGCCCGATGGTGGCGGCCGCCCGCACCGACGGCCTGACCGGCCCGGGCGGCAGCCCCGCCGGCGGAGCCGGTGCCACCGTCGGAGGGGCCGAGTAGATGACGGACGACATCAGCTTCCGCCTGCTGGCCGACGAGGACTGGGACGCCGTCGTGGCGCTGGAGTCCGACGCCTACGCGGCGGACGACCTCTCCGAGGGCCGGGAGGCGCTGCAGTCCAGGGCGCGTTCCTCACCCGACACCTGCTTCGTGCTGGAGCACGGGGGCAAGGTCGGCGGCTACCTGCTGAGCCTGCCCTACCCGCTCTACCAGTGCCCGGACCTGGGGCAGATGGAGGAGGCCGACTTCCAGTCGCGCAACCTGCACGTGCACGACTTCGTCATCGCGGAGCCGCTGCGCGGCAAGGACGTGGCGCTCCGGTTCATCCGCCACATCCGCGAGGAGGCGCAGGAGCAGGGCTTCGAGCGGATCTCCATGGTGGCGGTCCGGCGCAGCGACATCCTGCTCGCCCTGCTGGGCTACCGCACCCACCGCGAGGTCGCCGTTCCGGCCTGCTACGGCAAGCGCGCGGTGTACATGTCCATGGAGATCTAGCCGCGCCCGCCGACCGGCGGTACGGCACGGGAGCCGGGAGCCGGGAGGCAGGGCGAAGGGCACAGGAGGCAACGGACACCGGGCTCGCTCCAGCGGGCGGGCCGCCCGGCCGATGTTCTCCCCATGAGCACATGCCAGCCGCCCGTCGAGCGGCATGCCTCCTGGACCGAGCTCTTCTTCGACCTGGTCGTCGTCACCTCCGGCCGCCGGGTGCTGCGACTGGCGTAGGAGCGGATGGACCGCCTGATCAGGAAGCGGGGGACCGCGGAGCGCGTGCCGGTGGTCGAGGCGGCCTACGCCGACGTCCCGCACCTGGTGGAGCGGCTGGGCCTGTTCGTCATCATCGTGCCGGGCGAGGGGGTCATCCAGATCACGTCGGTGGCCGGGGCGTTCTGGCGGCGGATCCTGCGCTGGGCGCTGCCCCGCCTCGGGCTGACACTGCTGCTGGCCGGGTGTCCGGCCACTTCGGCGTGGGGTGGCTGATCTGGGGGCTGACCGCGGCGGTGGCCTGGCAACTCCTGTGCGCGTCGGGCGTACCGGCCCGCCCGGCCCGGCGCCGTGGCGTGTGAAGGACGCCCGGGCCGCCGTCCGCCCGGGCCGTACTCGCCGTCCCCCCCGGACCCCGTTCGCCGTTCGGCCGCAGTGATCGCGACGCGGCCTATACTCGGTCTGCTTGACCGGCGAACGGCACAACGGGGGGCGTTCATGGAGAGCTACACGGAGACTCCGCTGGGCCTGATCATCCTGGTCCTGGGCGGCGTCGCACTGGTCGTGCGGACGGTGTCCTTGCCGCTTCTGATGCGGGCTCAGCAGGCCACCCGCCATCGCGCGATCGGTCGCCTCGCGGGCCCGGGCGGGAGGGTGGCGGTGCCGTCGGGGCTGACGGCGGCGGCGGTCGGTGAACAGGTGCTCGTGCTGCTGAGCGCGGCCGGCCTGCTGGCCCTGCTGAACTCGACGATCGCCGACACCGACTTCGTCTACATGATGCCGTCGATCGTCTCGGAGAGCCCGCTGGCCATCGCCCAGGCCCTGGACGTCCACTTCTCCATCACGCAGCCGATCTACCTCATCCCGGCGGTTGTCGCCCTGCTCGGCTGGGTGTTCCTCTGGCTCCTGACGCAGCGCAACCTGCTGGTCGTCGGCATGCCCCCGGGGGCCGGGACGACCACCGGCAGTATCGTCCGGCTGATCGGCGGCTTCGTCCTCCGCGCGGTGCTCGGTGCACTGGTGCTGCCGATCGGGGTGGTCGAGGGTGCGCTGATGTTCCAGATCATCGCGCTCGTGACCAGCCGGCGCCCGCTGGCCGGCGGTGCCGGCCGCACGGCCCACGTCCCGCCGGATGCTCCGCCCGCCGCCCGGCCCGCGCCCTACCAGCCGATGCCCGCCGCCCCGGTCGACGCGCCGTGGTCCGTCCCCGCCCCACCGGCGACGCAGGTCGCGCCGGCTCCGCTGCACCTCGGGCGCGTCGAACCCGCCGGGCAGGCCGGACCCGCCTCACCCGCCTCACCCGTCGGGCACGTCCCGCACCAGGCGCTGTACCCGCACGAGCCGCGGACGATCGGCGGGTACCAACTGCTCGGCCGGATCGGGGCCGGCGGCATGGGGACGGTCTACCTGGCCCGTCGGGAGGGCTCGGCCACCCAGGTCGCGTTGAAGACGATCAACCCCGAACTCCTCGGGGAAGCCGACCTGTTGCGTCGCTTCGAGCGCGAGGCGGAGGTGCTGGCGATGGTCTCCGGCGCCTACACCGCCCGGGTGCTGGACGCCGGTGTGGACTCCGGGCGCCCCTACCTGGCCATGGAGCTGCTGGACGGCCGCCCGCTCGACGTCCATCTGCGCGAGCAGGGGCCGATCCGCTCCCCGGAGGCGCTGCGGGCCCTCGCGCTCGCGCTGGCCGTCGCGCTGCGCGGGGTGCACCGGCTGGGGCTGGTGCACCGGGACCTCAAGCCCGCCAACATCATGCTGACGACGGCGGGGCCGCGGCTGCTCGACTTCGGCATCGCAGCGATCGTCGACGGCACCCGGCTGACCCGCACCGGCGGCGGCCCGGGGACGCTGACCTACATGGCGCCCGAACAGTTCGGCGACGGGCCGGTCGGCCCGGCGGCGGACGTCTGGGCCTGGGCCTGCTGCGTGGTGTGCGCGGCCCACGGGGGGAGTCCGTTCGCGGCCGCCAGCACGGGGGCGGTGATCCGCCGGATCGTCGACACCGGCCCGGAGCCGACGGCTCTGGCAGCTCTCGCCGCGCTCGACCCGGCGCTCGCGGCGGTGGTCGGCCGGGCGCTGACCGCGGACCCGCAGACCCGCCCCGGCGACGGTGGCGCACTGCTGGACCTGCTGACGACGCGCCACGGCCCGGGCAGCACCGAGCCCGACGCGGGCGCGCTGCGCGAGGAGATCACCCACGGCTGGCGCACCCTCGCCCTCCGTGCGGACCAGGACTTCCCCCGACAGTGACCGCCTCCCCGGTACCGGAGCGGTAGCCGGAGTCCGCTCCGCTACCGGAGAAGACCAGGGCCCCGGCTCGGGCCGCCGAAAGGCTGACGGTCCTTGCCGTCCTACCCACGGCGGCGCACCGTCCGGCACACGGTGGCCGGCCGTCCGGCCGCAGGCTCGGGGCCCTCTCACAGGGCGAAGGGCCGGTACCCCAACGCCTGACCGACGACCTCGGGAGCCGTCGGCTGCCTTCCCTCGGGCCAGAAGATCAAGTCGCTGCCGTAGCCGCTCGGACAGCCGAGGGCCTTGCCCAACGCCACCGTCACCCCGCACGGCTCGGCATCGTCGGCACAGTCCGCGTCCATGATCTTCCGCACCCACGCAACGGCCGCTTCACGAGCCGTCTCCGTCACAGCCACTCCTTCCAATGGAGGGCCGAGCCCGGCCCGTCACCTGATCGGCCGGACAGCTCCAGGGCGCGGGGCCGCTCCCACGGCCTCGCCGGTCCCCGCCACCGAAGCGTGCCGCAGCGAGTGCAGGCCTGCGCCGGGCAGGCTC
This sequence comes from Kitasatospora sp. NPDC022856, assembly GCF_055561235.1. Lineage (NCBI taxonomy): Bacteria > Bacillati > Actinomycetota > Actinomycetes > Kitasatosporales > Streptomycetaceae > Kitasatospora > Kitasatospora sp. NPDC022856. The sequence goes on along the minus strand of NZ_JBVHHE010000013.1, from coordinate 185,774 downwards.
ACCTGCTGGGGGCCTCGACGTGCACCCGCTCGGCCTCCCCGGAGGGCCGACCGCGCGGGTGCACGTCGACGAGTGTCGGGGGCCGCCAGCCCGCGTACCCCTTCTCCGGCCGGTCGGGTGCCGCGGTGCTCGCCGGGCGCCCCGCCCCGTCGCGGCGCAGGATGGAGATCCCGGGTGTCCGACGACGGCACCGGCGACACGGGAGGCTGCGGTGAACGGGAGGCTGCGGTGATCGGAATGGCTGACATCAGGGAGTGGCGCGGCCACGCCGTGGTCGACGAGAAGGACCACCGGATCGGCACGCTGGAGTCGGTGTACGTGGAGACGGCCAGTGACCAGCCGTTCTTCGTGACCGTCACGGTCGGCCTGCCGTCCCGGCGGCGGCTGGTGTTCGTCCCGCTCGACGGCGCCGTGGTCGGGCCCGGCTACGTCCGGGTCGCGTTCGCCAAGGGCGTGGTCAAGCAGGCGCCCTCGATCGGCACCGACGACGTGCTGCCCGCCGAGGACGAACCGGCGGTCTTCGCGCACTACGCACTCGCCTACACCCCCGGCGCCGGCGGTGAGCGGCGGCTGGCCAGGCGCTGAGCGGCCCGGGGGAGGGGTGCGTACGGGTCGGCCGCGGCGGCCGCGATACCCCACGGGGTACGCTGGAGGCTCGGTCACGACGGCGGAAGGCGGCTCCCGGGATGCAGGTGGACGAGGAAGCGGTGGGCGCCGTCCTGAACCGGCTCCGTCGGGCCCAGGGGCAGCTGGCCGGTGTGATCGCGATGATCGAGGCAGGCCGGGACTGCAAGGACGTCGTCACCCAGTTGGCGGCGGTCTCCCGCGCCCTGGACCGTGCCGGATTCAAGATCGTGGCCAGCGGGATGCGCCAGTGCATGGCCGCCGTCGACGGGGATGCCCCGCCGATGAGCGAGGCGGAGCTGGAGAAGCTCTTCCTGACCCTCGCCTGAGGCCGGACGGCCCGGGCCCGGTCGCACGCCGTGACCGGCCGCGCCGATCGGCGGAGAATGGTCCCGGCGGAAGGTGGAGGCCATGGACGACATCGGCTTCGGCCGAGCGATGGAGGGCCTGCTGGCAGCCTCCCAGCGGATCGGCCCCGGTGAGCTCGCGACGGCCGTCCGGGACGCGGCCCGGGCGATGGGGCTCGCCGACGCGCTGGTGCTGCTCGCCGACGTGCGGCAGGTGCAGCTCGCACCGCTGCTGCCACCGGCGGCGGAGGGCACCGACGCTCCCACCGGGCCGGTCGTCGTGTCCGAGGTGCCCGATCTCCCCGGCTCGCCCCCGCACGCCGGCACTCCGGCCCCCGAACGGTCGCCGAGCTGGGTGCTCCCGCTGGAGGGAAGCCCGGCGAGCCGGGCCTACTGCACGGGGGTGCCCCAGTCCGTGCCGGCCGAGGACGGGACCGGCCGGGTGCTGTGGCTGCCGATCGTCGACGGTGTCGAGCGGATCGGGGTGCTCCGCGTCGACGCGCCCCCGGACGCGGCCGTCGACATCGACCGCTGCCTGGCCCTCGCCTCGCTGGTGGGCCTGATCGTGGTGGCGAAACTGTCCTTCGTGGATGATCTGATCGACACCACCAGGGTCGTTCCGATGACCCTCCAGGCCGAACTGGCCTGGGCCTTCATGCCACCGCGCACGGTCGGCACCAGGCACGTGACGTCGACCGCGGTGCTGGAGCCCGCCTACGAGATCGGCGGCGACGCGTTCGACCACAGCTTCAGCGGGAGCCGGCTGCGGCTCACCGTCGTCGACGCGATGGGGCACGACCTCGCCTCGGGCGGGTCGTCCGCACTGGCGATCGCGGCCTGCCGGGCCGTCCGCCGGGCCGGGGGCGGGCTCGCGGACATCGCCGCCGTGATCGACCGGGAACTGGACCGGTGGTTCCCGGAGCGGCTGCTCACCGGGGTCTTCGCCGAGCTGGACACCTCGGACGGCCGGCTGAGCTGGGTGAACCGCGGGCACCCCGCGCCACTGCTGATCCGCCGCCAGCGGGTGGTACCGGCCGCGCTCGAACGGGCCGCCGAACTCCCCCTCGGGCTCGCCGGGTACGAGCGGATGCCCGGCACCGTCCACGAGGTCCTGCTGGAGCCGGGCGACCGCGTACTCATCCACACCGACGGCGTCACCGAAGCACGTTCCGCCGCCGGCGAGCTGTTCGGCGAGGAACGGCTGACGGACATGGTCGTCCGGGCCGCGGAGGCCGGGGAGGCCGCTCCGGAGGCACTGCGGCGGCTGATCCACGCACTGCTGGAGCGCCAGGACCACCGGCTCACCGACGACGCCACGATCGTCCTGGTGGAATGGCACCCCGCCCACTGATGCGGGGACCCCGCCCCGGCCGGCGACGCGGTGAGCCGCCCGCGGTTCCGTCCCGGATCCGGACCGGGCGTGAATTCCCGGCGCGCCGTGCCCCGTTCGGCGCACCGGGGTGGGAGGCTCGTCTGTCCCCGCAGGGCAGCCGCCGACCGGCAACCGCCCCGCGCACCGAACGCCGAACGCCGAACACCGCCTCCGCCGGACCGGCCGGACCCGCCCCACATCCACCCCACCACGACCCCCGGGCCACCACTGATGACCGTCTCCATCGCCCTGCTCACCCAGGATCTGCGCCTGCACGACAACCCCGTGCTCCGGGCCGCCGCCGAGGCCGCCGACGAGGTCGTGCCGCTGTTCGTCCTCGACCCCGAGGTCGACGCCGCCGGCTTCGCCCCGCCCAACCGGATGGCCTTCCTCGCCGACTGCCTCACCGACCTCGACGCCGCGCTGCGCCCGCTCGGCGGCAGGCTGCTGCTGCGCCGGGGCACCGCCGCCACCGAGACCGCCCGGCTGGCCACCGAGGTGGACGCCGTCTCGGTCCACGTCGCCGCCGGCGTGAGCGCCTTCGCCCACCGCCGTGAGCAGGCCCTGCGCGACGCCCTCGGCTCCCGTCTGCACGTCCACGACGGCGTGCTGACCGTGGCCGTACCGGGCGCGGTCAGACCCGCCGGCAAGGACCACTACGCCGTGTTCACCCCGTACTTCCGCACCTGGCAGCAGGCCCCGCGCCGGACGGTGCACCGCGCGCCCCGGGCGCTGCGCACGCCCGAGGGCCTCGCGAGCGAGCCCGTCCCGGCCGTCACGCCGGATTCGCCGGGGCTGCCGCCGGGCGGTGAGCGCCCCGGCCGCAAGCTCTGGCAGGGCTACGCCCTGGAGCGGTACGAGGAACTGCACGACGACCTCGCCGCCGACGGCACCTCGCGCCTCTCGCCCTACCTGCACTTCGGCTGCGTCTCCGCGGCCGAGCTGGTGGCGTCCGCCGAACGACGCGGCGGCAGCGGTGCGGAGGCGTTCGTCCGGCAGCTGGCCTGGCGGGACTTCCACCACCAGGTGCTCGCCGCCCGCCCGGAGGCGGCGCACGCCGACTACCGGTCCAAGGGGGACCACTGGCTGCCCGACGACGCGGAGTCCGAGGCCTGGCGCCGGGGCCGCACCGGCTTCCCCCTGGTGGACGCAGGCATGCGCCAACTCGCCCAGGAGGGCTGGATGCACAACCGGGCCCGGCTGGTGACGGCCTCGTTCCTGACCAAGACGCTCTACAAGGACTGGCGGACGGGCGCCGCCCACTTCCTGCGGCTGCTGGTGGACGGTGACTTGGCCAACAACCAGCTCAACTGGCAGTGGGTGGCCGGGACCGGTACGGACACCCGGCCCAACCGGGTGCTCAACCCGCTCGCCCAGGCGGACCGGCTCGACCCGGACGGGGCCTACGTCCGGCGTTGGATCCCTGAGTTGGCCGACCTGCCCGGTCGCTCCGTGCACCGCCCGTGGCGGCTGGACCGCCCACCGGCCGACTACCCGGCGCCGATCGTCGAGCCCGAGACGATCTCCGCCCGGCTCCGCCACGCCCGCGGCCTCGACTGAGCCCCCGACCGAACCGTCGGTTCGGCGCCCCTCGCGGGCCAGTAGGGCGACATGACGAGCGGTCAAGTGTACCGGCCGGAGGTGTTCGAGCGGTTCTGACACGCATGGTCCCCGCCGGCGGGGGTAGCCGGGCGTGCACCACTGCCGCAACAGAAGGGGGGCGCACGGTGCCCGAGATCGTCGAGGACGTCATCGAGGCCTGTCTCGTCGGCCCGGAGCCCCGGCCGGTGCTCATGGGGCTGCGCTACGACCCGGCCGACCCGTTCGCGCTGTCGCTCGGTTTCGGGGCCGGTGCCTCGCTCGGACTGGAGGGTGCACTGTCCTGGACGGCGGCCCGCGAGCTGTTCGGGGAGGGGCTGCGCAAGCCGTCCGGTCTGGGGGACCTACGGGTCCGGCCGTGGGCTCCCGGCGTGATCGCCGTCGAGTTCCACGGCGACGGGGGCTGTGCCGTCCTGGTGTTGTCCTCCCGGGACATGGTGCACTTCCTCCGCCGGACGTACGAGGTGGTCGCCCCGGGGACGGAGCACCGGCTGCTCGACTGGCCGGACACGGTGGCGGGCCTGGTGGGGGAGACCGGCTGAGCGGAGCGCGACGACCGGGGGCGGTGGCGACCTCAGCACGAGGCTGCGTCGCCGCCCCCGGTCATGGGCGGGGTTCCGTCCGGAGCGGGCTTCGGGCGCAACCACCCGCGTCGGCCGGTGAGCCGCGGAGAGCCCGGTACGACGAACAGCCGACGCACGAGGATCGACCGGAGCACGACGAACACCACGGCCCGGGCGGGGAAACCGCCCGGGCCGTGGCCCGTGTCCTGCTGACCCCCGAGTGCCCTGACCCCCGAGTGCCCTGACCCCCGAGAGCCCTGAAGCCTGAGCCGCTCAGCGCCCGGGAGCGAGCCGGGCGGTGTCGATCTCGACCCAGACCGCCTTGCCCTGCTCGTGGCGCTCGGCGCCCCAGCGGTCGGCGGCCCGCTGGATGATGAACAGGCCGTGGCCGCCGGGCAGCCCCGGCCGGTGCGGCAGGCGGGGCTCGGGGAGCGCGGACTCGCCGTCGCTCACCTCCACCCGGAGCCGGGTCGCGGACGCGTCCAGTACGAGTTCGAGCGGTCCGCCGCCGTGCATCATCGCGTTGGCCACCAGCTCGGCCACCAGCAGCACGACATCGTCCGCCACGTCCGGGTCCGCGCCGCTCTCCGGAGCCAGCCACGCCCAGTCGGCGAGCGCTTGCTGGGTGAAGGCACGCGAACGGGCCACCGGCTTGGGCAGGCCGGCCAGCCGCAGCCGCCGGCGTTGGCCGGCCTCCGGTAGCGTGGCTCCGGACCGGTTGTCGTCCAGGGTGCCCCGGCCCCTCGTCATATGCGGTTCACCCCTTCGTGCGGTTGCTGTGGCTCGTCGTCCGATCGGATTCCCGGGCAGCGCCAGGATATTCCTGTGACGGCCGTTCGACTGGTCGCCCGTGGTCATGGGCGGGCGGAGCGGGCCGGATCGCACGGTCGTGCTCAACGGACGAGCGCCGCGCCGACCGAGTCATGGATGGAGAACACGGCGCCGGCGCCGGTCAGTTCCAGGACGCGGGCGACCGGCGTGGCCACGGCCGCGAGGCGGAACTCCACCCCGGCGGCGGAGGCGGCCAGGCGGGTCTTCAACAACAGGTTCAGGCCGGAGGAGTCGCAGAAGCCGACGCCCTCCAGATCGACCACGACCAGGGGGGTGCCCTCGTCGACCAGGGAGGTCAGCGCCCGCTCGGCGGGCAGGAGGCTGTCGATGTCGAGATCACCCGCCACCGCGCAGACCGCCGCCTCGGCGTCGGCCCGCCTTATGTCCACGGTCAGCGCGTGCGGCAGAGTGCTCGCCGCCGCCGTGATCCGGTACTGCTCGTCCTCGACTGGCATCGTGGTTGTCTTTCCCCTCCAGAGAGTTCCCTTCGACCATACGCGGGGGAAAGCCCGCGGCCAAGGCGCACGCCCCACAGGAGGAGTGACGCCCCGGCCGCCGGGGTCGCTCGGTCAGTCCTGGTCCAGACCGGCGCGGAGCCGGCCGAGGATCCGGCTGAGCAGCCGGGAGACGTGCATCTGGGAGACGCCCAGCCGGGCGCCGATCTCGGACTGCGTGAGCTCTTCGGTGAAGCGCATCGAGAGGATCTGCCGGTCACGCTCGGGCAGCGCGGCGATCAGGGGCTTCAGGGCGACCAGGCTCTCGATCTTCTCCAGCCGGCCGTCCTCCATGCCGAGCCGGTCGGCCAGGGAGCCCCGGGAGTCGTCGTCGGTGGACTCGGAGCCCAGGTCGAGCGACCCCACGGTGTGGCCGTTGGCGGCGGTCAGCCCCTCGGTCACCTCCTCCGGGGTGAGCGACAGGTGCTCGGCCAGCTCGGCGACGGTCGGGGCGCGGTCGAGCCGCTGGGTGAGCTGCTCCTGGGCCCTGGCCAGGGTCAGCCGCAGCTCCTGGAGGCGGCGCGGCACGTGGACCGCCCAGGTGGTGTCACGGAAGTGGCGGCGGATCTCCCCGAGCACCGTCGGCACCGCGAACGTGGTGAACTCCACACCGTGCCGGGAGTCGAAGCGGTCGATCGCCTTGATCAGGCCGACGATGCCCGCCTGGACCAGGTCCTCCTGCGGCTCGCGGCTGGAATTGAAGCGCCGGGCGGCGTAGCGGACCAGGGAGATGTTCAGCTCGATCAGCGTGGCCCGCACATAGGAGTACTCCCGGGTGCCCTCCTCCAGTGCGTCGAGCCGGGCCAACAGGGTCCGGGTCAGTTCACGCGCGTCGGCGGGGGAGACCTCGCTCGGTTCGGCGATCTCGGGGAGCTCGGGAAGCTCGGTGATCTCCGTGGTCGTCGAGAGGCCGGAGAGACCGGGCGTTCCGGAGGTGGCTCCCAAAGGCCCGGCGCTCGGCCGGGCCTGGCCCTGAACGGGGAACACGGGGGTGAGGAGAGCATCACTGGACGGAGCCATGTCGGTCCTTTCATCGGTTCCGCGACGGTCTGTCCCTGTGTACCCGGGATCTTCGGGCCGATTCCCCTTTGATGTGTGGTGATTCTGCAAAGAGGGTGTGATTACCCCGACATGTGAGCCTCGTCTCGTCCTGCGGCGCGGGCGACCGGCACCCGGGGCAGGGCGTGCGGATGGGTCTCGCACAGGTAGCCGACGAGGTGTTCGCGGACCTGGCAGCGCAGCTCGAACGCGGCGTCGGCGTCGGGCGCGGTCATCAGGGCCCGCACCACGATGGTGGTCGGTGTGGTGTCGACCACCTGGAGGGCGCTGCCCTCGCCGTCCCACAGCGAGCTCTTGGCGAGGAACGCCTCGAACTCCGCCCGCAGCTCGGGCACCGGGGTGCGGTGGTCCAGGTGGAACAGCGCGGTGCCGGTGATCTTGCTGGTGCGCCGCGACCAGTTCTCGAAGGGGCGGCCGGCGAAGTACGACATCGGCATCACCAGTCGCCGCTGGTCCCAGGTGGCGATCACCACCGAGGTGAGCGTGATCTCCTCAACCGTCCCCCACTCGCCGGCGACCACGACGACGTCGCCGATCCGGATCAGGTCGCCGAAGGCCATCTGGATGCCCGCGAACAGGTTGGCGAGGGTGCTCTGGGCCGCGATCCCGGCCACCACGCCGACCAGCCCGGCGGAGGCGAGCAGGCTGGTCCCGAGCCCCCGGACGGCGGGGAAGGTCATCAGCATCGCCCCGAGGGCGACCACGGCGACGGTGGCCTGGAAGATCCGGCCGAGCAGACCTGCCTGGGTCCGGGCCCGGCCCGCCCAGGCGGGGTTGCGCCGCCGCCCGGCGAGTTGCATCGCGCCGCTCGTCGCCAGGGCGATCAGCCGCGCGGCCAGCCAGGCGCAGGCGGCGATGGTCGCGAGCACCAGCAGATGCCGGACGGCGGCGTGCACGACCGGGGCGGTACGGGCCCACGGCTCCCCGGCGAGCATCAGTCCGCAGGCGGTGGCCGCCAACAGGGGTGGCCGACAGGCGCGGAGCAGGGTCGGTGTGGGACCGGTGTGCCCGCGTGCGGCGACCAGTCGTGCCACGGCCTCCGTGAGCAGGTTGAGGCCGTAGGCGGCGACGGCGGCCGAAGCGGCGACGACGATCAGGCGGACGAGGCTCCACCCCATGGTGTGCGGTTCCCTTCCTCGGGTCGGTCCCGCGGGGGCGGTCCGCGGGAATGGGTCCCGCCTGCCCCCGGCTCCGCCGCCCACACCCGCCCCGGCCCCGCCGCCCGCTCCCCGGCCTGCCCGGCGGCCGATCGTCCCCCCCGCCGCCGCCGGATCCGCGCTGGGCCGGCCGGGTGGCGTCTGACGGATCGTCGGCCCGGGTGCATACCGGGGCGGGGCCGGGGCAGGCGCCCCTACGACCGACCGCCGGCCCGGCGGTCGGACCTCGGCGGAGAAGGGAAACGTGATGACACAGATCGAGGAGTCGGTCCTGGTCGACGTGCCGCTCGCGGTGGCGTACGAACAGTGGCGGAAGGTCGAGGACTTCCCGCGCTTCATGCGCGGCGTGGTCAGCATCGAGCGGCGTGGCGGGGAGCTCACCCACTGGGTGGTCGGCGTGGCCGGCGCGCACCGCGAGTTCGACGCCGCGACGACCGAGGTGGTGCCGGACGAGCGGGTGGCCTGGGCCGCGGTGGCCGGGGAGGTCCGGCAGTCGGGCGTGGTGACGTTCCACCGTCTCGGGGAGGACTGCACGCGGATCATGCTCCAGCTGGAGGTCGAACCGCAGGGTCTGCTGGAGCGGATCGGGGAGGCGCTCGGTTTCGTCGACCGTCAGGTCATCGACGACCTGCACGACTTCAAGGAGTTCGTCGAAGCCGCCCACGGCGGCCCGCCGAGCGCACCCCCGGGCGCCGACCCCGGCACGCCCCGGGCGGCCTGACCGCCCACCGGTCGGCACCGCCGCCCGTCCACCCACCCGCCAGCGCGCCCGATCGACGCCCGCCGCGCCGGCGGCCTGGTCAGGGCCGGAGTTCCCGCAGCGCCCGACACCGCGTCATGCGTCGTTCACGTGACGGTCGCCGACCTTGGGATGAATGGGGTCGCCCGCAGTTGTACAGCCAACTGCCGGCAACCCTCATCCCGATCTCCGTGACCAGCCGCGGACGGGCCCGGCCGTGCCCTCCCGCGGACCGGTCGCCCGGGCGCGGCGGACAGGACCACCGTGGCCGCAGGCAGCGCCCTGACGCTCAGCTCATCCGCCAACCCGGTCGAAGGCGACAGGCTCACCTTTCACTGGAGCACCGACGCCCCGGACGCCAAGAACTGGGTCGGCGTCTACGACGGCAGCAGGAAGCCCGGCACCGGCTCGTCGCTGCTCTGGAAGTACACCCCGGCCGCCGCGGGGGACGTGCAGCTCGACACCTCGGCGCTGACCGGCGGCCCGTACACCGCGTACCTGCTGGCCAAGGACGGCTACGGCGTCCTGGCGCAGACCGCGCCCTTCACCTTCCGGCCCAAGCCCGCCGTGGTCCGCCCGCACAGCGCGGTCGACGCGCTGACCACCGCGGCGGTGGCGCCCGGGGGCGCCCTCTCGGTCAAGCTCGGCGGTCTTTGGTCCCGGCCGGCCGGCAACCCGGCGGGCACCGCGGCGTTCCGCAAGATCAGCGGCCCGGCCTGGGCCTCCGTCGGCTCCGACGGCACGCTCACCGGGACCGCGCCCGCCACCGCGCCGAAGAACCCGGAGGTGGTGGTCCTCGGCGTGAAGGACAGCGCGGGCGCCACCGACACCGTCACCGTGCAGATCCCGGTGGCGGACCCGGCAGGGCCGCTGCGGCTGAAGGTGGCGAGCTGGAACCTCGCCGAGGCCGGCGCGGCCTTCACCGACGCGGTGGAGAAGCAGCTGCGGGTGGTGCTCGCCCAGGGCCTGGACGTGCTCGCCCTCCAGGAGACGGCCGGCAGCGCCGCCCAGAGCCTGGCCACCGCGCTCGGCTGGTACGCCTACCAGAGCGCGGGCAGCGTCGGCGTCCTCAGCCGCTACCCGCTGTCCGCCGTCACCCCGGTCACCGCCGGGCTGCCCGCGGCCGGTGTGACGGTGCAGCTGCCGGGCGGCCGGGGCGTCCGCTTCTGGGCCGCCCACCTGGACGAAGCGAACTACGGCCCCTACGCGGTGCAGGACGGCCAGAGCGCTGCCCAGGTGACCGCCGGGGAGAGCGCCTCCGCTCGCCTCCAGCAGGCCACGGCGCTCGCCGCGGCCGTCCGCGCCGAGGCCGCCGCGCACACCCCGGTGGTCCTCGCCGGCGCGCTCTCCTCGCCCTCGCACCTGGACTGGACGGCGGCCACCGCGGCCAGCCACGGCGGGGTAGGCCCGCTGAACTGGCCGGTCACGGTGGCCCTCCAGGAGGCCGGACTGACCGACAGCTTCCGTGCGGAGAACCGGAACCCGGCCAAGGCGCCCGGGGCCACCTGGTCGCCGGTCCGCAAGCAGCGGGGCAGCAAGCCGGAGCCGCAGGACCGGATCGACTACGTGCTGTACGCCGGCCCGCTGAAGCTGGTCGAGGCGCACACCCTGGTGGCCGACTGGCCCGCCACCGGGACCGACCCGGCCGCGATCGCCGCCAACCAGTGGCCCTCCGACAGCGCCGCCGCGGTCGCCACCTTCCAGCTCTGACGGCCTCCCGCCCCGTCCTGCTCCCTCCCCCGCCCCGAGAGGCCAGTTCGCCATGTCCGATCTCTCCCGTCGTTCCTTCGTCGGCGCCACCGCGGCCGCCGGCGCCGCCGCACTGACCGGCCTGCCCGCCGCGCCCGCGAGCGCCGCTCCCGCCGCCGGCCGGCCCACCGGCACCATCAAGGACGTCAAGCACGTCGTGGTGCTGATGCAGGAGAACCGCAGCTTCGACCACTACTTCGGCACCCTCAACGGCGTCCGCGGCTTCGGTGACAAGCAGGCCCTCCGGTTCCCGGACGGCACCGACGTGTTCCGCCAGCCCGACGCCGGGCGCGCCGACGGCGGCGCGATGCTGCCGTACCGGATGGACACGGCCAAGTACAACGCGCAGAACGCCGGCGGCCTCCCGCACGACTGGGCGACCGGTCACCAGGCGATCAACAACGGCGCGATGAACAAGTGGATCGCCGCCAAGGGCGAGCGCACCATGGGGTACTTCACCCGCGCCGACATCCCCTACCAGTACGCGCTGGCCGACGCGTTCACCCTCTGCGACGCCTACTTCACCTCGCTGGCCGGCCCGACCGACCCCAACCGGCTCTACCTGTGGACGGGCACCTCCGGCCCCGGACGGGACGGCACCACCGGCCCCTGGATCGACAACACCCCGGTGACCGACAACCCCGTCGCCGACTGGACGACCTACGCCGAGCGGCTGCAGGCGGCCGGCGTCTCCTGGCGGGTCTACCACAACCCCAGCAAGGACGACCGGACGGGCGACTACGACGACAACGCCCTGTCCTACTTCAAGCAGTTCCACAACTTCCCGAAGGACGACCCGCGTTACGTCAACGCGATGACCAGGTTCGACCCGGCGGCCTTCGACGCCCACTGCAAGGACGCCACCCTGCCGACCGTCTCCTGGCTGGTCGCACCCTACCTGTTCAGCGAACACCCCAACGCCGGCCCGGCGTACGGCGCGCACTGGGTGAACCAGGCCCTCCAGTCGCTGATGTCCAACCCCGCCGTCTGGCAGCACACCGTCTTCCTCGTCATGTACGACGAGAACGACGGCTACTTCGACCACATGGTGCCGCCCACCCCCGAGGCCGGTACGCCCGAGGAGTTCACCCAGGGCCGCGCGATCGGCCTCGGCAACCGGGTGCCGCTCTGGGTCGCCTCCCCCTGGTCACGCGGCGGCTACGTCAACTCCCAGGTCTTCGACCACACCTCGGTCCTGCGCTTCATGGAACAGGTCACCGGGGTCGCCGAACCCAACATCTCCGCCTGGCGCCGGGCCGTCTGCGGCGACCTCACCAGCTGCTTCGACTTCGCGGCCCCGGACTTCTCGATACCGGAGCTGCCCGACACCGTGGCCCTGATGGCCAAGGCCGACGCGGGGGCGGCGCTCCCCGGCGTCGCGCTGCCCGCCGCCGGCACCCAGTCGATGCCCGTCCAGGAGCCCGGCGAGCGCCCGCACCGCCACCTGCCCTACCAGCCCTGGGCGGACGTCGAGGTGGACCGGAAGACCGGCAAGGTCACCTGCACGATGAGCAACGACGGCTCGGTCGCCTTCCCCTACACCGTCTACCCCAACATCGTCCTCCCGTTCGCCGGGACGCCGTACACGGTGGCGCCCGCTGCCACCGCCACCTACGTCTGGGACGCCGCCGCCACGCACGGCCGGTACGACTTCACCGTCCACGGCCCCGACGGCTTCGTCCGCCGCTTCGCCGGCACCGTCGTCCGGGACGGTGAGGACGGCCAGAACGACATCGGCGTGCCGATCGTGACGGCCGATCTGAGCGACTCCTCCCGGCTCACCCTCCAACTGGTCAACGACGGCCTGACCGACGTCGGCTTCACCGCGGTGCCCAACGACTTCGCGGGCACCGCGCAGACGGTCTGGGTCAAGCCCGGCAAGCAGGCCAACCTGGCCTGGCCGCTGGACAGGCAGGGCCGCTACGACGTCGTCGTGACGGCGGGCACCGGTCTGCGCTTCACCCAGCGGTACGCGGGCTGGGTGCACTGACCCCGGCGCCGCCGCCCGGGCCCGGGCGGGAACGGCCGGAGGCGCCGAACCGGTGACCTCCGGCCGTGGCTCGGCCGCCCGCCGCGGCCCGGCGGCTAGCGTCGGGCCATGCAGAAGATCACCACCTTCCTCTGGTTCGACGACCAGGCCGAAGAGGCCGCCCGCTTCTACACCTCGGTCTTCGCCAACTCCCGGATCACCGGCGTGACCCACTACGGCGAGAGCGGCCCCGGCGAGCCGGGCCGGGTCATGACCGTCACCTTCGAACTCGACGGTCAGCAGTTCGTCGCCCTCAACGGCGGTCCGGTGTTCCACTTCACCGAGGCCATCTCGCTCCAGGTCGACTGCGCCGACCAGCAGGAGGTCGACGACCTCTGGGCCAAGCTCACCGCCGACGGCGGCGCGGCCAGCGAGTGCGGCTGGCTCAAGGACCGCTACGGGCTCTCCTGGCAGATCGTCCCCCGCGTGCTGACCGAACTGATCGCGGACCCGGACCCGGCCAAGGCCGCCCGGGTGGTGGCGGCGATGCTGCGGATGCAGAAGATCGAGATCCAGCCGCTCCTCGACGCCGCCCGGGGCTGAGACCGCCTCCGCCGCGTCGGTCCTGAGGACCCCGGCCGACGTCGGGGCCCTCAGGACCGCTGCCCTCAGGCCCGACGCCCTCAGGCCCGCTGTTTGACCGCCCGCCGCCTCCGCAGCCGGCCCGGGTTCAGCCGCTCGCCCCGGGCCAGCCTCCGCAGCCGGGCGAACCGGGAGAACCGCTCCCGGTTCGCCACCGAGGCCCGGTCCAGTTCCTCCATCAGCCGCCGGCTGCGGTGCTCCAGATCGAGTTCGTCGAGGATCCGGTCCACCTCGGCCAGCAGCGAACCGTGCAGCTGCCAGGCCTCCGGGTGCTCCTGCACCCGGAGCAGCAGCAGATGGGCGACGTTCTCCCGGCTGGCCCAGGCGGCGGCCAGCTCGGAGGTCAGCCGCCGCTCGGCCTCCTCGGCGTTGCGGCTCACCTGGGTGGTGACCAGTACCGCGAAGCTCACCAGCGCCCCGCCGAGGTGGCTCAGCAGCTCCTCCAGCGCGACCGCGACGTCGGCCGGGAACAGCCGCTCGCCCGGGGCCCGCCGCTTGGCGAGGTCGGTGAGCGACCGGGCCAGCACCCGGATCACCACCACGCAGATCTCCAGCGTGTCCAGACCGGTCCGCAGCACCAGCCGGGAGAGCAGCCCCTCGCTGATCCGGGGGTTGAGCCGCAGGCTGTCCTCGGCCTGTCGCAGGGCGCCGTCGACGTCCGCGATGGCCTGGTCGAGCCGACGGGCCTCGTACAGCCGTTCGGCCGCGCGCTCCACGGGGGTGGGCTCGCCGAGCTCCTCGGCGATGCCGAGCAGCAGGTGCCGGGCCCGCCGGGCGAGGTCCTCGATCGACTCGCCCGCCGTGTCGATCCAGACCGGCGGGGCGAACAGCAGATTGAACAGCAGTCCGACGGTGGCGCCGATCAGCGTCTCCAGCACCCGGTCCCAGGCCTGTGAGGTCACCTGGCTCACGCCCAGGATGAGCATCGCGCTGATCGCCACCTCCTGGACGAACTCGTCCACCCGGACGAACCGCCCGATGATCAGCGAGGCCAGGATGATCATGCCCAGGCTCCACCAGGAGAGCCCGACCACCGAGCTGAAACCGATCGCGATCAGCACCCCGACGACCACCGAGTTGACCCGGCGGATGCTGGTGGTCAGCGTCGAGTAGACGGTGACCTGGACGACCAGCAGCGCCGTCAGGGGGGCGGTCAGCGGCGCCGGCTCGCTGCTCAGCCGGGTGGCCACCACGTACGAGAGCGTGGCGGCCACCGTGGCCCGGACCGTCTGGACGACGAAGGGCTGTCGGGCACTGCGGCGCAGCGTGGTGGCGAAGGTCTCCGGGAGTAGGGCCATGCCGCCCTTCTTTCCCCGTCCTGGCAGCTCACACTGCTGATCCACCGCACCGGCACTCGAAAGAGCCGCTCGTCCGGCCGACGGCGCCGGCCCCGGTGCTAGGGCCGGCGGCGCTGTTCGCGCAGCAGCTTCCAGGGTGCGAGCGCCGATTCGACCTGTACGCCGAGGCTCATCTTGGAGGTGCCCTGGACGCGTTCCTCGAACCGGATCGGCACCTCGCGGATCCGCATGCCCCGCTGGACGGCGCGGTAGTTCAGCTCCACCTGGAACGAGTACCCGTTGCTGTGCACCGAGGGCAGGTCGATCGCCCGCAGGGCCTGCGCGCGCCAGGCCTTGAACCCGGCGGTGGCGTCCTTGACGCCGAGGCCGAGGATGGTGTTGACGTAGAGGTTCGCCCAGGCCGACAGTGCCTTGCGGTGCCAGGGCCACTCCTCGGCGGTCGAGCCGCCGGGCACGTAGCGCGAGCCGAGCACCACGGCGGTGCTCTCGTCGGCCAGCAGTGTCTCCACCATGACCGGGAGGACCGAGGCGGGGTGCGACAGGTCGGCGTCCATCTGCACCACCACGTCGGCGCCCTCCTCCAGGGCCCGGGTCATGCCCGCGACGTAGGCCCGGCCGAGGCCGTCCTTCTCGGTGCGGTGCAGCACTGAGACCGTGCCGGGCGCCCGGGCCGCGAGCCCGTCCGCGACCTCGCCGGTGCCGTCCGGGGAGTTGTCGTCGACCACCAGCAGGTGCAGACCGGGCAGCTTCAGGTCAGCGAGCAGTCCCGCGAGGACCGGCAGGTTCTCCCGCTCGTTGTACGTGGGTACGACGACAACGACCTTGGGGGAGGCCTCGACCATGTTCTGTCCCTCGCGCGATCCCCGGCCGGTGCCGCGCCGCCGGCGCCCGCAGCCGACCGGACAGGTGTCCACTTCGGTCGGGCGAGTCTAGCCGCGGTCGTACATGCCCGGTCGCACCGCCCACCGGTGCTCCGGGCCGCGGCCGTCCGGCCGCCGGCCGGCACCCCGGTCCGGGACGTGTCGTCCTCGGCCGGGGTGCCGGGTGTGCCCTTCGGCTGCGGTGCCGGGTGCCTGCCGGCGGGCACCCGGGTGCCTACCGGCTGGGGTGCGATCTGCTCCAGGCGGGGGCGACCAGGGCGATCAGGCCGACGGCGAAGGCGAGCTGGAGGATGTGGCGGATCCAGTCGATGCCCGAGGTGTGCCGCACGCCGACCCAGCCGGCCACCGCGTTGCCCAGCCAGGCGCCCGCGGCGCCGAGCAGCATCGTCAGCCACCAGGGGATCGCCTGCGGGCCACGCAGGATCAGCTTGGCCAGGACACCCAGCACGAAACCGATGAGCAGAATCCACAGGAGCTGGAACATCGCATTCCACCTTTCGATGCGCGTTTCCCCATGATCGCCCGGATCACCCGCTTCGGCACGTCGGCGCGGGGCGCCCGGCGGCGGGCCCGGCCGGGCGCTCAGCGGTCGGCGTGGCTGAGGGCGGCCCCGGAGACCGGGTCGAAGACGTGCAGCCGGTCGGTGTCGATCCACAGCTCCAGCGGGCTGCCCTCGGCGGCCCGGGTGTCGGTGCCGATCCGGGCCACCACCTCGCGCCCGCGCGCGGTGGCGCCGGTGTCCCGCCGCTGCGCGGCCAGCTCCTCCAGCGCACCCGGGACGGCCGCCTCGCCCTCGACCGTGAAGTGCGCGAAGACGTCGGAGCCGACCGACTCCAGCACCTCGACCGCGACGGTGGCCGTCCGACCGCCGTGCGGGTGCTCCAGGAGGGCCGCGTCCTCGAAGTGCTCGGGCCGCAGCCCGACGACCACCTCTCGCGGCGCGTCCGCCGCGGTCAGCCGCTGCCGGAGCCGGTCGCTCACCGGCAGGTCGGCCAGCGCGGTGCGCAGCACGCCCTGCTCCAGGGTGGCGTCCAGGAAGTTCATCCCCGGTGAGCCGATGAACCCGGCGACGAACAGGTTGACCGGCTCGTCGTAGAGCTTCTGCGGCGCGCCGACCTGCTGGACGACGCCGCCGCGCAGCACCACCACGCGGTCGCCGAGCGTCATCGCCTCGACCTGGTCGTGCGTCACGTAGACGGTGGTGGTGCCCAGCCGGCGCTGGAGGCGGGAGATCTGGGTGCGCATCTGCACCCGGAGCTTGGCGTCCAGGTTGGAGAGCGGCTCGTCCATCAGGAAGGCCTTGGGGTCGCGGACGATCGCCCGGCCCATCGCGACCCGCTGGCGCTGGCCGCCGGAGAGGTTGGCGGGCCGGCGGTCCAGGTGCTCGGTCAGGTCGAGGATCCGGGCGGCCTCCTCGACCTTGGCGGCGATCACCGCCTTGTCGGTCTTCGCCAGCCGCAGGGCGAAGCCCATGTTCTCGCGGACGCTCATGTGCGGGTAGAGCGCGTAGCTCTGGAACACCATGGCGATGTCCCGGTCCTTGGGGGCGCGGTCGTTGACCACCTGGCCGTCGATCCGCAGGGTGCCCTCGGTGATGTCCTCCAGGCCCGCGATCATGTTGAGGGTGGTGGACTTCCCGCAGCCCGAGGGGCCGACCAGGATCACGAACTCGCCGTCCGCGACGGTCAGGTCGATGCCGTGGACGGCGACCGCGCCGTCCGGGTAGCGCTTGGTGATGCCGTCGAGGACGATCTCGGCCATGCCCTGCCTGCCTTCCTGGGACGTCTTCCTGCGGGGTGCTTCTCGGGGGTCAGCCCTTGACGGCGCCGGCGGTGAGGCCGGCCACGATGCGGCGCTGGAACAGCAGCACGAAGACCACGATCGGGATCGTGATCACCACGGCCGCCGCGGCGATCGAGCCGGTCGGCTGCTGGAACTGCGAGCTGCCGGTGAAGAACGCGATCGCCGCCGGGACGGTCCGCGCGGCGTTGGTGGAGGTCAGCGAGATGGCGAAGAGGAAGTCGTTCCAGCAGAAGATGAAGACCAGGATCCCGGTGGTGAACACCCCCGGCGCCGCCAGCGGCGCGATCACCAGCCGGAACGCCTGCGCGGGCGTCGCGCCGTCCACCTTCGCCGCCTTCTCCAGGTCCCACGGGATCTCCCGGAAGAACGCCGACAGGGTGTAGATCGCCAGCGGCAGCGAGAACGTCATGTACGGGATGATCAGGCCCGGCCAGGTGTCGAAGAGGCCCAGGACCCGCTCGATGTTGAACAGCGGCGAGACCAGCGAGATCGGCGGGAACATCGCGATCAGCAGCGACATCCCGATCAGCAGCCGCTTGCCCGGGAAGCGCAGGCGGGCCACCGCGTAGGCGGCCATGGTGCCGAGGACGACCGCGATGGTGGTGGCGATGACGGCGATGCCGATCGAGTTGACCAGCGCGCGGGTGAAGTCCGAGGTCTGGAAGATGCCGCGGTAGTTCTCCAGCGTCCACTTGCGCGGGACGAAGTCGCCGTCGTTCAGCGTGCTCGGGTCCTTGAAGGAGAGCGCGGCGATCCACCAGACCGGGAACAGCGCGTAGAGCACCACCAGCAGGTTGACGACGCCCCAGCCGGCCGCCGCGCGTGTGCGTCGGGAGGTCATCGGCCCTCCGTCCCGCCACCGGGCGCCGAGGCGCCGAACACCTTGATGAAGACCAGCGCGATCGCCGCCACGCAGAGGAAGATCAGCACCGAGATCGCCGAGCCGATGCCCAGGTTGAGCGCGGTGAAGAGGTTGTCGTAGCCGAGGATCGACACCGAGCCGGTGTCGTTGGACCCGCCGGTCAGGACGTAGATGTTGTCGAAGACCCGGAACGCGTCGAGGGTGCGGAAGAGCAGGGCGACCAGGATGGCCGGCTTCATCAGCGGCAGGATCACCAGCCGCAGCCGCTGGCCGAAGGTCGCGCCGTCCACCATCGCGGCCCGGACGGTCTCCCCGGGGACGAGCGCCAGACCGGCCAGCAGCAGGAGCGCCATGAAGGGCGTGGTCTTCCACACCTCGGCCAGGATGATCAGTCCGATCGCCTGCCAGTGGTCGGTGAGCGGGGCGCTGCCCTCGGGCAGCAGCGCGGCCAGGTAGCCGGTGTCCGGCGTCCAGGCGTACTGCCAGGAGTAGGCGGCGACCACGGTGACGATCCCGTACGGCACCAGGACGGCGGTGCGCACCGTGCCCCGGCCGAACACCGCCCGGTGCATCACCAGCGCCAGGGCGAGCCCCAGCACCAGCTCGATGGCCACCGAGACGGCGGTGATCAGCACCGTCACCCAGAGCGCCTGCCACCAGAACGGGGAGGAGAGCACGGCGGCGTAGTTGCCGAACCAGACGAACTCCGCCTGCTGGGGGAAGCGCAGGTCGTAGCGCTGGAGGGAGAGGTAGACGGCGTAGCCGACCGGGTAGGCCGTCACGGCGGTCATCACCAGCACGGCCGGGGCGCAGAGCAGCCAGCCGAGCCGGCGCTCCTGGCGCGAGCCCTCGGACAGGCCCTTCGGGGCTGTCGCGGGGAGGGTGGGCGGCCTGGTCACGGGATCAGCCCCTTCGAGCCGAGCGCGTCCCTGAGCTGGCCGTTCAGCGCGGAGACGGTGCTCTCCGGCTGCACGGCGGACGGTGGGGAGAGCGCGTGCGAGATCGCGATCGAGACGTTCTGGTAGGCGGGCGTCTGCGGCCGGACGGAGGCGGAGTCCAGCGCCGCCAGCACGTCGGCGGCGAACGGGTAGCTGTCGGTCAGCTCGGCGGCGGTGTAGAGGCTGCGCAGCGACGGCGGCAGGCCGCCCTTGAGCGCGTTGGTCAGCTGGTTGTCGCGGTTGCGCAGGCAGAGGGTGGCCTCCTGGGCCAGCTCGGGGTGCCGGCTGTAGGCACCGACCGCGAGGTCGATCCCGCCGATGGTCACGCTCGCCGGGCGGTCCGGGAGGACGGCCGGGTAGGGCGCCCAGCGGAAGTGCGGGAACAGCTCGGGCTGGTCGGCCTTCATCGCCGGGTAGACGAACGGGTAGTTGAGTTCGAAGGCGGCGGAACCGGACTCCATCGCCAGCCGGTTCTGGTCCTCCATCTGGTTGGAGAGCGAGGGGTCGGCGGCGGGGGAGTGGGCGAGGTCCCGGATGACGCCGGCGGCGGTGACGGCCGGCGGCCCGAGCGAGGGGGCGGTCGCGTCGGGGGTGAGCACCGAACCGCCGGCGCTGGTCACCAGGGTGTTGAACCAGACCGTCAGGCCCTCGTACTGGGCGCCCTGGACCTCGACGAAGTGCGGTTTGCCGGCCTTGGCCAGCGCGTCGGCCATGCCGAGCATCTCGGCCCAGGTGCGCGGCGGGGTGGGGACCAGGTCGTCGCGGTACCAGAGCAGTTGGGTGTTTGAGTTGTACGGGACGGCGTACAGCCGGTCCTTCCAGGTCGCGGTCTTCAGCGCGGCGGCCAGGGTGTCCGCGCCGGCCTGCTCCTTGAGCGCGCCGGTCCACTCGCGGATCCAGCCGGCCTCGGCGAACTCGGGCGCCCAGGTGACGTCGAGGCCCATGATGTCCACCCCGGCGTCGTGCGCGGCGAGCCGGCGCACCAGCTGCTGGCGCTGGCCGTCGGCGGTGCGCGGCAGCTTGTTGTAGCGGATCGAGTAGCGCCCGCCGGAGTCGCGGCCGCAGGAGTCGGCGGCCTGCTGGAGGGCGCCGGAGTCGTCGGGGAAGTTGTACCAGTCGAGGGTGACCGGTCCGCCGCCCCCGTCGGCGCCGCTGCCGCAGGCGGCGAGGGCCAGGGTCAGCAAGTGGACCAGGACGAGTGCGGCCCGGTGACGTGGTCTCGGCACGGCTCTCCCTCCGGTGGCGGCCTGCGGGTGGTCACGCTAGGGCGCGCGGCGGGGGGCGGGGCGGGAGCTGACGGCGCGACACACCCGATACCCGCCGGGTGGGCTAGAGCTGGTCCGACCGCCGCCGCCGCCGCGTGCGGGGAAACGGTCGGACCGGGCCCGGCGCCGTTCCGCTTCGATCGGGGCCGGCCGGCCGGTGGCTCTGGCGGGCCGGCCCGCACAGCCGCTACGGTCTGGACCATTCACCCGTTCGGCCGATCGGCCGCAGTCCCCGTCCAGGCCCTTCCGGGAGTCGTCATCAACACCCGATCCACCGTCAGCACCCCGCTCACCCTGCCCGATCTGCTGGACGACCGGGCGGCCCGGCACCCCGGACGGACCGCCCTGCTCGTCCCCGGAGGCGCGCCGCTGGACTACCGCCGGTGGCGCGAGCGCGCCGTCCGCGCCGCCCACGGACTCGCCCGTGCCGGGGTCCGGCCCGGGGACCGGGTGCTGCTGCTGTTCCCCAACCACGGCTGGGACGCGTACGCGGTGGCCTTCCTCGCGGTCCACTACGCGGGCGCGGCCGGGGTGGTGGTCCGCGAGGACCTCGGCCCGGAGGACACCGCGCGGCTCGCGACGGCGAGCGCGGTGCACCTGGCGGTGGCCGGCCCGGCGGAGGACCCCCGGGCGGCCGCGGCCGGCGTGCCCTGCCTGCCGCTCGCCGCGCTGGAGGCGGTGACCGGCGCCCCCGACGAGCCGCCGCACCGGGCCCGCCCCGAGGACCTGGCCCAGGTGATCGGCACCTCCGGCACCACCGGGGCGCCCAAGGGCGTGCACGCCGCGCACGCCAGCCTCACCGCGGGGCAGCGGCTGGATCCCAGGCCCCGGCCGTACGCCCACTCGGCGCACGCCGTGCACGCCTTCCCGATCGGCACCAACGCGGCCCAGGTCGTCCTGGTCAACGCCCTGGTCGCGGCGCCCGCGACGATCTGCCTGCCGCGCTTCGACGCCGAGGAGTTCGGCCGGACCGTCGAGGAACACCGGGTCGGCACCGTCTTCCTGGTCCCCTCGATGGCCGTGGAACTGCTGAACTCCGGCGTGGCCCACCGCCGGGACCTCGGCAGCGTGCTGCTGGTCAGCTCCTCGGCGGCCGCGTTGCCCGCGCCGGTCGCGACGGCGCTCACCGCCGCGCTCCCCACCGCCACCGTCGTCAACACCTACACTTCCGCCGAGTCCTCGCCGGCCCAGATATCGGCCGTCGTGGACGCCCGCCGGCCGGGCTCGGTCGGCCGCCCGGCCAACCCGGCCGACCTGCGGCTGCTCGGCGCGGACGGGCACCCGGTGGAGTCCGGCGCCGTCGGCGAGGTCTGGCTGCGCCAGCCCGGCCCGCCGCGCGGCTACGTGGCCGGACCGGGCGAGTCGGCCGCCGTCTTCCGGGACGGCTGGGTGCGGATGGGCGACCTCGGCCGGCTCGACGCGGACGGCTACCTCTACCTGGTGGACCGGGAGAGCGACCTCATCAAGTCCGGTGCGCTGAAGGTCTCCACGCTGCGCATCGAGGACGTGCTGCACGCCCACCCGCGGGTCGCGGACGCGGCCGCGCTGGGCGTCCCGCACCCGGTGATGGGCGCCGTACCGGTCGCCGCCGTGGTGCCCGCCGCGGACGGCCTCGACCTCGACGAGCTGCGGCTGTTCCTGAGCGCCCGGCTCGGTCGCGCCGAACTGCCCGTCCGGATCCTGGTCACCGACCGCCTGCCGCGCAACCCCAGCGGCAAGGTGGTGAAGCACGAACTGCGGGCCCGGTTCACCGAATCGGCCGACCCCGCCCCCGGCACCCCGCCCGCCACCGACCGCGAGGTCGCCCTGGCCGGGCTCTGGCGGCGGGTGCTGGGCCGCCCGGTGCGGGCCGTCGAGGACGAGTTCTTCGCCCTCGGCGGGGACTCCTTCCGGGCCGTCCAGCTGGCCACCGCGATCTCCGCCGAGTTCGGCGTCACGGCGAGCACCGCCCTGGTCTTCGAACGGCCCTCGCTGCGCGCCCAGGCGGCCTGGCTCAAGGAGGCGCCGACCACGGTCCGGGAGCCGGGCCCACCGGCCGAGGAGGAGGTCTCGGACTTCCTCCGGGAGCTGCGCGCCCAGCCGCACGACCTCCCGCTCACCTCCCAGCAGGAGAACTTCCTGCGCTGGACGGCCGAGGCCGAGGGCCGCAACGTCGGATCGGTGGCCGTGATGTTCCGGGTCACCGAGCCGCTGCGCACCGACCTGCTGGCCGAGGCGCTGCACGAGGTGGCGCGCCGTCACCCGGCGCTGCGGACCCGGTTCGTCCCGGTACCGGGTGCCGGGCAGCCGGGGATCCGGCGCGCGGTGGTCGACGCGGACCCGGGCGTGGAGGTCGTCCCGGTCGAGGCCCCGGACGAGAGCGACGACGAGGTCTCCGCCCGGCTGGTCGCCGTCCGGGACCGGCTGACCGACATCGCCGAGGGGCCGATGACCCGCCTCGCCGTGGTCACCCGGGGCCCGGACGACCACGCCGTGCTGCTCGCGGTGCACCACATGGTCGCCGACGGCTGGTCGATCGGGGTGCTGTTGCGCGAGCTGGGCGTGCTCTACTCGGCGCTGCGGCGCGGCCGGTCGGCGCCCGCCCCCCGGCCGGGACCCGAGTACCGGGAGCTCGTCGCCCGGTCCAACGCCCACTGGCCGGCCTCCCGCGCCCACTTCGCCCGCACCCTGGCCGGCGCGCCGCCGGCGGTGGAGCCGTTCCCGGGGCGGCGGTCCACCGAGGTCGTGCTGAGCGCGGCCCACCGGCTGGCCGTCGCGCCGGAGCGGGCCGCGGCCCTGCGGGCCCGCGCGGCCGAGGCGGGCGCGACGCCCTTCCAGGCGCTCGCGGCGGTCTGGCTGGGCCTGCTGGCGGAGCGCAGCGGCCAGGGCGACGTGGTGCTGATGACCCCGGTGCCGGGCCGGACCGAACCGGCGGCCGAGCGGGCCGTGGGCTGCTTCGTCCAGTCGCTGCTGCTGCGGATCGACGCGACGGGCGCACCCGGGTTCGCCGAACTGCTGGCCCGGGTCCGGACCGCCTCGACGGCCGCCCTGGACCACCAGCTCTACCCGTTCGCGGAGTTCAGCCCCCGGGTGCCGTTCGCCGCCTGGCTCCGCTACGAGAGCTGGAGCGCGCCGGCCCAGCTGCCCGGGCTGGCCTGCACCGCCTGGGAGGTGCCGCGCAGCGCGACCGTGCCGTACCCGATGCCGGGCGGGGACCGGCACGTGCCGGAGCTGGCGGCGGTCGAGCAGCCGGACGGCGGGCTGGTCTGCTGGCTGCGCTACAACGAGCACGCCTTCGCTCCGGAGACCGTCGCGGAGCTGGCGCAGGCCCTGGAGGCCCGCTTGCCGGAGGCCGGGTGAGGAGGAGGCGGAAGGGGTGCGTGCACGGGGTCGGCAGCGGGCGGAAGCGGCCGTTTTGAACCGGTCGTCCGTCGGCGTCCGTTCTTTCCTGCACAATCGTGCATACGTTCGTCCCTTCGTACAGGAGTCTCGCCCCACCATGTCGCCGCAGACCTCGGACCGCCTCCGACCCGCCGCCACCGTCCTTCCGACGCCCCGGGTGCCACGGCCGGCGCTCCGGTGCGGCCGCCCCACGGCGGGGAGCGGCCGATGAGGGGCCTCGGGGGGCTCCGGCGCGTGTCCGCCGGAGCGAAGCTCTGGGCGGGCGGGCTCGCCGTGGTGCTGATCGGCGCCCTGACCGCCGGCCTGCTGTGGTGGAAGCCCTGGGCCCCGCCCGCCGCCAAGGCGCTGGACCCGATGGCGTTCACCACGGCCACCGGGGGCTCCCCGCTCTTCGGCAGCGGCGAGCACGTCTACCGTTACAAGGTCCGGGCCGAGAAGGGGCTCAAGGAGAGCCCCGAGCAGTTCGCCGCCGCGGTCGACGCCGTCCTCGGTGACGTCCGGCGCGGCTGGGCCGCCGACGGCACGCGCTCCTTCCAGCGGATGCCCGCCGACCCGGTGGACTTCACCGTCTACCTGGCGAGCCCGAAGACCACCGACCGGATATGCGGCCAGTACGGGCTGGACACCGGCGGGTCGGTGAACTGCGGGGTGGGCCACCAGGTGGTCATCAACGCCAAGCGCTGGAACGAGCTGACCGAGTTCTACACCGGCCAGCCGGAGCAGTACCACGCGCTCGCGGTCAACCACGAGGTCGGCCACATCCTCGGCCTCGGCCACGTCGACTGCCCCGGCCCGGGTCAGCCGGCGCCGGTGATGATGCAGCAGATCAAGGGCCTGCACGGGTGCGTCCCGAACGGCTGGCCCTACTCCGAGACCGGCACCCTGCTCACCGGTCCCCTCCTCCCGCCCGCCACCCCGGCCCCGTAGCCACCCGTGACGCCTGTCGCCCCACCGAACCTCCGGCGGGGCGACAGGCGTTACGCGTTCCGGACGTTCAGTCGGTGAGCCGGGCGGCGGCCTCCTCCTCGCTGAGGGCCTCGATCTCGGCGATCAGCAGGTCCTCGATCCGGGCGGCGAGGGCGGCGGCGGTGGAGAGTTCGAAGGCGTCGCGGATCGGGACGTCCAGGCCGACGGCGGCGCGGATCCGGGCGACCACGCGGGTGACCAGGAGGGAGTCGCCGCCGAGGGCGAAGAAGTCGTCGAGGACGCCGACCCGGGGGAGGCCCAGGACCTCCCCCCAGAGGTCGGTGACGAGCTGTTCGGCGTCGGTGCGCGGGGCCAGGTACTCGGCGGTGGCGGTCGGGTCGGGGGTGGGGAGGGCAGCGGTGTCGAGCTTGCCGTTGAGGGTCAGCGGCAGCCGGTCGAGGAGGACGACGGTGTCCGGGACGAGGTAGGCGGGCAGCGACCGGGCCAGGTGCTCGCGCAGGGCGGCCGCTGCGGGTTCGGCGCCGGGGGCCGGGACGGCGTAGCCGACCAGGCGGCCGGCGAGGACGACGGCGGCCGCTCGGGCCACCTCCGGGTGGCCGCTGAGGGCGGCCTCGATCTCGGCCGGTTCGATCCGGTACCCGCGCAGCTTGATCTGCTCGTCGGTGCGGCCCAGGTACTCCAACTGCCCGTCGGCGCGCCAGCGGGCCCGGTCGCCGGTGCGGTACATCCGCGCGCCGGGGCTCGTGCCGGTGAAGGGGTCGGGGCGGAAGGCGGCGTCGGTGAGGTCGGGGCGGCCCAGGTAGCCGCGGGCCAGGCCGGCGCCGCCGATGTGCAGCTCGCCCGCGGAGCCGCGCGGGAGCAGGGCGCCGTTCTCGTCGAGGACGTAGAGCCGGACGCCGGGGAGCGGGCGGCCGAGGGGCGGGCGCCGGGTGGTGTCCGGGGCGGTGAGGTCGGCGGCGGTGACGATCACGGTGGCCTCGGTCGGGCCGTAGGTGTTGACGAGCCGGACGGCGTCGCCGTGCCGCTCCCGCCAGCGGGCGACGGAGTCCGCGCGGGCCTCGGAGCCGCCGAGCACCACCAGCCGCAGGGCGGCCGGCCAGGGCGTCCGCCCGTCGAGGGAGACCAGTTCCTCCCAGTACGCCGTGGGCAGGTCGAGCACCGTGACCGACCGGCCGTGCGGGCCGCGGAGCAGCTCGGGCAGGGTGCGCCCGCCGCCCGGGAGCAGGACCACGCAGGCGCCGGCGGCGAGGGCGGGCCAGAGCTCCTCGGCGTGGGTGTCGAAGCCGATCGAGGCGAACTGGACGATCCGGTCACCGGGCGCCAGCCGGTAGCCGTCCGGGCCGGCCATCCAGTCGACCCGGGCGGCGAGGGCCGGGTGGTCGACGGCCACCGCCTTGGGGGTACCGGTGGAGCCGGAGGTGTAGAGGACGTACGCCAGCCCGGCCCGGTCCGCACCCGGGGAGGGCGCGGCGGCCGGGACGATCCGCGGGCCCGCGCCGCTCTCGGCGCCCTCGCCCTCGCCGTCGCCCTCGCTGTCCTCGTCGGTGAGCAGCAGGACGGCGCCCGACTCGCGGAGCATCAGCCGCCGCCGCTCCTCGGGGTGGGCCGGGTCGATCGGCAGGTAGCCGGCCCCGGCCTTCCAGACCGCCAGCAGCGCGACCACCAGGTCGAGCGAGGGCGCCAGCCGGACCGCCACCAGCTGACCGGCGACGGGTCCGAGCCGGGCGGCCAGGTCGTCGGCCCGCCGGTCGAGTTCGGCGTAGGAGAGGGTGCGGCCGTCGCACTCCAGGGCCGGGGCGTCCGGCGCGGCGGCGACGCGTTCCGCGAAGCGGGGGAGCCACGGGCGCACCGGCCCGGTGTGGCCGGGCGCCGGTCCGGTGCCGAGCGCGAGGAGTTCGGCCTCCTCCGCCGGCCCGATCAGCCAGTCGCCGTGCAGCGGCAGCGCCGCGTCCTCGACGGCGGCGGCGAGCAGGGCCCGGCAGCGGGCGCCGAGCGCGGCGACCGTCGTGTCGTCGAGGACCTCCCGGTCGAAGGCGAAGGAGAGCGTCAGACCGCCGTCCGGCGTCCGCCAGCTGTCGAGCAGCAGATCGGTCTTGGCGCGTTCGAAGCCGGAGTCCATCGAGGCGGTGCGCACCCCGGCCGGCAGGTCGGCGCCGCCGTCGCCGCCGGCCAGGTCGTACTGGCTCTGGTGGACGAACACCGCCTGGTAGAGCGGCGCGGCGCCGGCCTCGGCGGGCAGGTCCAGGTGGGTGGCGAGCCGCTCCACCGGTACCTCCTGGTGGCTCAGCGCGCCCAGGGTGGCCGTCCGCACCCGGTGCAGGACCGTCCGGAAGTCCGGCTCGCCGGTGAGGTCGGCGCGGATGATCCCGGTCCGGGCGAAGTAGCCGACCAGTGCCTCCTGGGCGGCCTCGGTCCGACCTGCCAGGGGGGTGCCCACCAGGAAGTCCCGGGTGCCGGTCCAGCGGGCCAGCACGCACTGGTAGGCGGCCAGCAGCACCATGAACGGGGTGCAGCGCTCGCGCCGGGCCAGTGCGTCCAGGGCCGCCGTGAGTCCGGGGCCGAGCTCGACCGGGGCGAAGCCGGCCGGATGCCGCGGGTGGTCCGGCCGCGGGTGGTCCAGCGGCAGCCGCAGCCGACCGGTGCCGGCCAGCTTCTCGGCCCAGTAGCGGAACGCGGCCTCGGCGCCGCCGGCCGCCGCGCGCTCCCGCTCGGCGCGGGCGATGTCGCCGTACCGGAGGGGGAGCGGTGCCAGGCCGGCCGGCGCCTCGCCGGTCTCCTCCCGGTAGAGGGCGAGCAGTTCGCGCCAGAGGATCCGGAACGACCAGCCGTCCGAGACGATGTGGTGCACCACCACGGCCAGCGCGTGCTCGTCCGGCCCGGCGGAGACCAGGACGGCCCGCAGCGGCGGCCGCTCGGCCAGGTCGAAGGGCGCGTTGACGGCCGGCCGGCAGGCCTCGGTGAAGTCGCGCTCGCTCGCGCCGGGGGCCAGCTCGACCAGGGCGAGCGGGACCGGCGCGGGCGGCTCGACCAACTGGACGGGCGCCTCGCCGTCCAGGGCGAACCGGGTGCGCAGGGTCTCGTGGCGGGCCGTCAGCCGGTCCAGCGCGGCGCGCAGCGCGCCCTGGTCGAGCGGACCGCTCCAGCGCCGGCAGAGGTACATGGTGAAGCCCGTGTCGGCGGGATTGAGTTGCTGGAGGAACCAGAGGCGCCGCTGCTCCTCGGTGAGCGGGTGGGCGGCCTCGGTCGGGCGGGCGGCGCCGGTCGTCTGGTCGGTGCTGGTCATCGGACGGCGGCCTCGGTTCCGGTACGGCGCGCGGGCGGGGTGTCGGCGGGCGCGGTGGTGAGGATGGCGGTGGGAGTGGGAGTCGGGGTGGGCTGGGCGGTCGTGGTGGCGCGGCCCGTCAGGGCGGCCAGGCCCACCAGGTCGTCGGGCTCGGCGTCGGGGACGTCGCGGTCGAAGTGGCGCAGCGCGGGAACGGCCAGGCAGGCCAGCACCAGCAGCACCATGGCCAGGCCGAACAGCAGGTAGAGCAGGCCGATGCCGCGCCCCTCGCCGGTGCCGATCAGCCGTCCGACGGTGCCGGCGAGCGCGCCGTCCTCGTCGACCCACGGCTGGACCAGGCGCGGCCCGAGCGGCGCCACCACGGCGAAGCCGACCGGCAGGGTGGACCAGGCGACCATGGTGTTCACCGCGATCACCCGGCCGTGGAACCGCAGCGGGACCTTGGTCTGCACGATCGTCGCGTAGACGCCGTTGACCAGGGCCAGTGCGTAGGCCATGCCGAAGGCGCCGAGCGCCACCGGCAGCACCGAGGGCCGCAGACCGGTCACCAGGCAGGCGCCGGCCAGCCCGAGGGTGGCGAACAGGACGCCGCGCAGCCGCAACCGCCGGGGCCCGCCCCAGACCAGCAGGGTCA
Source organism: Kitasatospora sp. NPDC022856 (assembly GCF_055561235.1). NCBI lineage: Bacteria > Bacillati > Actinomycetota > Actinomycetes > Kitasatosporales > Streptomycetaceae > Kitasatospora > Kitasatospora sp. NPDC022856. The sequence continues at coordinate 157,357 of NZ_JBVHHE010000013.1, read as the reverse complement.
GACCGCCCAGCACGGCGCCCAGGCCGGCGGCGACGGCGACCCACCCGGCCGCCGCGAGCGGGGCGAAGGAGAGCACCAGCGGGGTGGTGAGCAGGAACAGCGGGGAGAGGAAGATGTTGAGGACGGCGAAGAACAGCAGCATCGCGCGGAAGTGCCGGCTGCCCAGCGCGCGCCGGAACCCGGCCCGGATCTCGGCGGCGACGCTCTCCCGCCGCCGGGCCGCCATCACGTCCGGGAAGCGCACGGCCAGCGTGACGGCGGTGGCCACCACGTAACTCGCCACGTCGAGGGCGAGGATGCCGCCGAGGCCGAGCGCGGCGAGCAGTCCGACGGCGAACAGCGGCACCAGGAACTGGGCCAGCCCGAAGGCCATCTGGACGATGCCGTTGGCCCGGCCGAGGAACCGCTTCGGCACGAGCTGCGGGACGGCCGAGTTCCAGGCCAGCCGCTGGAAGGTGAGCGCCGTCGAGAGCACCGCGATCAGGACGTACGCGTGCCAGACCCGCAGGCCGTCGGCGAGGAACAGCAGCAGCATCACCGCCTGGGTCAGGCCGGCCGCGACGTCGCCGTACAGCATGATCCGGCGCCGGTCGCCGCGGTCCACGACGGCGCCGGCGATCGGCGCTGCCAGGATGCCGGGCACCAGCCCGCAGGCCGCCAGCAGGCCGAACTGGGCGAGGGAACCGGTGGTCAGGTAGATCCAGACCGGCAGGGCGAACTCGGTGAGCGCCGAGCCGATCATGGAGATCTGCTGCCCGGCGGCGACGCCGAGGAACCGCCGCATGGTCGGCCGTGCCGCTGCCGGGCTCTTCGCACCGGCCGGGGTGCGCGCGCCGGGCGCGGCGGGGCGGGCGTGAGCGCTGTGCTCGGCGCCGTCCCGGGAGAGGCCGGCCAGCCACCAGGTGGCGCCGTCGGCCCGTTCGTGCCGCCGCTCCCGCCCCGCCGCGACCGAGCGGTGCACGGTGGTCAGGATCTCGGCGAGTTCGGCGGCCCGGTACTTGAGATAGAAGTGGCCGGCCTCGTCGAGCACCACCACACCGGTGGTGTCGCTGAGCCGGTGCCACTCCCGGTACCGCTCCTCGTAGAACTCGGTGGCCGGGTCCCGGTCGCCGCAGACCGCGATCACCGGTGCGGAGATCCGGCCGTCCTCGCTCTCGAAGAGCCGGGTGAAGTACCGCTCGGCCTCCTTCGTACCGGTCCGGCGGTTGCGCACCATCAGGCGCAGCTGCTCGGCGCCGACCTCGTCGGTGTCCAGACCGGCCGCCGCCAGGGCGTTGACCATGCCCTGGTCGCTGCGGAGCCGGTCGGCGATCCGCGCCCACCGCTCGCCGACGGCGGCGCCGCGCCCGCGCGGCCGGGCGAACGGGAAGATCCCGCCGAGGTGCACGGCCTCGATCTCCCGCCCGGCCGCCTCGACCAGGCGGGCGACCTCCACGGCGAGCCGGACCCCGACCCCGCAGTGGCCGTAGAGGACGATCCGCCCCTCGACGGTGTCGACGATCTCCTGGGCGCAGCGGGCGGCCACCTCGTCGATGTCCATCGCCTCCTCGCCCAGCTCGTGGCCGGGGACGGCCAGCGAGTGCAGCGCCCAGTCGGCGGGCAGCGCGTCGGCGAGCGGCTTGTAGATGAGCGCGCTGCCGCCGCCGTACGGGGTGCAGACGATGCTGGCGGTGGTCCGGCGGCCGGCCGGGGTGAGCCGGTGCAGCAGGCGGCGGGGGCCGCGGTCGGCGTCCTGGTCGCTGAGCAGGGCGGCGAGGCGCCGGACGGTGGGGTACTTGAAGAGGTCCATCACCCCGACCGGAGTGGGGAGTTCGGGGTAGGCCCGGCGCAGCCGGGCGACCACCTGGGTGGCGAGCAGCGAGTGCCCGCCGAGTTCGAAGAAGTCGTCCAGGGCGCCGACCCGGGGGACCCCCAGCAGTTCGGCCCAGAGCCCGGCGAGGAACCGCTCGGCCTCGTCCTGCGGTTCGACGAACTCGCCGGCGGCGGCGGGCTCCTCGGGCTCGGGCAGCGAGCGGCGGTCGACCTTGCCGTGGGCCAGCAGGGGGAGCCGGTCGAGGACGACGAAGCGGGCCGGCACCATGTAGTCGGGCAGCACCTCGGCGAGGGCCTCGCGCAGCTCGGCGGGCGCCGGCGCCGGGCCCCCGCCCGGGTGTTCGAGGTAGCCGACCAGCGCCTGCCGCAGTCCCTCGCCGCGCGCCAGCACCACGGCCTGGGTGATGCCGGGCAGGGCGGTGAGGGCGGCCTCGATCTCGCCCGGCTCCACCCGGTAGCCGCGCACCTTGATCTGGTCGTCGCCGCGTCCCAGGTAGTCGAGGGCGCCGTCGGGCCGCCAGCGCGCGAGGTCGCCGGTGCGGTAGAGCCGGTCATCGGGCGCGCCGAACGGGTCCTCGACGAAGCGCTCGGCGGTCAGGTCGGGGCGGCCCAGGTAGCCGCGGGCGAGCCGGTCGCCGCCCAGGTACAGCTCGCCGGTGACGCCCGGCGGCACGGGCTGCAGCGCCTCGTCGAGCACGTGGCAGCGGGCCCCGGCGAGCGGGGTGCCGATGGGGGTGCTCCCCGGACCGGCCGCGCCGGCGGTGACCTCGTGGACGGTGACGCCCACGGTCGCCTCGGTGGGGCCGTAGTGGTTGAACACCGCGCAGCGGTCCAGGGCGGCCAGTTCGGCGGCCCACGGCCAGGCCGAGGCCTCGCCGCCGAGCACCAGCGCCCGGCGGGGCAGCAGCCGCTCCAGCGGGGCGTCGGAGCCGAGCGCGGCCAGGTGCGAGGGGGTCATCTTGAGGTAGTCGAGCTCCAGGGCCTCGATCTGCTCGGCGAGTTCGGCGCCGGCGATCCGGCGGGGGAGCAGGTGGACCCGGCCGCCGCTGCTCAGCGCCAGGTAGAGCATCGTGATGCTGAAGTCGAAGGACAGCGACTGCAGCAGCCCGTAGCTCGCGCCGGGCTCGATCCGCAGCCGCTCGCGCACCCCGGCCAGGTAGTTGAGGATCTGCCGGTGCTGGACGGCGACGCCCTTGGGGGCGCCGGTCGAGCCCGAGGTGTAGATCACGTAGGCCAGGTGGTCCGGGCCGGCGGCCTCGTCCAGCGGTTCCGGATCGGGCGCGAGGGGCTCCGGGCCGGGCGGGTCCGCGTCGAGCAGCAGCTCGGCGCCGGTGTAGCCGGGGAAGCGCCCCCGCAGCGCGGTGTCGGTGACCAGCACCCGGACCTCGGCGTCGGCCACCAGGTGGGCGAGCCGGGCGGACGGCTGCTCCGGGTCCAGCGGCAGGTAGGCACCGCCGGACTTGAGCACGCCGACCAGGGCCGCCGCCAGTTCGGGGGACTGCTCCAGGCAGACCGCGACCCGGTCGTCGGGCCGCACACCGAGCGCCCGCAGCCGCCGGGCGAGGCCGGCGGCCCGCTGCTCCAGCTCGCGGTAGTCGAGCGTGCGGTCCCCGAGGACCACGGCCGGGCGCTCCGGGTGGTCCCGGGCGGTGGCGGCGAGCAGCGCCGTCAGGGTGTCCGGCGCACCGGCGGTGGGGGGCAGCGGCGGGCCGGCGGCCCAGGTCTCCAGCACGTCCCGCCGTTCGCCGGGGGTGAGCAGCGGCAGCCGGGAGACCGGGCGGGCCGGGTCGGCCACCGCGGCGGCGAGGAGCAGTTCGAACCGCTCGACCAGGCGCCGGACGGTCGCGGCGTCGAAGAGGTCGGTGCGGTAGGTGAGCAGCCCGTACAGGCCGCCGTCGGACTTCTCCCGCAGGTAGAGCGCCAGGTCGGTGCGGGTGGTGGTGGCCTCGTGGCCGAAGCCCTCCCGGGCCGGAGCGCCACCGGGGCGGGCGCTGGTGCCGGTGCTGGTGCGGGTGCTGCTCGCGGTGCGGTCGCCGTAGTTCTGGAAGGCGAAGCTCACCTGGAAGACGGCCGACCGGCTGACGTCGCGCTCGATCTCCAGGTCGGCCACCATCTGCTCGAAGGGCACCTCCTGGTGGGTGTACGCGTCGAGGGTGGTCTCGCGGACCCGGGCGAGCAGCTCGGTGAAGGTCGGGTCGCCCTCCAGCCGGGCCCGGATCGGCAGGATGTTGACGAACAGCCCGACGACGTCCTCCAGTTCGCGGTGGAGGCGGCCCGCGACGGCCGAGCCGACGGCGAAGTCCCGCAAGCCGGTGTGCCGGCCCAGCAGGGTCTGCAGCGCGGCCATCAGCACCATGTACGCGGACGCGTTGGCGGAGCGGGCCAGGGCGTTGACGCCGCTGCCGAGGTCCGCACCCCAGTGGAACTCCAGGGCGGCGCCGTCGAAGGTCAGCACCGGGGGCCGCGGTCGGTCGGTGGGCAGGTCGAGGACGGGGACGTCGCGCAGCTCGGTCCGCCAGTAGGCGCGGGAGGCGGCCAGCGCGCCGCCGGTCAGCCGCTCGCGCTGCCAGTGCGCGTAGTCGCCGAACCGGACGGCGGGGGCCGCCAGGCCGTCCGGGGTGCCGTCGGCGTGCCGGGCGTAGAGCGCGTCCAGCTCGCGGTGGAGGATGTCCAGCGACCAGCCGTCGCTGACGATGTGGTGCATCACCAGCGCGAGCACGTGCTCGTCGGGTGCGATGCGGACCAGCAGGGCGCGCAGCAGCGGTCCGGCGGCCAGGTCGAAGGGCTCGGCCGCCAGGGCGCCGAGTTCGGCGGTGGCACGCCCGGCCGGGTCCGGGTCGGCGGTGGCGTCGACGAACCGGGCCGCGCACGGGGCGGGTTCGGCGACGCGGACCTCGGCGGTGCCCTCGGGGGTGCCGGGGAAGGTCATCCGCAGCGCCTCGTGCCGCGCGACCAGGTCGGTCAGGGCGGCGTCCAGCGCGTCGCGGTCGAGCGGCCCGCGCAGCCGGCGGGCCGGGGCCAGCGTGTAGGCCGTGGAGCCGGGGGCGAACTGGTCCATGAACCAGAGCCGTTCCTGGCCGCTGGAGAGCGGCGGGGCGGTGCCGGGCGGTCTGGCCGGCACGGTTCTGGCGGGGGCGGAGGCGGTCCGCAGCCGCTGGGCGAGCAGGGCGCGCTTGGTCGCGGACAGCCCGGCCGTGGGGTCCTGGATGTCGGTCATCGGTGATCCATTTCGGCGCACGTCGGAGGTGGCGGTGCCCTCGGGGCGGGAGCGGCCGCGGGGTGAGCGGGCGGGCGCGGTGCAGCGCGCCCGCCCGGGAGGTCAGCGCAGGTCGCGGACGGCCGCGGCGATGCCGAGCGGCGTCGGGGTGGCGAAGAAGACGTCGAAGTCGAGCTCGACGCCGAGCAGGTCGCGGATCCTGGCGGTGATCTGGATGATCGTCAGGGAGTGCCCGCCGAGTTCGAACAGGTCGTCCTCGGGGCCCAGGTCGGGCAGTCCGAGCACCTCGGCCCAGATCCCGAGCACGGCGTCGAGCACCTCGTCGTGCTCCTGCTGCCCGGCTGCTCCGGTCGCCCCGGTCGAGCCCCGGCTCGCGGCGTCGGTCGGGCGTGGGGGGACGGGCAGCGCACGGCGGTCCAGTTTGCCGTTCGGCGTCAGGGGCAGCCGGTCGAGCACCGCGAAGCGCTGCGGTACGGCGGCGGCCGGCAGCGTCAGCTGGAGGAACGCGCGCAGCTCGGCGGCGTCCGGCACGGCTGCCCCGGGCGCCGGGACGAGGTAACCGGCGACGAACGGCGACCCGTCGCCGGCCGCTTCGTCCCGCCGGACGGCGGCGGCCGCCTCGGCGATCGCGGGGTGGGCCAGCAGCGCCGACTCGATCTCGCCGAGCTCGATCCGGTGGCCGCGGATCTTGACCTGGTCGTCGAGCCTGCCGAGGAACTCCAGTTCGCCGTCGGCGGTCCAGGCCACGAGGTCGCCGGTGCGGTAGAGCCGCTCGCCGGGCGCGCCGAACGGGTCCTCGACGAAGCGTTCGGCGGTCAGCCCCGGCCGGTCCAGGTAGCCCTCGGCGACCCCGTCACCGCCGAGGTACAGCTCGCCCGGCACACCGATCGGGAGCGGCCGGCGCCGCCCGTCCAGCACGTACGCGCGGGTGTTGGCGATCGGTCGGCCGATCCGGACGGCCTCCGGTGCGGCCGGGACCTCGGCGCAGGTGGACCAGACGGTGGTCTCGGTCGGTCCGTAGACGTTGAGGAGCCGGTCGGTGCCCGCCCGCAGCTCGCGGGCCAGCGGCAGCGGCAGGGCCTCCCCGCCGACCAGGGCGGTCAGGCCGGGCGGCAGCGGTCCGGCGCCCAGCAGGACCCGCCAGCCCGAGGGGGTGGCCTGGGCGTGGGTGACGCCCTCGCGCTCGACCAGCGACCGCAGGCCCGGGCCGTCGACGGCGAGGCCGTCCGGCGCGAGCACCAGCCGCCCGCCGGTGACCAGCGGCAGCAGCAGTTCGAGCGCGGAGATGTCGAAGGAGAGCGAGGTGAGGCCGAGCCAGACGTCCCGGGGGCCCGAGCCGAGCCGGTCGGCGAAGCCGGAGAGCAGGTTGACCAGCGCGCGGTGGCCGATCTCGACGCCCTTGGGGCGGCCGGTCGAGCCGGAGGTGTAGAGCACGTAGGCGAGCCGGCCGGGCGCGGTCCGGGTGGCGGCCGGGTCGTCTGCCGGCGCGTCGTCCGCCGGCGCGTCGTCCGCCGTGTCGCCCGCCGCGTGGGTGAGCCGCAGCAGCGTCGGGGCCGCGGCGGCCACCTCGGGGGCTGGCTCGCGGTCGGCCAGCAGCAGCGTGGCGCCGGAGTCCGCCAGGACGAGGGCGAGCCGTTCGGCCGGGTAGCCGGGGTCGAGCGGCAGGTAGGCGGCGCCGACGGTGTGCACGGCGAGCAGCGCGGCCGGCAGGTCGGCGGTGCGGCCGAGGTGCAGAGCGACCAGGTCGTCCCGGTCGACGCCGGCCGTGGTCAGCGCGTTCGCCAGCCGGTCGGTGCGCCGCAGCAGCTCCCGGTACGTCAGGCGCTCGGCGCCGGCCACCACCGCGAGGGCCTCGGGCGTGGCGCCGGCGCGCTCGCGGACCAGGTCGAGCACCGTCCGGTCGGCGGGGTAGGCGTGCTCGGTGGCGTTCCAGGTGCTCGTGACGAGCCGCTGCTCGGTCTCGTCGAGCAGCGGCAGGTCCGCCAGGTCCGCTCCCGGGTCGGCCGTGGCGGCGGCGAGCAGGGCGGCGAGGTGTCCGGCGATGCGCCGGGCGGCGGCGGGGGACAGGACGGCCGGGTCGTACTGGAGGGAGAAGCCGACGGCCCCGGCGTCCTCGACCGCCTGGAGGTGCAGCGTGTTGCGGGAGGCGTGCGGGAACACGGTCCAGTCGACCCGGGTGGTGCTACCCGGGAACACCGGGTCGGCGGTGGTGCGGCGGCGGTAGCCGAACGAGACGGGCGCCAGACCGGTCCGCGGCGTGAGCCCGGGCACGGCCGCGCCGAACGGGACGGCGCGGTGGGCCGAGACCAGGCGGACCTCGGCCCGGACGGCCCGGGCGTACTCCGCGAACGTCACCTCCTCCCCGGCGCCGGCCGGGGCGTGCACCGGCAGCTCGTTGACGAAGAGGCCGATGTCGTCGCGCCGTTCCGGACGGCGGGTGGCGAAGGGGACGGCGACCGGGACGGCCTCGCCGCCGTAGCGCCGCAGCAGGCCGTGCAGGCCGGCGAGCAGGAACTCGAAGACGGTGACCCCGCAGTCGCGCGCGGCGTCGACCAGGGCGGTCCGGCCGGCGCCGTCGAGCCGCCAGGTGACGGCCTCGCCCCGGCCGGCGTCGGTGGTGGCCCGGGGGCCGTGGGGCAGCACCGGGTCGGTGGCGGCGGCCCACCGGGGGCCGTGGAAGGCGGCCGCCCGGCGGACGGCCTCGGGCTCGGGTTCGATCCCGAGGGCGTCGCGCCGGTTGTCGGGGGCGGCGGGGTCGAGGGACGTGGGGTCGGAGGTCGCGGGGTCGGAGGTCGCGGGGTCGGCGGCGGGGGAGTCGGCGGCGGCCGGTCCGCCGGCTCGCGCGGCGGCGTAGGCGGTGGCGAGGTCGGCGGCCAGGACGTCCTTGGAGTGCCCGTCGAACACCGCGTGGTGGGCCACCACCAGCAGGTCGGCCGCCCCACCGGCCCGCCGGAGCAGGGTGAACCGGGCGAGCGGTCCGGCGGCGAGGTCGAACGGGAGGGCCAGTTCCTCGGCCAGTCGCTTGGCCAGGCCTTCGCCGCTGTCGGCCGTCGCGTCGACGACGGTGAGCGCGGGCGGCCGCCCCGCCGGGACCTCGCGGACCAGGCCGTCCTCCTCGACCAGCGCCGCCGCGAGCGCGGGGTGGCGGGTGACGGTGGCGGCGACGGCCCGTGCCAGGGCGTCGGCGTCGATCCGGTCGAAACGGAACCGCAGGGCGAGGTGGAAGGCCTCGGGGACGGCGGTCCGCCTGGTCGTCAGCCAGATCCCGTGCTGGGCGGGGGAGGCGGGGCGCCCGGCCCGGGCCGGAGGGTTCGCCGCTCTCACGGGCTCCTCCTCCGGTGCGGCGGACGGGCCCGGTGTGATGGAGGAGACTGGTGCCGCGGGCGAGCCCGGAGTGGCGGCGGAGTCGACGGGGGAGGCGGACATGGCGGGCTCGATTCGGGAGTCGGAGGCGGGGCTGCGGTGACCCGTCCGACCGGGTTCCGCCGCGACGGTGCGGCCCGGTGGAGGGCGCGGCCGTCGGATGCGGTCCGGGCCGCCCCGCGGACCGGTCGACAGGCCGCTGGAGCAAGGCCGACCCGACTCCCAGGTTCCCCCCTGATGCGTCAAGCGGTCCGATCTTCTCCCCCGTGGAAAGATCATTGGCCTGGACCTGTCGTGAGATTTCCACAGACCACATGCCTCGTCAAGGGTTGTTCACGACCCGGGCGGGGCGGTCCGACGGTTCGTCAACTATCCTCCGCCACAAGCCGTCCCGGTGGCGGTCCTGAGGGCCGCCCCGACGGCGGGTTCGGACCGGGGGCGACGGCGGTCGGGGGCGGCGGCGGGAGGGATGGCAGGTGCAGTCAAGTTGTCTGTACAGCTCGGGGTTCTCTGTCCGTCATCGAAACGCCATCGAACCGGTCCACTTCCGTTGATCTCGGACGCCTATACATAACGGGTCTGGGCCGAAACGGAGGCCCAGCATCCGTGATCAAGGAGCCGTCCCCCGATGATTCCGATGCCCGAACTGTCGCGCCGCACCCTGCTCGGCGGCGCGGCGGCGGCCGCCGTGCTGTCCGCCCTCCCGCTCAGCGTGCGTGAGGCGCTCGCCGCGCCGGCCCGCCCCGGCAAGCTGGCGGACATCCAGCACGTCGTGGTGTTCATGCAGGAGAACCGCGCGTTCGACCACTACTTCGGTACGCTCCCCGGCGTGCGCGGCTTCGGCGACCGGACGGCGGTGCGCGGGGTCAACGGGCGCTCGGTGTTCCACCAGCCCGACCCGGGGCGCAAGGAGGGCCACCTGCTGCCGTTCCCGATGAACGCGGCCCACACCAACGCCTACCAGCAGGGCGCCCCGGCGTTCGGCTTCGTCGACTCGATGAACGCCTGGAACGACGGCCGCGCCGACGGTTCGGTCACCCGCCGCTCCGGCGGCTGGCTCGGCCAGGGCTACTACGAGCCCGCCGACATGCCCTTCTACAACGCGCTCGCCTCGGTCTTCACGACCTGTGACGCCTACTACGCGTCGGTGCAGTGCAACACCAACACCAACCGCGAGCACCTGATGACCGGGACCAGCGGCGGCACGGTGCGGGGCACCCCGGTGACCGACAACACCGAGATCCCCGGCGGCTACGAGTGGACCACCTACGCCGAGCGGCTGCAGAAGGCCGGCATCAGCTGGAAGACCTACCAGGCGCTGGACAACTTCGACGACAACGCGCTCGCCTGGTTCACCCCCTTCGTCAAGGCCAAGCCGGGCGAGCCGCTCTACGAGCGCGGCCTGCGCGCGGTCGGTGACCCGGCGAAGAAGGACGACCCCTTCGCGATGGGCGACGCCCTCGTCGAGGCGTTCACCGCCGACGTCCAGGCCGACCGGCTGCCGCAGGTCTCCTGGCTGGTCGCGCCCGCCGCGCTCTCCGAGCACGCCAACTACGCCCCGCCGAACGGCGAGCACCTGACGGCCCGGCTGCTCGCCGCGCTCGCCGCTAAGCCGGAGGTGTGGGAGAAGACCGTCTTCATCCTCAACTACGACGAGCACGGCGGCTTCTTCGACCACCAGCTGCCGCCCGTCCCGCCGCTGGCCGCCGGGCGCGGCAAGTCGACCGTCCCGGTCGACGGCGAGGTCGTGGTCCGGGTCTCCAAGGGCGGCTCGACTTACCACCGGGTGGTCGGTCAGGACGGCAAGTACCGGGTGAAGGCCGCCGACGGCTCGCTCTCCTGGTCCGACACCCTGCCCGCGGGCGAGACCCTGGTCTCCGGCCCGTACCCGATGGGCCTGGGCGTGCGCGTCCCGATGATCGTCGTCTCGCCGTGGACGCGCGGCGGCGTGGTCGACTCCACGGTCTACGACCACACCTCGGTGCTGCGCCTGCTGGAGCAGCGCTTCGGCATCGAGGAGCCCAACATCAGCCCATGGCGCAGAGCCGTGACCGGCGACCTCACCAACGTCTTCGACTTCTCCGGGCGCAACCCGGTCTGGCCGCAGCTGCCCGACACCAGCGGCAACCGGCAGAAGGTCGTCGACACCGGCAAGCTGCCCGCGCCCACGGTGCCCGATCCGCAGGCCTTCCCGCAGCAGCAGCGCGGCACCCGCACCGCCCGGATCAGCCCGTACGACCTGCTGGTCAAGCCGAAGCTCAAGGGCGACGAGCTGACCGTCGACTTCATCAACCAGGGCCGCCAGGCCGCCGTCTTCGCCGTCTACCCGGCGCCCGGCACCGCGCCGCGCCACTACACCGTGGGCGCCAAGAGCCGCCTCTCCGACGTCTGGACGGTCGGCCCCGAGGGCTACGACCTGCGGGTGCACGGCCCGAACGGCGCGCTCTGGCACCTGCGCGGGGACGCCGCCTCGGCGTACGAGATCTCGCTCTCCGAAGAGCAGAACGGCAAGGTGCTGGAGGTCGACGTGATCAACCGCACCCGCACCGCCCAGACCTTCCTGGTCGGCGACCTCGCCTACGGCGACGGGCTGCGCGAGGTGCGGGTCGCGGCGGGCGACGACCGGACCGTCAACGTCAAGGTCGGCCCGGAGGGCTGGTACGACGTCGCGGTGGGCGTCCGCGGCGAGCTCGGCTTCCGCCGCCGGATCGCCGGGCGCTTCCCGTGGGACGGCGACCACCTGGTGACCGACCCGGCGATGGGCCTCGCCGACCCGCTGGCCCTGGACGTCACGCTCAAGGCCGCGTCCACCACGATCGACGAGGCGATCCTGCTGCCCGGCCGTCCGGCCCGGGTCGCCGCCCGGTTCACCGCGACCGCCGCGCTGACCGCGATCGAGGTCCAGCCGGTCGTGCCGGCCGGCTGGGCGGTCACCGCCGTCACCCCGCCGCCCGCCTCGCTCGCCGCCGGTGCCGCCGCGACCGCCGAGTGGGACGTCACCCCGCCCGCCGTGCTGCCGGACGGCGCCACCCACCGGATCCTGGTCACCGCCCGCGCGGCGGCCGGCAGCCGCTTCGCGATCGCCGACGGCGAGATCGCGGCGCGCACCGCCCCCGTGATGGCCGGTCACCTGCTCGGCGAGGACTTCGAGTCGCTGGCCGGCTCCCTCCAGCCGCTGGCCGGCGTGCTCGGCTGGACGCCGCAGGCGCCGCAGGGCTGGTCGGTGGTGAACGCGCCGGCCATGCCGCAGGGCACCACCCGACTCCAGGGCTGGACGTTCCACACCAAGCGCGCCTGGTCCTCCCCGGCCGGGCAGGACCGCGGCAACTTCAGCCGCGGCCTGGGCATCCTCGCGGTCGCCGACCCGGACGACTGGGACGACACCGGTTCGCCGTCCCGCAAGGGGGTCTTCGACTCCACCCTGGTCTCGCCCGCCGTCCAGCTGCCGGCCGGCGCGAGCACCCTCCACCTCGCCTTCGACTCGCACTACCGGCAGGAGGCCCCGCAGAAGGCGGCCGTCACCGCCGTCTTCGACAACGGCACCGAGACCCGGCTGGTCTACTACAGCAGCGACCCGACCGGTAACGACAACGCCGGCATGGACGTCCAGAACGCCTTCGTCACCAAGCAGTTCTCCGTTCCGGCGGGTGCCCGCTCGGTGACCCTGAAGTTCCGGATGTACGACGCCGGCAACAACTGGTTCTGGGCCGTCGACCACGTCCGCCTCGACACCAAGCCGATCACGGGCTGACCCGGTAGATCCTGCCCGCGGCCCGCGTACCCCGAGGGGGTGCGCGGGCCGTTCGGTCGGGCCGGGGGCTTGTCGTCGGGCATGGGGTCGGGTCGGCGCGTCGGTGTGGCGGGTCGGGTCGCCGAGTCGGGGTGGCGGATTTCGGCCGGGCGCGCGCGTCCGGCCGGGTGTTGTCGGACCTCTCTGGTGTCGTAGGAGGGCGAACGCCGCCGCCCGGTCACCACGACACCACGGAGGACACCATGACGACCACGTCGGACGATTCGCCCCCCTCGCTGCCCGGACGCCCGCCCGTGGTCGACCTGGCGACCTGGCAGGCCGCCCGGGACGAGCTGCTGGTCCGGGAGAAGGCCCACGCCCGTGAGGCCGACGCCATCGCCGCGGCCCGGCGACGGCTGCCGATGGTGGAGCTCGACGGGACGGTCGAGGTCGTCGGCCCCGACGGCCCCGTCCCGTTCCTGGACCTGTTCCAGGGCCGCGACGAACTCGTGGCCTACCAGCACATGTGGACCCGCCCGGGGGCGACCCCGGAGGAAACCCTCGGCCGACACGGCCACCACTGAGGGCGGTGGGACTTCCGGCCCGGAGGCGCCGCGAACCGCCCAGCCTTCCTCCCGGACCAACGGGCCGTCCACGAACCTCGCTCACCGACCTCGCCCACCGACCTCGCTCACCGACCTCGCTCACCGACCTCGCTCACCGACCTCGCTCACCGACCTCGCTCACCGACCTCGCTCACCGACTCAGGGAGATCCGCGCCATGAACTCTCGTCTGCTCCGGCTGACCGGCGCCGCCACCGCCGTCTACGGCCTCGCCGTGACCCGCCGGCCCGCCCTGCTGGCCGCCCCCTCCGGACTGACCGCCGCCGACGGCTCGCTGCCGCGCTCCACCGCGGCCTGTCTGCGCCCGCTCGCCTTCCGGGACGCCGCCTGCGGCCTGGCGATGGCCTTCGCACCCGACGACTCCGCGCTGCGCGCGGCCACCCTGGTGCGCATCGCCTCCGACCTGGGCGATGCCGCCCTGCTGGCCACCGCGTTGCCGGAGCGCCGGCACCGGGTGATGGCGGTGGCCGTCTCCGTCGGCTGGGGTGCGCTCTCGGTGGCCGGGCTGCTCGGGGGGAGTCGGAAGCAGCCGTCGGGCCGCCATGCCTCTTGATGGTCAAGTCTCTCAATCATCGAGAGATATGATGCGGAGGTCCGTCACCTGCCCCCGCCCGAAGGGCGCTCCGCGATGCGCACCGGTTCAGCCGCTCCCCGCCCCGCCTCCCGGCGTCGAACCAGACTGCTGGTTCCGCTCGTCCTGCTGGCCGTCTGGCTCGGCCTGGGCGGCGCCTTCGGCTCCTACGCCGGGAAGCTCTCCGAGGTGGCCACCAACGACCGGGCCGCCTTCCTGCCCCGCAGCGCCGAGTCCACCGAGGTGGCCCGGCTCGGGGAGGACTTCCGGACGGCGGCCACGCTCCCGGTGATCGTCGTCTGGGAGAGTCGCACCGGAGCGGTCGGCGAGGCCCAGCGCGCCGCCGCCGGCCGGGCGCTGCAGGAGGCCTCGGCCGTCCCCGGTGCCACCGGCCGGGTGTCGCCCGCCGTGCCGTCCGAGGACGGCCGGGCGCTCCAGGGCGTCGTCCAGCTCCGCTCCGACCTCGGCCGGCAGACCGGGGACAGCGTCCGCGCCGTCCGCGAACTCGCCGACCAGGTCCCGGACACCACCGTCGGCCTGGCCGGTCCGGCGGCGGTCGCGGCCGACCTCGGCGGTGCCTTCGCCGGCATCGACGGACTGCTGCTCGGCGTGGCCCTCGGCGTGGTGCTGCTGATCCTCCTCGCCGTCTACCGCAGCCTGCTGCTGCCGCTGCTGGTGATCCTCGGCGCGGTGTTCGCCCTCGGAGTCTCCTGCGCGCTGGTCTACCTGCTCGCCGACCACGGCCTGGTCCGGGTGGACGGCCAGGTGCAGGGTCTGCTGTCGATCCTGGTGATCGGCGCGGCCACCGACTACGGACTGCTGCTCTCCGCCCGCTTCCGCGAGGAACTGCACCTCCACGGTGACCGGTTCGCGGCGATGCGCACCGCCTGGCGGCAGTCCGTCGAGCCGATCGCGGCCTCCGGGACGACGGTCGCCCTCGGCCTGCTCGTCCTGCTGCTCTCCGACCTCACCAACAACCGGGCGCTCGGCCCGGTCGGCGCTATCGGCATCGGCTGCGCGGTGCTCTCCGCGCTGACCTTCCTGCCGGCCGCGCTCGTCCTGCTCGGCCGCGCCGCCTACTGGCCGGCCCGGCCGGCCGCCGACGGGCGCGCCCCGGTGAACGCCGTCTGGCAGCGGGTGGCCGCCCTGGTCGGGAGCCGGCCGCGGGTCACCTGGGCCGCCGGCCTGGCCGTGCTCGCCGCGCTGGCCGCCTTCGCGCCGACCCTGGACTCGGGCGGCGTGCCGCAGAGCGAACTCTTCATCAAGGCCCAGCCCTCGGCGGCCGGGCAGGCGCTGCTCTCGAAGCACTTCCCCGGCGGCGCCGGCAACCCGGCCGTGGTGATCGCCGCCGCCGGGCGGGCCGAGGCGGTCGCCGCCGCGGCAGCCGTCCCAGGGGTGGCCGGCGTCCGTCCGTACACCGGCGGTGCGCCCGGCGGTGCCCCGGCGGAGGTGGACGGGCGGGTCCGGCTGGACGTCACGCTCGCCGACCCGGCCGACAGCGACGCGGCCATCGCCACCGTCCGGAGCCTGCGGCAGGCCGTGCACGCGGTGCCGGGCGGGGACGCGCTGGTCGGCGGCTACACCGCGCAGCAGTACGACACCCGGATCACGGCGGAGCGCGACCGGGCGCTGATCATGCCGGTCGTGCTGCTCTGCATCCTCGCCGTGCTCGTGGTGCTGCTGCGCTCGCTGCTCGCTCCGCTGCTGCTCGCCGGTACCGTCGCGCTGTCCTACCTGGCCACGCTCGGCGTCAGCGCGGTGGTCTTCGACCACGTCTTCGGCTTCTCCGCCATCGACCCCTCCGTGCCGCTGTACGGGTACGTGTTCCTGGTCGCGCTGGGGGTGGACTACAACATCTTCCTGATGACCAGGGTCCGTGAGGAGACGATGCGGGTCGGCACCCGGGAGGGGGTGCTGCGCGGGCTGACGGCCACCGGCGGGGTGATCACCTCGGCCGGGGTGGTGCTGGCCGCGACCTTCGCCGCGCTGGGTGTGATCCCGCTGGCCTTCATGGCCCAGATCGCGTTCATCGTCGCCTTCGGCGTGCTGCTGGACACCCTGCTGGTGCGCTCGCTGCTGGTGCCCGCGCTGGTCCGGGACCTGGGCGAGCGGGTCTGGTGGCCGGCCCGGCCGGGTCGTACGGCGGTCGGTACGGCGGCGCCCGAGCCGGTCGGCGAGGCCGCCCGAGGGTGCCCGGCCGGTTAGGCTGAACGGGTAACAGCGGGTGGAACACCGTAGGCGACCGGAGCGGATGACCTTGTCGGAGCAGGACCCGAGCACGCCCCCGCCCGCCCCGGCACCGTCCGAAAGCCCGGCGCCTGCGGACCCGTCCGCGACCGTACCCTCCGACACCCCGGCGCTCGGGCGGCTCCTCCAGGCCCTCGCCTCCGAGATGAACCTGCTCGGGCACGGCTTCGCCGCCGCCAGCGGTCTGCACGCCACCGACGTCCAGGCGCTGCTCGCCGTGATGCGGGCCGAGCCCGGCCGGGGCGGGACCACCCCCGGCCGGCTCGGCGAGGAGCTGGCCCTCACCTCGGGGGCGGTCACCGCCGTACTGGACCGGCTGGAGCGGGCCGGACACATCCGCCGGACCAGGGACGCCGCCGACCGTCGGCAGGTCCTGGTGCACTACCTGCCCGGTGCCGGGCGGATGGCCGCCGAGTGGTTCGCGCCGGTGGCCCGGCGCACCGAGGCGGTGCGCGGCGAGTTCACCCCGGTGGAGCTGGCGGCGGTGGCCCGTTTCCTCGGCCGGATGACCACCGAGCTGGAGGACCTGCGCCACTCGCGCCGACCCGCGTAACCCGCGCCGACCCGCGTAACTCGCGCTGACCCGCGCTGACCCGCGCCACCGTTGACGTGGGCTGACGGTCGGACGCCCGTCAGCCCGTCAGCCCGTCAGCCCGTCAGCCCGTCAGCCCGTTCCGCCGGGCGATCAGGGCCGCCAGGCCGTCCAGGATGCGCTCCAGGCCGAACTCCAGCGCCCGGTCACGCCCGTCCCGCACGGCCATCGCCGCCGCGAGCGCCGGGAAGCGGTCGGCGTGCTCATGGACCAGCCCGCCGACGACGGCCAGCAGCCGGGACTCCGGCTCCCCGCCCGGTCCGGCCGCGCGCGCCTGTGCGGTGATGCTGCGGACGTGGCCGGCCAGCAGGACGGCGGTGTCCATCCGCTCCGGCCCGGTCAGTCCGGTGCCGTCGAGGGCGGCCACCACCCGCTCCAGCCAGCCGAGTTCCTTCGGGCCGAGCACCCGGGGGCCGACGGTGGCGTCGATCAGCCAGGGGTGCGCGCCGAAGGTGGTGGCCAACTGGCCCGTCCAGGAGTGGAGTTCGGTGCGCCAGGCGGGCGAGGCGCCCGTCAGGTCCCGGTTCGCCGCCGGGGCCCCCGGTCCGGCCCCGGCCGGTTCGTCGATCGCCGTCTCGACCATCAGGGCCACCAGTTCGGCCTTGCCCGGCACATAGCGGTAGAGCGCCATCTTGGTGTAGTCGAGCAGGCCGGCCACCCGCTGCATGGAGACGGCGCCCAGTCCCTCCGCGTCCGCGATCCCGATCCCGGCCCGGGCGATCCGGTCCAGGCTGAGCGCCGGTTTGGGCCCGCGGGTCGGCTTCGGGGGCGGCCCCCAGAGCAGCCGTGCCGTCGCCTCGGCCCCGTCGCCGGATGTGCTGCTCAAGCTCCCGCTCCCGTCCCGTTCCGGGTCGGCCCTTGCCGAACCGACCTAACTGTGTCTACCGTACACAGCAGCAATCAGTGTCCAGTGGACACAGTTTCTCGGCTCTCCCGGACGGAGTGGTTCACATGGGTACCAAAGTCCTCATCTCGGGCGCGAGCATCGCCGGCCCGGCACTGGCGTACTGGCTCGGGCAGTACGGCTTCGAGCCCACCGTCGTCGAGCTGGCTCCCGCCCTGCGCGGCGGCGGCCAGGCCGTCGACTTCCGCGGCGACGCGCACCTGACGGTGCTGCAACGGATGGGCCTGCTCGACGAGTTGCGCCGGATCGACACCGGTGGCAGCCCGCTGGACTTCGTCGACCGGCACGGTCGGCGCCGGCTCCACCTGCCGGCGGACTTCGCCGGTGGCGAGGTCGAGGTGCCGCGCGGCGAACTGGCCCGGCTGCTCCACCGGCACAGCCTGCCGTCCACCGAGTACGTCTTCGGCGACACGGTGACCGCGCTGGAGGAGACGCCCGACGGCGTCCGGGTGGAGTTCCGCCACGGGTCGCCGCGCGAGTTCGGCCTGGTGGTCGGCGCGGACGGTCTGCACTCCACCGTCCGCCGGCTGGCCTTCGGCCCCGAGCAGCGCTTCGTCCGCCACCTCGGCTACTACGCCGCCACCTGGCAACTGCCCAACTACCTCGGTCTGCCGCCCGGTTCGGTCGGCCTCAACGTGCCCGGGCGGCTCGCCGCGGTCGGCGCGGACCACCGGGACCGGACCCGGGCCGGCGCCTTCTTCCTGTTCGCCTCACCCGAGCTGCCCTACGACCGGCACGACCAGGAGCAGCAGAAGGCGCTGCTCGCGGACGCCTTCGCGGGTCTCGGCTGGGAGGTGCCCCGACTGCTGGAGAGTCTGCGCGAGACCCCGGAGCTGTACTTCGACTCGATCAGCCGGGCGGACGTCCCCGCCTGGTCCGCCGGCCGGATCGCCCTGGTCGGGGACGCCGCCTGCGGCGCGACCATCGGCGGCATGGGCACCGGTACCGCGATGGTCGCCGCGTACGTCCTGGCCGGCGAACTCGCCCGCGCCCGGGGCGACCACCGCACCGCCTTCGCCCGGTACGAGGACGCGGTGCGCGGCTACGCCGAGGGCTGCCAGCGGGGCGGCGACCGGACCGGGCCCTTCCTGGCGCCGGGCACGGCGGCCGGACTCCGGCTGCGCGACGGACTGTTGGGCCGGCGCTGGGTCCTGAACCGGATGCTGGAGCTGGGCCGGAAGGTCAGCAGCACGATCGCCCTGCCCGACTACCAGACCGAGTTCGCCACCCGCTGATCCTCGGCGGCCCCCTCGTGCGGGGCGGCCGGGGCGCCGGACGGGTCGCCGGGCGCCGGTCCCTTCGACCGTGCGGCGTGTCCCATCCGGTAGCCGATCCCGCGGACGGTGATGATCCACCGGCTGGAGCCGAGCTTCGCGCGCAGGGTGCTCACATGGGTGTCGATGGTGCGGCTGGCCTGCCCCCAGTCACTGCCCCACACCTTCGCCATCAACTCCTTGCGCGACACCACGGTCTCGGAGTTGGCGGCGAGGATGTAGAGCAGCTCGAACTCCTTCGACGTCACCTCGATCAGCCGGTCGCGCAGGCGCACTTCGCGGGTCCGCGGATCGATGTGCAGCGGGAGCAGCGAGATGGCCTCGGGCGCCGCCGGCCCGGAGCGGCGGGAGGACCGGCGGAGCACCGCGTCGATGCGGGCCCCCATCTCCCGGAAGCCCCAGGTCTGGGCGACGCAGTCGTCGGCTCCCGCCTTCAGGGCGAGCACCCGCTCCAACTCGTCGTCGCGACGGGTGAAGGCGATCAGTGGGACGTCGCTCTCGGTCCGCAGGCTCCGGCACACCTCGATGCCGTCGACGTCCGGCAGTTCCAGCGAGAGCAGCACCAGATCGGCCTCGCGGTACGTGCGGAGGGCCTGTGCGCCGGTGCCCACGCTGCGGGCGACGAAGCCCTGCCGGCGCAGGTCGCGCACCATCGATTCGGCGGAGCTGATCTCCCGTTCCACCACGAGTACGGTCCTCATCTTCCCTGCTCCTCCTCCGGACGCCACGCCCCTCCGTGCCCACCCTCGTCCGCTCCCCGGGTCGCGGCCCGGGGCGTCGTTCGCACAACAAAAGTACCGCTTGGCACGGCAACCAGGCGGAACCCGGCCGACCGGCCGGATATCCGCTCCGACCTGCGGAGACACGCTGTGGAAATGCTCCCGGCACAGATCCGGCGAGGCTGCCCGCCCAGCTGGCGGCCGGCGGCCGCGGGCGTACCCGAGGTCCTTCGGCCGCTGGTCAGCGGGCTGTGGACGGGCGGGCGGCGGCTCCGGCCCGGGCGGGCACGGACGGCAGCCCCGGCGCTCGTGTCAACAGCTCATGAAATCTGCCGCGACACCCGGAACTTGGGCCGAACGGCGCGGCACGGCGGGGGAGCGGGAGGCGGGTACGGCGGGTACGGCGGGTACGCGGAGACGCGGAGAGGCGAGCGAGGAGGCCGGGGGAACGCCGGAAGCCACCGAAGGCCCGGGGGTCAGGTTGCCTTCGGTGGCCGTTCCGGGGAGGGCGGGATCACTGGACCCCGCCCGGTCGTGCTCCAGGAGCTCAAGGAGCTCAAGGAGCTCCAGGAGGCCTGCGAGCCCGGGAGCCTAGGAGCCCTGGGGCGTGGGCCGCTTGGCGGGGAAGCCGTGGCTGCGGGCCACCAGGACCACCACGAGCACCGGCAGCAGGAGCAGCAGCACCGTCCAGGGGAAGGAGTCACTGCCGCTCACGTCGAGCAGGACACCGCCGATGATGCCGCCGGCGGCCATCGCGACGTTCCACAGCGTCACGAGCATGGTCTGGGCCGCGTCGGCCTGGTCACCGCCCGCGTCGGCCACCGCCGTCTGCAGCAGGGTCGGAATGCCGCCCCAGCCCAGACCCCACAGGGCGGCCGCGATGTACACCAGGGCCGTGGTGTCGGCGAGCACCGCGAGCAGCAGCGCGGCCACCGCGACGAGCAGGGTGCTGGCGACGGTGAGCGCGCGCAGCTTGGCGTGGATCTGCGAGCCGACGATCCAGATGCTCGCGAGCGAGGCGCCGCCGAAGACCAGCAGCACCAGGTCGGTGCTGTCGCCCAGGCCGTGGTCGTCGAGGAAGGTGGCGATGTAGGCGTACAGCACGGTGTGCGCCAGGACGAAGACCAGCGTCACGAAGAGCACGGGGGTCACCCCGGGCACCTTCAGCGCCCGCAGCATCTTCGGCCGCTCGCCGGCCCGCTGGCCGGGGTAGTCGGGCACGGTGGCGGAGATCCACACCAGCAGCAGGACGGTGAGACCGGTCATCACGAAGAACGGCACGCGCCAGTCGGTCTGGGTGCCGAGGAAGGTGCCGGCCGGGACGCCGAGCGAGAGCGCGACCGGGATGCCGGCCATCGCGATGGCGATCGCCTTGCCCTGGAGTGCCACGGGGGCCATCCGCCGTGCGTAGCCGGCGAGCAGCGCCCAGGCTAGACCGGCGGCGACACCCGCGACGAACCGCGCGACCATCGTCAGCCCGTAGATCGACGACACCGCCGTGACGGTGTTGGCCACGGCGAAGCCCGCCATGGCCGTCAGGAGCAGCCGCTTGCGCCGCCAGCCGGCGGTGGCCGAGGCGAGCGGGATCGCGGTCAGGGCGGTGCCGATCGCGTAGATCGTGACGGTCTGGCCGGTCGCGGACTCGCTCACCGCGAGGTCCGAGCTCATCGAGGGGAGCAGGCCGGCGGGGAGGGTCTCGGTGAGGCTGGTGATGAAGACGGCGGTGGCGAGGGCGATCAGGGCGAGCAGCGGAAGCTTCTGCGGTTCCTCGCCCCCCGCCGCCGCGGGGGGCGAGGAGCGGGTCTCCGCGCCGGGGGCGTCGGTGATGTCGGGTGAGGTGCTCATGGGGCGTGCTCCGGATGTTCCAGGGGACGGGGCGGACGGGTGGTGCGAAGAGGAGGTCGCGGGGCGGGCCAGGAGTGGCCCAGCCCGCCGTCGACGGGGAGCCGGGCGCCGGTGGTGAAGGTCGCGTCGGTGGCCAGGAAGAGCGCGGCGCGGGCGACCTCCTCGGCGGAGCCGAGCCGGCCGAGCGGTGGCAGCGCCGGGCCGCCCGCGGGCGCCGCCTCGATGCAGCCCGGGGCCACCGCGTTGACCCGGATGCCGCGCGAGACCAGTTCGGCGGCGAGCGCCCGCACGGCGTCGGAGGGTGGCGCCGGGGCGGTGAGCACCACCGCGCCGCCGTCCCGGAGGTACGGCAGCAGCGGGCGGACCCCCGCCACGGCGTCGGCGAACAGGAGGTCGGTGTCGTCGAGACCGGTACCGCCGTCCTCGGCGCGCTCGACGACGGTGGCGGTGGAGCCCAGCTCGGCCCTGGCCCGGGCGCGTTCCCCGGCGGTGCGGGCGGCCAGCAGGACCAGCGCCCCGCCCTCCACCAGGCGTTTGGCGATGGCCAGGCCGATGTCGGTGTCCTGGCCGAGGAGGACGGCCCGGCGGCCCGCGTACCTGGTCATGTCGGTCACTCCTTCCCGCCGCTCGGCGACTCGGTGGTTCCGACCCTGCCCGAGGGCCCTTCCGGGCCGCTGCGGATCCGCTGAGGGTGCGCTGAGGGTGCGCCGACGGCCGGCTGACGGCCCGTCGAAGATCCCCCCGGGCCGGTCCGGCGCCACCGGGGCGCGGTACGGTGACCGACATGCGGTTTGGGGTACTGGGACCACTCGTGGTGTGGGGCGACGACGGCGAGGAGATCACCGTCCCCGAGGTCAAGGTCCGGGGACTCCTCGCCGACCTGCTGGCGCACGGCGGCGGTCCGGTCTCCGCCGACCGCCTCATCCAGGACCTGTGGGGCGATGAACCGCCCGGGAAGCCCGAGGGCGCGCTCCAGGGCAAGGTCTCCCAGCTGCGCCGGGTGCTCGGCCGGGAGCGGGTGCTGCGCCAGGGCGCGGGCTACCGCCTCCGGCTGGACCGCGGCGCCGGCGAGCTGGACGCCGACCGCTTCGCCGCCCTGGTGGCCGACGCCGGTGGCGTCCGCGACCCGCGCGCCCGGGCGGAACTGCTGACCGAGGCCCTCGACCTGTGGCGGGGGCCGGCGTACGCGGACTTCGCCGACGAGGAGTTCGTCCGGTCGGCGGCGTGCCGCCTCGCCGAGCAGCGGCTCGCCGTCCTGGAGGACCAGGCCGAGGCGCGGCTCCTCGCCGGTGACCACGCGCTGCTCGCCGGCGAGCTCGCCGCCCTCGTCGCCGGGCACCCGCTGCGCGAGCGGCTGCGCGCCGTCCAGATGCGCGCCCTCTACCTCGCGGGCCGTCAGAGCGAGGCGCTCGCGAGCTACGAGGACCTCCGCGCCCGACTCGCCGAGGAGCTGGGCGTCGACCCGGCCCCCGCGCTGACCACCCTCCACCGGGCCGTCCTGCGCCAGGACCCCGGCCTGGACCCCGGCCCGGACCCCGGCCTGGACCCCGGCCCGGACCCCGGCCTGGACCCCGGCCCGGACCCCGGCCCGGACCCCGGCCCGGGCACCGCGCGGGCCGGTTCGGCACCGGCCGCCGCCGCCTCGCTCGCCGCGCCCGTGGACCCCGCCACCCCGACGCCCGCCCCGCCCGTGGCCCCCGCCTCCGCCCCGCCCGCCGGCGAACACGCCAACCTGCCGGTCCCGCTGACCCGCCTGATCGGACGGGACGCGGCCGTCACCCAGGTGTCCCGGCTCCTGGACGACACCCGCCTGGTGACCCTGGCCGGCGCCGGCGGCGTCGGCAAGACCCGGCTGGCCGTCGCGGCCGCCGCCGCGGTGGCCGCGCGGGAGCCGGCCGGGAACCGCCCCGACGGGATCTGGCTGGTGGAGTTCGCGGGGGTCCGCGGCGGCACCGCCGCCGACCTGGCCCAGGTCGTCGCCACCACGCTCGGCGTCCGGGACGACGCCCCCGCGCCGCCGGGCACGGGCGGCGGGGCGGGGCCCGCCTCGCCCGTCCACCGGCTCGCCACGGCGCTGCGGGACCGCCGCACCCTGCTGGTCCTGGACAACTGCGAGCACGTCGTCGACGCGGCGGCGGAACTCGCCGAGCTGCTCCTGCGCACCGCACCGGACCTGCGGGTGCTGGCCACCAGCCAGGAGCCGCTGGGCCTGACGGGCGAGGCGGTGTTCCTGGTCGAGCCGCTGCCGACCGACGACGCCGTGCGGCTGTTCAGCGAGCGCGCCGCCGCCCACGACCCCGGCTTCCCCCGCGACCCGGGCGGCGGCGACCTCGCCGACCGCGAGGCCGTCGCCGAGATCTGCCGGCGGCTGGACGGCATCCCGCTCGCCCTGGAACTCGCCGCCACCCGCGTGCGCACCCTGGGGGTCCGGGAGCTGGCGACCCGGCTGGGCGACCGGTT
This sequence comes from Kitasatospora sp. NPDC022856, assembly GCF_055561235.1. Lineage (NCBI taxonomy): Bacteria > Bacillati > Actinomycetota > Actinomycetes > Kitasatosporales > Streptomycetaceae > Kitasatospora > Kitasatospora sp. NPDC022856. The sequence goes on along the minus strand of NZ_JBVHHE010000013.1, from coordinate 133,999 downwards.
CCGGCTCCTGAGCTCCCGCCGCCGCGGCGCCCCGGCCCGCCAGCAGACCCTGCGCGCGGTGATCGACTGGAGCTGGGAGCTGCTCAGCGCACCCGAACGGATCGTGCTGCGCCGCCTGGCGGTGCACAGCGACGGCTGCGACCTGGACGCCGCGGAGGCCACCTGCGCGGGCGACGGCGTGACCCGCTACGAGGTCCTCGACCTGGTGACACGGCTCGTCGACCGCTCCCTGGTGGTCGTCGTCGACCAGCCCACCGGGCGGCGCTACCGCCTCCTGGAGTCCGTCGCCGCGTACGCCACCGAACGCCTGGACGAGATGGCGGACCTCGCCGCCGTGCGCGGCCGCCACCTGCGCCACTACCTCGCGCTCGCCGAGCGCGCCGAGCCCCGGCTGCGCGGCGCGGACCAGCGGCCCTGGCTCGCCCGGTTGGACGCCGAGGCGGGCAATCTGCGCGCGGCCCTCGACGAGGCGCTGCGCCGGACCGCGGAAGGGGACGGCGACGAGGCGGTCCGGCTGGCCACCGCCCTGGCCTGGTGGTGGCTGCTGCGCGGCCGGCTCACCGAGGGCCGCCGCAGCCTGGCCGCCGCGCTCGCCGCCGCTCCCCGGCCCAGCTCCGAACTCGCGCTCCTGCACGGCGCGTTCGCACTCCTCACCGGCGACCGCGCGGAGGCGCACGCGCTCGCCTGCACGGTCGCGTCGGCCGGTGCGGTGCCCGACCCGGTGCGCCGCGCCCGGGCCCTGTGGCTCTGCGCGTACGGCCTGTTCAGCGCGGGCGAGGCCGCCGAGGGCGAGGAGCTGAACGCGCGCGCCCTCGCGGTCTTCGCCGAGGAGGGCGATCAGTGGGGCACGGCCGCCGCACTCGGGCTGCGGGCCACCCTCGCCCTGGTCCGTGGCGACCTCGCCGGTCTCGGCCGCGACGGTCTGCGCAGTGCCGCGCTCTTCCGCGAACTGGGCGACGGCTGGGGCGAGTTGCAGACGGTCTCACCGCTCGCCGCGCTCGCCGAGATCAAGGGGGAGTATCCGGAGGCGGCCCGCCGCCAGCGTGAAGGGCTGCACATCGCGCGGGAGTTGGGGCTGGAGGCCGAGGTGTCGGCCCGGCTGTCCGGGCTGGGCCGGCTCGCCCTGCTGGCCCACGACTGGGAACGGGGCCGGGAGCTGCACGAACAGGCCCGCCGGATCGCCGCCGAACAGGGCTACAAGTACGGGGAGATCCACTCCGAGATGGGCCTCGCGCTCGGCGCCCGCCGTTCGGGGGACCTGGCCGCCGCCGAGGCCCATCTGGTGCACATCCGCGACGGTTACGCGGAGGTGTCCTCGGAGGCGGGCGACCACCTGCTCCTCGCGGAGCTCGGCTTCGTCGCCGAACTCCGGGGCGACGCCGACCTGGCGGCCGACCGGCACCTGAGCGGTTGGGCGGTCGCCCGCTCCCTCGACGAACCGCGCGCGCTCGCCCTCTCCCTGGAGGGCCTGGCCGGCGCGGCCGCGGTCGCCGGCCGGGGAGCGGCCGGGCGGCGCGGCGCCGAGTGCGCGGCCCTGCTGCTCGGCGCCGCGGACGCGGCACGCCGGGGTGTGGGGGCCCCGTTGCCGCCCGCCGAGCGCGGTGACACGGACCGGATCGCCGCGGCCGCCGTGGAGGTCCTGGGGGCGGCCGCCTTCGCGGCGGCGTTCGCACAGGGCGGCCGGCTCACCGCGGTGGAGGCGGTGCGCCGCGGCTGCGAGGCCCTCGGCCGACAGCCGGCGGGCGACCCCGCCTCGGCGCACCGCTGAGCAGGCCCGCCGCGGCGCACTCCTGAGCAGGCCCGCCGCGGCGCACCCCTGAGCGCACCGGGCCGAGGTCAGACCCGCGCGTACCGGTTCACCGGCCGCTCCAACCCCAGGTGCCCGCGCAGCGTCGTCGCCGTGTAGGCCTTGCGGAAGGCACCCCGGCGCTGCAACTCCGGTACCAGGGCGCGGGTGATCGCTTCGAGGTCGTGCGGCAACGCCGCCGGGCGGAGCCGGAAGCCGTCCAGCCCGGCCGAGCGCCAGTCGAGCAGCAGATCGGCCAGAGCGGCCGCGGTGCCGGTGAACACCACCGCGTCCGAGGCGAGTTCGGCGCCTGCCAGCTCGTCCAGCCGGGCCTTGCGGTCGGCGGCGGCCGCCGGACTGTCGTCCAGCAGCACGATCAGGTCCGCGAACCGCCGCAGCGGCCTGGCCCGCAGGTCACGGCCGGTGGCGGCGACGGCCTCGTCGACCTGCGCGAGGATCCGTTCGACGCCGGGGCGGTCGTGCGGGGTGACGAAGACGACGTCCGAGGCGCGGGCCGCGAACTCGTACGGCGTCGAGGCGTGGGCCAGGCTCGCGACCAGCGGCTGGCCCTGCGGCGGGCGCGGGGTGATCGCCGGCCCCCGGACGCTGAAGTGCTCGCCCTCGAAGTCGATGTGGTGCAGCTTGTCGCGGTCGATGAAGCGGCCGGTCGGCACGGACCGGATCTCCGCGTCGTCCTCCCAGCTGTCCCACAGCCGTCGTGCCACCTCGACCACGTCGGCGGCCTCCGCGAAGAGCGGGCGTAGCCGCTTGGCGATCAGCTCGGGGTCGCGGATGTCGTCGTCGGTGAGCTGCGGGGTGGTGCGGCGGCCGAAGTGGGCGGCGTCCGAGGCGCGGGAGGCGATCTGCGGCCGCCAGCCCGCCCGGCCGCGGGCGGCGTGGTCCAGGGTCGCGATGGCGGTCGCGAGGTGGAACGGTTCGGTGTGGGTGACGTTCGTGGTCGGTACCAGGCCGATGCGGTCGGTCAGCGGCGCGAGCAGGGCGGCCAGCAGAACGGCGTCGACGCTGCCCCGGACCCGGTCGGTGCGGTCGTCGGGGCGGTGGAAGGGCTCGGACTGCAGACCGAGGCCGTCCTCCAGGGTGACGAAGTCGAGCAGCCCCCGCTCGGCCTCGGCCACGAGGCCCGCCCAGTAGCCGGGGGTGAACAGCTCCGACGGCCTGGCGTCCGGGGCCCGCCAGGCGGCCGGGTGCCAGCCCGCGCCGTCGAGCGCGACGGCCAGGTGCAGCGGGGAGTCGGACGGGGTGGCGGTCACGAGGTCTCCTTCGGGGAGCCGAGGCCGAGATGGTCGCGGAGCGTCGTTCCGGTGTACTCCTCGCGGAACACGCCCTTCTCCTGGAGGAGCGGAACCACCCGGTCCACGAAGTCGCCCAGGCCGTCGGGCGTCAGGTGCGGTACGAGGACGAAGCCGTCGGCCGCCTCGCTCTGCACGAAGCGGTCGATCGTGTCGGCGACGGTCTGCGGGCTGCCGACGAAGTTCTGGCCGCCGTGGACCTCGATCATCAGTTGACGGATGCTCAGCCCGCGCTCCACGGCGATCTTGCGCCACCGCCGCGCCGTCTCCTCACGGCCCTTGCGGAACACCGAGTGCCCCCTCAGCAGGAGGGCGTCCGGCTCCGGCTCGATGTCGGGCAGTGGTCCGTCCGGGTCGTACGCCGAGAGGTCGCGGCCCCAGACGCCCTCCAGGTGGGCGATCGCGGTCTGCGGGCTCACCTGCGCGCGGGTGATCTCGTCCGCGTACGCGGTGGCCTCCTCGTCGGTGTCGGCCACCACGGCGGTCGCGGTGGGCAGGATCTTCAGGTCGTCCGGGCGCCGGCCGTACGCGGCGAGCCGGGACTTCACGTCCCGGTAGAACGCCCGGGCCTCGTCGGGCCGGTTGTACTTGCTGAAGATGACTTCGGCGTCGGAGGCGGCGAACTCCCGGCCCACGTCCGACTCCCCGGCCTGGATGATCACCGGATGGCCCTGCGGGCCGCGCGGGGTGGTGAACCGGCCCGCGATGTCGAAGTGCGTGCCGCGGTGGGCGAAGGTGCCGGCGCCGGGGCGCACGAACCGGCCGGCCGCCGCGTCGGCGGGTACGTCGCCGTCCGCCCAGCTGTCCCACAACTCGCGCGTGGTCTGCAGGAATTCGGCCGCCCTGGTGTAGCGGTCGGCCTCGGCGAGGAAGCCGCCGCGGCGGAAGTTCTCGCCGGTGAAGGCGTCGTAGCTGGTGACCACGTTCCAGGCCGCCCGGCCGCCGCTGAGCAGGTCCAGGCTCGCCAGCTTGCGGGCCACCTCGTAGGGCTCGTTGAAGGTGGTGTTGACGGTCGCGGCGAGCCCGAGCCGGTCGGTGACGGCGGCGAGCGCGGCGAGCACCGTCAGGTTGTCCGGACGGCCCACCACGTCCAAGTCGTAGATCTGGCCCTTGTGTTCGCGCAGCCGCAGCCCTTCGGCCAGGAAGAAGAAGTCGAACTTGCCGCGTTCCGCGGTCCGTGCGAGCCGGATGAAGGAGTCGATCGCGATCTGGCTCTCGGAACGGGGGTCCGACCAGACGGTCACGTTGTGGATGGCCGGCAGTTGCACGGCGAGGTGCACCTGCTTCCTTCCGGCGTGTTCTGCGGCGGCAGGCACGGGGCGTGCTCCTTCGGGGAAGGGCCGGCCCCAGGGAGGCCGGCCGCGTGGCCACGCGTGTGCGGTCCGGTCCACGGGGCGGCTGTGATCACCAGGGTTCACCGAACGGATGTGGCGGACAAGGGGATTCGGGTCAGGGATGTGTGGGGGAGTGTCAAGGAATGTCAATAACGGGAACGGCGTGCAAAGCGCTTGTGAGTGGTCTGTCGCTTAACGTCGGCGGATCTGTCCCCTGTCTCGGCGTTCGGCCTACTGTGCGGCCATGGATCTCTTCTCGCTGCCCAGACTCGGAGTCGTCGTCCCCCCGGAGAACCCCACGGCGGAGCCGGAGTTCAACCGCTTGATCGGTGCCGCCGTGCACGTGTACACCTCCCGCTTCCCCACCACGCCGGGGGTGGAGCTCCGGGAGATGCTGGAGACCTACAACCGGGTCCTTCCCGACACCCTCGACGGTTTCGGCGGCATGCGGCTGGACGCGGCCGTGGTCGCCTGCAGTGCCTCGCACTACCTGCTGGACCCGGCGGGCGACCGCGCCCTGTGCGAGGAGATGTCGAACCGCTCAGGGTTCCCGGTCAGTTCCTCGACGCAGGCGATCCTGGCCGCCTGCGAGGCGCTCGGGGTGAACCGGCTGACCCTGGTCTCGCCCTACCAGCCGTGGCTCACCGCGACCTCCCGCGCCTTCTGGGAGCGGGCCGGGCTCACGGTGGACGGCGTCGTCCTCGTGCCCGCCGGGACGGCCCCGGACGGGTCCGACCACTTCGACCCCTACGAGGTGACCACGGGCCGGATCCGCGAGCGAATACGGGCCCACCAGCAGGAGAACGGGATCCCCGACGACTCCGCGCTGCTGTTCACCGGGACCGGGATGGGGACGCTCGGCGCGCTCGCCGAGCTCGCGCGGGAGGACACCAGCGGGCGCCCGCTGCTCTCCTCGAACCTGGCGTCCGCCTGGTGGGCGCGCCGCGTGACGGGACGGCGGACCGGGCCCGGGACCGCCGGGGACGCGCACCCGCTGCTGCGACGCCTGGACGTCCGGGCCCGCTGGGCGGCCTGAGGCACCGTCGGGCGTCGGTGCGCCCGCGGCCGGCGGGCGCACCGGGGGCGGCTGCCGAGGGGGAGGCTCCCGCGGCCGCCCTCACCGCAGTGGAGCGATCCGGGTGCCGCCGTCCAGCACCGCCTCCAGCGTGACGGCGGCCCGGCCGGGCCGCTCGACCGCCAGGGTGTGGTCCGGCGTGGCCCGGTCGGCCGACCAGTCCGGTCCCTTGGCCGTGATCCGGCCGACCCGCCTGCTGCCCGCGGCCAGCAGGAACTCGGTGCCCTGCGGTGAGCGCCACCACGTCCACCCCACCGTGTCCTGTTCGAACCGGCTGCACGCCCGGCCCGGCCCGCCGCCCGTGCGCTGCGGGCCCCGGGCGTTCGGCAGCAGCACGGCGGTCGCGGCGCTGCCCTCGCCGTTCCAGCGATCGGCGCGCAGGCAGACCCACGACGCCGCGCCCGCGTTCTGCGGCAGCTGCTGCACCGCGAAGGCCCAGAGGTTGAGCTGCTTGACACCGGGGGTGCCGTCCGGAACGGCGCAGCCCGCGCGGGCCCAGGCCAGCAGCGCGTCCTGGCCGACCGCCTCGCGGGGCTGCCGGGCCGGCTGGGTGCGGTCCGGCGGCGGGGTGTAGCTGAGGTGGGCGGGCACCAGCCCCCCGAGGTCGGCCAGCAGGAAGGAGTGCTTCTCGGCGATCGTGGAGGAGGAGCGCAACTGGAGCACGGTGGCGCCCAGGCAGTCCGCGAGCGCCCCCGAGGAGCGCGAACCGGGGGTGCTCGCGCCGGGTGCCGCGGCGGTCACGCCGTCCACGCGGTCCAGCGCCCTGGCGGGTACGTCCGGCTGGTCGATCCGGCGGGTGTCGGCCGCGTCGATCCACGGGGCGAGCAGGTAGCGGGCGGTGGCCCCCTGACGGTGCAGCACCACCGCGCCGGCGGTGGTGACGGAGGAGTCGTCGGCCCGGGCGAGGTCCAGCCCGCCACCGGGTCCGTCGGTCCAGCGGGCGAGCCGCCCGCCGTCGTAGAGCACCACCACGGCCGCGCCGTCGACGGTGCCGGCGAACAGCAGCTGGGGCGGGCCCTGCGGCGGGGCGGCCGGGGTGCCCGGCTCGGGCCGGGTCCGCGGGCCGGGGCTCGACCAGGCGGCGAGCGCCCGGCCGAGCAGGGCGGTGTCGTCACGGCGGTCGCCGCGGGCGGGCCAGGCGGAGAAGTCGATCCGGGCGGTGTGCTGCCACTGGTCCGCCGCCACCCGGAGCAGCCGGGCCGGGTCGGGCGCTGTTCCGCCCGGCGGGACGGCGAGCGGACGGGCGGGCGCGCCGGCCGGGGCCGGGGCACCGGGGCCGGCCAGCGCGGCGGCGGTACCGGTGAGCGCGAGCGCGGCCACCGCGAGCGAGGCACCGAAGGCCCGGCGGCGGCGCAGCAGGTCGGTCGGCTGGACGCGCACCGCGCAGGGGTCGAAGGCCGACAGGCCGTGATCCGGTCCGGCGCAGAGCCGTGCGGCCTCGTCGACGGCCTGCCCGGGGTCGGTCGCACCGGCCTGAAGCAGCACCTCCGCGGCCTGCTCGGGCGTCAGCTCCTCCACGGCGAGCAGCGCGAACGCGGACCGGGCGGGTGCCCCCAGGGCGGCCAGTTCGCGGTCCAGTGCCGCGTCCCGCTCACCGCCGCCGGGGGTGAACAGCCGCAGCCCCCAGACCCGGGGCGTCCGCAGCCGGTCGGCGGGCCGCGGGTGCAGCGCGCCGCGCAGCACCCGCAGGCGCAGGGCGGCGTACAGCGGGTCCTCGTCCGTACCGGCCGGCTCCCGCAGCCTGCTCCAACGGGACGGCAGGGCCCGCTGGACCGCGGCGTGCGCGGCGAGCACCCGGCTGTGGCGGTCCCGGTCGGCCGGCAGGGCCAGGTACGCGAGCCGGACCAGCCGGCGGTAGTGGCGGACCAGGGTCGCCTCGGCCCGGGCCACCGGACGCGCGCCCGCGCCCCGGGGCGGTGCGCCGCCGTCTATCCGTCCTGCCAAGGCGTTCTCCCCGGAGCCGTCTGTCGTGTGGTGGCGGACGGTCCAACGAGTCGATCATGTGATGGTTGCGCCGTCCGGGGCGGTGTTCCGGGATCCGGCGGCGCGTTCGGTGATCCGGCGCGCCATCCCGCCGAAGACGATGGCGTGGAACGGTGCCACCGACCACCAGTACGCGTGCCCGGCCAGCCCGTGCGGGTGGAACAGTGCCCGCTGCCGGTAGCGGCTGCCACCGAGGCCGTCCGGGGTGACGGACAGCTCCAGCCAGGCCAGCCCGGGCAGCCGCATCTCGGCGCGCAGCCGCAGCAGCCGCCCGGCCTCGATCTCCTCCACCCGCCAGAAGTCCAGCGAGTCGCCGACCCGTAGCCGGGCCGGGTCGCGCCGGCCCCGGCGCAGGCCGACGCCGCCGGCCAGCCGGTCGAGCCGGCCGCGCAGTGCCCAGGCGAGCGGGAAGGAGTACCAGCCGTTCTCGCCGCCGATGCCCTCCACCACCCGCCAGAGCGCGTCCGGCGGGGCGTCCACGTCGCGCTCCCGGACGTCCTGGTAGAGGCTGCCGCCGGCCCAGTCCGGGTCGGTGGGCAGCGGGTCGCTCGGCGCGCCGGGCAGGGTGGCGGAGGACCACCGGGTGGCCACTTCGGCGTCCCTGATCCGCCGCAGTGCCAGCCGGACCGCCTCGTCGAAGCCGGTCGGGCCCCCGGGCGGGTCGGGCACGTACTCGGCCAGGTCGTGCTCGCCGCGGACCACCTCGTGCCGCAGCGACTCCACCAGCGGGCGGGCGAGCGAGTTGGGGACGGGCGTCACCAGGCCGACCCAGTGGCTGGAGAGCCGGGGGGTGAGCACCGGCACCGGGACGATCAGCCGGCGCGGCAGCTCGGCGACGGCGGCGTAGCGCATCATCATCTCGCGGTAGGTGAGGACGTCCGGGCCGCCGATGTCGAAGGCCCGGTCCACCTCCGGCGGCAGCCGGGCCGCCGCGGTGAGGTAGTACAGGACGTCCCGGACGGCGATCGGCTGGATCCTGGTGTCGACCCAGTTCGGGGTCACCATCACGGGCAGCCGCTCGGTGAGGTAGCGCAGCATCTCGAACGAGGCCGAACCGGATCCGATGATCACCGCGGCCCGGAGTTCGGCGGTCGGCACCCCGCTCGCCCGCAGCCGGCGGCCGACCTCGGCGCGCGAGCGCAGGTGCGGGGACAGCTCGGCGGCCGGCACCCCGGCGGGGTTGATACCGCCGAGGTAGACGATCCGGCGGACCCCCTCCCGGGCCGCCGCCTCGCCGAAGGCCCGGGCGGCGGCCCGGTCGGTCGCCTCGAAGTCACGGCCGGTGCCCAGCGAGTGGACCAGGTAGTAGGCGACGTCGATGCCGGCGAAGGCCCCGGTCAGCGACTCCGGCCGGGTGACGTCCCCGGCGGTGGCCTCGACCGAGGCCCGCCAGGGGTGGTCGCGCAGCCGGCCCGGGTCGCGGACCAGGCAGCGGACGGAGTGCCCGGCGGCCAGCAGCTCGGGGACGAGCCGGCCGCCGATGTAGCCGGTGGCGCCCGTGACCAGGCAGCGCAGCGGGGCGTCGGGGGTGCTCGGTCCGGCCATGGTGCCTCCCAGAAAGCCGCGTCAGGGGTGCGGGGTTCGGTGCGGCGGCGCCGGCGGGCGGGCCGCACGCGCCCTCCGTCAGCTTCGCCGCCCGCAGTCCGGGCCGCCACAGCACCGGCCCGGCACCCGCCCGCGCGGGCCGCCGTCCGGAGCGGGCCGGGCTCGACGGCCGGGCGAGCGGACCGCACCGCCGTACGCTGTGAGGGGAGCGTCGGACGGCAGTGCCGTTGGTCCCGGGATGTCAGCCCCTTCGGCCCCTGGCCGGGGGCGCGGCCGGGAGGGATGCTCCAGATATCCGGCCGGACGGCGGTCGTCCGGCCGACATCGCTCGTGGACGAGGTGACCGGCGTGCTGCATGCCACCGTCGAATCAGTGATGACCAGTCCCGTGGTGCGGGTCGCGCCCGAGACCGGGTTCCGGGAGATCGTCGCCGTGCTGACCGAGTACGACATCACGGGGGTCCCGGTGGTGGACCCCGACGGGCGGCCCCTCGGCATCGTCTCCGAGGCGGACCTGCTGCTCACCCTGGCCGCCCAGGAGGACCCGGGCAGCCTGGTGCCGCCGCCCGAGCTGACCCGGACGGGGCCGGGCGGGGCCGTCACCGCCGCGGACCTGATGACCGGCCCCGCCGTCTGCATCACCCCCGGCACCAGTGTGGTGGCGGCCGCGCGGCTGATGAGCCGGCACGGGGTGAAGCGCCTGCCCGTGCTGGACGAGGACGGCCGGGTGTTCGGCATGGTGAGCCGGGGCGACCTGCTGCGCGTCTTCCTGCGCGAGGACCGGGTGATCCGCCGCGAGATCGTCGAGGAGGTGCTCGGCCGGATCGAGGGCGTGAGCCCGGCGGAGGTGGGCGTGGAGGTCGACCAGGGCCGGGTGGTGCTCAGCGGCAGCGTGCCGGCGCCGCACCTGGTGCCGATCGTGCTGAGCCTCTGCCGTTCGGTGGACGGCGTGGTGTCGGTGACGGACCGCCTCGGCAGCAGCGACGAGGCCGCCGTTGTCGGCTGACTCCGGTCCGGGCCGGCCACTGTCCCGTCGAGTCCCGCCGTCTTGACCACGGACCCGGAGCGTCCGCTTCGCATACTGCGGAGAGTATCGGGTAAGTCACTCCTTGTGTGCGGCGGCAGCGGGCCGCCGAACGCGCCGGGTGACCCGGGAGGCGGCCGTGGCAGTCGTGTTCGACGCGGATTTCACTTCGACCAGGCAGTGGGTGGCGGGCCGCAGCAGCGCCTATCCCCGGATGGGGCCGACCAACCGGGGCGATCACAAGCTGGACTTCCTGAGCCGCTCCTACTGCCCCGGTGGCGTGTTCGCCGCCGTCCGGCGGCACGGCGGCGACCTGTGGACGTGCAGCCTGCTCACCACCGAGGGCAGCCCGGAGGCGTTCCAGGTCCGCACCGGCGACGTGCTCACGGCACGGGTCACGCTCCCCGTCGAGACGGGCGCCTGGCCGGCCATCTGGACCTGGCGGGACGGCGGCAACGAGGTGGACGTCTTCGAGTACCACCCCGACCATCCGGACCTGCTGGAGGTCTCGAACCACGTTCGCGGCGGCTCCCGGTACTGGCACGGCGCCGACGCCGGGATAGCCCCCGGCGCCACCTTCGACCTGCGGGCGGTGCTGGGCGCGCGCTCGGTGGACTGGTTCGTCGGCGACACGCTCGTGCACGCGGACCGGCGCGGGGTCGGGCCGGACTTCCACGCCTACCTGATCGTCAACCTCTCGGTGGCGGACGGCACGTACCACGACCGGCCGTCGGCCACGGGCCCGGACCGGCTGAGCTGGACCTGCCACAGCCTGCGGATAGAGCGCTGACGAAGGCCGCGCGGCCGCCCCCGGGTCGGAGTCGCCGGCCCGGGGGTAGCGCTGTTCACCGGTCCGGCGGGAACGTCGCCGTGATCAGGCCGCGCGGGCCGGTGCGCTGGAACCAGACCACCCGGCGGTACGGGCCGATGTGGGCGGGGTGCGTCACGTACAGGTCGTCGCGCGGGGCGCCTTCGTTGCCGGGGGCGAGGGCGGCGTCGACGGCCTGGTCGGCGATGGTGGCCAGCAGCGCGTGCGCCGTGGCGGCGGCCGCTTCCGGGGCGATGGCGAGCGCGGTGAGCTCCGCCCAGAGCCGGCTGGAGACGTAGAAGATCGGCGAGTGGCGCAGGGCCGGATGCAGGCGGCGGTCCTCGTAGCGGCGGAGCACCCCGGCCGCGACGAGCTGCTCGCGGTCGTCGGCCGGCGGGTGGTGGTCCATGGGCCGCAACGCTACCCCGACGGGCACGATCGGCGCGTCGCGAGCGTTTCTCAGACAATCCTCAGGTCCGCCGGAGCACCTGCGGGCGCAGGATGGTGATGAGGCGCCGATCACCTCGATGGGCCCTGCGGGGCCGGAGGAGGAGGCCGTGATGGGGCACTGGAACGGTCCGCGCCACGGGCACGGCCACGGTCACGTCCTGGGCGGCTGGGGCTACGGCCTGCTGGCCCTCCTGCTGCTGCTGGTCCTGGCGGTCCTCGTCCTGGCGGCCGTCGCGCTGGTCCGCCACCTGTCGCGGACCTCGCGGGGCGCGCGGCCGGTGCCGCCGGGCCCGTGGGCCGCGACCGCGTCCGGGCCGCCGCGCCGGGCGGTCTCGCCGACGGCCGAGCAGCTGCTCGCCGAGCGGTTCGCGCGCGGCGAGATCGACACGGAGGAGTACCGGCACCGCCTGGACGTCCTGCGGGACGCCGGCGGACCGGGTGAGGCCGCCGCGGGGGAGCCGCCCGGCGGCGGATGACGCCGCAGGGCCCCGCCGACGGCGCGGCGGGGCCCTGACGTGCCGGGGGGCGGGGGCTGCTACTCGACGACGAGCTCCACCGGGATGTTGCCCCGGGTGGCGCGGGAGTAGGGGCAGACCTCGTGCGCCTGCTTGACCAGGAGCTCGCCGCCCTCGCCGGCCAGCGCGTCCGGCAGCTCGACCCGCAGGACGACCGCGAGGCCGAAGCCGGCGCCGTCCTTGCCGATCGAGACCTCGGCCGTTACCGAGACCTCGCTGGTGTCGACGCGGGCCTGTCGGCCGACCAGGCCCAGCGCGCTGGCGAAGCAGGCCGCGTAGCCGGCCGCGAACAGCTGCTCGGGGTTGGTGCCCTGGCCGCTGCCGCCGAGGGCGGGCGGCATCGCCAGCGCGAGGTCCAGCTGTCCGTCGGAGCTGACGGCGCGGCCCTCCCGGCCGTTCGCGGTGGCCACAGCGGTGTAGATCGCGTCCATGGGTCTGGTCCCTTTCGTCCTGCGTCCGTACTGCTTCTGTCCCCGGCGGCCGGTGGGGCCGCCTTCCGGGCACAAGTAGAGCACGCAATTCAATTGCGCACAACTCAATGGTGCGCACGGCCGCTATCATGGAGGCATGGCAACACCCCCCGAGACCGCCGCCGCCGACGCGCCGTCCGTCGACGCCCTGCCCGTCCACGCCGCTTCTGTCGATGCCGCTTCCGTCGATGCCGCCCGCCCCGGAGCGCCCGGCGCGGACCTGCTCCACGGCGAGCAGCCGCTCCGCGACGAGGACCTGCTCCGGCTCGACCAGCAGATCTGCTTCTCGCTGAACGCCGCCTCGCGCGCGTTCGGCGGCGTCTACCGCGTCCTGCTCAAGGAGCTGGGGCTCACCTACCCCCAGTACCTGGTCATGCTGGTGCTCTGGGAGCACCGCGAGTTGCCCGTGAAGCGGATCGGCGAGCACCTGCGCCTGGACTCCGGGACCCTCTCGCCGCTGCTCAAGCGGCTGGAGGCGGCCGGCCTGGTCCGCCGGGAGCGCAGCCCCGAGGACGAGCGCTCCGTCACCGTCAGCCTCACCGACGCCGGGCGCGAGCTGCGCGACCGCGCCGGGCAGGTGCCGCGCAGGCTGCTCGCCGCCACCGGCCTGCCGGTCGAGGACCTCGCCGACCTGCGAGCCCTGCTCAACCGGGTGACCGGCGCGCTCGACTCCGCGCTCCTGGCCGACGGCGCCGAAGGCTGACCGGCCGGGCCCGCCGGTGCGGCGGCGTCCAGTCGGTGGCGGCAGGCATACTGGATCCCTCGTGAACGAACCCGGGGGGGGGAACGTGGAGGGTCCGCCACCCGCGTCGCGGCAGGGCCGCGCGTGGAGCGACGAGGAGACCGGGCGGCTTGTCGACGGCGTTCGGGAGGGTTTCGACCTGTCCGAACTGGCCGGGCGGCACGGCCGGACGACCGGGGCCATCGGCGCCCGGCTGGCCCGCCTCGTGCCCGAGGCCGAGCTGCCCGAGGCCGAGCTGGTCGAGGACCGTCCGGCTTCCGGCGGCGGACCGGCCTCCGGTGTCGCGCTGGTCGGGAGCGCCGAGCTGGAGTGGCTCCGAGCGCGCCTGGCCGTCGACCCGGACTATCCGTGGCGGAGCGTGTTCGACGCGCGCCGCCGTCCCCCACGCGGGCTGCGCCGGCGACGGGCCGCCGGTCACGCTCCGGCGGCCACCCCCGGGGAGCCTGCCCCGGCCGGGCCCACGCGCGGCGAGCCCGCCGCCGGGCCGCAGTGGTCGGCCCGGCTCGATGACGTGCGGGCCGAGTGGGAGCGGACGATCGGGCACCAGCTGCGGGCCGAGCGCCGGGCGGAGTTCGTCGCGCGTCCGGTCGTGGCGGACCTGGCGGTCGTGGCCGCCCCGCTGCGGCAGGCGGCCGCCCGACGGCTGTGGGAGGGCGAGGCGCGTCTGCTGCTGGACGACTGGCTCCTGGAGTGCCTCTGCCCCGGGGCGTCGAGGCTGACGACCGACTGGGCGCCGATCGCCGAGCGCGACCCCGACACGGTGCTGCTGCTCCGCGAGCTGGCCGCCGCCGCGGCGGCGGAGATACCCGCTGGGCGGAGCCGCGAGATCGTCTGCCGCCGCCTCGGGCTGCACGACGGACCGGCCGAGTCGTTGGCGGCGGTGGGGGAGGCGTTCGGGATCTCGCGCGAGCGGGTCCGCCAGCTCCAGGTGAAGGCGGTGCGCGGCATGGCGAGCACCGCCGCGCCGGCGACCCGGAGCCTGCGGACCCTGCTCGCCGGGCTGAGCCGGGTCGATGATCCACCGTGCCCCGACGGCTCGCCCGCCGGGGACGGGCCGGATCCGCTGGACGGCTCCCGGACCGCCGGTGCAGCGGTGGCGGACCCCCCGGCGTCGGCCCGACTGCTCGACCTCGCGGAGGTGCTGCTGCCGGCGGTCCCGGTGCGGCAGGCCGCGCTGGTGATCGCCCAACTGGCCGGTGCTCGGAAGCTGCGCGCGGAGAACCTGGCGGCCGAGGCCGTGACCGTGCGCGCCCTTCGCCACGACGCCGCGCGTCGCGAACTGTCACGGCAGGGGCGGATCGAACGCGCCGCCCGACGCTGGGCCGCACTGGAGGCCGAAGTCAGCTGGTTCGGGGCGCCCCAGCCCGCCCCGCCGCGCGGGGAGCTGGCGGCCCTGCGGGACACGGCCGGGGAGGACGGGCGCTCCGGGTCCTGGCACTGCCCCAAGCTGGGCCGCGAGGTCGCCTACGAGTCGGAGACCGAGTGGCGGGTCGTCCAACTGCTCAGCTTCGCCCCGCAGATCGCGTACTACCAGGAACAGCCCCTGGCCATCGGCTACGACTTCGACGGTCGCCGGCGCACCTACTACCCGGACCTCCTCGTGGCCACCACCGACGGGCGCTGCGTCCTGATCGAGGTCAAACCGGTCTACGAGATGGCGACCGCCGTCAACGTCGCCAAGTACCGTGCGGTGGAGGCACTCTGCCGGGCCCGCGGGTGGGGTCTGGTGGCCACCGACGGCTGGAGGACCCGCAGACTCCTGGAGGACCGCCCGGTCGACGGCCGGTTGGAGGCCGCGCTGGACGAAGCGCTGGCGAGGGGCGGCGAACTGACCTGGCATCAGGTCAGGGCTGCCGCAGGGGCCCTGCCACTGAGGTCGCTGGACCTCGCCGCGCTGGTGCTCCGGCGCGGCTGGGTCTGGCGCACCCACCCCTACCGGCTGCGGAGCGGCGCGCCGGCGAGCGTTCCCGCCCTGCTGTCGGATCCGGCTCCGGCATCGGATTTCACTCCGGTGTCCGCCCCCGCCCCGGACGCCTCCGCGCCTCCGCCTCCGTCGCCGGGGACGGAGCCGATCCCCCTCTTTCCGGAGGTGTCCCCACGGCCGAGGGTCGTGCCCTCCCCGGCGGAGGTCGAGGCGGCCCGAACGGCGGCAGGCGGGTGGACCCGGGCCCAGCTCGCCGCCTGGGGAGTGGCCTGGCCGGCCCCGAAGGGGTGGAAGCAGCGCCTGGCGCAGGAGTGGGCGGCCGGTAGGTAGCACCGGCGTACCCGCCCGGGCGGGTACGCCGGACCTCGTGGCCCCGGTGCCGGCAGTCGGCGGTACCGGCGCCCTGGAACGGGCCCGACCGCCTCGCCGGAGCCGGTCCACCGGCGAGGCGGCTGCGGCACGCCGACACCCGCGCCACCGTGGCGGTGGTGCCCGGCACGGTGGTACGAGCCGACGGTGCGGGCCGACGGTGCGGGCCGGGGGGCGGATGCTACCCGGCGGCCCGTGCGCTCACGCGGTCCGCTCGTTCAGGCAGATGATGTTCCCTTCGCTGTCCTTGAACCAGGCCGCGCGCATGCCCTCGGCCTCCACGACGCCGTCGACGGTCTTCAGACCCGGCATGTCGTACTCCTCGAACGTGACCCCGCGGCCGCGCAGCGTCGCCATCTCGCCGTCGAGGTCGGGGACCTTGAAGCTGGCCAGCGTGTGCGCGGCCTGCCCGGCGCTCGGCGTCTCGTACATGCCGAACTCCGTGCCGCCGCACTCGAAGCTGACGTCCTGCTCGTTCTCATCGGTGAGCTTCAGGCCGAGGGTGTCGGTGTAGAAGCGCTTCGCCCGGGCGAGATCCGCCGCCGGGATGATGGCCACCATCGGTGCGTCTCCAAGCATTGCCATCGCCTCCTCCCTCCAGGCTAGATTCGCCGGGGCCGATCTGCCCAGGGCCGGCGGCGCCGGAAGCCCGGTGTGCCCGGAGGGTGGCGGC
Source organism: Kitasatospora sp. NPDC022856 (assembly GCF_055561235.1). Lineage (NCBI taxonomy): Bacteria > Bacillati > Actinomycetota > Actinomycetes > Kitasatosporales > Streptomycetaceae > Kitasatospora > Kitasatospora sp. NPDC022856. The sequence goes on along the minus strand of NZ_JBVHHE010000013.1, from coordinate 117,992 downwards.
CCGCTACCGCGCGGGCGGCGGGCGGCCGGGTACGCCGCGTCACCAGGCGTGCGGCACCCGTTCCAGGACGCCTCCGGCGAAGAGGTCGTAGAGCGGCAGGGTCTCCAGGTGCACATAGCCGATGTGGCAGTCGCAGACCGGCAACGGGCAGGGCCGGGAGCGCAGTTGGCGCCGGTACGAGCCGTCGTAGAGGTTGCCCAGAACGCCCCGGACGAAGTGGCAGCGGCGGACGGTGCCGTCGCCGTCCACCGAGAGCACGGACTCCCCGGTGCGGCAGGGGCGGCCGGCGCTGGGGTGGGGGTGCCGGCTGTAGCCGAAGTGCGGGTCGAGCGCCGTCCAGTCGGCGGCCTCGGCGTCGCTGTAGGTGAGCCCCTCGGCGGCGTTGATCCAGAGGTAGACCGCCGGGTCCAGCGCGGCGCGGAGCCGGCGGGCCTCCGCGAGGTGCCCGGGTTGGCCGACCACGCCGACGCTGTACCGCACACCGAGCGCGTCGAGCTCGCGGCACTTGGCGAGGAACCGCCGGTGGTCGACCTGTCCGGGGTGGTACGTCACCCAGAGGGCCAGCGTGTCGGGGTCGGCCTCAGCGAGCCAGCCGGTTCGGCAGCTGAGGTTGGTCTGGATCGCCACCCGGCGCACGTGCGGCAGCCGGCTCAGCTCGACCAGCGCCCGCCGGTACCAGGACCGCACCAGGCCCTCGCCCCAGGGCGTGAAGAGCACGGACAGCGTGTCGCCGCTACCGGCCCGTCCGGCGGCCCAGCCGGTGAACCGCTCCAGCGCCGCCCGGTCGGCCCGCAACTGCTCCGGCGTGTCACGCCGCTTGGCGAACGGGCAGTACGGGCAGTCGTAGTCGCAGGAGGACAGCGGGCCCCGGTAGAGCAGGGTCAGGTCGACCCCGCCGTCGTCCGGCGCGGGCCGGGAGGCCGCCGAGGGTACGAGGTCGGGGCCGGGCCGGGCGTCGCCGGTGGCCGGCCGGGGCGCGGGCATGCCGAGGAAGGTCATTTCGCCTCGTACTCGGCCATCAGCCGGTGGACCTCGGGCGAGAACAGCATCGGACCGGCCGCGTCCGAGTGCGCCAGCCCCTCCGGCGAGAGCATCAGGCGCAGCTCGTCCTGCGCCAGCCAGCCCCGGGCCTCGAACGCGGCCAGCTCGGCCGGGAAGTCCTCGATGGGCGCGCTGCCGAAGCGGGCGCGGTAGTCCGCCAGCGGCATGCCCTCGGCCTGGAGCAGCGACTGGACGAGGTGCCGCCGGCGGGCCTCCTCCGGCGTCATGTACCGACCGACCTCGGCGTGCCGGAAGTCGGTGGTGGCCACGTAGTCGTCGATGATGCCGCGCACCTCGGTGGCGTTCACCGCGTAGTCGAAGGAGTAGTGCAGCCGCGAGGTGTAGGAGCGGGCCCCGCAGCCGAGGCCGACCATGCCGTCGGTCTGGCAGGCGTACTCGCCGCTCCCGGCCTGCGGGGAGGCGGCGCGGCGGAACATCCGCATCGACACCTGCTGGTAGCCCCGGGCGAGCAGGTGGTCGCGGCCGGCCCGGTAGAGCGCGAGCCGGCGGGCGTCCCAGGCGGCCGGGCTCTCCTGCTCGCCGCGCCGGGCCAGGCCGGTCAGCGGCCGGACGTACAGCGGGTAGAGGTACAACTCCTCGGGCTCCCAGGCCAGCGCGGCGTCCAGCGACCGCAGCCAGCCGGTCTCGGTCTGGCCGTCGATGCCGTAGATGAGGTCGATGTTGAGGACGGGGAACCCGGCGGCGCGGATCCGCCCCAGGGCGGCCTCGACCTCCGCGCGCTTCTGCGGGCGGACGGCGGAGCGGGCCTCCTCGTCGAGGAACGACTGCACGCCCAGGCTCAGCCGGGTGGCGCCGCGGGCGGCCAGCACCTCCAGGCGGTCGGCCGTGGCGGTGGCGGGGGAGGCCTCGACGGAGAGCGGGACCGCCCGCAGGTCGACGCCCGTCCGCCGCTCGGCGATGTCGCAGAGCCGCTCCAGCTCGCCGGCGGTGAGGTAGGTGGGCGTGCCGCCGCCGAACGCCGCCAGCGCGAACCGGGCGCCGTCGTCCAGGGCCTCGCGGACGGTGGCGGCCTGGCGGTCGAGCGCGTCCAGGTAGGCGGTGGTCAGCCCTTCGGGGCTGCCGATCCGGGTGAACAGGTTGCAGAAGCCGCAGCGGACCTCGCAGAAGGGGATGTGCAGGTAGAGCGAGAGCGCGTGCTGCGGCTCGCCGGCCCACAGCTCGCGCAGCGCGGGACGCTCCGGCAGCCGCCGGTAGGCGGTCTTGTGCGGGTAGGCGTAGACGTACGACCGGTAGGGCGAATCGGTCGTCGGGGCCGCGGCCGTGGTCATGCGGTCTCCTCGGCAGTGGCAGTGGCAGTGGCAGTGGCAGTGGCAGTGGCGGTGGCAGCGGCGGTGGCAGTGGCTGTCGGGCGGGTGGCTGCGGTCGGGGCGGGTGCCGGGCGGGCCGGGAGGGTGAAGTGCGCGTACGGCACCGTCCAGACCACCTCGTGGCCGATCCGGTGGCCGGTGTATCCGTCCTCGCCGTACGCCGTGCCGTGGTCGGAGCAGACGATCGCGAAGCACGGCCGGCGGGCGCTCATCGCCGCGAAGAGCCGGCCGATGTAAGCGTCCACGTACTCCAGGGCGGCGGCGTGGCTCTCCCGGGAGTCCCCGTCCTCGCGGGTGCCGCCCGGCAGGTGGAACCAGTTGGGCTGGTGCAGCGCCGAGACGTTGAGGAACAGGAACAGCGGCTGCCCGGCCGGCTGTTCGGCGGCGACCTGCTCGGCCCTGGCGACCTGCGCCTCGAAGGAGGTGGGGGAGGGGACGCCCATCTCCGGCGACCAGTGGCTCTCCTGGAACAGCCCGGGCAGCACCGAGCCGAGCGGGCCCTGCTTGTTGAAGAAGCCGACGCCGCCGATGCAGACCGTCCGGTACCCGTGCCCGGCGAGCGCGCCCGGCAGGTCGGGTGCGTCGAACACCCAGGTGCGCGGAGCGGTGCTCTCCGACCCGGCGAAGCGGGCGGCGAACAGCCGCGGGTGCGGACCGCCCGGAGCGGCGGGGGTGGGCAGGAAACCGGCCAGGATCGCCTGGTGCGCGGCGTAGGTGAAGCTGCCCGGGGAGTGTCGGCGCTCCCAGCGGCCACCAGGGAGGACGGCGGCGAGGTGCGGGATCCGCCCGGCCGCGGCCAGCTCCTCGGCGACGTCGAACCGCAGGGTGTCCAGGGTGACGAGGAGCAGGTCGTGGGTGCCCACGACGGCGTTCATGTCGGGCGCGGCGGCGGCCGCCGGCGGTGTCGCCGGCGCGGTCGGCGCGGGCGCCCGGTGGTCGTGCTGGTGGTTCATCGCGTGGGTTCCATCGGTTCCGTCGTCGGTGCGTCGTTCCTGGGCCCGGGCCGGTGGCCCGGGTGTCGTAGCGCGGAGATCTGGGCGGCGTAGGTGTCCAGGCCCTCGGCCGGGCCGCCGGGCAGGCCGGTCAGGTTCGGCAGGAGGTCGCCGAAGGCGTTCACCTCGCCGACCACGGCCCGGCGCCACCCGGCGGTGGGCAGGACGTCGACGCCGACCATCGGTGAACCGGGGAAGCAGGCCGCCGCCCGCTCGGCCGTCTCCAGCAGGCCCCGCCAGGCGTGGCCGGCGGCCTGCTGCGCCACGGCGAGGCTGCCGCGGGCGCCGCCGAGGTGGAGGTTGGTCATCGGCTGTGCGCTGGTGCGCACCACCACGTGGGTGGCCCGCCCGGCGATCACCACCACCCTGAGGTCGGCCGAGCGGCCCGCCTGGGCGGCCTTCGGGATCCACTGCTCGACGTGCAGCCCGTCCGGTGCCAGGCGGTCGACCAGCTCGGCCGCCTCCCGCTCGTCCCGGTAGCGGCGGACCCGCAGCGAATTGTGCAGCTGCCCGCCGGCCAGCTCGACCGAGGTGGTGGCGAGCACCTGCCCGCGCGGGCCGAACTCCAGCGCCACCACGCCGGACGCGGAGGAGCCGTGCGCGGGTTTGACGAAGACCCGCCGCAGCCCGGCGGCCCGCAGCCGCTCCCGGAGGTCCGCCCAGCCGGTGATCCCGGCGCCGTCGAGCGCGCGCGGCACCGGCACCCCGGCGCCCGCCAGCAGTGCGTGCGCCCGCCGCTTGTCGAACATCACGGCGATCTCCTCAGGATCGCCGAGCAGCCGCACCCCCGGCACCCGGGCCACCGCGCGCAGGGCGTCCACCACCCCCGTGTACCAGGCCGCGCCGCCCTCCACCCTGGTCGGCGCGTACGAGGGGCCGAGGGCCGGGCCGCGCAGCAGCTCGTCCACGGCCGGGTCCTCGCCGGGCGACTCGATCCGCAGCAGGCTCCCCGCGGGCACGACGAACCGGCCGCGCAGGACGTCGATCCAGGGCAGCACGACCGGCTCGGGCAGGCCGGCCGCGCGGGCGGCGGCGGCGAACAGCGTCACCCGCCGGTGCCCGGGATTGCCGAGGACGGCCAGCGGCGCGTCCTCCCCGGCACCGGCCGGGGGCGCGGCCGGCCGGAGCGCCTGAGGCCTGGGCGCCTGCGGGGTGGCCGCCAAGCGGGAGGCCGTCTGGGGGGAGGCCGTCTGGGGGGTGCTCATCCGGACCGCGCCGGGCTACTCGGCGACCGCGACGTAGCGGTCCTCGGGGTCGTCCTCGTACTCCGCCTCGGCCTCGTCGAGGTCGAGCTCCACCCCCGGCAGGGCTTCGCGCAGCCGCTGCTGGAGCTCCTCGGAGAGGTAGTGGTGGTGCAGGTCGAGCAGCCGAAGATGGGTCAGCGGCTGGCCCTCCAGCAGGGCGGCGGCGCCCTCGTCGGACAGCACGCCCATCGAGAGGTCGAGCACCTCCAACTGCGCCACGACCGGCGCGTGCGCGACGGCGGCGGCGATCTCGTCCTGGTACTCGCTGTTGGCCAGGGCGAGGTGGCGCAGGGCCGGGAGCCGGGCGCCGTCGAGGAGGGGCGCCAGGTCGTCTATGGTCGAGTCGCCGCCGTACTCGTCCACCCCGAGCCAGAGCTCCAGCCGCTCCAGGGCGGGCAGTTCGGAGCCGGCCACGGCCCGCACCACCGTGCCGGGCAGCCCGCCCGCCTCGAACCGCAGGGCCTTCAGCCGGTCGTGCCGGAACGGCGCGAGCGCCAGCCCGCCGCCACCGCGCACCACCAGCTCGGTGAGCCGGGGGAAGGCCGCCGCCACCACGGTGACGTCGGACATCTCCAGCCAGGAGATCTCGCACTCCTCGGACGTCACGTCGGCGACGAAGAGCGCTTCGAGAGCGGGGAGCCGCCCGGCGTCACCGACGACCCGGGCCAGGGCGTCGGTCACCGGCCCGTAGCCGTCGGTCCACCAGGGGCCGATCAGCAGCGCCCGGACCTCGTCCGGGTCCACCGTGTCGAGGAAGGTGTTCCAGAGCGCGTCGAAGCCGGTGCCCGCGCCGTAGGGCACGGCGAGCCGCCACGCGGCGGCGCCCGGCGCCGGCCGGTCGCCCGTGGCGCCGGCCTCGCCGGAGAACTCCACCACGGGGAGCCCGTGGAACTCCCGCTGGTGCTGGTAGGCGTGCATACGGTCCCCTGTGCTGCGTGCGCTGCCGGTGAGCGGCAGGTGGTGAGTGGTGGGCGGCGAGCGGCGAGCGGCGAGCGGCGAGCGGTGAAGGTGTGGGCGGGGCGGTGCCCGGCTATTCGGCGACCGCGACGTAGCGCCACCGGTCGTCCGGACTCCCGGCCTCGGAGAGGTCGACGGCCACCCCGGGCAGGGCCTCCCGGAGCCGTTCCTGGAGCGCGTCGGTGAGGTAGTGGTGGTGCAGGTCGAGGGCCCGCAGATGGGTGAGCGGCTGGCCCTCCAGCAGGGCGGTGGCGCCCTGGTCGGTCAGGACGCCCATCGAGAGGTTGAGCGAGTCGAGCCGGGCGACGACCGGGGCGTGCGCGACGGCGGCGGCGATCTCGTCCTGGATCTCGCTGTTCTGCAGGCCGAGGTGGCGCAGCGCCGGGAACCGGGCGCCGTCGAGGAAGGGCGCCAGGTCGTCGAGGGAGGAGTCGCCGCCGTAGTTCTCGACCCCGAGCCAGAACTCCAGCCGCTCCAGCGCGGGGAAGTCGCTGGACGCGACCGCCCGCAGCACCGCGGCGGGCAGACCGCCCGACTCGAACCGCAGGGCCTTCAGGTGCTCGTGACGCAGCGCCTGGAGGGCGATCCCGTCGTCCTCGACCATGGATCCCGCCGCGCCGCGCACCACCAGCTCGTCGAGCAGCGGGTACGTCGTCAGCACCGGCGTCACGTCGACCATGTTGATCCAGGAGATCTCGTTCTCCTCGTACGTGATGTCGCCGATGAACAGGGCGCGCAGGGCCGGCAGCCGGTCGGCGGCGGCGAGGATCGCGGCCAGCGGCCCGGTGAAGCTCTCCGGCCCGTCGGAGGACCACTCGCCGACCACCACGGCGGTGACCCGCTCGGTGTCGACCGCGTCGAGGAACTGCTGCCAGCGCTCGACGAACGACGTCGGCGAGTCGAACTCGATGCCGACCTTCCAGGCGACCGCCGCCGCCTCGGGCAGGGCGGTGCCGTCCTCGACCGCCTGGACGAAGTCGAGGACCGGGAGGCCGTGGAACTCTTCGATGTGCTTGCCGACCGTCATGCGCTGCTCCTCCGGGATGCGGGCCGAACAACTGTCTACCAGCCGGGTCCGACAAACCGGTCGCCGGGGCGGACCCGGGCGCGTTTGTCGGACCCCTGTTCTACGTTTCGGACCGTGAGATTCCGACGCCCGTCGGGTCGGTCAGGGAGGACTGATGTATCGCCAGGGTGACGTGCTGATCGTGCCGACGGCGGAGGCCGCGGTGCCCCCGCGGGTGCCGGCACTGGCCGCGCAGCCCCGGGACGCGCGGGGCTGGCTGGTGCTGGCGCTCGGCGAGGTCACCGGCCACGCGCACGCCGTGGTCGGCCCGGGGGAGCTGCGCCGGGAGGCCGGGCCGTTCGGCGCCGCCTGGCTGCACCTGCCCGAGGGCGGTCGGGTGGTGCACGAGGAGCACGCCGCGATACCGCTGCCCAAGGGCTGGTACCGGGTGGTGCGCCAGCGCGAGTACGTGCCGGGCGCGGTGCGCGTCGTCGCGGACTGACGAGGTCCGGGCGGGCGGGGCCCGCGGGCGGCGAGGCGGGCCGGGGGCCGGCGGCTCCCGGGTGGTGGCGGTGGACGGAACGAGAGGGTCGGCCGGGCACGGGCCCGGCCGGGACGGGAGCAGGTGATGGTGACGGAGCAGACGGTCGGGCCGGCCGAGGTGACGGCCCGCTGGCGGGCGTGCGCGGCGGCCACCGGGGCGGCCGACCGGGTCGCGGTCGAGCGCGCGGTGCGGGCCGCCTACCGGGCGGCCGGGCTGGCCGAGCCGGCCGAGGTCCGCTGGTTCGGCTCGCCGCCGGCGGCGGCGCAGGCGGCCCTGGAGCTGCGGGCCGCCGGCGCGGTGAGCGTCCGCGAGGCCGTGCGGACGCTGCCGTGGGAGGCCGCCAGGCGGCGGGCCGTGGAGCGGGTCGGGCCGGCCGGGTGGGCGCCTCTCTGGTCGCTGACCGGTGGTGAGATCGGCCCGGTGACCAACGCGCTGGCCGGGCGGATCCGCGACGCGGTGCTCGACCGGCTCGCCCCCGAGCCCGACCTCGACGAGGTCGACCAGCCCGAGGCCGATGTGGCCCGCGCCCGTCGCACCGCCGTCCGGCTGGCGCTGCTGGACGCCGTCCGGGGCCAGCACGACGCGCCGTGGTTCGCCGCCTTCGAGGCGGCCGGCGTGCTCGCCGGTGCACCGGCGGAGCGGGCCGGGATCGACGCGCCGGCCGGGATCGACGCGCTGGCCGAGGTCGCGGGCGAGGCCGGCTGGTGGTGGCCGTACGAGGGCGTGGCCCTGGCCAGCGAGCGACCGGTCGCGCTGCACCGCGACGAGGCGGGCCGGCTCGACCGGGCCGACGGCCCGGCCCTGGGCTTCGCCGACGGCTTCGCCCTGCACGCCTGGCGCGGCATGCCCGTCCCGGCCGACTTCCTGTCCGGCCTCGGCGGCGTCACGGTCGAGCGGATCCGGACGGAGGAGAACGCCGAGCTGCGCCGCGTCCTGCTGGAGCACTACGGCTACGAGCGGTACCTGGCGGACTCCGGCGCCGAGCCGCTGCACCGCGACGAGACCGGTGTGCTCTGGCGGATCCAACTCCCGGACGACGAGGCGGTGGTGATGGTCGAGGTGGTCAACTCCACCGCCGAGCCGGACGGCACCTTCCGCACCTACTGGCTGCGGGTCCCGCCGAGCACCCGTACGGCCCGGGCCGGGGTCGCCTGGACCTTCGGCATACCCGAGGCGGAGTACCACCCCCGGCGCGAGACCTGAGCGGTCGCCTGCCCGGCCCGGGCGGCTGTGACAGGGTGAAGCCATGGCGACGAACGACGAGCACCCGGCCGGTCCCCGCGCGGGCCGCCTCGAACCGTGGTCGGACACCGACCAGGTCCACGGCGATCTCCGTGCGGCGAAGGCGCTCGTCTACGACCCCTGCGGGTTCACCTGCACCCGGCCGGTCCCCGAGGCCGAGAGCGCCGACTACGCCGCCCACGCCTTCACCCTGGACGGCCGCCCGGTCCGCTTCCGCGCGGCCAGGACGACCCCCGCCAAGGCCGGCCAGTTCGTCACGGTCTGGAAGAGGTCCCCGGGCGGGCCCATCCAGCCCTTCGACGCCACCGACCCCGTCGACCTCTTCGTCATCGGCACCCGCGACGGTCGCCACGCCGGCCAGTTCGTCCTGCCCATGGACGCCCTCCGCCGGCACGGTGTCGTCGCGGTGGGCGGTTCCGGCGGGAAGCGGGCCTTCCGCGTCTACCCGCCCTGGGCGACCACCACCAACCGGCAGGCCGGCAGCGCGCAGGCGTGGCAGCTGGAGCACTTCCTGCACCTGCCCGAGGGCGGCCCCGTCGACCTCGCCCGGGCCCGGGAGCTCTACCGGCGGTAGCCGCGGCCGGGCCTCGACGGCCGGCCGCCCCGACCGGCGGCCGCCCCCGACGGCCGGTCACTCGGCGGGGCTCGTCCGGTGGAAGGCGGCGGCGTTGCTCCGGGCCCAGTCGGCGAAGGTGCCGGCGGGGCGCCCGAGCAGGCGTTCCACGTCCGGGCTGACCTGCTGTTCGGCATCGGTCGGTGCGCCGAGGATGTCGAGCGTGCCGTCGGCCACGTGCTCCGGCATGAAGGCCAGGAGGTGCGCCCGGGCGGCCTCGCGGCTCAGCTCGACGAAGGCGAGCGGCGCGCCGGTCGCCTCCCCGAGGGCGGCGGCCTGCTCGCGCGGGGAGACCGGCGCGGGCCCGGTCAGCACGTACGTCCGGCCGTGGTGCTGCCCGTCGCCGCGCAGCACGACGGCCGCCACGGCGGCGAGGTCCGCCGGGTCCACGGTCGGCAGGGCCACATCGCCGAACGGTGCCGGCACCGTCCCGCCGGTGCGGACCGGCTCCGCCCAGGCGAAGGCGTTGGAGTGGAAGCCGCTCGGCCGCAGGATCGTCCAGTCGAGCCCGGACTCCCGGACGGCCTGCTCGAAGGCCCCCAGCCGGGTGTGCGAGGGCGGCACCGGCCGGGTGCCCAGGATCTGGGAGGAGAGCAGCACCACGTGCCGCACACCCGCGGACCTGGCCACGTCGACCAGCGCGGCCGGGCTCTCACCGCCCGTCAGCAGCTCGCCGGAGAGGAGGAGGAACAGCGCCTCGGCGCCGTCCAGGGCGGTCCGCAGGCTCTCCGCGTCCGCGAGGTCGGCGCGGTGGTGTCGCACGCCGTCCGGCAGGGTGGCGTCCACCGGCCGCCGGGACACCGCCGTCACCTGCTCGCCCGCCGCCGCCAGCGCCTGCACCAGCGGTCGTCCGACATTGCCCGTCGCCCCCGTCACCACGATCATGTCCGTCCCCGTCCTTCGCACTTTGTTGTCGTCAATTCCCGCTGTTCGCAGGGAAGTTGCAGCCACTTGAGGGGATCCCTCGGTGGCGACAGGACGACGCTAACAGCCTGCGTACAGTAGGTACCTAGAGGAAAGTGACCCGGCTCGGAGGGGGCGGCATGAGCGAGATGGCCTGGGCGGCGGACGGAACGACCGATCCGGTGCGGGCGTGCCCGATCGGCCCGGTGGTCGACCTCGTGTTCAGCCGCTGGACCACCCCGGTGCTGTGGACGCTCCATGCGCACGGCCGCCAGCGCTACGTCGAACTGCAGCGGCGGGTGGCGGACATCAGCCCCAAGGTGCTCACCCAGCGGCTGCGCCAGCTGGAACGCGACGGGCTGGTCCGGCGGACGTACCACGCCGAAGTGCCGCCCCGCGTCGAGTACGAGATCACCGAACTCGGTGACAGTCTCGCCCCGCTCTTCGCCACCCTCGCCGACTGGTCCGCCGCCAATCTGGACCGCGTCGCGCAGGCCCGCGAGGAGTACGACAGCGCGCCGCCGCGCTGATCCTCGGTGGATCCGCCGACGCCGCCGGGTGACCGCGAAGCGGGCCGACGGCACACCACCGCCCGCGCGGGCGGCGCGGGCGGTGGTGGCGGTCCGGGCAGTACCGGTACGGCCCGGTGCCGGGCGGTTCTCGGAGTGTCAGGAGATCTCGTTGCCGTTGAACGAGCCGACCACGTTGTCGCCACCGGTGTTGAAGATGTCGGCCCCGGCGAGCTGGTTGCCGGTGCCGATGACCGTGATGGTCGTGGTGGTCACCTCGGGGCCGTCGGCGAACGCCTGGGTCGGGACGGCGGCGGCGGCGCCGATGGCGGCCAGGAGGACGGCGACGGTGCGGACGGTACGGTACACGGCGTAACCCCTTCGTAGGCTAACTTGCTCTGCACACTAGGGACTCGGGGCGGACACCGCCGGGGAATGTCACCCGAATGGTGCGCCTTGCGTGTCGCCCCCGACCGGGACCGCGACCGGACCGCGGCCCGGCCCGGGGCTTTACCCAGAGCCCGGACCGCGGCCGCGGGCGGCGCCTACGGTGGGCTGCCTCCGGCAGGCCCCCACGGCCCCGCGCGCTACGAGGGCGCGGGGCGGTACACCGTCAGGGCGTTCGGCGCCTTGCCCAGCCGCAGGGCACCGGCCGCCGGCAGGCTCTCGCCGTCCACCGCGATCCGGTCGGCGTCGCCGAGCGAGTCGAGGCCCAGGCCGGTCAGCCGGGCCGAGTGGTAGACCCGCGAACGCGACAGCGTGCCGGAGAGGAAGGCCGCCGCCAGCCTGGTCCGGGCGAACGGGCTGCCGCCGTCCACCACGCGGATGTCCAGCAGGCCGTCGGCCAGGCCGGTCCGCCGGGTGGGGGCGAAGCCCGGCGGGTCGTAGGCGCCGTTGCCCGCGAACAGCAGCCAGAGCCGCCGGCTGCGTCCGCCGGCCTCGACGGTGACCGGTTCGGCACGTCCCAGCGCCCGGGCGACGGCCACCGCCAGGGCCGGCCACTTGCCCAGCCGTCCCTCCAACGACTCGCGGAGCCGGACCAGTTCGGGGTACACGCCGAGACTGAAGGTGTTCAGGAAGATCCGCCGCTCGGTGTCGTCGACGGCCAGGCCCAGGTCGACCCCGCAGGCGGAGCCGGCCTCCACGGCGCCCGCCGTCGCCTCCAGCGACTCGATCCCGAGGTCCAGCGCGAAGTGGTTGAGCGTGCCACCGGGGAAGACGGCCAGCGGCAGGTCGCGCTCGACCGCCAGGGAGGCGGCCAGGTTGACACTGCCGTCGCCGCCGCAGACCCCGAGCGCGCCGCCGTCCGCCGCCGCCCGGTCGGCCGCCTCGGCGAGCAGGGCGGGCAGGTCGTCGTCCGGTCCGCAGACCCGCACCTGCGCACGCGGCAGCAGCGTGCGCAGGACGGCCGCGGTGTCCTCCGGGCCGTCGGCGAGCAACGCCCCGCTCCCCGAACCGCTGTTGACCACCACCGAGAGCCCGGCCCCCTCGGTCAGCGCCGGCGCCGGCCGGGGCGGCGGGCCGGCGAGCGGCGGCCGGTCGTTCGTCCGGGGCCACCAGCGAAGCGTCAGGGCCGCCAGCCCCGAACCCAGCGCGAACCCGGCCAGCACGTCACCGGGGTAGTGCGCGCCGGTGTAGATCCGGGACGCCCCGACGGCGGCCGCCACCGGCGCCACCACGACGCCCAGCAGCGGCGCCTCGATCGCCACGGCCGTCGCGAACGCGGCGGCCGAGGCGGAGTGGCCGGACGGGAACGAACTCGTCACCGGCTGCCGCAGCAACTGCCGCACCACCGGCACCTGGTCCAGCAACGGGCGCGGACGGCGGGTCAGCTGCTTGGCGGCGATGTTGGCCACGGCCGAGGCCATCGCCAGCGACCCGACCCCGCGCAGCGCCGCCCGCCGCCCGGCCCGGCCGCCGACCGCCCCCAGCACGGCGGCCGTGCCCATCCAGAGCACCCCGTGGTCCGCGGCCCGGCTCAAGCGCCGTAGCCACGGCTGGGCATGGCGCAGGCGCGCCAGCGCCACTCGGTCGAACAAAGCCCTGTCCACTGCGTCGAGTCGCCTCATCCGGCGAGCCTAGTCGGGCTCCCGCAGATCTGCGCGGCATTGAGTACGGGTACTCAGGCGTGCCGGGCCGGAACGGCCAACACTGGTGGCAGCTCACCCGCCCACCGGAGGACCCACCAGCCATGCTCAGCCGAACCGCCGCCCTCCTCGTCCCCGCCTTCGGCTCCCTGCGGGTGAGCGCCGACCCCGAGGCCGTGCTCGCACCCGGGAGCATCGTCGCCGCCAACCACACCTCGCTCGCCGACCCCGCGATCGTGTTCGCCGCCCTGCACCGCCTCGGCGCGCGGCCGATGGTGCTCGCGACGGCCGGCCTCTGGCGCGTCCCGCTGCTGGGGCGGCTGCTGCGCCACGAGGGGCACATCCCCGTCCACCGCGGCACCGAGCACGCCGCCGACGCCCTGGACCGGGCCGCCGACGCCCTCGCTGCCGGACACCTGGTCCTCATCTACGGCGAGGGCGGCCTGCCGCGCCGTTCCGACTCCGGCGAGCTGGCGCCCGGCCCGTTCCGCAGCGGCCTCGCCCGGCTGGCGGGGGCCACCGGCGCACCGGTGGTCCCGCTCGGCCAGGCGGGCGCCCGCCGCCTGAGCTCCGGCGGCGCGGTCAAGCAGCTCGCCGGCCTCACCACCGCCCCGGCGCGCCGCCCGGCCCTGCACGTCCACCTCGGCGCCCCACTGCACCTGGACGACGACCTCGCCACCGCGACCGCCACCGCCCGCCGCGCCGTCACGGCCGCCTGGGCCACCGCCGCCCGCAACGCCGCCGCCTGACGGGGAGCCGCGGCGCGCCTCTGCGTCGACCGGGCGACCCGTGCGGGCGGGTCGGCCCCGGGACCGCAGCCGAGGAATCGGTCCGACGCCGGGCCGCAGCACCCGACCGCGGGGACGTCGCCCCGCCCGGTGACCAGCCGCGCGGACCTGTTCGGCCCCCTCCCACCGCCCGACCACCGGAGGGGGCTCCTCGGCGACCAGCACCGGCGCACCCGCCGGGGCCCCACCCGCTGGCCCCCGCGACTGGGCCGAAGCCCTGCGACCCGGCCCGCCGGGCGCAGGTGGATCACCGCCACGCACTCCGTCGGCCGCCGGGGACACCGGGTGACTTCCCGGCCCGGCCCCGCGCGTCCGCCCCGGGCACCCCGCCGGGCCTGGGCGGCGATCCCGGCTCCGCGACCGCCGACGCTCTCGGGGCGGGGCGGCTCCTGTGTCGCCGATTCCTCCGCCGGCCCCTTCGAGGAGGAGGCCGCCGGGCCGCGCGGGGACGGCCGGTGCTCCGCTCGGCAGCGGCCCCGCCTGCGGAAATCCGGTTGGCCGGGCCTGCCGGGGGCCGCGATGATGCGGTTATGTCGCGTACGTTCGAAGAGCTGATCGCCGAGGCCGAGGCCGTGTCCGTCGATGGCTGGGACTTCTCCTGGCTGGACGGGCGGGCCACCGAGCAGCGCCCCTCCTGGGGCTACCAACGCCTGCTGGGGGAGCGGCTGGCGGCGGCCTCGGCGGCGCTGGACATCCAGACGGGCGGCGGCGAGGTGCTGGCCGGCGCCGGTCCCCGGCCGCCCGCGATGGTCGCCACCGAGTCGTGGCCGCCCAACGTGGCCCGGGCGACCGGGCTGCTGCACCCGCTGGGAGCGATCGTGGTCGCGGACCCGGACGAACCCCCGCTGCCCTTCGCCGACGGGGCGTTCGACCTGGTGACCAGCCGTCACCCGGCGACGGTCTGGTGGGCGGAGATCGCCCGCGTGCTGCGGCCCGGTGGTACGTACTTCGCGCAGCACGTCGGCCCGGCCTCGGTGTTCGAGCTGGTCGAGTACTTCCTCGGCCCGCAGCCGGAGGCCCGCCTGGCGCGGCACCCCGACACCGAGAGCGCCGACGCCCGGGCCGCGGGGCTGGAGGTGACGGACCTGCGGTCCGAGCGGCTGCGGATGGAGTTCTTCGACATCGGCGCGGTCGTGTACTTCCTCCGGAAGGTGATCTGGATGGTGCCCGGCTTCACGGTCGCCGCCCATCGCGCCCGGCTCCACGACCTGGACCGGCAGATCCGCGCCGAGGGTTCGTTCGTCGCCTACTCCGCACGCTTCCTCATCGAGGCCCGCAAACCGCTGTGACCTCGCGGCCGCCGTGTGTGTTCGCGGCTGGACGGGCAGCAGTTGCCGGGGGTGTTCGTCGCACTCCCGCCTTGAGGCCGTCCGCATGGACCCCCGGCCGGTCAGACTCTCCCGCACGGGTTCGTCGCCAACGACGGCCCCGGCACCACCGCGGGCCGGTTCACCGGGGTGATCCGGCTCCCCACCGGGACCCACGCCACCGAGCCGCGGCCGGTACGGGAGGTCCCGGGCCGCAATGCGGTCGGCCTTCCCGGGCGTCCTCGCGGACGCGAACTCCGGCTCGTGGCCCGCCGACCTGCCGGGCGGGCGGAGCGGACAAGGAGCCTGGCCTCCTTCGCCCTTCTCGAAAGGGTGGTCAGCACCGACGCACGTTTCCGCGGATCCGCACGACTCCGGTCGCCGGCGCGGGGACGGGGTCCCAGTGCCCCATCGCTGTCATCGGCGATCTCGCACGGCGAGGCCCGCTCTCCACCGACGCGGGTCACCGCGACGCGCTCGAAGCCATCCGTGCACTGCCCGCCGGCTCCTGCCCGCTTCCTTCGGCGGAGGGAGCTCAGGAGTTCATGGAGACCGGGGGGACGAAGGATTCCCAGCGCGCCCGCGTGGCGCGGGAACGCGCCGAGCGGGTCGTTGTCGGGGGCGGCGGGGCGCAGCGGGCGGTGCGGCGGGCGGGGAAGCTGTTGGAGTGACGCATTCCCGCTCCGGGCCAGGGTCTCCCGGTCCGGAGCGGACAGGAAGTCGGGTGGGTTGACTTCCTGCTCCGTGGGCTGGGAGAGGATGGGCGGATGGGAACTGAGGCAGGGCTGGAGCGCGCAAGGGCGGGACGCCGTGGCTGATCCGGCGGCCCGGGCGGCCGGGGGTGAGACGCCCGAGGAGCGGGCCGCCGTGTGGGCGGCCGTCGCGACAGGGGGTGACCAGGTCGGGGTGGACGACCGACTGGCCGATGCCTGGGCGGTCGGGCTGGCGCTCAATCCCGCCACCCCGCCCGAGGTCGTGGTGGGACTGCTGGCCCGGACGGCGGTGATGCCCTGGCCGGGGCTGCCCGCGGCCGTGGTCGAGGCGGCCGTGGGTCACCCGGACTGGGCCGTGCGGTGTGGCCTCGCGGAGTACCGGTCCGACCTCACGGGCAGCCAGTGGGCGCGCCTGCTCGACGAGCCGGACGGCCGGCGCCGGTGGCTGCTGACCTGGATGGCGGCGGACCGGCGGGTCGCGCTACCGGGCGGCGTGCTCCGGCGGCTCACCGCCGACCCGTCGGCGAGGGTCCGGGCCGAGGCGGCCCGCCTTCCCGGGATCGAGGGTCGGACGGCCGCCGCGCTGGCCGCCGACCCCGAGGCGGCGGTGCGTGCGGTGGCCTGTCGGTACGGCTGGCCGCACCTCGACGGCGCGGCCCGGCGTGCGCTGCTCGCCGATCCCGTCCGCAAGGTCGGGATGGAGGCCCTGCTGAACCTGCACCGCGAGCACCCGATGCCGCGGTCGGTGTTCGGCGCCGCGAGCCCCGGGGCGTCCAGGGCGCCCGACGGTTTCGGGGAGCGCGCGGTGGAGTCCTGCCGGCTGGTGCGCGACCTCGCCGAGGAGTTGGTCGGCGACGGTGATCCGGCCCGGCGCCGTGCGCTCGCCCGCAACCCCTACCTCGACCACGACCTGGTCGACCGGCTCGCCGACGACCCGGACGGGAGTGTCCGCTTCGAGGTGTCGGTCCGGCCCGAGCTCACCGAGGAGCGGCGCGCACGGGTCCGCATCGACCTCGACGGGGGCATTCACCGCCCGACCCTCGCGTGGGTCACGGCGCTCCACGGTGACCCGGACGCGATGCGCCGCCTGGCGGGCTCCTCCCATCCGCTGGTCCGGCGGAGCGTGGCCCGCGCCGGGCACCTGCCACCGGACGTGCTGGCGCTGCTGGCCCGGGACGAGGACCGGGTCGTGCGGCTGTTCCTCGCCGAGTCCTGCGACGACGCGCCGGCCGAGCTGCTGCTGGACGTGTGGCTGTGGTGGACCGGCAGCCTCAGCGTGCCCGACCGGCCTTACGGCCACCCGAACTTCCCCCGGGCGGGCCTCCTGCGGTACGCCGACGACCCGAACCCGCGGCTGCGCCGGCTCGCCCCCGACGATCCGGAGTCGACGGCCGAGCCGGTCGAGCGGCTCGGTTGGGACACCGCCGAGGAGGTGCGGTGCCGGGCCGCGTCGGACCCGCGGCTCTCCGCGGCGTCGGCGGTCCGGCTGCTCGACGACCCGGGGTCGGGGGTCCGTCATGCCGCCGCCCGCAATCCCCGGCTGCCCGCCGCCGTCCTGGTCGCCCTGCTGCGCGAGCCCGACACCGCGGCGGTCGCGGCCGGGAACCCCGGCCTGCCGGTCCAGGTGCTGCGCGCACTGGGCCGGCGGGCCGGGACGCCGGTCCGGCCGGAGGGCTGACGCGGCCCGCTACAGGGTGCCCGCCCAGGAGTTGGTGCCGAGCAGGGTCTTGATGTCCGAGGCGAGTCCGTTGTCGGGATTCACCAGGAAGCCGAGTTCGTAGAGGGTGTCCTTGTCCCAGTTGGTGGTCAGCAGCCGGACCGGGACGTCGCCGGGGTGGGCCTGGAGGGCGAGCTTCAGCTCGCCCACCACGGTCGGGGTGATCTTGCCGAGCGGCGCGGTGATCTGCACCGGCGGCTTGGTGCCGAGTTCGGCGGAGGAGACGTCGAGGGTGGTGATCTCCTGGCCGAAGATGCTCAGCGAGCCGTCGCGCTCATTGAGCCGGCCCCGGGCCGAGATGACGTTGTCCTCGACCATCTGATCGGCCATCAGGTTGTAGGTGGCGGGGAAGAAGAGCACCTCGACCGAGCCGTCGCGGTCGGCGAGGGTGATGATGGCCCAGGCGTTGCCCGCCTTGTTGATCCGCCGGTCGACGGCGGTGATCAGGCCGGCGAGGCGCACCTCGCCCTCGGTGCGGCCGGAGCCGAGGAGTTCGGCGATGGAGGTGTCGCGGTTGCGGGAGAGGATGTGCTCGGCGCCGTCCAGCGGGTGGCTGGAGACGTACAGGCCGAGCATCTCCCGTTCCAGGCTGAGCAGTTGCCGGCGCGGCCACTCCCGGTCGGTCAGTTCGAAGTCCAGCCCGATGGCCGGTGCGCCGCCGTCCCCGGTGTCCAGGGCGCCGAACAGGTCGTCCTGGCCGATCGCCTGCTGCTTCTTCAGGCCGGTGACGGCGTCGATCGCGCTCTCGTGGACGGTGCTGAGCGACAGGCGGGTGTGGCTGAGCGAGTCGAAGGCGCCCGCCTTGATCAGGGAGTCCACGGTGCGCTTGTTGCAGACCACCAGCTCGACCTTGTCCAGGAAGTCCGCGAAGGAGGCGTACTTGCCCTTCTCTTTGCGGGTCTTGACCAGGGACTCGATGACCGGCACGCCGACGTTGCGGACGGCCTTCAGGCCGAACCGGACGTCGCTGCCGACGGCGGTGAAGTCGACCACGGACTCGTTGACGTCGGGGGACAGGATCTTGATGCCCATCTGGCGGCACTCGGCGAGGTAGACCGCCATCTTGTCCTTGTCGTCCGCCACCGAGGTGAGCAGCGCCGCCATGTACTCGGCGGGGTAGTTGGCCTTGAGGTAGGCCGTCTGGTACGAGACCAGGCCGTAGGCGGCGGAGTGCGATTTGTTGAAGGCGTAGCCGGCGAACGGGACCAGCACGTCCCAGACCGCCTGGATGGCCTCGTCGGAGTAGCCGCGCTCCTTGCAGCCCGCGTGGAAGGGGACGAACTCCTTCTCCAGCACCTCCTTCTTCTTCTTGCCCATCGCGCGGCGGAGCAGGTCGGCCTGGCCGAGGCTGTAGCCGGCCAGCACCTGCGCGGCTCGCTGCACCTGCTCCTGGTAGACGATCAGACCGTAGGTGGGGCCGAGGACCTCGCTGAGCGGGGCCTCCAGCTCGGGGTGGATCGGGATGATCTCCTGCTGGCCGTTCTTGCGCAGCGCGTAGTTGGTGTGCGAGTTCATGCCCATCGGGCCCGGCCGGTACAGCGCCGAGACGGCGGAGATGTCGGCGAACTCGGTGGGCTTCATCAGCTTGAGCAGGGCGCGCATGGGGCCGCCGTCGAGCTGGAACACGCCCAGGGTGTCGCCGCGGGCGAGCAGTTGGTAGGTGGTGGGGTCGTCGAGCGCGATCTTCTCGATGTCGACGTCGATGCCCCGGTTGGCCTTGACGATCTTGATGCAGTGATCGATGATGCCCAGGTTCCGCAGACCCAGGAAGTCCATCTTGATCAGGCCCATGGCTTCGCACGACGGGTAGTCGAAGCCGGTGATGATCACGCCGTCCTTGTCCCGCATGTGCAGCGGGATCAGGTCGAGCAGCGGGGTCGAGGAGAGGATGACGGCGGCGGCGTGCACACCGGTGCCGCGGATCAGGCCCTCGATGCCCAGGCCGGTGTCGATGATCTTCTTGACGTCGGGCTCGTTCGCGTACAGCGAGCGGATCTCGGTGCCCTCGTTGTACCGCGGGTGCTTCTCGTTGAAGAGGTCCGCGAGCGGGACGCCCTTGCCCATGACGTCCGGCGGCATCGCCTTGGTGATCCGGTCGCCCATCGCGAACGGGTAGCCGAGGATGCGGTTGGCGTCCTTGACGGCGGCCTTGGCCTTGATCGTGCCGAAGGTGTTGACCTGCGCGGTGTAGGCGGAGCCGTACTTCTCGGTGACGTAGCGCACCATCTGGTCGCGCTGGCGGTCGTCGAAGTCGATGTCGACGTCCGGGGGGTTGATGCGCTCGGGGTTCAGGAACCGCTCGAACAGCAGGTCGTGCTCCAGCGGGTCCAGCTCGGTGATCCGGGTGAGGTAGGAGACCATCGAGCCGGCCGCCGAGCCTCGGCCCGGGCCGACCGGGATGCCGTTGTCGCGGGCGTACTGGCAGATGTCGGCGACCACGAGGAAGTAGGCGTCGAACCCCATCGGGGAGATGACGCCCATCTCCAGCTCGATCCGGTCCAGGACCTCCTGGCTCGGGTTGTCGCCGTAGCGGACCTTCAGCCCGGCGTCGATCTTCTTGCGCAGGAACGACGCCTGGGTCTCGCCCTCGGGGACGTCGAACTGCGGCATCCGGTCGACGTAGGTGAAGACGTCCTCGTACGACTCGACGCGCTCGGCGATCGCCAGCGTGTTGTCGCAGGCCTCCGGGAGCTCGCGGAACAGCTCGCGCATCTCGTCGGCGGTCTTGATGTAGTAGCCGGTGCCCTGGAACTTGAACCGGTTCGGGTCGTCCTTGTTCTTGCCCACGCCGACGCAGAGCAGGCTGTCGTGCGCGTCCGCCTGGTCGGCGGTGACGTAGTGCGAGTCGTTGGTCGCCAGCAGCGGGATGTTCAGCTGCTTGGCCAGGCGCAGCAGGTCCTGGCGGACGTCCTGCTCGATGGACAGGCCGTGGTCCATCAGCTCCAGGAAGTAGTTCTCCTTGCCGAAGATGTCCTGGTAGGCGCCGGCCGCCTTGACCGCCTCGTCGTACTGCCCGAGCCGCAGCCGGGTCTGCACCTCGCCCGAGGGGCAGCCGGTGGTGGCGATGATGCCGGTCGCGTTGGCCGCGATCAGCTCGCGGTCCATGCGGGGCTTCATGTAGTAGCCCTCCATCGACGCGAGCGAGGAGAGCTTGAAGAGGTTCCGCAGACCGGTCGCGTTCTGCGCCCACATGGTCATGTGGGTGTAGCGGCCGCCGCCCGAGACGTCCTTGCCGCCCTCGCCGTCGGAGCTCGCCGGGCGCTGGCCGCCGGGGGACCAGAACACCTGCTTCTTCAGGAAGCGCGAGGCCGGGGCGACGTAGGCCTCGATGCCGATGATCGGCTTCACGCCGGTCTTGGCGGCGGCGTGGAAGAACTCGTACGCGCCGAACATGTTGCCGTGGTCGCTCATCGCGATGGCCGGCATGCCCTGCCGCTCGGCCTCCGCGAAGAGCTTCCCGTTCTTCGCCGCTCCGTCCAGCATCGAGTACTCGGTGTGGACGTGCAGGTGTGCGAACGTGTCGGACACGGCGGTGGGCTCCTTGTCGGTGCGGCGCGGTGCTGCGCGCTTCGGTGCGTGCGGTGCGCTTCGCTGCGGGGCGCGAGGCGGTACGGGTGGGGCTCCGGCGGGCGCGGGCGGGGCGCGGTGCACGGGGCCGGTGGGGCTGGCGGTCCGGGGGCGTAAGCCGTCCAGGCTAGCGGGTCCCGGGCCCGGACTCGCGATCGCGGCGGCCGGTCCCGCCCGGGCGGCGTGTCGCGGGCGCGGTGCTTGACAGCGCCCTCGGCGGCGCACTGCCGACGGGGCTGTCGGGTTCGACCCGGCGACGGGAGTGGATCTTGGACGGCTAGGCTGCTGCCCCGTCACGTCCTCGTGGAGGGCGCTTCGGAACGAGGGCGGGAGCCAGCTCATGATGGGACCGGCGCATGCGCTGTCGGGTGCGGCAGCGTGGCTGGGGGCGGGGGCGATCGCCGCGGGGCTGGGCGAGCCGATGCCCTGGCCGGTGCTGCTGGCGGGAACGCTGATCTGTGCGGGGGCCGCGCTGGCGCCGGATCTGGACCACAAGGCGGCGACGATATCCCGGGCGTTCGGGCCGGTGTCCCGGACGCTCTGCGAGGTGATCGACAAGCTCTCGTACGCGGCCTACCGGTCGACCCGGAAGAAGGGCGACCCGCGCCGCTCGGGCGGGCACCGGACGCTGACCCACACCTGGCTGTGGGCGGTGCTGTGCGGCGCCGGCGCGGCCGCGGTGGCGGTCTACGGCGGCCGCTGGGGCGTGCTGGCGGTGCTCTTCGTGCACATGGTGCTGGCGATCGAGGGGCTGCTCTGGCGCCACGCCCGGGTCTCCAGCGACGTGCTGGTCTGGCTGCTCGGGGCGACCAGCGCCTGGGTCCTGGCGGACGTCCTGGACAAGCCGGGGAACGGCTCGCAGTGGCTGTTCGACCAGCCCGGGCAGCAGTACCTGTGGATCGGCCTGCCGATCGCGCTCGGCTCGCTGGTGCACTGCCTCGGGGACGCGCTGACGGTCTCGGGCTGCCCGGTGTTCTGGCCGATCCCGATCGGGCGCAAGCGCTGGTACCCGGTGGGGCCGCCGAAGGGCATGCGGTTCCGGGCGGGCAGCTGGGTCGAGCTCAAGGTGCTCACGCCGGTGTTCATGGGCCTCGGCGGGGTCTGCGCGCTGGGGGCGCTCGGCTTCTTCGGCTGAGCCGTGCGGCCAAGGGTGCCCCAGACGTCCCGGGGTGCCCGGCCGTCAGCCGGGGCGGACGTCGCCGTGCGCCGGCCACCGGCGGTGGTACTGGTCGATGACGAAGCGGTGCCCGTGCCGCCAGCCGCCGGCGGCCGGGTGGGCGTCGCCGAGGTGGGGGTGGTCCGGCGGCAGGTCGGCGTGGACGTGGTCCAGCTCGGCGGCCTCCCGGGCGGGCCAGAGGGCGGTGGCGGCGGCCGCCGAGGCGAGCGCGACGGCGCCGAGGGCGGCGGCGGTGGCCGGGAGCCCCGCTCCGGCGGCCAGCCAGCCGGCCAGCGGGTAGGTCAGCAGCCAGCAGGAGTGGGAGAGCGAGAACTGCGCGGCGAAGGCGGCCGGCAGGTCGGCGTCGGCCGCGGAGCGGCGCAGCACCCGGCCGCCGGGGGTGAGGACCGCCGAGCAGGCCGCGCCGATCGCCGCCCAGGCGGTCAGCACGGCGCCCCAGGACCACGCGCTCGGGGCGGTGGCGGTGACGGCGGCGACGCCCGCCAGGACCACCGGCAGGGCGAAGGCGGCCGGCAGCATGACCGCCCGGTCGCCGATCCGCCCGAGCACGCGCGGCAGCAGCAGCGCGGCCACGATGGAGCCCGCGCCGTACGCGCCGAGCGCGAGCGAGAGGGCGCCGGCCGGGCGGTGGAAGTGCTCGCGGACCAGGACGACGGTGTTGACGAAGACGATGGCGCCCGCGGCGGCGACGCCGAGGTCCAGGGCGAGCAGGGCCCGCAGCCGGGGAGTGGCCCAGAACAGCCGGGTGCCGAAGGCGGCCTTGGCGTAGACGCCTCCGGCGCGCTCGACGGGCGCCGGTCTGGGCAGGACGGCGGAGACCACCAGGGCCGCCGAGGCGAGGAAGCCGGCGGCGGTGCCCGCGAACAGCCAGCCGCTGGAGAGCAGGGCCAGCAGCCCGGCGGCGAGGGCCGGGCTGAACAGGCTCTCCAGGTCGTAGGCCAGCCGGGACAGCGACAGGGCCCGGGTGTAGTCGCGCTCGGCGGGCAGCACCTCCGGCAGGGTGGCCTGGAAGGTCGGCGTGAACGCGGCGGAGGCGGCCTGGAGGAGGAAGATCAGGGCGTAGACCTGCCAGACCTGGGTGACGAACGGCAGGGTGAGCGCGACGGCGGCCCGGGTGAGGTCCATGGCCACCATCAGGGCCCGGCGCGGGATCCGGTCCGCCAGCGCGCCGGCGAGCGGGGCGATGGTGACGTACGCCACCATCTTGATCGCCAGTGCGGTGCCGAGGACGGCCGAGGCGTGGTCGCCGGCGATGTCGTAGGCCAGCAGACTCAGCGCCACGGTGGCCAGACCGGTGCCGATCAGGGCGACGAGCTGGGCCGTGAACAGGTGGCGGTAGGTGCGGTTGCGCAGGATGGCCGGCATGCGGTGGTCCCGTCCCCGGTCGGCGTCGTGCGGGTGCGCCCACCATCGTAGCCAACATGTGC
Source organism: Kitasatospora sp. NPDC022856 (assembly GCF_055561235.1). Classification (NCBI taxonomy): domain Bacteria; kingdom Bacillati; phylum Actinomycetota; class Actinomycetes; order Kitasatosporales; family Streptomycetaceae; genus Kitasatospora; species Kitasatospora sp. NPDC022856. The sequence goes on along the minus strand of NZ_JBVHHE010000013.1, from coordinate 94,830 downwards.
GTACCTGTGCACATGTTTCCGGCGGCGGGGGCCGTGCCGGCGGCGGTGACGGCCGCGGCGACGGCAGGGTTGGCCCAACGCGGCGGCGACCGCACAGGTGGCGGCCCTTACGGCACTCTGATTTGCCAACCCTTTACACTCCTGTAGAGCTGGTGACCCGTTCCCCCCGGACCGGGCCGCCCGCCGACCGGCCACCCTCGTCGCAGTGAAGGAGTCGCGGACCCCGCGATGGACGAACCTCCCAGTTCTCACCGTGCTGTTCCCGTCAAGACGTGTTCGACCAACGGGGCGGGGGTGGCACGGTGACCGACGTCCTGCTGCTGCTCCTCGCCCTGCTGCTCACCGCCGCCTGCGCGGTCTTCGTCGCCGCGGAGTTCTCCCTGACCACCGTCGAGCGGGGCGCCCTCGAACGCGCCGCCGACGCCGGCGAGCGCGGCGCCCCCGTCGCGCTCAAGGCGGCCCGGCGCCTCACCTTCCAGCTCTCCGGCGCCCAGCTGGGCATCACCATCACCAGCCTGGTGATCGGCATGGTGGCCCAGCCGGCCGTGGCGGGGCTGCTGCGCGCACCGCTGGAGGCCCTGGGCCTGCCGAGCGGCGCGGTCAACACCGTCGGGATCCTGCTCGGGGTCCTGCTCTCCACCGTCGTGCTGATGGTCGCCGGCGAGCTCGTGCCCAAGAACTGGGCCATCTCGCGCCCGCTCGCCGTCGCGAAGGTGGTGGCCGGGCCGCAGTACTACTTCTCGGCCGCCTTCTCGCCGCTGATCGGGCACCTCAACAACACCGCGAACCGGGTGGTGCGGCGCCTGGGCCTGGAGCCCGCCGAGCACCTCGCCTCCGCCCGGACGCCGCAGGAGCTGGTCGCCCTCGCCCGGCACTCCGCGCGGGCCGGCGCGATAGAGCCCGACACCGCCGAACTCTTCGTCCGTTCGCTCAACCTGCGCGAGCTGACGGCGGAGAACGTGATGACCCCCCGGGTCGACGTCCGGGCCCTGGAGGAGCACGCCACGGCGGCCGACGTCGCCAACCTCACCCGGGCCACCGGGCTGTCCCGGTTCCCGGTCTACCGCGGCAACCTCGACCAGGTCGTCGGCGCCGTCCACATCAAGGACGCGCTCACCGTCCCCGCCGACCGGCGCCACCTGCACCCGGTGGCGAACCTGGTGACCGAGCCGCTGCTGGTGCCCGAGACGCTCACCGTCGACCGCCTGCTGGACCTGCTCCGCGGCGAGGAGACCATGGCGGTGGTGATCGACGAGTACGGCGGCACCGCCGGCATCGCCACCCTGGAGGACATCGTCGAGGAGGTCGTCGGCGAGGTCGTCGACGAGCACGACCCGGCCGAACTGCCCGACCTCATCGACCTCGGCGAGGGCCAGGACGGCCGCCACCGCTGGGACGCCGACGGCATCACCCGCACCGACCAGCTCGACACCGTCGGACTGCCCGACACCGAGGGGCCGTACGAGACCCTCGCCGGACTGATCGCCGACCACCTCGGCCGGATCCCCGTGCCCGGCGACGTCGTCGAGACCCACGGCTGGACCCTGCACGTCACGGCCGTCGCGCACCACGTCGCCGAACGCGTCCGGATCAGCGGCCCGGCACCCGACGCCGACCCGGACACCGGTGCCCCCGACAGCGCCGGACGCCGCCCGGAGGAGAACCGATGACCGCGATCCAGCTCGTCATCGGGCTGCTCACGCTGGTGACCAACGCCTTCTTCGTCGGCGGCGAGTTCGCCCTCATCTCGGTGCGGCGCAGCCAGATCGAACCGCGCGCGGAAGCCGGCGACCGGCGCGCCCGCACGGTGATCTGGGGTCTGGAGCACGTCTCCGCGATGCTGGCCACCGCCCAGCTCGGCATCACCGTCTCCTCGCTGGTGCTCGGCGCGGTCGCGGAACCCGCGATCGCCCACCTGCTGGAGCCCCCGCTGCACAGCGTCGGCGTGCCGGACGCCCTGATCCACTCGATCGCCTTCGTCGTCGCGCTGACCGTGGCGACCTACCTCCACATGCTGCTCGGCGAGATGATCCCCAAGAACATCGCCCTGGCCGCGCCGGAGAAGGCCGCCTACCTGCTGGTGCCGCCGCTGGTCGCGGTGACCCGCGCGGTACGGCCGATCGCCTTCTCCATCAACGCCTTCGCCAACCGGATCCTGCGCCTGCTGAAGGTCGAGCCCAAGGACGAGGTCGCCTCGGTGTTCACCGAGGAGGAGCTGGCCCGCATGGTCAAGGACTCTTCTGACGCCGAGCTGCTCAGCGACCGCGACACCGAGCTGTTGCGGGACGCCCTGGAGCTGGGCTCGCGCCCGGTCTCCGAGGTGGTCACCCCGCGCGAGGAGATCGTCTTCGCCGGCCCCGGCACCACGCCGGTCGAGCTGGAGCAGCTCGCCGCCCGGACGGGGTTCTCCCGCTTCCCGGTGCTGGACGCGGACCGGACGGTGCTCGGCTACCTGCACATCAAGGACGCCCTGGAGCAGGACGGCGCCCGCGACCGGCCGTTCCCGGCCCGCGCGCTGCGCCCGATCGCGCGCGTCCCCGAGTCCACCCCGCTGGACGACGTGCTGACCGCCATGCGCCGCTCCGGCACCCACCTGGCCGCCGCGATCGCCGCCGACGGCACCGCCTCCGGCCTGGTCACCATGGAGGACGTCCTCAAGGAGCTGGTCCGCCCGGCCCCCGCGCGGCCGTAGCGGCGGGCGGGACGCGCGCCCGCCGCCCGCACCCGTGACACAGCCCGCCCCGGACGCCACTGGGGCGGGCTGCGGGCTTTCCGGAGCCGCCGCGCGCCGCCGCGACCGGCGACCGCCCCTGCCGGCCCGGCAGGGGCGGTTTCGGCCATCCGGGGCCGGAGCGGCGCAAGAGGCACCCTTGTCGCCGTAGGCCGGGCAGCTGTTCCATGGCGGCATGGTCCGAAGCGAGCTCGTTCTGATGACCGATCACAGCTCGACCGAGGGCAGCCGGGAGATCCTGTCGACCGCCGTGCGGGAACTCACCGGCCGGGCACCCGTCCTCCTCGACGCCCGGCACTTCATGACCGGCGGCACCGGCCGGATCTCCGGCTCCGGTGCTTCCGGCGCGGGCGGCGGCCTCCGGCTGGAGGTGCCCGGCGAGGGCGTCGCCGTGACGGCCGGGGCGGTGATCGTCTACGAGATCCCGCCGCACCGGCGCCGCGACTTCGAGCAGTGCCAGCGCCTGCTCGGCGCCCACGGCGCCCGCTCGCTCGGCACCGACGTGGACGCCTGGCGGGTGGCCACCGAGAAGGACCGCACCGTCGAACGCTTCACCCGGGACGGCATCGCGCACATGCCCACCGTCGCTTTCTCCCGGCCCGCCCCGGGGGCCGTCGCCGAGGCCTTCGACCGGCTCGGCGGCGACGTCTGGGCCCGGCCGACCGTCGGGATGGGCGGCAACGACGTCTTCCACCTCACCACCGCTGCCCAACTCGCCGCCGCCGCCCGCTACTACGCCGAGGCGGGGGCCGACTGGCTGATCGCCCGCGACGCCCGGAACTTCACCGCGGACGGCCGGCGCCACCAGTACCGGGTGGTGGTCCTCGACGGACGCGTGGTGCGCGCCGTCGAGCACGTCCAGCCGGACCCGGACGCGCCCTGCAACGAGAGCCGGGGCGCTCTCTCGGCCGTCCTGCCGGAAAGTGAACTACCGGCCGGTCTGGCCGAGCTGGCGATCTCCGCGACCAAGTCGCTCGGCCTCCCGCTGGCCGGCGTCGACCTCGCGGCCGAGAGCGGCGGCGTGGTCTTCGAGGTGAACGTCCACCCGCAGTTCGGCACCGTCGGCGGCCTGGAGTCGACCGCCGTCCCGTACGTGGCCGCGCACCTCTAGCCGGGGCCGGGGCGCCACTCCGGTCGGGGCCCTGGTCGGACGCACGGGCGCGAGGGTACTAGAATCGGGACAGTTGTGCAGGCACCTCGTTCGGTGAGGCGTCGCCACGGACACAGGCCACTGACCCCACGACGTCGAGAGACGCCCAGGTTCAGGACAGGTCTCCCCGGCCTAAGGGGTGACCCCAAGTGGCTGCACCCCCGGGTGCTACGCCGTGGCGTGCCAAAGCTCTGACGAGATCAGGGGTGCCCACCCGTTCCCGCAGGGCAGTCGTGCCCTCGGCCGTACGGCGTGGCTCGCTCCCTGAAGGCCCGGTAACGGCGACCCGGGGTACGGGCGCCCCGACGGCGAGGAGGTGAGAGCTGTGGATCCCAGTAGTCCGGGCCGAAGTCGGCCCTGCCCCGGCACCGCCCCCTCTTCTCCTGGCCCCCGGCACCCCTCCTCCCGTACCGCTCCCGCTCCCCGCCGCCGCACCGCCCGTCGCTGACGACGGGCCACCGCGCGGCCGGGCGCCGTGCGCGGTGGAGGCCGGCCGGGCGCCTCCCCACCCGCCCCGGCTTCCCGCGACCGACGTCCCGGGAGCGGGGCGGACACCGAACCGTGGAGGTACCCCGCCATGTCCGACTGGCGTGTGCGCGCCGTGCGCGCGAGCAAGCGTCCGTTCTCCCGCTCCGACAACACCGCCCCCGGCGGCGAGGTCCAGCCGGCGCCCGAGCACTCGATGGACCCCCGGCCCGACCAGCCGGTCGAGCCCGTGGCGCTGGAGCGCTCCGTCGTGGAGGCCGCCGTCTACCGCGACGGCCGCCGGGTCGAGCCGCCCGCCAGCCTCGCCGACATCTACCGCCAACTGCCCGCCAAGCCCGGCACGATGGCCTGGATCGGGCTGTTCCGGCCCGCCGAGGCCCAGCTGCTGGAGGCCGCCGAGCGGTTCAACCTGCACGAGCTCGCGGTCGAGGACGCCATCGTCGCCCACCAGCGGCCGAAGCTGGAGCGCTACGGCGACACGCTGTTCGTCGTGCTGCGCGCCGCCCGCTACCTGGACGACGTGGAGGAGGTCGACTTCGGCGAGGTCCACCTCTTCGTCGGCCCCGACTTCGTCCTCACCGTGCGCCACTCGCAGGCGCCCGACCTCTCCGCGGTGCGCCGCCGGCTGGAGGACGACCCGGAGCTGCTCGCCCTCGGCCCCGAGGCCGTGCTGTACGCGGTGCTGGACGCGGTGGTCGACGGCTACGCGCCGGTGATCGCCGGTCTCCAGCACGACATCGACGAGATCGAGACCGAGGTGTTCGGCGGCGACCCGCAGGTCTCCCGGCGCATCTACGAACTCTCCCGCGAGGTGATCGAGCTCCAGCGGGCCACCCGGCCGCTGCTGGAGATCATGAAGAGCCTGGAGGCGGGCTTCGGCAAGTACGGCACCGACGACGAGCTCCAGCGGTACCTGCGGGACGTCGCCGACCACGCCACCTACGCCGCCGAGCGGGTGGACGGCTTCCGGCAGATGCTGCAGAACATCCTCACCGTCAACGCGACCCTGGTGTCGCAGCGGCAGAACGAGGAGATGAAGCAGCTGGCCGAGGCCGGGCACATGCAGAACGACGAGATCAAGAAGATCTCCTCCTGGGCCGCCATCCTGTTCGCGCCGACCCTGATCGGGACCGTCTACGGCATGAACTTCGAGAAGATGCCCGAGCTCAAGTGGGCCTTCGGCTATCCGTTCGCGATCGGCCTGATGGCGCTGGTCTGCGTGAGCCTCTACTTCATCTTCAAGCGGCGGGACTGGCTGTAGCGGGGGAGCGGGGCGGGGACCCGACCCCGGGAGTACGGGGCCGGGACGCCGGGAGTACGGGGCCGGCCGTTCCGGCGTACGGGGCCGGCACTCCGGGCGTACGGGCCCGGAGCCCCGGGCGTACGGGCTCGGGGCTCCCGGCGTACGGGCCGGGACCTCCGGTGTAGGGGACCGGGCCGGTGCCATCCCTGCGGGGGATCCGGCACCCCGCCGATCGGCGCGCGCCCGGTGCTTGGTGTGCGTGCTAGCTTCCGGGCCATGGGATCACGTGGGTCACGCGCGGCCGCGGCGCAGCAGGCGATCGAGGGCGTAAGGGAGTTGGCCGGTGCGGGGCTGACGGCCGAGCAGGTGTTCCGGCGGGCCGACGAACTGCTGCGCGACGTCCTGGAGTACGACGCCGTCTGCTGGCACACCGCCGACCCGGCGACCGGTCTGGTCAACTCCGTGCTGAGTGACGACCTCAGCCTGGACTCCTTCGAGAACGCCGTCCGGCTGGAGGTGTGGGCCGACGACCCGGCCACCTTCCCCAGGATCCGCCGCAGCGGCGTCCGGGCCGAGACGCTCAGCGGGGCGACCCAGGGCCGCCCCGAGCGTGCCGCCCGCTTCCGCGAGCAGATCGCCCCGGCCGGGTTCGGCGACGAGCTGCGCGCGACCTTCGACGCGCACGGCGGGATGTGGGGCTGCGCCGCGTTCATGCGGGCGGCCGCCCGGGGGCACTTCCTCGGCCGCCACCGCGAGCTCGCCGACACCGCGGCCCGGCACCTGGGCCACGCGCTGCGGGCCTGCCACCTGCCGACGGGCGGCGGGGCGGACGCCGATGCGGGACCGGCCGTCGTGGTGCTGGGCCCGTCGAACCGGCTGGTCGCCCTCTCCGGTCCGGCCGAGGAACTGCTCGCCCGGCTGGCCGACCCGTCCCGCACCTCGCTGGGGCTGCCGACCGCCTTCGCGATGGCCGCCGAGCAGGCCCGCCGCACGGCGAGCGGGCTGCCGGTGCCCCAGGCGAAGATCCGCATCCAGTCCGGCGACGGCCGCTGGTACGTGCTGCACGGCTCGTCGCTGCAGGGCTCCGCGGCCGACGAGGTGACGGTGGTGGCGACGGCGGCCACCCCGGCCGACGCGATGCCGCTCTACCTCTCCGCGTACGGGCTGACCGCGCGCGAGCAGGAGGTGGCCCTGCTGCTGGTGCGCGGCTGCGACACCCGGGACGTCTCACGGCTGTTGACGATGAAGCCCTACACCGTGCAGGACCACCTCAAGTCGGTGTTCGCCAAGGCGGGAGTGGCCAGCCGCCGCGAGCTGATAGCCCGGATCATGCTCGGCGGCGGGCACTGAGCGGGGCGGCGGGGCGGGCGACGGGACCCGGTCGGCCGATGCCCGTTTGACAAATCCCCTTGCCGGAGCGGCAGATAGGAGCCATGGCCGACCACCCCCACGACAGCGTCCACCCCACCGCAGACCCCACCGCGGACCCCCGCGGCGCCGCCGGTGACGACCTCGCCGCGGTCCTGACCACGGTGGGCCCCCGCCTGCGGGCCCTGCGGCGCGAGCGCGGCAGCACCCTGGCCGGGCTGAGCGCGGCGACCGGGATCTCCCTCAGCACGCTGTCCCGCCTGGAGTCCGGTCAGCGCAAGCCGACCCTGGAACTGCTGCTGCCGCTCGCCCGGGAGTACCGGGTGCCGCTGGACGAACTGGTCGGCGCCCCGGCCACCGGCGACCCGCGGATCCACGCCCGCCCGTTCAAGCGTTACGGCCAGACCTTCATCCCGCTCACCCGACACCTCGGCGGGCTGCACGCCTACAAGCACATCATGCCGCCGGGCCACGGCGCCGGCCCCGAGCTCGAAACGCGGGTGCACGAGGGCCACGAGTGGGTCTACGTGCTCGCCGGGCGGCTGCGCCTGCTGCTCGGCTCGCAGGACCTCGTCCTCACCGCCGGGGAGGCCGCCGAGTTCGACACCAGGACCCCGCACGCGTTCGGCAACGCCGGGCCGAACGCGGTCGAGTTCCTCAGCCTGTTCGGCGCCCAGGGCGAACGCATCCACGTCCGGGCGAAGCCGGGAACCCCCGTTCGTTAGCTGTTCTCGGGGTGCCGATCGGGGCCCCGCGAGGCGGTGCGGAGGGGGCCGGGGACGAGTGTCGAGGCGAGCGCGGGGAGCGGCACGAGCGGCGGTCCGGCCGCGCCGCGGCCGTCCCCCCGGGGTCCGGGGGGACGGCCGCGGCGCGGGGGCACTCAGGACTTGAGGAACTCCAGGAGGTCGGCCTCGAAGGCGGTCCGGTACGCCCCGTGCAGACCGTGCGAGCCGCCCGGGTAGACCTTGAGGACGTTGTCCGGGACGAGCTTCGCCGCCTTCAGCGCGGCGGCCGCGATCGGGACGATCTGGTCGTCGTCACCGTGCGCGATCAGCGTGGGGATGTCGATGCGCCGCAGGTCCTCGGTGAAGTCCGTCTCGGAGAACTGCCGGACGCACTCGTACGCGCCGCGCGCGCCGACCTGCATGCCCCAGAGCCAGAACGCCCGGCGGATGCCCGCGGCACCGACGAGGTCCGCGTCGGGGCGGTCGAACCCGTAGAAGGACTCGCTGAGCTCCCAGTAGAACTGCGAGCGGTTGCCGTCGACCCCGGCCCGGATGTCGTCGAAGGCGGCGAGGGGCGTGCCCTCGGGATTGCCGGGGCCCTGCAGCATCAGCGGCGGGACGGCGCCGAGCAGGACGGCCTTGGCGGCCCGGGCCGACCCGTGCCGGCCGAGGTAGCGCGCCACCTCGCCGCCGCCGGTCGAATGGCCCACCAGGACGGCGTCACGCAGGTCCAACTGCTCGATCAGCTGGGCGAGGTCGTCGGCGTAGGTGTCCATGTCGTTGCCGTGCCAGGGCTGGTCGGACCGGCCGTGGCCGCGCCGGTCGTGGGCGATCGCACGGAAGCCGTTCCCGGCGACCAGCCGCAGCTGTTCGTCCCACACGTCGGCGTTCAGCGGCCAGCCGTGACTGAAGACGACGGGGCGGCCGCTGCCCCAGTCCTTGTAGTGGATCCGGGTGCCGTCGCTGGTGGTGATGGTGGGCAAGGGGGCTCCTTCGCACGGGATGCGGGACGGGGAGGAGGTGGGGACAGGGCGGGGTCGGGGCGCGGTCGGGGCTTCGGCTGTCCCCGGGGCGGGTCGGTCGTGCGGGTCGGGCGGCCCGGTGAGGCATGACCGCGCACTCCGCCGACGCTAGGCCCGGAGCGGGCCCGCTGCCCCGCGAAGGTGACGCTCCGTCAGAGTGTCGGCCGGGAACGTCGGCCGAACGGGTGACCGAGGACTGGTGCCGAGGCAGCCCGGGCCCGCCCGGCCGACGGTTCGGCGACGGCCCCCGGCCGGTGCCGGACAGCTGCCATCGCACCTGGTGGGCAGCGGTCCGCCGGGCGTCCGGGCCGTCCTATGCTGGCGGGATGACCGAACTTCCCGGCTTCGCCGCGCTGCTGGCCCGACTGCTGGACCACCGGGGCCCGGAGCCCGCCGAGTCGGCCCGCCGGGCCGGCGTCACCGACGCCGAGCTGGCAGCGGTGCTGGACGGCGCCGCGCCGGATCCGGCGCTGCTGCGCCGACTCGCGCCCGCCCTCGGCCTGGACACCGCCGACCTGTTCGAGATCGCGGCGCTGCCGCTGCCGGCGGACCTCGCGCCGGCCGGCGGGATGGCCACCACCTCGATCGTCGGCGTGGTGCGGTTCGGCATGGCGCTGCCGGCCGACCGGCGGGCGGAACTGCGCTCCTTCGTCGCCTCGCTGCCGCCGGCCGACCGGCCGGGGCGGATCGAGGGGCTGCCCGCCTCGGCGCCGGACCCGGCCTCCGCCGGGAACCTGCTGATGCGGATGGTCGCCACCCGGAACCTCGGGTGGACTGGAACCACGAAGATCTTCCACCTGCTCACCGGCCGGTACTGGATGTCCGACGCGTACGGGCGGATCTCCTCCGGGGCGGACGCGCCCGCCCCGGACCTGGTCGCCGACTTCGCGCTCGTGCTGGGCATCCCGGCGGGCGACCTGGCGGCGCTCCTCGGGATGCCGCTGCCGCCGGAACTGCCCGGGCCGGACGCCGCCGTCGCGGACGCCGCCCTGCTGCTCCGGGGCCTGCGGCGGCTGGGCGTCGCGCAGCTGCGCGAGGCGGAGGACCTGGCGAGGGCCCTGCAGCCGTCCTGACCGGGGCGGGCGGGCGGTGGTGCGGTCGGCCGGTGGCCCGGGCGGCGGGCGGTGCGGCCCACCGATGATCCGGGCGGGCTCCGGCACGGATCCTCTACAGCGCTGTAGAGTCGTTCGGTGGCGACTACGCCCGGTCGCGCGGCCGTCCCGTCGGGGAGCCGGCGACCGCACCGGAACGGGAGGGCGCAACCGTGGTGGAAGGTCGGGGCATGCCCGTACTCGAAGGCAGGCGCGAGGCACGGAACGGAACAGACCCGCGCGGAGCAGGACCGGGCGGACCGGGGTGGGGTGAACCCGGGCCGGGCGGACCGGAGCGGGGCGCGGGCCCGGTGGACACCGAGGTGGAGTGGGTCTACCAGCCGGTCGAGGTGCACTTCGACGACGACCGATGGGCCCTCGGGCGGATCAGCGGATGGTGGCAGGACGCGGGCGGGCGGCGCTGGTGCCGGCTGAGGGTGGCCCGGAGCGGTCACCCGGCCCGCTGGGAGCCGTTCGACCCGGCGCGGGTGGTTCTGCTGCCCGTCGGCGGACTCTGAAGCCCCGTCGGGGCGGTGCCGCCCGGGCCCGGACCGGGCCGCGGCAGGCCACTTGCCCGGGATTGGCCCTGGCCCCGGCGGGGCGGACCGGCCGAGGATGAGCGGTATGAGCGATTTCGACAGCGCGCTGCGCCCCGAGAGCCGGATCGTCCACCCGCCCGTCCCGGAGGTGACCGGCAGCCGCCCGATGGGAGTGCCGCTGCACCAGAGCCACCTGTTCGCGTTCGAGGACAACGACGCCCTGTCGCGCGCCTTCGCCGGACCGGACGAGGCCTTCCTCTACAACCGCTACGGCAATCCGACGGTCCGCTCGCTGGAGCAGGCGGTCGCCGGGCTGGAGGGCGGCGCGGGCGCGATCGCCACCGCCTCCGGCATGGGCGCGATCAACACCGTGCTGCTCGCACTGCTGAGCTCCGGCGACCACGTGATCGCCCAGCGGAGCCTGTACGGCGGCACCTTCGCGATGCTCGCCGACCTCGCCCGGCGCTGGGGCGTGGAGGTCACCCACGTCGGGGGCGACGACCCGGAGGAGGTGCGGGCCGCACTGCGCCCCAACACCCGCCTGCTGCACCTGGAGACGATCTCCAACCCGACCACCCGCGTCACCGACCTGCCCGGGCTGATCGGGGTCGCCCGGGAGGCCGGGGTGCTCAGCGTGGTGGACAACACCTTCGCCACCCCGCTGCTCTGCCGGCCGATCGAGCACGGCGCCGACATCGTGGTCCACTCGGCCACCAAGTACCTCGGCGGGCACTCCGACGTGCTGGCCGGGATCGCCGTCTTCGCCGACCCCGAACTCCACCGCACCGTCTGGCACTACGCGGTCGAACTGGGCGCCTCGGCCGACCCACACAGCGCCTGGCTGACGCTGCGCGGCCTGCAGACCCTGGCCCTGCGGGTGCGCCGGCACTGCGAGAGCGCCCGGGAGCTGGCCGGCCGGCTGGCCGGTCACCCCGCCGTCACCGGCGTCCACTACCCGGGCCTGCCCGCCCACCCCGACCACGAACTCGCCCGCCGGCTGCTGCCGGAGGGCCACGGCGGGGTGCTCGCCTTCGACCTGGCCGGCGGCCGGGAGGCGGCCCGGGCCTTCACCGAGTCGGTCCGGCTGGCCTCGCTGGCCCCCTCGCTCGGGGGCGTGCACACCCTCGTCCTGCACCCGGCCAGCACCTCGCACCGCCAGCTCGACGACGCGGAACTGGCGGCGGCCGGCATCGGCCCGGGCACCGTCCGGGTCGCCGTGGGGATCGAGCATCCCGAGGACCTCTGGGCCGACCTGGACCAGGCGCTCGCCAAGCTGTGAGCCCGACGGCCGTGCGGCGGTGCGGCCGGGGCGGCCAGGACGGCGATGTCGTCCTCGGTCGCCCCGGCGGCGGCCGGGCCGAGCGCGTGCGGCGCGGCGAAGTGCAGGTCGTCCGGCTCGCCGGCGGCGCGTGCGGCGCGGTCAGGCCCCGGGTGCGGGCGGCTGCTTGAGCTTGGCCCAGACGACCTCCAGGGCCGCGATGTCCGCGTCGTCGAGCCGGTCGTCGAAGGCCTCGGCCAGGACGGCGCGCCGGGTGGCGTCGGCGGCGGCGAAGAGCCGGCGGCCCTCGGGGGTCAGGGTGATCCGCACCGAGCGGGCGTCGACGGGGGAGGGGACGCGCTCGACCAGGCCGCGGGCCTGGAGCGAGTCGGCCACCCGGGAGACCTGGCTCCGGCTGAGCAGGGTCTTGGCGCCGAGGTCGGAGGCGGCCACCGGCTCCTCCTGCCCGTGCAGCCAGAGCATCACCTCGAACCAGGAGAGCGGCAGGTCGTGGGCCTTGCCGAGGGCCTGGTCGACCTTGGCACTGAGGGTGGTGCCGGCCCAGACGAGCCCGTAGAAGGCGTGGTCGCGGGCGGTGAGCTCGCCCAGGGTGAGTTCGGTACGCGCCATGCCTCCACCCTACCTGTTTGCGTGTGCGCACACATGGATTTATGGTGTGTGTGCACGCACGCAAATCCGAGCCGTCGGGAGCACCCGCATGACCACCGCCCGCATCGCCCTGATCACCGGTACGTCCTCCGGCATCGGCCTGGCCGCCGCCGTGGCCGTCGCCCGCGCCGGGCACCACGTCGTCGCCACCATGCGTGACACCGGCCGCTCCGGCGCGCTGCTCGCCGCCGCCGAGGCGGCGGGCGTCGCCGACCGGATCGAGGTGGCCCGGCTGGACGTCACCGATCCGCGGTCGGTCGAGGCCTGCGTGGCCGGTGTGGTCGCCCGGCACGGGCGCCTCGACGCCGTCGTCAACAACGCCGGAGCCGGCTACGTGGGCACCGTCGAGCAGGACGGACTGAAGCCGGTCCGGGCCACGATGGAGGTCAACTTCTTCGGTGTCGTCGACGTCACCCGCGCCGCGCTGCCGCACCTGCGGGCCGTCGGCGGCCGGGTGGTCACCGTCACCAGCGTCGGCGGCGTGGTCGGGCAGCCCTTCAACGAGGCCTACTGCGCGGCCAAGTTCGCCGTCGAGGGCTTCATGGAGGCGCTGGCGCCGGTCGCCGCCACCGTCGGCGTCAAGGTCACCGTCGTCGAGCCGGGCGCGGTGGCCAGCGAGTTCGTCGCCAGCCAGGGCCTGGACATCCCCGCCCTGCTGGCCGCCGCCGGCCCCTACGCCCCCGCGCTGGACGCCTACGCCGCCCGCACCCGCGCGGCGTTCACCCGGGCGCAGACCCCGGAGCAGGCCGCCGAGTCGGTGGTGGAGGCGCTGACCGCCGAGCAGCCGCCGTTCCGGATGCAGACCTCCGAGACCGCCCGCGCCTTCGTCGGCGCCAAGCTCGCCGATCTGGACGGCTCCGCGGTGCAGGAGCTCACCGGTGGCTGGGTCGGCTGACCGCCGCCGGGGCGGCCCCCGCACCTCCTCTGGTTGAGGACGTGCCAGGTCAGTGGGGTGCGGAGCGGCACCTGCCCCCGAGAGGTTCCAGCCGATGGACGGATTGACGACCGGTCATACTGGGCGAGGCCTGAGCGCAGGCCGCAGGCGCCGACGACGGCGCCGAGCACGCCCCAGACCGGAGGAACCGATGAGCCGCCACCTGCCGACCACCGTTCCGCCGGGCGCGACGCCGGCGCAGCCGTGGAACCGGCAGCGACTGCGGAGCAACAACGAATGGCTGCTGCTCGAACTGCTGCGCACCGGCGGTCCCTCCTCACGCGCCCAGCTCGCCCGGGACACCGGGCTGTCCAAGCCCACCGTCTCCGCCGCCCTGGCCGCGCTGGAGCAGGCCGGACTGGCCCGCGAGGCGGGCCGGTTCGTCCCCGAGCGCGGCCGGACGGCGGTGCTCTACGAGCCGGACCCGACGGCCGGCCACGTACTCGGCGTGGACATCGGCCGGGGCTGGCTCCGGGTCGCGGTGGCCGACCTCGCCGGGCGGATCGTCGCCCGCCGGGACGTGCCCAACAAGGGCCGCTCGGCCAACGCGGTGGCCGACGCCGTGGTCGCGGCCGCCCGGGAGACCGCCGCCGAGGCGGGGCTGGCGGCCGGCGACATCGTGCACGCGGTGATCGGCACCCCGGGCGTCTGGGACGAGCAGCGGCGCGGCGTGCGGTACGCGACCAGCCTGCCCGGCTGGGGCAGACGCGGTCTGTTCGACCGGATCGCGGCGGGGCTGGAGACCGCCGTCACCGTCGGCAACGACGCCAACCTCGCCGCCCTCGGCGAGTTCACCCTCGGCGCCGGGCGGGGCAGCCGGATGTTCGCCTACCTGCTGATCGGCACCGGCCTCGGCGTCGGCGTCCTCAAGGACGGCGAACTGCTCTCCGGCGCGCACGGCGCGGCCGGCGAGGTCGGTCTGGTGCCGCTGCCCCCCGGAGCCGACGGCGAGCCGGGCGGGACGATCGAGCAGGAGGCCGGGGCCGACGCGGTGGTCCGCACCGCACTGGGCCTCGGCATGCGCGGCCCGCTGACGGCCAAGCAGGTCTTCGACGCGGCCCGGGCCGGCGACCCGCTCGCCGCCCGCGCGGTCGAGCGCGAGGCCGAACAGCTCGCGTACGCGATCGCCGTGCTCGCGGCCGTGCTCGATCCGGACCTGGTGGTGCTCGGCGGCGGCGTCGGCGGCAGCGCCGACCTCCTGCTGGAACCGCTGGAGCGCGAGCTGCACCGCCTCACCCCGCTGCGCCCCAAGCTCGCCCCGAGCGGGCTGGGGGAGCAGGCCGTGCTGCTCGGCGCCGTCGCCACCGCCCTGGACACCGCGCGGCCCGAGGTCTTCGAGCGCCGCTCGGCCCTGGCGGACCACGGCGTTCCGCTCTGACGGACCGCGGCCCCGCCGCTCCGGCGGACCGGCCGACCGGACCATCGCGCCGTGGCCCCGGCCGGAGCGGCCCGGACCACGGCGGTGCCTCCCGGTCAGCAGCTGATGCTGCCCCGGCGCAGCGCGTGGCCGCCGGTGTTGCTGTCGTCGGCCCAGTAGACGGGCTTGGCGCCGGCGGTGCACTCCCCGGCGCCGGCCAGGGCGAAGCCCTCGTTGTTCAGGTTGGCCAGGCCGCTCGGCCGGTTGAACACCGCGGTGGTGACGAAGGTGCCGCCCGCGCCGACCTGCATCGTCCGGTGCTGGCCGTCGCAGGTGTCGTCGCACACCACCCAGAGCCGGGAGGCCTGCGGCTCCCACTGCAGCTCCATGACCCCGGCCATGCCGCTGCCGAGGGTGGCCACCTTGGTGAACGCCCCGCTGTCCTGGAGGACGAAGCCGTAGATCTGGCCGCCCTCGACGCCGACCAGGAACACCCCGCCCCCGTGCGCGCCGTACCCGGCCGGGTTGTAGGCCGCGTGGGTCGACTCGTCGGTGAACCCGGCGCCGGTCAGATAGCCGTCGGGGATCCAGGTGATGCCTTCGAGCCCGAGGTTGGAGCCCACCGACGGCAGGGCGGAGGTCAGGTTCCACTCCTTCGCGGCGGTCAGCGTGGTGCCCGTGCCGCTCACGTCGTACCGCAGGACGGAGAGCCTGCTGGTGCCGGAGGCGTCGCCGTTGCGCTCGCTCGCGACGAACACGCCCCCCGAGGCGCCGGCGCCGGTGAGGGTGACGCCCTCGCTGTCAGGGGTGCCGGAGCCGCCCGGGAAGCGCAGCTTCTTGCCGGCCGTCCAGCCGTTCGCGGTGTCCGGCTTCCACCCGCCGGACCCGTTCGGCACCAGCCGCCACAGCTTGCCGGAGTTCTGCGCCCCCCACAGCACGCCGCCCTCCTGGTAGAGACCGCTGAGGTCCGACCCGAAGACGTTGGAGGCGTCGGCGTTCGCCACCGTCCCGCTGCCCGGCCAGGCCACGGGCGAGGTGCCGCCGGTGCTGCCGCAGGCGTTCGCGGCCCCCAGGGTGAGCGCCGCCTTGCGGAAGGCGCCGGTGCCGTCGGGGCAGCGCGACCAGGACGGGGCGGAGTGCTCGCTCCAGCTGAAGCTGTCGACCAGGGTGCTGCCGTTCGGCAGGTACAGCCGTGCCTTGTCGGAGGAGCCCAGGCCGAACGCGCCGTGGACGTCGAAGGCGCGGAACCCGCCGGGGGCCAGCGTGGTGCCGGCGGCGATCGCGTACTTCGAGCCGTTGTCGTCGTCCTTGAGGATCCAGCCGGAGACGTCCACCGCGGTGGTGCCCTTGTTGTAGAGCTCGACGGAGTCGTCGACGTCCCCGGTGGTCACCACCTCGTTGATCCGGATGTCGTCGGTCGAGGCCGCGCGGGCGGGCGAGGCGCTCAGCAGCCCCGCCGGTCCGGCGGCGGCGACGAGGAGGAAGGCGAGGCTTCGGCGCCAGCGCGGTGCGCGCGATTCGGTCACGATGTCCGTCCCGGGATCGTCCTGTCAGGGTGCCACCACCCTTCCGCCACGGACCCAACGGGTGCCCGCCGCCGGGCGAGCGCCGTATGAACAGCGGACGAACCGCCGGGCGCGGCCCGGGTGGCGGGAGACCGGGTAGGCCGTACTTCCCACTGTTCCCCTCGCCGCCCCCGTGAACCGCCCCTCCCGCGGGCCCGGGCTCCGGCGGGGGCGGGAGCACCCCCGGGGCGCCCGGGGCCGGTGGGGTCCGCCGTGGCGGGCAGCGGCGTCCGTGGGCATCCTCTCGATGTCCAAAGCCCTTACACGGCAAGGAATATGAGGTAGCGTCATGGGCTCGGCACGACCGACCCGGAGGTCCGGCCGGCCGGGCCCGCGCCCTGACCGCGCTGGCTTCCTCCCTCGGACGGCTGGCACGCCACGACGAGGCCGTGTCCCGGGCCGCCGAAGCTGTCGCCGCGGCCCGGGAGAGTGCTTCCCCGGCCGTCCTGTCGGCGGCGTTGAGCGGCCTCGGCAGGTCCCTGCACGACGGCGGGCGACCGCTGGAGGCCGTCGACGCGCTGCACGAGGCGGTGGCGCTGGCCGCCGAGCAGGACGACGCGTCCGCCGAGCTGTGGGCGCTGGCCCTGCTCGGCTCCGCCCTCACGGTGGCGGGCCGGCGCACGGAGGCCGCCGCCGCCTTCCGGCGTTCCCGGGCGGCGGTGCGGCGCGTCCAGGAGCCGGTGTCCCGGGCCGCGGTCCACCCCGCCCGGCCGGATCGGCCGGCGGCGCCGCCGGTCACGGTGGTGGAGGCGACGGTGCCCCCCGGAGCCGTCCCGCCGGGCGCCGCCGCCCGAGGGTCGCGGTCGGGCGGCGGTGCGGCGTCCGAGAAGGGTTCGCACTTCCGGCGCGCGTCCACCGCCTACGCCCGGGTGACGGTCCTGCTGGCCGTCGCGGCCTGGGCCGCCTTCGCGCCGGGCGGGCCCTGGGCCACCGCGGCCGCCGTCGTCACCGGAGTGAGTGCGGTGCTCGCCCTGGTGGCCGGGCTGGCCTTCCGGAACGTCGGCGGCGCGGTCGTCGCGACGCCGGCCCAGGTGGCGCTGCAGGCCGTCTGGACGCTCCCGACGGTGCCGGTGCTGCTGCTGCACGCGATCTCGCTGATGCGCGGTGAACTGTTCCTCACCGGGCCCGTGCCGAGCCTGGCCGGCTTCGTGGCCTACCTCGTCCTGGCCGCCCTGGTCCGCCGGGCCGGACGGTTCGGCGCGGTGGCCCTCGGCGTGTAGCGGCGAGGACCACCGCGCGCCGCCCGGGCCGCGGGCCCCGGCCCGCGCCTAGCCGACAGCCTGGTACCCACCGTCCTCGGCGCGGAAGATCTGCTTGGCCTTGGCGAGCAACTGGAGGTCACGGCGCACGGTGCGCGGGTCCGGGCGGGGCAGGTAGGTCTCGCGGGCCCGGTGCCAGTCCCAGGTGCCGCCGTCCTTCCGCATGATGTCCAGGAGCCGCTGCCGGCGCTCGATCGCCGAGGCGGGTGGGGTTTGGTCGTCGTTCATGGGTTCATTCTCTCGCATCGCGGGTGCCGGGTCGGGACGGGGGCGTCCTGGGCGGCGGGAAACCGCGCGTAGTCGTCCGTGTTCCCGCCGTTCAGGGCCGGACCATGATCCTCCAGCCGGGACCGACCCGGCGGCAGAGCCTAGGCCGCTCGGCCGATCGCGACCGGGACCAGCGGCGGAGGCCGGTCGGACCGCTCGGTCCGTACCGTGGTGGAATGACTGTCGATCTGGAGAAGTACTTCGCCCGTATCGGATGGGAGGGCGAGTCCGCGCCCACCGCCGCGACCCTTCGCTCCCTGCACCGCGCGCACATCCTCGGCATCCCGTTCGAGAACCTCGACGTGGTCACCGGCTCGGTGCCGTCGCTGGATGTCGGTGAGCTCCAGGCGAAGCTCGTCGACAGCTCCCGCGGCGGCTACTGCTTCGAACACAGCTCCCTGTTCGCTGCGGTGCTGGACGAGTTGGGCTTCGGGGTCACCCGGCTGACCGGCCGGGTGCGGGTCGGCGCGCGTGCCGGGGAGGTCCGACCGCGGACCCATATGGTGCTGGCCGTCCAGGTGCCCGGCGAATCCGGCCGCCACCTCGTCGACGTCGGATTCGGGTCCATCGGCGGGCTGCTGGAGCCGCTCCCGATGATCCCCGGTGAAGCTCGCGAGGCTGCCGGGCGCACCCACCGGCTGGTCGTCGAGGAGGCGGACGGCCCCGCGCCCGTCTGGGTGCTGCAGGCGAGGACGGGCGAGGTCTGGGAGGACCAGCACGCCTTCACCCTGGACCCCGTCCCGGCGCCCGACCTCACGATGTCCAACTGGTTCGTGGCCACCTACCCGCGCTCGCCGTTCCGTCGGTTCTACCTCCAGCGCACCCGGACCGCCGATCACGTGCGGCTCGACGGGAAGACCTTCACCCACACCGACCCGGCGGGCACGACCACCGCCCGGGAGCTCGAAAGCCCCGAGGAACTGGTGGAGTTGCTGGCGTCCGAGTTCGGCATCAACCCGCCCCCGGGCGTCGCCGCGGCCTTCTGACCCCGCACCTCGGAGCTCGCCCCCCGGGACCACGGGGCACCGGTGCGGCGGCCCCGGAGCCGAAGCTCCGGGGCCGCCGCACCGTCGTCGGACGGGTCAGACCGTGGCGTCCGCCGTGGTGGTCGGCGTCAGGTACTCCTCGCGGATCTCGCGGGGGCCGAAGGGCCAGGTGCGTTCGGTGCGGGCCCAGAGCAGGAAGGCGCCGCAGCCCGCGACGACCCAGGCCAGCGACCACTCGATGGGGTGGAAGCCGGGCGCGTTGCGGTCCGCGTAGCCGTAGATGACCAGCCAGCCGACGGCCGCGACGATGCCGGGCGCCGGGTAGAGCCACATCCTGTACGGCCGGACGAGTCCGGGCTGGCGGCGGCGCAGGACGGTGACCGCGAGGATCTGGGCGAGGGCCTGGACGATCACCATCACGGTGGTGAGCAGGTTGATCAGCAGGGTCAGCGGGGGGTGGTCGGTGCTGGCGCCGAGGTGGCGGCCGAGCAGGAAGCCGGCCGCGGTGAGTACGCCCATGGCGGCCAGGCCGAGGACGGGGAAGCCGTGCCTGGGGTGCAGCCGGCCGAAGGCCCGGAAGAAGACGCCGTCGCGTGCCGCGTCGTAGGGCACCCGGGAGCCGCCGAACAGGCCGGCGAGGACGGAGGCGAAGGCGGTGACCAGGATCAGTGCGGTGACCACCTGGGCGGCGCCCTTGCCCCAGGTGCTCTCCAGGACCGCCGAGGCGACCGACTTGGAGGCCACCGACTCCGGGTCGAGCATCGCGTGCCAGTCCATCGCGCCCAGGACGCCGATCTGCAGCAGCAGGTAGATGGTCATGATGCCGACGATGGACAGCACGATGGCGCGCGGCAGGACCCGGCCCGGGGCGCGGACCTCGGCGCCGACGTAGGCGGCGGTGTTGTACCCGAGGTAGTCGTAGATGCCGATGGTGAGGCCGGCCGCGAAGCCGATCCAGAACTGGCCGTGGGTGAGTTCGACGGCGTGCGCGGGCCAGTCGAAGGCGCGGCTCGGGCTGAAGTGGGTGTAGCAGGCCACGATCACGGCGAGCACCGAGAGGATCATCACCCCCCACATCACGGTGGTGAGCCGGGCGATGTTCTCGACCCGCCGCCAGAGCAGGAGCACCACCAGCGCGCAGAACGCGATCCCGACCAGATCGCCCTGGCCGCTCGTCATGCCGGGCCAGAGGTAGCCGAGGTACTGGACGAAGCCGACCACGCCGGTGGACATGATCAGCGGGATGAAGAGCATGGCCGTCCAGACGAAGAGGAACGGCATCAGTCGCCCGGTCCGGTACTGGAAGGCCTCGCGCAGGTAGACGTACGTCCCGCCGGCTCCCGGCAGGGAGGCGCCGAGTTCGGCCCAGACCAGGCCGTCGGCGAGGGCCAGGACGGCGCCGGCTATCCAGCCGATGACGGCCTGCGGGCCGCCGAAGGCCGCGACCATCAGCGGGATCGTGACGAAGGGGCCGATGCCGCACATCTGGCTCATGTTGAGCGCGGTGGCCTGGAAGAGGCCGATTCTTCGGGTAAGGCCGGGGGACACCGGGGCCTCCGAACGTGGGGGAGTGGGGCGCCGGGCGGGGTGCCGGGGGGTTCAAGTTAGGGAGCATTACTTATTTCGTCAAGCCGCTCGGGCGGCAGAGGGGTTACTCCGGTGACAGTTGGGAAACTTTCCTAACGAAAGCCATTGACCGCGCGCCGCGCCGCCCCGATTCTGTAGGCGCCCGCTGTGGTCGCCGCCGTCCGCCCCGAGTGCTCCGCTCCTCCCTCCGCTTCGCTCCCCCCCCGCCTCGCCCGTCTCCCCCTCGATCCGCCGTCACAGGCGGTGGATCGGCGAAAGTGAGTTGGCATGCCCATATCTATCGGAGTCCGTCCGACCGCGCCGTCGGTGGCCGCCGTCCTCGGCTCGGCCGCCCTGCTGCTGGCCCCGGCGACCACCGCGACAGCCGCCCCGGCCGCCCCGGCCGCGTCAGCCGCCCAAGCCGCCCCGGCGGCGGCCGTGCCCGCGATGGCCGCCGCGCCGTACGAGTACCTGGGCTGGGGCAGCCCGCAGAAGCCCACCGACGTGATGAAGGCGACCGGGGTGAAGTGGTTCACCCTCGCGTTCGTCCTCTCCGACGGAGGCTGCAACCCCAAGTGGGACGGCAGCCGGGCGCTGACCGGTGGGTCCGACGAAGTGGCGATCAAGTCCATCCGGGCGGCCGGCGGCGACGTGGTGATCTCGGTCGGCGGCTGGAGCGGCAACAAGCTGGGCGAGAAGTGCTCCAGCGCGAGCGCGCTCGCCGGCGCGTACCAGAAGGTGATCGACGCCTACAAGCTCAAGGCGCTGGACATCGACATCGAGGACACCGAGTTCTCCAACGCGACGGTCCGTCAGCGCGTCGTCGACGCCCTGAAGATCGTCAAGTCCAAGAACCCCGGCATCGTCACCTACGTGACCATGGGCACCACCCCGAGCGGCCCGGACGCCACCGGGAAGGACCTGATCAAGCGCGGCGCGCAGGCCGGCCTCGCCAACGACGGCTGGGTGATCATGCCGTTCGACTTCGGCGGCCACACCGGCACGATGGGCCAGGCCTCGGTCAGCGCGCTGGAGGGCCTGAAGGCGGCGGTCAAGAGCGCCTACGGCTACGGCGACGACGCCGCGTACCGGCACATCGGCGTCTCCTCGATGAACGGGAAGACCGACGAGGCGGACGAGACGGTCACCACCGCCGACTTCCGGACCATCCTCGGCTACGCGCAGCAGCACCACCTGGCCCGGTACGCCTTCTGGTCGGTCAACCGCGACCGCGCCTGCGGCTCCGGCACGGACGCCGACGCCTGCAGCGGCGTCGCGCAGTCCCCGTACGAGTTCACCAAGATCGTCGTCCAGTACCAGGGCTGAGGAGCATTCCGATGACACGACCGAGCACCAGACACCGCGGCCGCGCCGCGGCCCTGCTCGCGGGGGCCGGCCTGGCCGCCGGGCTGCTCGCGGCCCCGCCGGCCTCGGCCGCGCCGGTCCGCTACGAGGCGGAGGGCGCGGGCCTGTCGCAGGGCGTGGTGGAGTCCAACCACAGCGGCTACTCCGGCACCGGATTCGTCAACACCGACAACGCCAGCGGCAGTTGGGTCGAGTTCACGGTCGACGCGGCGAGCGCGGGCAACGCCGTGCTCGGCATACGCTACTCCAACGGGACCACCGCGAACCGCCCGGCGGCCGTGGCCGTCAACGGCGCCACGGTCGAGCCGGCCCGGGCCTTCCCGTCCACCGGGAGCTGGGACACCTGGGCGACCTCGACGCTGACCGTCCGGCTCACCGCCGGGGCCAACCGGATCCGCCTCACCTCCACCACCACCGGCGGCACGGCCAACCTGGACTACCTGGACGCCGACCTCGGCAGCGGCCCGGCCCCGGGCGGCCCCGCGGTGCCGTTCGGCAGCCACCGCTACCCGTACGCGGCCGGCACCCTCAAGCCCTCCGGCGCGCAGTCCGTGACCGACCAGCAGGTGATCGACAAGTACAACGCCTGGAAGGCCGCCTTCGTCCGGCAGAACTGCGGCAACGGCTGGTACGAGACCATCTCGCCGGACGCCGACCACCCGTACGTCGCCGAGGGCCAGGGCTACGGCATGGTGGTCACCGCGCTGATGGCCGGTGCGGACGCCAACGCCCGGACGGTCTTCGACGGCATGGTGAAGTTCGTGCTCGCCCACCCGTCGGTGAACAACGCCAACCTCCTCGCCGCCGAGCAGGACTCCTCCTGCCGCAGCGTCAACGGCTCCGACTCGGCGACCGACGGGGACCTGGACGTCGCGTACGGGCTGCTGCTCGCCGACCGGCAGTGGGGCAGCGGCGGGACGTACGACTACAAGGGCCTGGCCGTCAAGCACATCAACGCGATCAAGGCCAGTGAGGTCAACCCCACGACCCACCTGATGCGGCTCGGCGACTGGTCCACCTCGGGCGACTCCACCTACTACATCACCCGCTCCTCGGACTGGATGATCGACCACTTCCGCGCCTTCCGGGCCGCGACCGGCGACACCACCTGGGACACCGTCCGCACCGCCCACCAGAACCTGATCACCAAGCAGCAGAGCGGCTACGCCCCGAACACCGGGCTGCTCGCCGACTTCGTGGTCAACACCAACGGCACCGCCAAGCCCGCCGCCGGCGAGGTGCTGGAGAGTCCCCACGACGGGGACTACAGCTGGAACGCCTGCCGCGACCCGTGGCGGATCGGCGCGGACGCCGTCACCAGCGGGGACGCCGCCTCGCTCGCCTCGGCGCGAAAGATCAACACCTGGATCAAGGGCAAGGCGGGCGGCGACCCGGCGAACATCGCCACCGGCTACAAGCTGAACGGCACGGTCTTCGAGAACGGCCGAGACATGGCCTTCACCGCGCCGTTCGTGGTCACCGCGATGACCGACCCGGGCTCGCAGGCCTGGCTGGACGCGCTCTGGGCCAAGCTGGCCGGCACCGCGATCGACCCGGGCCTCTACTACGGCGGCAGCGTGCAGCTGCAGTCGATGATCGTCGCCTCCGGAAACTACTGGGTGCCGTGATGACCGACACCGGACACCCGCGCACGACAGCCGCGGCGCACCGGCGGGCGGCGCTCGCCCGGGCCGGCGGAGCGGCGCTCGCCGCGGCCGCCCTGGTCCTGGGGGCCGTGGCGGCGCCTCCCGCGGCGACCGCCGCGACGGCGGCGAGCACCGACTACCAGGCCGAGGACGCCGTGCTCGCGCAGGCGAAGACGGCCACCAACCACACCGGGTACACCGGGACAGGCTTCGTCGACTACACCAACACCACCGGCTCCGCCGTCGAGTTCACGGTGAGCGCCACCGCGGCCGGGACCGCCTCGCTGGCCTTCCGGTACGCCAACGCCGGTACGGCGAACCGCCCGATGGACATCGCGGTCAACGGGAAGGTCGTCGCCGCCGGTGTCGCCTTCCCGCCCACCGCCGACTGGGACACCTGGGCGGAGAAGACCGTCGGCGTCGCCCTCGCCGCCGGCGCCAACCGGATCCGGGCCACCGCCACCACCGCCGACGGCGGCCCCAACCTCGACCGCCTCCGGGTGGGCGCGGCGGCCGACACCACCCCGCCGAGCCGTCCCGGTGCGCCGAGCTGCTCCGCCGTCGGGCCGAACGCTCTGACGCTGGGCTGGGGAGCCGCCGGCGACGACGTCGGCGTCACCGCCTACGACATCTACGAGCACGGCAACAAACTCGCCGAGGCCCCGGGCACCGCGACCTCCCGGCAGCTCACCGGGCTGGCCCCGGCCACCACCTACAACCTCACCGTGATCGCCCGGGACGCCTCCGGCAACGCCTCGCCGGCCAGCGTCGCCGTCGACTGCACCACCACGGCCGGCACCGACCCGGCGCCCGGCCGGCCGGGCACCCCGACCGTCTCGGCCGTCACCCCCACCGGCGCCACTCTGACCTGGGGCGCCGCGACGGACGACAAGGGCGTGGTCGGGTACGAGATCCGCAGCGGCTCCGCCGTCGTGAAGAGCGTCACCGGCACCCCGCCGGCCACCTCGGCGGTGGTCACCGGGCTCGCCTGCGACGCGCCGTTCACGCTCTCGGTGGTCGCCCGGGACACCGCGGGCAACTACTCGGCGCCGTCCGACCCCGTCTCCTTCACCACGGGCGCCTGCCCGGCCGACGGCGGCGTCCCGGGCTCCCCGAGCGCCCTCTCCACGGGGTGGACGATTCCCTGGGGCATCGCCTGGCTGCCGGACGGCACCACCTCGCTGGTCACCGAGCGGGACAGCTTCAAGGTCTTCCGGCTCACCACGGGCGGCGCCAAGGCGGCGGTCGGCACCGTGCCCAACGCCGTCACCACCGACGGGGAGGGCGGCCTGCTCGGCATCGCCGTCGACCCCGACTGGGCGGGCAACCACTACGTCTACCTCATGCACACCGCCGCCGAGGGCAACCGGATCGTGCGGATGACGTACAACGGCTCCACGCTGAGCGGCTACAAGGTGCTGCTCCAGGGCATCAAGAAGAACCGCTACCACAACGGCGGCCGGCTGGCCTTCGGCCCCGACGGGTACCTGTACGCGTCGACCGGTGACGCCCAGACGTCCTCGCTGGCCCAGGACAAGAACTCGCTCAACGGGAAGATCCTGCGGCTGACCACCGACGGCAAGCCGGCCCCCGGCAACCCCTTCGGCAACGACGTCTACAGCTACGGCCACCGCAACCCGCAGGGCCTGGCGTTCGACCGCGACGGACGGCTCTGGGAGGCGGAGTTCGGCGACTCGAAGCGGGACGAGCTCAACCTGGTCAAGCCCGGGGCCAACTACGGGTGGCCCACCTGCGAGGGCACCTGCGGGGTGGCCGGGATGACCGACCCCAAGGCGAGCTGGCCGGTCAACGAGGCCTCGCCGAGCGGGATCGCGATCGTGCGCAACGTGGTCTACATGGCGGCGCTGCGCGGTGAGCGGATGTGGCGCATCCCGATCGACGGGAACACCGAGAACGTCGGGACGCCGACCGCGTACTACGTCGGCGCCTACGGCCGGCTGCGGACGGTGTCCAAGGTGCCCGGGGCCGACCGGCTCTGGCTCACCACCACCAACGCCGACAACAACGGCGGGGCGGCCGACGGGGCCGACAAGGTCTTCACGATCTCGATCGGCTAGCGGCGCGGGGTGTCCGCAACGTGACGGCCCGGGCCCGGAGGAGTCTCCGGCCCGGGCCGTCACGGCCTCCGAGGGGGTGGGGCCGTCACGGCCTGCGCGGGACGGGGCCGCCACGGCCGCCGCCCGCCGCAGACCAGCGGGCCGACCGCGACCGCCACCCCGATGGTCGCCCCGTACACGCCCATCGCGGTGCCCCGCGCGCGGCCGGGCGCGAACTCCTGGGCGACCAGGGCCAGCGACACCGCGAACATCACCGCGCCGTCGCCACGGAGACGGCGAGGAGGTCCACCACTTGCGCTGCACGGCTGCCGGTCTCCTTCGCCCTGTCCTCGTACTCCCGCCCGTGGGAGAGACGACGACCCGCCCTTCGCCCGCCGACCGGGGTCGGTCGGGACGGCACCGACCGTACGCACCGCAGGGGTTCGAGGCCGGGCAAGCGCGGCCGGGCGGGCGGATACAGGACCTGTCCGGCGGAGACGGCGGCGCGCGGGCCGGACGGGCGTGGGGGCCGGTCGACCGTGGGTGATCGGCGCTGGGTGATCGGCGCCGGGCGGCCCGGTTGCTCTCCGTGGTCGCAAGGTCTCGATCTGCCAACGAAGTGTGCGGGATGTGCTTGTGGCGTGTGGTCGCCCTGATTGAATCCCGAACATCTTTTCATCGGATCGGAGCGTCTCCCCTCATGTCTCCCCTCATGCCCTCACGCACGTCCGCACGAATGTCGTCCCGCACGGCTGCACGCGCGCGCGGCGACCGTCGCGGCCTGGCCGCCGTCGCCGGACTCGTCCTCACCGTCGGTCTCGCGCTGACCGGGTGCGACCCGGCGCCGGCCGACGGCGCCACGACCGCCGCCTCCCCGCCCGCCGTCACGGCCCCGGCCGCACCCGTCGCCACCGTCCCGCCGGCCACCCCCGCACCGGTGGTCACCGCGCCCGAGCCCGCGCCGGTGGTGACCCCGTCGGCGGTGACCACGCCGGTGCCGCCCGCGGAGCCCGCACCCGCGCCGACCACGGCCAAGCCCCAGTCGGCCGCGCCCAAGACGCAGCCGCCCGTCACCAAGGCCGCGCCGGAGCCCAAGGCGACCACCGCGAAGCCGCCGACGGACCCGGAGCCGACCGCGCAGCCCAAGGCGGCCGCCGGCGACTGCGAGATCCGCTCCAATGCCGGCAACTGCTACAAGGCGGGCCAGTTCTGCCGCGACGCCGACCTGGGCAAGAGCACCCACGAGGCCGGCGGCCGGGTGATCTACTGCCGCATGGTCAGCGGCAAGCCGCACTGGCAGGCCTGATCCGCCGGTCCGCACCGATGAGGCCCCCGCCCCGCCGACTCCCTCATCGGTGCGGCGGTGCCTCGAACCCCGCGCGACCGACCTCCGCCGAACCGCTGCCGACACCCCGCGTCAACGCCGCCGGCCGCGGTCCCACCGGACCGTCAACCCTGCGGGCGCCGTGCGCGGAACAGGACGTGGCCACTGTCGCCTTCGGGGACGAACTCCTCGTACGACACCTCCAAGCCGGCACGCAGCAGCCAGGACCGGTTCGTCGCCGCGTCCGCGTGACTCCACCACATCGCGGCTCCGCCGCCGAGCCAGTTCTCGTCGGTCCCGGTCCAGGACCGATGACCGGTGGTGGCCAGAAGCCAGCCGCCCGGCCGCAGCCACGAGGCGATCCGCTCCAGCAGGGCGGGCTGTTCCTCGACCGGAATGTGGATCAGCGCGTAGAGGCAGATGACGGCGTCGAAGGTCTCCGAGGGGAACGCCAGGGTCGTGGCGTCCGCTCGGACGAACTCGGCCCCCGGTACCAGCTCCCGAGCCCGCTGGATCTGGACACCGCTGATGTCGACGCCCGTGACGAGGTGCCCTGCCGCGGCGAGCGACCGGGCCACGGGAACTCCGGTCCCGCACCCCACATCCAGTACCGCGCCCGCATCCGGAAGCCGACCGAGCAGATCCTCGATCCATGATCCGTACTTCGTCTCGCTGCCGAACGCGCGCTCGTACTGAACGGAGAGCAAGTCGTACCCGCGCCGGACCAAGTCCTTCGGATCTTCAGGATTCACAGGGGTGCACGGTAACGGCCCCCGGCACGGGGAGCGACACCATTTCGGCTGCCTCCGGGCTGGAGCCGGAGGCCACCGCAGGCCCCGCAGAGACCAACCCCGAGGAGCACGGATTCGCAGCCTGTCCGACACGGGCCTGCCGTGAGGCCCGAGAGTGAAGGAGCGGCCGGCCCGCATCACTCCCACAGCGGTGAGCAGCGAACCCGTGGGGGTCTGGATGCCGCGGGCGGGCAGCCCGGAAACCGGTTGGTGGGCGCCGCGGAGCCGCCCGTAGACTCCGGTGCTCGTGACCGAGACCAGCGCCACCGCAACCGTCCATGCCGCCGACGCCGCCGACGCCGAGCTGATCGGGCACGCCGTGGCCGCCGCCGGGCAGGGCATGATCGACCGCGAGACCGTGGCCGAAGTGGTGGTCCTGTGCGCGGTGGCCGGCGAGCACCTGCTGGTCGTCGGCGCGCCGGGCACGGCCAAGTCCGAGGCGGTCCGCCGGATCGCGGGGCAGCTCGGCGGCCGCTACTTCGAGTACCTGCTCGGCCGGTTCACCGAGCCCAACGAGCTGTTCGGCCCGGTCGACCTGCGTCGACTGCGCGAGGGCCGGATCGAGTTCGAGACCGCCGGGATGCTTCCCGAGGCCGAGATCGCCTTCCTCGACGAGGTGTTCCTCGGCTCCACCGCCGTCCTCAACACCCTGCTCGGCCTGCTCAACGAGCGGGTCTTCCGGCGCGGCGGCACCGTGCTGCACAGCCCGCTGCGGGTCTGCGTGGGCGCGGCCAACCACCTGCCGGACGACCCGGCGCTCGCCGCCTTCGCGGACCGCTTCCTGGCCCGGGTCTTCGTCGAGCCGGTGGCGGACGCGCGGCTGGAGGAACTGCTGGAGGCCGGCCGCCGGCCGGCGGCGTCCCCACTCCACCCGGGCGGCCTCGCGGGTCCGCGCGACCTCTCCGGTTCGGGCGACCTCGCCGGTTCGGGCGATCCGATGGGCCCGACCGGCCTCGCGGCCGCGGCCGACCGGCTCGGCGCGCTCGACCGGCTGGCCGCCGCCGCCCGGGCCTGCGACCTCGACGAGGTCACCCCGCTGGTCGCCGCCGCGCTGCGCCGGCTGCGCGCCGCGGGCGTGCCGATCAGCGACCGGCGGGCGGTCCGGTCGCAGAAGCTCGTCGCCGCGGCCGCCGTGCTCGACGGCCGGACGGCGGCCTCGGTCCGCGACCTGTGGGTGCTGCCGCTGGTCGCCCCCACCGCCGACGCCCAGGCGCAGGCCCGCGACACTCTCGCCGACCTGGTCGAGAAGGCCGCCAACCGCAGCCTGGTGCACGCCGCCGAGGAGCTGTCGCGCAGCTCGGCGGCCCGGGCCGAGCGGCTCGTCCGCACCGGTACGCAGCTGCTGGCCACGCACCGCACCCTCCCCGAGGGGCGGGACTCCCGGCTGCGGCTGGAGGCCGCGCTGCGGGAGATCGACGCCGGGTTCGACCCGGCCGACCTGTCCGGGGCCCTGGCCGGGATACGTGCCGAGCTGGTCGCGGCGGTCGCGCCCGCATGACCGGTACCGTCACCGCCCCGTCGTCCGGTTCGCTGCCCGGTTCGCCGTCCGTCCCGCCGTCCGTCCCGCCGTCCGCCCCGCCGTCCGTCCCGCTCCGCTGGGAGCGCCGCGAGCCGCCGTTGCCCGCCGCCGCCGTACTCGCCCTGGGCGATGCCGTGGCCGCCCTGGCCGTGGCCGCGCGCGAACGGCTCGCCGGCGGTGCCCGGCTCGGCGTGGTCGCCGGCGACGGCGCGCTGCTGGTGCTCGGGGCCGAGGCCGACCTGCCCTGGGCGGACGGCGCCCGCTACCTGGGCCTCGACGCCGGTGTCCTGGTACCCACCACCGCGCGCCCCCGGCCCGCCGCGGCGCTCTGGCGCCGGGCCGCCGGTGCCGAGGGCGACCGGCTCTGCGTCCTGCTCCCCGGGCACGCCCTGGTCGCCGACCCGCCGCCCCCGACCACCGACCCCGCCGCACTGGACCCCTACACGGGCTCCACCGAGGTCGCGTCCACCCCGGCGGCGCCGGATCCGGCCGCCGGGGGTGGCCCGCGATGACCGCCCGACCCACGGCCGTCCCGCCGGGCCACCCCGGGCCGGCCGCGCGAACCCGCCGTCGGCGTCCGGTCGCCGCCGCGCCAGGGTGCGGCGGCCTGTTCCCCGGTGTCGGGGCCGTGCCCGCTCCCGCGCCCACTCCCGCCGTCCGTCGCGCCCCGAGCGCCCCGGGCCCGTCCTGCGGGAGTGTCCTGCGATGACCGCCCGACTCCCCGCCGCGCTGGCCCCCTGGGCCGCCGGTCTGTCCGCGCTGACGCCGGAACTCGCCGTCGCGCTGGGCCCGTTGCTGCGCCGCCTGGATGCCCTGATCGGCGAGCGTGAGCCCGCCGTCGACGACCGCGGCACCCCGGACGGGCACGGCGGCCTCGCCCGGTCCGGTCGGCCCGACCAACTGCTGCCCTCCGAGTGGCTGCTGGCCGACGAAGCCCCCGACGAGTTCCTGCGCCGCCTGGCCGAGGGTGAACTCCTGCACCTGGCACCCGAGTTCCGCGCCCCGACGGTACGCGGCCGGATCGTCGCGCTGGCCGACACCGGCCCCGCCCAGGCGGGCGCCGGGCGGCTCGTCCAGCTCGCCGCCCTGCTGGTCCTGCACCGCCGGGCAGCCGCGCGCGGCACCGAACTGGTCGTCGGCATCCTGGGTGACCCGCCCGGCCAGTGGCTCACCGGGGACCTCCCGGAGCTGCTGCCGCGCTGGCTCGCCGCCCGCCGGCACACCGACCCGACGCCCGAGGACGTCCGGCGGGCCCGGCAGGGGCTGGACGACGCCGACCGGTCCTGGCTGCTCACCTCGCCCCGGCTGGCCGACCGGCTCGCCTCCCGCCAGCACGTGCTGGCGAGCGAGCCGAGCGGCTGGAGCGCCGACGGCGCCGTCCGCGTCACCGTGCGCCTCGCGCGGACGTCCGTCGAGCTGCCGCTGCCCCCGGCGCCGATCGCCGTCCGGGCGCTGCGCGGCGCCGAGTTCCGCCGGGCCGCGCCGACGGTGGTCGCCGTTCCGGTCGGGGCGACCGGGCGGGCGCAGCCGGTCTTCACCACCGACGCCCGCACCCTCCTGCTGAGGGGCCGGAACACCGCCACCCTGCTCGCGGCCAACCTGCCCGGTGCCGGGCCGGAGCACGACGGCGCGATCCGGACCCGCCGCCACCACCTGCACGGGCCGGTGGTCGCGGCGGGCCGGATCGGCCGGCGCCTGATCGCCCTCCACCTCAGGGGGGAGCGGCTCCTTCCGTACGTCAGTGGCCGCCCGCTCGGGGCGAGCGGCGAGTTCACCGTCGAGCTGGCCGCCCTCGGGCTCGACCGGGCCGTCCTGGAACCCGTGTGCACCGGCCCGCTCCGGCCGGTGCTGCGCGACGGCGACGACCTGCTCTGCCCGCTGGGCGGCCGGTGGTGGCGGATCGAGCGAGGCGGGAGCGCCCGCGACGACGGGCCGTTGGCCCCCGGCGCGGAGGAGCGCGGCTTCCAGCGGGTCCGCGAGCGGCGGCTGTTCCCGCACCCGCTGCTGCCCGAGGCGGAGCGGGCCCGGCACGTCGTGCACGGCGGCACCACCCAGGCCTGGTCCGAGGACGGCAGGAACTGGGTGGTGCAGCCCCGGCAGGGCGGCCGGGTACGGCTCTCGTTCCGGGAGCGGGCCGAGGTGGTCGGCCTGGTCCACCAGGGCGCGGTGCCGGCGCTGATCACCTGCACCCTCGACGGCCGGCAGGTGCGCAGCATCCGGCCGGACGGCACCCGCACGCTCGGCCGCTTCTCCGGCGGCGTCAGCCCGGCCGCCGTCCACCCGACCCTGCCCCTGCTCGCCGCCGAACCGCGCCCGGGCCGGATCGTCATCGGCGACGCCAACACCGGCCGCGTCCTCTACCACCTCGGGAGCGACCAGTGAGCGCCACCGCCGCCGCCGCGTTCCGCGCCACCGTGGCCGCAGCCGGCTTCGTCCTGGACGTCCCGGTGATCGGCGCGGCCGAGGCCGCCGAGCGCGTCCTGGCCCACTGGGCGGACGGCGCCGAGCTGCGCGCGCTCCCGGACGGCCGCTGGCTGCTCGTCCTCGCCGAGCCGGTCGAGGCCCGGGCGGACCGCGCGCCCGGACTGCCCGTGCGGCGCCTGCCCGGCGGCGGGCTGGCCGCGGTCGGCGCCGAGGGCGCCCCGGTGCCGACGGGCCGGCTCGCCCTCCCCGTGGCGGGGGCGGTGGCGACGCACCCGATCGCCGAACTGCCGCCGCTGGACCCCTCGGACTGGCTCGACCCGGCCGGACTCACCCTCCACCGGCTCGCGCCGGTCGGTGCGGTGGCCGAGCCCGCGCCCGTCGTCGAGGACCTGCCCCGGCCCGCCCGGCCCGACCTGCGGGCGGCGGCCGGCGTCGGGGCCCGCTCCGAGCGCGCCCGCCGTCTGACCGAGGCGGCTCCGCCCGGCGGCGGCCGGCGGGTCCGCCTCCCGGGCCTGTCCCGGGCCGCCCGGTGGTTCGGCCGGCTTCGGCTGCCCCGCTGGGGGGACGGGTCCGGCCCGGTGGCGTTCATGGCGGCGGCCGTCCTCATCGTCGTCGTCGCCGTGTTCCTGGTCGTCCGGTTCGCCCAGCTGATCGTGGACCGCGGCTTCCACCCCGGCGGGGTCCTGCTCGCGGTGGCCGTCACCGCCCTCCTCGCCCGGGGCAGTTGGGCCGCCCGGGGCACGTCCGGCGGAACCGCGGGTACCACCGGGCCCGCTCCGCGCCCGGCGGGCGGGCGGCCGGTCCGCGCCCGGCGGCCGCTGCTGCGGGGGCTGCTCGCCCGGCTCGTCGTGCGCAGCCCCGCCGGCCGGCTGGTCCACGGCCGCCACGCCCGCTACCTGCGGGAGCTGACCCGCGCCTTCGAGCAGCGCCGCTGGGACGACGCGCTGCGCGACGCGCTCCGGCTCGCCGGCGAGTCCCGCCCCACCGAGCAGGGGTGGCTCTCGCTCGGCCTGCCCCGGCGCTTCGCGGGCGCGCTGCGGCCGACCCCGGTCACCGGCGGCCCGGCGGGCGTCTCGCCGATGTCCGGGCCGACCGTGCAGCAGCACCTGGCCGGTCTCTACCGGCAGGCCGCCACCGCGCTGGAGCGGGAGGGGCGGATCGACGAGGCGGCGTTCGTGCTCGCCGACCTGCTGGACGCCCCGGCCGAGGCGGTCGCCCTGCTGGACCGGCACGGCCGGACCGCTCAGGCCGCCGAACTCGCCGAGGGCCGTGGGCTGGCCGCCGATCTGGTGGTGCGGCTCTGGTGGCGGGCGGGTGAGCGCGCGCGGGCGGTCCGGACGGCGCACCGGCGGGCCGCCTTCGCCGACGCCGTCGAGCGGCTGAGCGCCGACGACCCGGGGGCCGGGCGTGAGCTGCGGGCCGCCTGGGTCGAGCACTGCCGCGCGGGCGGCGACCGACTGGGCGCGGTCGAAGCCGCTTGGCCGGACGAGGAGTTGCGGCCCTCGGTGGCCGCCGACCTGCGGGACGCGGTCGCGCTCGGCGGGCCGGCGCGCGGCCGGGCACTCGCCCACCTGCTGGCCCTCGGCGCGGGGGAGGCGACCCGGGCGCTCGCGCGGGCCGTACTGGAGGACGCCGGCGACGACACCGGCGCCACCGATGACACCGGCGCCACCGACGCCGGCCGCGGCCGGGCGACCGGCCGGTCCGCGCTGGCCGGTGCGCTGGCCGGGCTGCCGGGCGCGGACCCGGCGAACGACCGCGAACTCGCCACGGCGGCGCTCCGCGCCGTGGTCCGCGACGGCGGCTTCGGCGGGGCCGGCGGCTCCGGCGCCCCGCTCGACCAGCGCACCGAGACCGCCCTGTTCGAGCAGCTGGCGAAGCGTGCCGACCCGCTGGTCGCGGCGGATCTGCCGCGACCGCGCCGACCCGCCCGTCCCACGGCCGCCGCCGGGCACGAGTGGGCCTTCGTGGACCGGCCCGGGACGCTCCCGGTCCTGGACGCGGCGCGGCTGGAGTCGGGCCTGCTGCTGGTGGCCTGCGGCCAGGCGGGGGTGCGACTGCTCGGGCCCGACGGCCGGGTGAAGGCCCGCTGGGACGTCCCGGCGGACGAACTCGTCCTGGCCGACCACGGCGGCGCCGCCCTGCTGGTGGCCCGGTACGGGCAGGTCCGCGAGATCTCCCGGCTGGACCTCGGCACCCGCGCCGTCCGGTACTGGGGCACGCTGCGGGTGCGCGGGCTCGTGCCGTCCTTCGACGGCCGACAGCTGCTGACCCGGGACGAGGAGGGCATCGCCGTCCTCGACACCCTGGCCGCGCGCCCGACCGTGGTGTGGCGGGAGCTCGGTGGCGAGCAGCGGCCCGTCGGCCCGCTGGTGCGCACCCCCACGTCCTGCGCGTCCGTCGTCGCCTCCCGGCTGCCCGGGGGTGGCGTGCTGACGGAGCTGTGGCGCTGGGACCAGCCCGGCTGGGAGCTGCGCTCGCGCACCGCGCTGGACGCCGACCTCCTCGGCGAGGGCACGGCGCTGCTGGCGACCGGCCGGCTGCTGACCGGCCAACCCGATCCGGCCCGGGGCAGCACCACACTGCGCTGGTCGACCGACCGGGAGCCGGTGGAACGACTCGTCGACGGCGTGGCGCCGGCCGGGCCGGTCGTCGACGGCGAGCACTGGGCCCTGACGCTCGCCCCGGCCGCCGACGGCACCGTCCGCGTCCCCACCGGCACCGCGAGCGAGGTGGAGCCGCCGCGGACCCTGCTGCTCCCGAACGCGACGGCGGCGGGGCAGCCGGGTGCCGGTCTGCCGGCGGTGGGCCTGCGCCACCACGGCGGGGCACTGACGTTCTGGCACCGCTCCGGCCGGGTGCTCGCCACCACCGCCGACGGCTCGGCCGTCCTCGCCAACCTGCGGGTCACCACCGGGTGACCCCTGCTCGGCAGCCGAGCGGCGCGCGGTGGACCCCCACCGGGCGGGGCGGGCCGCTGGGCTGTCCGCCGGGGGCGCCGCCACGGGGCCCGTCGCCCCGGCGGGGACGGCCTCCCGGCCGCCGCCACCGGCCGGGGCGCCGGTGGAGCGCCGGTGGAGCGCCGCCGGAGCCCGGTGCCGGCTGCCGGGCGGCGGTGCGGGGCCTCGGCGGGCGGTCAGTCCACCTTGGCCAGGGCCCGGGAGAGGCGTTCGCCCGCCGCGCGGTCGAAGCTGTCGGGGCAGTCGATGCCCTGGGACTGTGCCAGTTCGCGGACGTGCAGGTCGGCGAGTGCCTCGGTGAGGTCGGCGAACGCCACCGCGGCGTCCCGCCCCCGGCGCAGGCCGAGGCCGACGGCGGCCGCGCCCGCCGGTGCGGCCGGCCACCACCAGAGGCCCAGCAACAGGTACCCGATGCCCCAGGCGCAGAGCCGGGCGGCGGCGCCCAGCTGGAGGCGGGCGGTGTGCAGCTCCGCGCGGGTGCCGTCGGCGGCGAGCAGCCACAGATGGGGCCAGGCGGCCGCGAGGTCCAGGCGGTAGGCGCGCCAGAGGCGTTGGCCGGGGGCGGCCAGCCGGTCCCCGGTGCGGAACGGATGGCGCGGGCGGGCCGCCGCGACGCGGTTGCGTTCGGCGTAGCGGAGCTCCGCGGTGTCGGCCAGGTCGTCGGCGTCGGCCGCGCCGGCGATCCGGGCGCGGCCCGCCGCCAGCAGGGCCGACCGGTAGGCCTCGTCCGCCGTGCGCCAGCGGCGCAGCCGCCGGTCGGCGAGGCGGCGCAGCAGCGGGCCGCGCGCCTCGGCGCACCAGAGCAGTTCCACCCCGGTGCCCAGCGCCTGGGCGGCCGCCCCGATCGCGGCCGCGCCGACCAGGACGGCCAGGGCGACGACGGCGATCACGGCGGCGCTGTGCGAGCCGGGCGCGGCGGCCAGGTCGTCGAGTCGTGAGCGGAGCCGGCCGAGGTCGCCCCAGTGGCGCTGGCCGAGGACGCCGGCGGTGGTCAGGGCGGCGAGGTAGAGCAGGCCGGGGAGGGCGAGCAGCGCGACCCAGCGTTCGGCGATCCGGCCGCCCAGCGCGCCGAGGAAGGCGCTGGTCACCGGAGTCCGACCGCCCGCAGCGGCTGTCCGAACACCCGGCACTGCGACGCCTGCGCGGCGTCCGGCACCTCCACCCGGCCGCAGTGTCCGTGCGGGCAGGCCAGGACGTGCAGCGGCGGGTGGCCCGGGCCGGAGACCGGCAGGGCGCGGTAGGCGGGGCCGGGGCCGGGGGTCGTGCGGAAGGAGCCGAGCCCGGCGCTGTGCCCGGCCATCAGCAGCAGCTCCTCCAACTCGTCGAACACGTCGTCGAGTTCCGCCGCCGGTCGGCCGGCCCGCAGCTCAGCGGTGAGGTGTTCCACCAGGCGGTGCCCCGCCGGGCCGAGGTCGAGCGAGTCGGGTGCGGAGGTCAGCCGCCGGCAGAACTCCCCCAACCGCGCGTGCCCGGCCGTCGGACCGTCCGGCTCGCGGCTCGCCGTCTCGACCACCCGGCCCCCTTCATGGCGTCGTCCGCGGATCGTGGATCGTCGTCGCGGATCGTGGATCAGTATAACGACGGCCTCCTGACGGTGCGGAGGCTGTCGCACGACTTCCCCCGGCCGATAGTCAAGAGCGATTCGTTGTTCGATTCCGGTCCTGGCGGGGACGTTGGAATCTGGCCCCGTGGGGCGGAACTTCCTGGCGTGCGACCGCGAAAGTGATCTTGAGATGCCGAGGAGCGCCCGGGAGTGGCTGCCGCCCGGGCACCTGTGCTGGAGGGTGCTCGAGGTGGTCGAGGAGCTCGACCTGTCGGCCTTCGAGGGTGGTTATCGCGCTGACGGACAGGGCGGCGCCGGCTACCCGCCAGGCGTTCTGGTCGCACTGCTCTTCTACTGTTACAGCAAGGGCATACGCTCCTCGCGCAGCATCGAGCGGGCCTGCTGGGACGATCTCGGCTGCCGGATCATCACCGCGAACCGCGCGGTGGACCACTCCACCGTCGCACGGTTCGTCCAGCGCCACCACGACGCGCTGACCCAGCTGTTCGTGCAGGTGCTGGCCCTTTGCGGCCGTCGCGGGCTGGTGGACCTGTCCGCGGTGGCGGTGGACGGCTCGCCGATGGAGGCGAACGCGTCACGCGACTCGAACCAACACCTGTCCCGCCTCGAGACGATCATCGCCCGGTGCGAGGACGAGATCGACGCGCTCATGGACGACGCGGGTGACCATGCCCGCCGCGTGGAAACCGGCGACCTTGAGGGAGGCGATGAGGAATCGCGTGACGACTTGCCCCGGCTGTCGCGACTGCGTGATCTGCTCGTCCGGGCCCGCGCGGCCCGGGAGAGGCTCTATGAGCGGTCCCTGCCGTCCGCCAACGAGACAAGGATCAAGGTCGAGGCTGCCGAACGGATCGTGGTCCGGGCAGAGAAGCGGCTGGCTGCGGAGACGGCGGCCCACCAGGAGAAACTGAGGAACTACCAGGCCAGGGCCGAGGCCGACCGGGCAGCAGGCCGCCATGGCGCCAACGGCCGGCCGCCCGTGCCCATGGAGGACAAGACGGTCCTCGTCCGGCAGCGGGCCCGACTGGTGAAGGCGATTGCCCATCTGGAGCGGGCACGCACCCCCGAACCAGTGCCCTCCCCGACGGCCAGCGCCAGCCCGAGCGACCCGGACTCCCGACTGCAGCTGGGCAAACGCGGCGGCTACCTGCAGGGATACAACCTGCAGATTGTCTGCGCACGCCGCCAGATCCTGCTGGCCATCGACCTGCACGACAACCCCTCGGACCGCACCGCCCTGGTCCCCATGGTGAGGAGGACCCAGGAGAACCAGTGCGCGGCAGGACTGCCGGGCGACATCCGGCTCTGGCTCGCCGACAGCGGATACGCCTCCGCCGCCGCTTTCGAGGCCCTCGCCGACCTACCACTGCTGGTCTCGGTCACCAGCGAAGCCGACCAAGCAGGCTTCCCCGCGAAGCGCCAGACCGCCCCCGCCGGCCAGCAAGCCATGGCCGACCGCCTGGCCACCCCGACCGGCCGGGCCCAGTACCGACAGCGCAGTGCCCTGGTCGAACCGGGCTTCGCCCAGCTATTCCAACGGTTCGGTCGGCACCTCCACTACCGGGGCCGCCGAGCAGTCGACACCGAGATCAAGCTCCTCGGCACCGTCCATAACCTCAACAAACTCCTCACCGGCACCGCAAAATCGCGCTCTTGACTGCCGGCCGGGGGAAGTCGTGCGACAGCCTCTGCGTTCGCTAGGATGTGGAGCGATTCCACCCGCCGAGGCGGGGAGTTGGAGCGGACCGGCCGATCGGCGCGACGCAGCGCCCGGGGGTGATCGTCTCGCAGGCGCGGCTTTCGGTGACGGGAGGCGGGGCGGATCCGGCCGCCGAACTCCTGCTGCACCACCTCAGAACGGGCGACCGGGCGGCGCTGGACCGGGCGGTCCGGACGACCCGGAAGTACCTGCGCACGGCGCCGCCGGGCGACCCGGGCCGGCCCGTCCGGGCGGGCAACCTCCTGGTGGCGCTCCTGGTGCGCTGGCAACTGCTCGGCGACCGGCGGGACCTGGACGCCCTGATCGAGCTCGGGGTCGAACGCGCGGCGGCCGAGCCGCCCGCGGCCCAGGACGTCCGGCTGCTCGCCCTCGGGTACCGGACCAGGTTCGACCTCGACCACCGGCCGGCGGATCTGGACGGCGCGGTGGCGATGTTCGCCCGCGCGGCCGGCCTGCCGCAGCAGCCGCCCACCGTGGGGGAGGCGCTGGCCGGCCTCGGCGCGGCACTGTCCGAGCGCTACCGGGCCGCCGGCCGCGAGCAGGACCTGACCCGGGCCGAGAGTGCCTACCGGCGGGCGCTGGACGGCCTGCCGTCCGACCCCGACGACCTCGTCGCCCTGCTGCTCGGTCTCGCCGAGGTGCTGCACTCCGGCTACGAACTCACCGGCGACACCGAGGCGCTGGAGGAGGCGCTGGGGCTGTGGCGCGAGGTGCCGGCCGTGGTCCCGGCGGGCCACGAAGCCAGGCTGCCGGCGCTGCACAACCTGGCCCAGGGCCTGCGGACCTGGTACGCCCTCACCGGCGACCCGGGCGACCGCGAGGAGATGCTCCGGGTGAACCGGGCCTCGCTGGCCGCGACGCCGGCCGGGCAGCCGGGCCACGGCGGCTGCCTGGCCGGGCTCGGGGTGGCCCTGCGGCTGGCCGCCGAGGCCACCGGCGACCTGGCGGTGCTGCGGGAGTCCGTCGACCTGCTGCGCCGCGCCGCGGCCGTGCCGGAGCGCGACGCCACCCGGCGCCCGCACCGGCTGAACAGCCTCGGCAACGCGCTGCACCGGCTGGCGCAGTGGACCGGTGACGTGGAACTCCTCGACGAGGCCGTCGAGGTGCTGCGCGAGGCGCTCGCCGGGGAGCGGCCCGGCACGAAGACCTTCGGCGAGATCCTCGCCAACCTCGCCGTCACCCTGCGGGAGCGCGGGTTCCAGACCGACGACCCGCAGGCCTTCCGGGAGGCGGCCGAGCTGGCCCGCCGGGCCGTCGACGAGGGACCGGTCCGGCCCGCCGACCGGGTCGACCGGCTGGCCAACCTCGGTGTGGTGCTGCAGAGCCGGCACGGTGCGACCGGCGAGCCGGCGGTGGCCGACGAGGCGATCGCGACGGCCCGCGAGGCCCTCGCGCTGACCCGGTCCGGCAGCCCGGCCCTGGGCGACCGGCTGAACCACCTCGCCAACGCGCTGCGGGCCCGGTTCGACGCGACCGGCGACCGGGCGGACCTGGACGAGGCCGTCGCCCTGCTGGAACGCGCCGTCGAGGAGAGCCCGTACGGCGACCCCCGGCTCGCCCTGGTGCTCTCCAATCTCGGCAACGCCCGGCTCGACCAGTACCGCACGACCGGGGACGGGGCGGCGCTGGAAGCGGCGGTGAGCGACCTCGGCCGGGCCGTCTGGGCCGACACCGAGGGCACTGCGGCGCACGGCGGCTACCTGCGGTACTACGCCGACACCCTGCTGATCCTCCACCACCGGGACGGCGACCCGGGCGTGCTGCGGGCCGCCGAGGACGCCTACCGGCGGGCCGCGCGGACCGAGGCGATGCCGGCCCACGGCCGGGTCCTGGCCGCCTGGGAGTGGGGCGCCGCGGCGGCGACCGGCGAACGGTGGGAGGAGGCCCTGCACGGCTACGAGCTGGCCGTACGGCTGCTGCCGTTCGCCGCCTCGGGCCGGCTGGCCCGCGGTGACCAGGAGCGCAGCCTCTCCCGGGTGCACGGGCTGGCCGCCGAGGCCGCCGCCTGCGCCATTCAGGCCGGGGACCTCGTCCTCGCCGTCCAGCTGCTGGAACAGGGCCGGGGCGTCCTGCTGGGCCGCACCATCGCCACCCGCGACGGCCTGGGCCGGCTGCGCCGCGCCCATCCCGCGGCCGCCGAGCGGTTCCGCGAGCTGAGCGAGCGGATCGAGCGGATCGACGCCGCCGACGCCGACGCCCTCGACGCACGGGACGCCCCCGACGCCCTGGACGCCGCTGACCCGGCCGACGGGGCGCCGGGGCTGTCCGGCACCACCGGCAGCCACCTGCGGCACACCCTGGCGGCGCGGTTCGAGCAGCTGGTGACGGAGATCCGCGCCCTGCCGGGCTTCGCGGACTTCTTCTCCCCGCCCTCCCCGGACCTCCTGGCGGCGGTCTCCCGGCGCGGGCCGGTGGTGCTCGCCTACTGCAGCGGGTACCGCAGCGACGCACTGGTCCTGTGGTCGGGTCAGGTCCTGCTGGTCCCACTGCCCGGGGCCACTCCGGACGCGGTGGACGAGCAGGTCCGCCGGCTGGAGGCGGCGCTGGAGGCGGCGGCCGACCCGGCGACCGACCGGGCGGCCCAGGTGGCGATCGGCGAGGTGCTCCGCTGGACCTGGGACCACGTCACCGGACCGGTGCTCGACCGGCTCGGCCTGTCCGGGGCGGCGGCGGACGGCCGGTGGCCCCGGGTCTGGTGGTCGCCGGGCGGCGCGCTCTCCGCCCTGCCGCTGCACGCGGCGGGCCACCACGGGGACGCGACGGGCCACGACGGCGGAGCGGGCCGGCCCGAGGCGGCGCCCGACGGGAGGCCCCGCACCGTGCTCGACCGGGTGGTCTCCTCCTACACCCCGACCGTCCGCGCGCTCGCGTACGCCCGCACCCGGGAGACCGGACCGGAACCGGCCGGACCGGAACCGACCGGACCGTCGATGGGCGGACCGTCGGCGGGCGGGTCCGCGCCCGGCGGCCCCCCGGCCGCCGACGGCCTGCTCGCGGTGGCGCTGCCCGAGACCCCGGGGGCCCGCCCGCTCACCGGCGCCCGGCGCGAGGTCGAGCTGCTCCGCGGGCTGCTGCCCACCGAGCCGCTGATCGGCGAGGAGGCCACCCTGGCACGCGTCCTCGAAGCGCTGCCCCGCCACTCCCACGTGCACTTCGCCTGCCACGGCGTCAGCGAGCCGCGGGACCCGTCCAACGCCCGCCTCCTCGTCCACGACCACCGGACGGCGGCGCTGACGGTCCGCCGGATCGCCCGGCTGGACCTGCCCGCGGCCCGGCTCGCCGTCCTCTCGGCCTGCGAGACGGCCCGGGGCGCCGCGGACCTGGCCGACGAGGCGATCCACATCACCTCCGCCTTCCAGCTCGCCGGGTACGCCCATGCCGTCGGCACCCTCTGGCCGGTGCACGACCTGCTGGCGCTGCGGATGACCAGGCTGCTCTACCAGGGCCTGCGGGCCGGCCGGCCCGCCGGGGCGCCGGGGCTGGACACCGACCGGACGGCCGAGGCGCTCCACCACGCCGTCCGGCAGTGCCGGACGGCGTTCGCCACCAGTCCCGGCCTCTGGGCCGCCCATGTGCACGCCGGCGCCTGACCGGCCGGACCGCGACGACGAGACGACGAGACGACGAAGGAGGACCGCCGATGAGCGGATGGTGGCGCAGGCGGGCCGAGCATGCCGCGCGGGCCGACGGCACGGGCGGCCCCGCGCCGTCGGGACCGCCCGGCGAGGGCGCCGAGGACGGGCCGGCCGCCGCCGACGGGCTCCGCGAGCCGCGCTGGCAGCCGCCCGGGGCCACCATCACCGTCACCGAGGTGACGGAGGGCCGGCCGGAGCAGGAGATCGCCCGGGTCCGCGTCCAGCCGGTGGAGGTGGCCGAGTGGCGGGCGAACGCGGCCATCGAGAAGCTGGGCGCCGACCACCCCGAGACCCTGATCCTCCTGCGGGAGTACGCCCGGGTCCTGGCGCACACCCCGGGCGGCGACGACCGCGCGGTCGAGCTCTACGAGTACGTCGCGGGCACCCAGCGCGCGGTGCTCGGCGCCCGCGACGAGGAGACCCTGCGGACCGACGCGGAGCTGGCGGACCTGCTGCACCACCTCGGCCGGGTCCAGCAGGCCGAGTCGCTCTGGCAGGCGAACTTCCGCGCCAGGGCGAAGACACTCGGCCGGGACCACCCGGACACCCTGCACAGCGCCGACGGGCTGGCCGCCGCCCTGGAGTCCCTGCGCCGCTCCGCGGAGGCCGAACCGCTGCTGCGCGACACGCTGGACCGCCGGACCAGGCTGCTGGGCGCGGACCACCCCGAGGTGCTGTCCGCCGTCAACCGGCACGCGGCCGCCCTGATCAACAGCGGCCGCCACCGGGCGGCCGAGCGGTCCCTGCGGGCCCTGGTACCCCGGCTCGAACAGCGCTACGGGCGTGACCACGAGCGCACCGTGGCGGCCCGCAGCAACCTCGCCGCCGCCCTGGTGCGGCTGGGCCGCCATGCCGAGGCGGAGCCGCAGCTGCGGGCGGTGGCGGCCTCCTGGGAGTCGCTCGCCGGGCCGAACGCCGACGACACCCTCTCCGCCCGCAACAACCTGGCCGCCGTTCTGCACGGCATGGCGCGCTACCAGGAGGCCGTCCCCCTCCTGCGGGACATCCTGGCCCGGCGGATCGCCCTGCACGGGGACGGTCACCCCGTCACGGTGAGCTCCCGGGAGAACCTGGCCAACGTCCTGATCGACGCCGGCCTCCTCGCCGAGGCGGCCGGCCTGCTGACGCGCTGCGCCGCCGACTACAGCCGGATCCACGGCCCGGGCCACCCCCGTGTGCAGGTCGTCCGGGAGCAGCTGGACTGGTTGCGCGAGAACCTGCGCTGACCGCTGACCGCTGACCGCTGACCGCTGACCGCTTCCCGCTTCCCGCTTCCCGCTTCCCGCCGGTCACCGTCGGCGGCGCCGCGGGATCGT
Organism: Kitasatospora sp. NPDC022856; assembly: GCF_055561235.1. Classification (NCBI taxonomy): domain Bacteria; kingdom Bacillati; phylum Actinomycetota; class Actinomycetes; order Kitasatosporales; family Streptomycetaceae; genus Kitasatospora; species Kitasatospora sp. NPDC022856. The sequence continues at coordinate 52,293 of NZ_JBVHHE010000013.1, read as the reverse complement.
CCCGCCCCCGTCATGGTGTTGTTGTGTCCCCTTCACATGAGGGATGCTCAGCCGCGGCATCCTTCCGAACGGCGGAAGCGACCGCCGACCGCGTTCTGACAAGGGGACAAGTCATCGTGACCGCACGCCGCGCCCTCGCCGGCACCATCGCCACCGGTCTGCTCGCCGCGGCCACCGCCCTCCTCCCGGTGCAGTCGGCCGCCGCGAGCGGCCCCGGCGAGCTCCCGTTCGGCTCGGCCACCACCGTCGGGCTGCACAACACCTACGACCCGGCCGCGTTCGGCTACCTCGCCCAGGGCCTGGACACCGGCACCGGCATGATCGAGCTGGACGCCTGGACGGACACCGTGACCAAGGAGTGGAAGGTCAGCCACTCCAACCCGCTCGGCAACGCCAACAACTGCGTCAGCGCGAGCACGCCCGCCCAGCTCTACACCGGCGGTGCCAACAAGAACCTGGAGACCTGCCTGGACGACGTCCGGGTCTGGCTCGGCGCCCACCCCGGCGCCGGCCCGCTGGTGGTCAAGCTGGAGCTCAAGGCCGGGTTCGCCGCCAACCGCGGCATGGGCCCCGCCCAGCTCGACTCCCTGATCGCCGGCCACCTGGGCCCCGCCGTGCTGCGCCCGGCCGACCTGCTCGCCAGGCCGGGCGGCGGCTCGTACGCCACGGCGGACGACGCGGTCCGGGCCGGCAACTGGCCGACCAGGGCCTCGCTCGCCGGGCGGGTGCTGGTGTACGTGATCCCCGGATCGCTGGAGGAGGGCAACCCCTTCGACACCCTGCACACCGACGTCGAGTACGGGCGTCACCTGCGCGACCTGGCCGCGGCCGGGCGGATCGGCGACGCCCAGGTGTTCCCGGCCGTGCACGGCGCCGCGGCCGGCGATCCCCGCGCCAAGTACCCGGAGACGGCGATCCGCCCCTGGTTCGTGGTCTTCGACGGTGACGCCGCCGCCTACCTGGGCGGCATCGACACCGCCTGGTACGACAGCCGGCACTACCTGCTGACGATGACCGACGCGCAGAACGTCGCACCCGCGATCAGCGCCACCGACCCCACGGCCGACCAGGCCCGCGGCCGTACCGAGCAGCTCGCCCGGGCGCACGCGAGCATCGTCTCCAGCGACTGGCGCAAGCTCCCCGCCGTGCAGTCGCTCGCCCTGACGCGGGGCTGACGGCCCGTCCCGCCACCGCCGTCCCGCCCGCCGTCCCGACCCGCGCGTTCCGCCGGGAGGGGCGGCGGTGGCTTATTCTGTAATGCATGACTAGCGCGAGTGACCATTACGAGCTGCGGGCCGGTGTGCCGGACGTGGACACCTTCCGACGGCTGCGGACCGGTGCGGGGATGAGCGACCGGCCCGCCGCGGCGGTGGCGGCCGGGCTCCCCCACACCTGGCACGGGGTGACGGTGCACCTGGACGGCCGGGTGGTCGGGATGGGCCGGATCGTGGGCGACGGCGGGTCCGTCTTCCAGATCGCCGACGTCTGCGTCCTGCCCGAGCACCAGGGCCGCGGCCTCGGCGGGCGGATCATGGCCCTGCTGACCGCCGAACTGGAGAGCCGGGCCCCGGCGGGCGCCTACGTCTCGCTGATCGCCGACGGTGACGCCCACCGGCTCTACGCCCGGTACGGCTTCCGGGAGACCGCCCCGCACTCGGTGGGCATGCACCGCCTGGTCTGAGCCCGTTCGCGGGGGCGGCGGCCGCCCGGGTGCGGAGGCCTCGGTGGCCCGCGACGCGGGGTGACAATACGACAGTTGGTGTGCGACGCTGCATCCTCGCGCGGAGCCGACCGCGCTGCGGGGGAACCGGGGGACGGCCGCGTGGACGACGAACTGCAGCCGAGCGGGCCCCGCCACGACGGGCGAAGCGGCCCGGACGACCGCGCGGGCGACACCGACCGCGCGGGCGGGTCGGCCGGCCGGACCGTGGGCGTCCTGGTCGCCCTCGTGGGCCTGCTCCTCGCGGCCTCGGCCCTGCGGCCGGACGGCGGTCTGCTCGGTGCGCCCGCCGCCACGGTGCCGGTGGAGGCCCTCGGACTCGTCCTGCTGCTCGTGCTCGGCTGGCTGTTCGTCATCGGCCGCTTCGCGCTGCGCTTCCGCGCGGAGGTCCGCCACCTCGACGGGCCGACGCCGTGGGCGGAGCGCCTGCGGGAGGCCACCGCGGTCCTGCTGCCCGGGGCCGCCGCCGCGGTGCCGGTGCTGCTGTTCGTCTTCCACGGGCGGGCGGTCAAGGACTCGGTCGATCCGCCGTCGCTGCCGCCGGTGCCGGACTTCACCCCGCCCCCGGCGTCGCCGCCGCCGGTCTGGCCCGACCCGGTGTCCGGCAAGAGCTGGCTCTCGACGGTGATCCCCGTGGTGTTCGGCGCGCTCGCCGTCGCCCTGGTGGTCGTCGTGGTGGTGGTCGCCGTCCTGCTGCTGCGGCGGCTGCGGATCGCCCGGCGGCCGCCGCCGGCGCGACTGCCCGCCGCGCCGGCCCGAGGTGAGGACGCCCTGGCCGCCGCCGTCGACACCGCCCGGCGCGCCCTCACCGGCGCCGACGCGCGGGCGGCGGTGATCGCCTGCTACGCCGCGATGGAGGCCTCGCTGGCGGCCTCCGGACTGTCCCGCCGGGCTCCCGAGAGCCCGACCGAACTGCTGGAGCGTGCGGTGACCGACGACCGCGTCGACCCCGTCCACGCGCGGGCGCTCACCGCGCTGTTCCGGGAGGCCCGGTACTCCACCCACCCGATGGGCGAGACCCATGTGCGCCGGGCGCGGTCGGCCCTCGACGCGCTCGCCGAGCGACTGGCGGACCGGGCCGGGCCACCGCCGGAGCCCGCGACGGCGGGGGCAGCCGGGGCAGCCGGGGCAGCCGGGTCGGCCGGTACCGGAGGCCACCGATGAGTGCCCGCCGGAACGGGCGACAGGCCGACCCTGCCGGCTCCTCCGCCGCCCCCGCCCCCGCAGCCGTGGACCCGAAGGGCCGGGCCGGTGGCGAGCTCGCCGCACCCGGCTCGGTCCGGCACAGCCTGATCGAGCTGACAGTGGCCGCCGTACTGGCCGAGGTCCTGTTCGCGCTGGTCGGCGGCGCGCCCGCGGCCGCCGCCGGAGCCGTCCTGCTGACCGCCACCGGGCTGGTCGCCGGCCGGTACGTGGCCGGTGCGGGCTTCCTCGACATCGGCCTGCGCGACCGGCAGCGCGTGATGGACTCCCGGGAGCCGGGCCTCGGCGACTGGCGCTGGACCGTCCGTCAGGGCCTCGACCCGAACGGCGACGCCCGGCCTTTGCGCGGCCGGCTCCGGCGGCTCTTCGCGGCGCGCCTGTCCGAGACCCACGGCGTCTCGCTCGACACCGACCGCGCCCGGGCCGCCGAACTGATCGGCCCCCGGCTGTGGCCGTGGATCGACCCGGACGCCGCGGACCCGGACGCGGCCCTCCCGGGCCCCGTCCTGCTCGCCCTCGTCGACCGGCTCGAATCCCTCCAGCCGCCCGGCCCCAGGCCGTCGAAGTCCGGGTAGCCGGCGCCGTCCCCGAGGGACGCCCAGCACCCGCCGTTTCCCCGCACCCCCGCCGGACCCGGTAGTTGGCCGGCCGACGCCGCCCTTCAGGAGAACCATGACCGCCGTTCCCCAGGCCCCCGTCCCGGACACCGAGCACGCCCCGGTGGCCGAGCTGTCCCCGGGGCGTCCGGCCGAGGCCCAGGTGCTGACGCCGCAGGAGGCCGGCCGCCGCGCCCGCGCGGTGGTCGAGGAGATCGAACGCGCCGTGGTCGGCAAGCCCGAGGCCCTCCGGCTGGTGATGCTGGGGGTGCTGGCCGGCGGCCACGTGCTGATCGAGGACCTCCCCGGGCTCGGCAAGACCCTGCTGGCCCGATCCTTCGCCACCACCCTCGGCCTGGACTTCCGCCGGATCCAGTTCACCCCCGACCTGCTGCCCTCGGACGTCACCGGCGCGCCGTTCTACGACCGGCGCAGCGGCGAGATGGTCTTCCGCCCCGGGCCGCTCTTCACCCAGCTCCTGCTGGCCGACGAGATCAACCGCACCCCGCCGAAGACCCAGGCCGCGCTGCTGGAGGCGATGGCCGAGGGCCAGGTCTCCGTCGACGGCGCCACCCGCCGGCTGCCGCAGCCGTTCGTGGTGATCGCCACCGCCAACCCGATCGAGTACGAGGGCACCTACTCGCTGCCGGAGGCGCAGCTCGACCGCTTCCTGCTCCGGGTGCGGATGGGCTACCTCACCACCGGTCTGGAGGCCTCCATGCTCCGGGCCCGGCTGGACCGCGCGGTGCCGGAGCCGGTCCTGGAGACGGTCAGTAGTCCGGCCGAACTCCTCGCCATGCGGGCGGCGTTGGAGCGGGTCGAGGTCGACGACGACCTGGTCGACTATGTGATCGCGCTGGTCCACGCCACCCGCAACGACCCGCAGATCCAGGTCGGCGCCTCGCCCCGGGGCGGTCTCGCCCTGGTCCAGCTGGCCCGGGCCCGCGCGATGCTGGAGGGCCGCGACTACCTGACCCCGGAGGACGTCAAGGCGCTCGCCGTTCCGGCCCTGGCCCACCGCATCACCCTGACCCCGGAGTTGTGGGTGCGCCAGGTCGAGGCGGACGACGTGCTGGCGCGCCTGGTCGCCGCCGTCCCGGCGCCGCAGACCCTGCCGCGCGCGGCAGGCGGGCCGGGGAGCGGCCCGGTGGACGCCCCGGACGCCGCCCGGTGAACCCCGAGCCCTCCGCCGCCGACCGGCCCGGGCAGCAGGCCCGCCGGCTCGCCGCCCAGAGTGCGGGGCCCGGCGGGCGCCCGGTACGGCGGCTCGCCGGCCCGGCCGCCGGCCCCGGTGCGCGCCCCGTCCGCGGCCGCCCGGCCCGGACCGCCCGGACCGGAGGGCCGACCGGTACGCGGTCCGGCCTGGGCGCCGGCCCGGGTACCGCCCGGGGGACTGCCACCCGGGGCCCGGAGCAGGCCGCCGCGCGCCTGGTCGCCCGCAGCGCCCGGGCCACCGCGGCCGGCCTGCCGAGCACCCCGCCCTCCCCGCACTGGCGCCCCGGCGAGCGGACCCTGCGCCTGCTCACCGTCGCCACCGTCGCGGCCGTCGCCGCGCTGGCCACCGGCCACGCCTGGCTGCTCGCGCTGGCCGCCGGCCCGGCCGTCCTGCTCGCCCTGGCGGCCCCGGGCACCGGCCGGCCGTCCCGGCTGGCCGCCGAGAACAGCGTCGAGCCGAGCCGCTGCCTGGAGGGCGAGCCGATCACCGTACGGGTCACCGTCCGCCACGACGGACGGATCGGCCGGCTCGACCCGGCCGTCGCCCTCGGCCCCGGCGTCGCCCTGACGGCGGTGACCGTCGGCGCCACCGAGGTCGACCTGGTGCTCCGAGCCGAACGCTGGGGCCGCTGGACCCTGGGCAGCGTCGACATCGACGTCTACGACGCCGGCGGTCTGGCCCGCCGGACGGTGCGCACCGACCTCGGCACGGTGGACGTCTTCCCGGTACCGAGCGCGGCCCGACTCACCCCGATCCCGGTACGGCTGCCCGAACGACTCGGCGAGCACACCACCGCGCACGAGGGCACCGGCGTCGAGGTCGTCGGCGTGCGCCCGCACGTGCCCGGTGAGCGCCAGCGGCGCATCCACTGGCCGTCGACCACCCGCCGCGACGCCGTCCAGATCAACCAGTTCGCGGCGGAGCGGGCCGCCGACGCGGTCGTCCTGCTGGACACGCTGGCCGACTTCCTGGACGCGGCCACCGGCCGGTCCAGCCTCGACGAGACGCTGCGCGCGGCCGGCGGCCTGACCCGCGCCTACCTGCGCCGGCACGACCGGGTCGGCCTGATCGCGGTCGGCGGGAAGCTGCGCTGGCTCGCCGCGGGCAGCGGGGACCGGCACTTCTACCGGATGGTGGAGAGCGTGCTGGAGGTCCGTCAGGACCGGGGCCACCGCGGCCCCCTGGTGCCCCGGCTCCCGGCGGCGGCGCTGCCCGGCCACGCGCTGGTGTACGCCTTCACCTCCCTCGCCGACCAGCGCATCCTGGACGTGCTCGGCCAGGTCCGCGACCGCGGCAACCCGCTGGTCGTGGTGGAGGTCCCGGCCGGCGAACCGGCGGTGGAGCCCGGTGACGAGATCGGCGCGGTGGCCCTGCGGCTCTGGCACGCCGAACGCGAGGCGATGCGCTCGGCGCTGCGCGCCCGCGGCATCCCGGTGGCCCGCTACGCCCCGGGCGAGGCGCTCGACCTGGCGCTCGCGCCACTGCTGCGCCGCCGGATCGGGGGAGGAGCCCGATGACCACCGTCGACGACACCCCGACCGCCGCCCCGACCGCCGCCCCGACAACTGCCTCGGCCGCCGCCCCGGTCGCTGATTCGGTCGCTGCCGAGCCTGGGATCGCGCCCGCTGCCCGGTGGGTCGGGTGGGCCGAGCGGGCCGCGCTGCGCTGCACCGGCGTCGCGCTGGCGCTCACCGCCGCCGGGGTCGGCGGCACCGTCGACGGCGCGGTGGACCGGTTCGGCCCGGTCGCCGCGGTCGTCGCGGCGGTCTTCGCCCTCTGGGCCGCCCCGCCGCTGGACGAGCCGCCGCGCCGCCCGCACAGCTGGCCCGGTCGGCTCGCCGCGTCGCGCAGCACCGTGCTGGCGGCCGGGAGCGTGCTGCTGGCCGCGCTGGGCGAGCCCCCGTTCGGCGGGATCGCGGCGGTGGCCGCGCTCCTGATCGGCTACCTGCTGCTGGTCGACGTCCTCGGCCCGCAGCGCGACCGCGTCCGGCCCGTGAACGCACTGGCCGCCCTCGCCGCGTCCGGCCTGGTCCTGTCCGTCGCCCTCGCGTCGACCGGCGCGGGGGAGTGGTCGCGCCCGATCGCCCTGGCCGGCCTGGCGGCCGCGGCCTGGGGCGTCACCCAGGCGCTCCGACCCCGGCCCGGCCCCCGGGCACGGCCGGCGGAGCCGCACCCCGGCGACTGAGCGCCCGCGGGCCCGCGCCGGGTCGCCGGTCGCCCGGTGCCGGGGCGTTCCGCCGTCGCCGTGCGCGCCCCGGGACCGAGCCGGGTGGCCGTGTGCGGTGGTCCGGGCACCGGCTCGGGCCGGGCTGCGCCGCCCCCCTCGACTCGCCCCGCCGGGCGCCGCTCGCGCGGGGCGCTCCGGTGCCCGGGGTCGCCGGTCGCCCGGTGCCGGGGCGTTCCGCCGTCGCCGTGCGCGCCCCGGTCGTGCGCCCCCCGACTCGCCCCGCCGGGCGCCGCTCGTGCCGGATGCTCCGGTGCCCGGGGGTCGCCCCGTGTGGGCCGAAGGTCGCGCGCTGGCTACGATCGGTGAGCACGGGGCAGAAGGATGCGCCGGGCCGCGCGGCCGGCGCACGGCGAGGAACACTGTGGGAGAGACGATGGCACACGCACGGGCCGGGCAGCAGGCGCAGCCGGACGACCTGGTGGACGTGGCACGGTTGGTGACGGCGTACTACACGCTGCACCCGGACCCGGAGGAGCCGGGCCAGCGGGTGGCGTTCGGCACCTCGGGGCACCGCGGCTCCTCGCTGGACGCCGCGTTCAACGAGGACCACATCGCCGCCACCACGCAGGCGATCTGCGAGTACCGGGTGGCCCAGGGGACCACCGGCCCGCTCTTCCTCGGCGCGGACACCCACGCCCTGTCCGAGCCGGCCCGGGCGACCGCCGTCGAGGTGCTGGCGGCCAACGGCGTCACCGTCCTGCTGGACAGCTCCGACGGCTACACCCCCACCCCGGCCGTCTCGCACGCGATCCTGGCCCACAACCGGCGCCACCCGCAGGCGCTGGCCGACGGCATCGTGGTGACGCCCTCCCACAACCCGCCGCGCGACGGCGGGTTCAAGTACAACCCGCCGAGCGGCGGTCCGGCCGGTTCGGAGGCCACCGGCTGGATCCAGGACCGCGCCAACGCCCTGATCCGGGACGGCCTGCGGGGCGTCAAGCGGGTGCCCTACGCCCGTGCCCTGGCCGCCGCGACCACCGGCCGCCACGACTACCTCACCGCCTACACCGAGGACCTGGTCTCGGTGCTGGACCTCGACGCGGTGCGGGCGGCGGGCCTGCGGATCGGCGCCGACCCGCTGGGCGGGGCGTCGGTCGCCTACTGGGGCCGGATCGCCGAGACGCACCGGCTGGACCTGACCGTCGTCAACCCGGTCACCGACCCGACCTGGCGGTTCATGACGCTGGACTGGGACGGCAAGATCCGGATGGACTGCTCCTCGCCGGCCGCGATGGCCTCGCTGATCGAGCGCCGGGACCGGTTCGCGATCGCCACCGGCAACGACGCGGACGCCGACCGTCACGGCATCGTGACGCCGGACGGCGGCCTGATGAACCCGAACCACTACCTGGCCGTCGCCGTCGACTACCTGTACCGCCACCGCGCCGACTGGCCGGTGGACGCGGCGGTGGGCAAGACGCTGGTGTCCTCCTCGATGCTGGACCGGGTCGCCGCGGACCTCAAGCGGGACCTCGTCGAGGTGCCGGTCGGCTTCAAGTGGTTCGTCGACGGGCTGCTGGAGGGCTCGATCGCGTTCGGCGGCGAGGAGTCGGCCGGGGCGTCGTTCCTGCGCCGCGACGGCGGGGTGTGGACCACCGACAAGGACGGCATCCTGCTGGCCCTGCTGGCCTCGGAGATCACCGCGGTGACCGGCCGCACGCCCAGCGAGTACTACCGCGACCTCACCGACCGTTTCGGCGCCCCCGCCTACGCCCGGGTGGACGCCCCGGCCGACCGCGAGCAGAAGGCGCTGCTGGCCCGGCTGTCGCCGGAGCAGGTCCGCGCCGGCGACCTGGCGGGCGAGGCGGTCACCGCCGTCCTCACCGAGGCGCCCGGCAACGGCGCCGCGATCGGCGGGATCAAGGTCTGCACCGAGAACGCCTGGTTCGCGGCCCGCCCCTCGGGCACCGAGGACGTCTACAAGATCTACGCCGAGTCCTTCCACGGTGCCGACCACCTCGCCCGGGTCCAGGCCGAGGCGCGCGAACTGGTCAACGAGGTCCTCGCGGGCCCGGCGGCCTGACCTCCCGCTCCGCGCCTCCCGCTCCGCACCTGCCGCTTCGCGGCGCCGGGCCCCGGCCCGGCGCCGCGGGGAGCCGGCGGCCGTCCGGGGCTCAGGTCCCGGCGGTGGCGGGTTGCTCGGCGTCACCGAAGCGCGCCAGGGTCAGCGCGCCCAGAACCGCGGCGGCGAACCCGGCGACGGCGAGCGGCGTCGCGTCGTGACGGGTGTGGTCGCCGAGCAGCAGCACCCCGACGATCGCGGGGCCCAGGGTCTCGCCGAGCACCATCGCCGCCGTCGCGGCGGTGACCGACCCGCTCTGCATGGCCCAGGTGAGCGCGGTGAAGCCGCCCAGCCCGGCGACGGCGATCGCGTACGCCGAGGGTTCGCCGAACAGCTCCGGCAGCCGTGCCCCCGGCAGGACCCGGACCGCGACGCCCACCACCCCGAACTGCAGGCCGGCCACCAGGCCGAGCAGCGGGGCGCGCCGCGCCCCGGCCAGGTGGACCACCGCCCACCCCACGGCCGTCAGGGCGACCGAGACGAGCAGCACGCCGAGGCGCAGCGGCTGGTCGCCGGACCCGCGGCCGTCGTGTCCGGCGGTGAGCGCGAGGACGCAGAGCCCGGCGCAGACCGAGGCCACCCCGATCCACTCGCTGCGCCGCAGCCGGATCCGCAGCACCCGGGACGCCCCCACGGCGGTGACGGCGAGGGCGGAGGCCAGGGCGGCCTCGACCTCGTAGAGCGGCAGCCGCTCCAGCGCGACCAGCTCGGCGGCGAACCCGAGCATGTCCATTCCGACACCCACCAGGAACGGCCACTGGCGGAACGCCCCGGCGAGCGCGGCGGCCTCGCCCGCGTGGTGGCCCACCGCGGCGCGGCGCGCGCCCACCGCCTGGAGGACGGTGGCCGAGCCGGTGAGGAGGGCGGCCAGGAGCGCCGCCAGCAGGCCGAGGAGCATGGGCCGACGCTACGGATCCGGGGCCGGGCGGGCGCCCGGCTCGCCGGTCGCGGGGGCCGGATCGCCGCCGCCGTCACCCGCCCGGACGTGCCCCGGTGTGACCGGGACGGACGGTCGGCCCGCCGCGTCCCGCGAGCGCGTCCCGCCGCTGATCGACGTACCGTCACACATGCGTCTGACGATGTGTCGGCCGATCGGCGGGGGTCGACCGGCGGGTCTGTTTCCGGCCCGGTGACTGGTTGTCATGCGCAGATTCGACAGCAAGTTACTTTTCGGTAATCTCAGGGTGTCCCGCGGGTGAACCACCCGCCGCTCCCTGAAGGAACCTCACGTGCGCCTCCCCTGGTCCCGCCGGTCCGGCCGCCTCGTCCGCTCGGCCCTGGCCGTCGCCGCAGCCACCACCCTGTTCGCCGCCGTCCCGCCCCCGTCGGCCCTCGCGGCCCCCGCCGAGGGTGCCACCGCCGACGGCGGGACGGCCCACCTCGACGCCGTCGAGCGTGCGCTGCGCGAGGTGTCGCCCGGTCTGGAGGGCTCGGTCTGGGAGCGCACCGAGGGCAACGCGCTGGCCGGCACCGCCGACGATCCGGCCGGCTGGCTGCTCCAGACGCCCGGCTGCTGGGGTGACGCCGGCTGCGCCGACCGCCGGGGCACCCGTGCGCTGCTGGCCAGGATGCAGGCGGACGTCGCCTCGGCCACCCGGACGGTCGACGTCTCCACCCTCGCGCCGTTCCCCAACGGCGGCTTCCAGGACGCGCTGGTGGCGGGGCTCAAGGCCTCGGTCGCGGCCGGCCACCGCCCCCAGGTGCGGATCCTGGTGGGCGCGGCGCCGCTCTACAACGCCAACGTCCTCCCCTCCCGCTACCGCGACGAGCTGCTGGCCAGGCTCGGCCCCGCGGCCGGCTCGGTGACGCTGAACGTCGCCTCGATGACCACCTCCCGCACGGCGTTCTCCTGGAACCACTCCAAGCTGCTGGTGGTCGACGGCCGGAGCGTGATCGCCGGTGGCATCAACGGGTGGAAGGACGACTACCTGGACACCGCGCACCCCGTCTCGGACGTCGACCTCGCCCTGACCGGCCCGGCCGCCACCTCGGCCGCGCGCTACCTGGACACCCTGTGGGCGTGGACCTGCGGCCGCACCGGCCTGTTCGACAACGCGTGGTTCGCCTCCTCCGACGGCGGTGCCTGCCGGCCCTCGATGGAGCGGGACACCAACCCCGCCGCGCCCGCCACCGGCAGCGTTCCGGTGATCGCCGTCGGCGGCCTGGGTGTCGGCGTCAAGGCCGCGGACCCCGCCTCGGCCTACCGGCCCGCCCCGGTCGCCGGGGTCTCCGAGACCCAGTGCGGTCCGCTGGCCCTGCACGACAACACCAACGCCGACCGCGACTACGAGACGGTCAATCCCGAGGAGAACGCCCTGCGCGCGCTCGTCGGCAGTGCGAGCAGCCACATCGAGATCTCCCAGCAGGACATGAACGGCACCTGCCCGCCGCTGCCGCGCTACGACGCCCGGCTCTACGACCTGCTGGCCGCCAAGCTGGTGGCCGGGGTCAAGGTGCGGATCGTGGTCAGCGACCCGGCGAACCGGGGCACGGTCGGCAGCGGGGGCTACTCGCAGATCAAGTCGCTCTCCGAGGTCTCCGACGTGCTGCGGGCCCGGCTGACCCGGCTGACCGGCGACCCGGCGAAGGCGGGCGCCGCGCTCTGCGGCAACCTCCAGCTCGCGTCCTTCCGCGCCGCGCCGACCGCCACCTGGGCGGACGGGCACCCGTACGCGCTGCACCACAAGCTGGTCGCGGTCGACGGCTCGGCCTTCTATGTCGGGTCGAAGAACCTCTACCCGGCCTGGCTGCAGGACTTCGGCTACGTGGTCGAGGACAAGGGCGCGGCGGCCCAGCTGGACCGCGACCTGCTGGCGCCGGAGTGGACGTACTCGCAGGCCGCCGCGACCGTCGACTGGACGACCGGGCTCTGCCGGGCTTGATCCTCGGACCCCAGGACCACACCTGACGGTCGGTTCGCGCCCGCCCGCCCCCGCCCCGCCGGCGGGTGGCCCCGGCCCCGGGCGGTCAGCCGGCGTCCCGGTGCCCGGGCGCGCCCTCGGTCCACCGGTCCTGGACGGGCTCCCGGCCGCGGCAGGGGAGGTGCCGGTTCAGCGCGTCGCCGCAGTTGGCGGCCACCGCGCGGCGCAGCCGGGCGGTCAGCCGGGCGGTGACCGGGCGGACCAGCCCGAGCAGGAGGGCGATGGCCCGGCGGTCGAGGCGTTCGACGGCCGCGGCCAGGGCTCGGCCGCCGTGCACCAGAGCGGTACAGGTCAGGGCGGTGCGGTGGGCGGCATGGTGCGAGAGTCTGCGGAACCGGTTCACATGGATGCAACATTCCGGCCACCCGGCCGGTTCTGGCCGGTTTCCCCTCCCTGGTGGCGAACGATTCGGCACGCGCCTCCCCCGTACCCGGCCCGCCGTGGCGCACGCGGTGGCGCGTGCGCTGGCGCGACGGTGGCGCGAGCGGCGGCCGGCGGCTCTCCTCAGCCGCCCTGGAGCTCAGCCGCCCTGGAGCTCAGCCGCCCTGGAGCTCAGCCGTCTTGGAGGTCAGTCGCTCTGGAGCGTGCCCGCCTCCTGGCGGATCAGCTCGCGCAGCGCCGCCAGCCGGGGCCGGCCGTCGTCGAGCCGCCACTGCATCTCCAGCGGCAGGGTGGCCCGGCCGGCGAGCGGGACGGTGACCACCTCCTCGGTGAGGTGACCGGTCATCGAGCGGGGGACGAGCGAGAACGCCCGGTTCTGGGAGAGCAGGTAGAGCCGTGAGCCGACGATGCGCGGCGGGCTCACCAGGACCGGCGGCGCCACGCCGTGCTCGGAGCAGAGTCCGAGAACGTGGTCGTAGTAGCGCGGGTGCTGCTCGCGGGGCCAGAGCAGCAGCGGGAGGTTCCGCAGCTCGGACAGCCGGACGGCGTCGCGCCCGGCCAGCGGGTGGTCGCGGCCCAGCGCGACCCGGACGGGCTCGTCGGCGAGGGTCTCCCGCCGGTAGCCGGCCACCTCGTCGAGGAAGCGGCCCAGGCCGATGTCGGCCAGCTCGGCGGCCAGCGTCGAGGAGACGCGGCCGGTGTCGACGGCGAGCTCCGCGGTGTCCAGCGTGGGCAGTTCGCGCTCGGCCCGGCTGACCACGGCGGGCAGCAGCCGGTTCATCACGCTGGGGGAGGCGACGATCCGGGCGGTGCCCGTCCGCGCCTCCTCGTGCAGCCGCACCCGGGCGAGCAGGGCGGCGGCCTGGCCGAGGAGCCGGGCGCTCTCGTCGGCCATCACCTCGCCCGCCGGGGTGAGGACGACGGCCCGGCGGCTGCGGTCGAAGAGCTCGACGCCGACCGCCCGCTCCAGCCGGGCGACCTCCTGACTGACCGTCGGCTGCGAGATGTGCAGGCGCTCGGCGGCGCGGCCGAAGTGCAGACCGTCGGCGACCGCGAGGAAGACTTCGAGCTGACGCAAGGTGAATCCCATAGTCGAAACCCTATGGGAAGGCCCGGTACTCCTTCTGGATCCCGATGCGAACCGTCCCTAGGCTGACCGGAACTGCCACAGCGTGGTGGCACCCCAGAGAGAGTTCGTGCCTCCCATGAGCGGACTGCCCATCCGGATCTCCGACGACGTCGCCCGGGCCGTCGCCGACGGCGCGCCCGTCGTCGCCCTGGAGTCGACCATCTTCACGCACGGCCTTCCGCGGCCCCGCAACCTGGAGGTCGCGCTGGAGGCGGAGGAGCGGTTGCGAGCCGCCGGGGTCGTCCCGGCGACGATCGGCGTCTTCGCCGGGGTGCCCACCGTGGGACTCGGCCCGGACCAGATCAAGGAACTGTCCGAGTCGGACGACCTCGACAAGGCGAGCCTGCGCGACCTGCCGGTGGTCGCCGCGCTGGGCCGGCACGGCGGGACGACCGTCGCGGCCACCGCCTTCCTCGCCCACCGGGCGGGGATCCGGGTCTTCTCCACCGGCGGGCTGGGCGGCGTGCACTTCGGCGCGGCCGAGAGCTTCGACGAGTCCGCCGACCTCACCACGCTGGCCGCCACGCCCGTCACCGTGATCAGCGCGGGCGTGAAGTCGATCCTGGACATCCGGGCCACCCTGGAGCGCTTCGAGACGCTCAACATCCCCGTCATCGGCTACCGGACGCGCCGGTACCCCGGCTTCTACGTCACCGACTCCGGGCACGAGATCGCCTACCGGGTGGACTCCCCGGAGGAGGCCGCGCGGATCATCGCGGCCCGGGACGGGCTGGAGCTGCCCCAGGCCGTGCTGATCGCCAACCCGGTGGACCCGGCCGAGCAGTTGCCGCCCCAGGAGCTCGACGCGCTGCTGACCAGGGCCTGGGCCGAGGCCGAGCGCCGGGGCATCACCGGCAACGCCTCGACGCCGTTCCTGCTCGACTTCATCCAGCGCGACACGCAGGGCCGCAGCCTGGACGTCAACGTCGCGGTCTACCGGGGCAACGTCCTCCTCGGCGGCCGGATCGCCACCGCTCTGGCGGCGCTGCGGGGCGGGGAGTAGCGCCGGTGATCGAGGTGCTCGGGGTACTCGGCGACCTCGTCGAGGACGTCGTCGTCTGGGTCGACGGGCCGCTGCGGCACGGCACCGACTCCACGGCCAGGGTCTTCCGGCGGCGCGGCGGCAGCGCGGCGAACGTCGCGGGATTCGCCGCCGGGCAGTGGCCCGCACGCTTCCTCGGCTGCGTCGGCGACGACCCGGCGGGGGACGCTCTGGTCGCCGAACTGGCGGGCCACGGCGTCGACGTACGGGTCGTCAGGCGGGGGCAGACGGGCAGCATCGTCGTCCTCGTCGACGACGCAGGGGAGCGGACGATGCTCCCCGACCGGGGCGCGGCCACCCTGCTGGACACCGTGCCGGACGAGTGGCTCGCCGGTCTGACCCACCTGCACGTGCCCGCCTACTCCTTCGACGGGGAGCCGGTCGGGAGCGCGGCGGCCGACGCCCTGCGGCGGGTGCGCCGGGCGGGCGGCACCACCTCGCTCGACGCCTCCTCGACCGGCATGCTCGCCGGCTTCGGCCGGGAGCGCTTCCTCGCCCTGGCCGCCGAGTTGACGCCCACCCTGCTGTTCGCCAACCAGGAGGAGGCCGCTTTCCTCGGGCTTCTGGTGGAGGGCCGGCCCGGCCCGGAGCGGGCCCGGCTGGCGGGCACCACGGTGGTCACCAAGGCCGGCGCGGCGGCGACCACCGTGGACGCGCCCGGGCGGGCCCCCTTCGCGGTGCCCGTCCCGCCGGTCGGCGAGGTCCGCGACCTCACCGGCGCCGGCGACGCGTTCGCCGCGGGCTTCCTGGCCGGCTTCCTGGCCGAGGTCGGCCTGCGCGAGGCCACCGAGCGCGGCCACCGCTGCGCCGCCAGGGTGCTGGCCTCGCCCGGGGCGTCCTTCGGCCCCCGCTGACCCGCCCGCCGCCGGTCGGCTGGGGCGGCCCGGATACCATTCCCCCCGTGTCGGTCAACATAGAACTCGCCCTCTTCGTCGACGGCCTCACCGGCCGGGAGCAGGCGTGGGAGGTGGTGCACGCCCTCGCCGCCGTGCTGCGGGACGAGCGGATCGACGACGAGGTGCGGATCGGCGTGGGCGAGCTGGACGGGGAGTTCATCGTCTCGGGCGAGAGCGAGTACCCGCTGGTCATCACCCGCTTCTACGCCTGGCGGCCGGCGTTCGAGCGCGCCGTCACCGAGGCCGTCGGGAAGGTCGCGCCGCACGCCCGCCCGGCCGTCGAGTGGGGCTACCCGGACGAGCGCTGAGCGGACGGGCACGGGCTGACACGCCCACGGACGGCGCAGAGTCCGGCGCCGCGCACGGCCGGTCCGATAGGGATGGCTCGTCCATCGCCGATCCGCGATGGCTCGTCCCCCGCCGATCCGAAAGGCCGACCCATGCTCCCGCTCAGCCCGATGCCGAAGCCGCTCCGCCACGCCGTCCGCGCGGCCGGTGCCGTCCTGCTGCTCGCCGCTCCGCTGCTGGCCGCCCACCCGGCGGCCGCCGAAGGCCCGAAGACGCCCCAGGAGGCCGCCGTCTGCCGCGGCGTGGTGGGCACCCTGGTCGGCGGATCCCTGCTGTTCGGCCCGGGCGGCGTCAACGCGGTCTGCGCCGTCCAGCCCGAGAAGACCCCGGCCGACGACCTGTCCTGACCCCCGGCCCGGGGCCCGCCGCCGCAGCTCCGATACCGGGGTGCGGAGCTGCGGCGACGTCGTGGATACTGATCGCCGCGCAGGAGGGACGCCCTGGGTCTCTCGGCGTCCCCTGGACCGGCGCGCCACCAGAACGTCACATCAGGGGGATCAACTTTGTCGTTCCACCGTCGCGTTGGCATAGCCATCGCCGTCGCCTGCTCGGCCGGCGCGGGAACCGCGCTGCCTTCGGTCGCGCAGGCCGAGACCGCCGTGCTCTACGTGGACAACAGCACCACCGCGCACTGCTCGGACGCCGGGGCCGGTACCCAGGCCCAGCCGTACTGTGGCATCCAGGCCGCCGCGGACGCGGCCCAGCCGGGGCAGACCGTCCAGATCGCCCCGAACCGCACCTACCAGGGCATGATCACGGTCAGGCGCTCGGGCCTGCCCGGCAAGCCGATCGTCTTCAAGGCCGACATCCCCTACAAGGTCCCGGCGACGAGCGTCGAGGTCGGTCAGCAGGACGGGCCGGACGCCCCCGGCTACGGCTTCCTCATCTCGGGCGTGCACGACGTCACCGTGACGGGTCTGCAGATCATGGCCCCGCAGGAGGGCGTGCTCGTCAAGGACTCCGAGCGGATCGTCCTGGACCGCACCATCGTGGGCGCGGGAAGCGGCGGCGCGGCCCAGCCGGGCCCGGCCGTCCGGATCACCGGCCACAGCGCCGGCGTCACGGTGAGCCGCAGCCAGATCGCCTCGGCCGGCCCGATCGGCGTGGCGGTCGAGGCCGGGGTGACGGGCACCGTCCTCACCACCAACCTGGTGACCGAGACGGACGGCCGGGGCGTGCTGGTCACCGACGCCCCCGGCACCGTCGTGGTCGGCAACACCTTCGGCCGGAACTGCCTGAGCGACATCGAACTCGCGGGCAACTCCTCCGGCGCGACCGTCGAGAACAACGTGCTGGCGAAGCGCCCGGCGGACTGGTGCGGCGGCGTACCGGTCTCCTCGGTCGCGCTGACGGTGTCGGCGGGCTCGACCCAGGGCACCAAGGTCGACTACAACAGCGTCCAGCCCGCGCCGGGCGCGGCCGCCTACGCGTGGGGCGGCACCTCCTACGCCACGGCGGCGGCCTTCCGGGCCACCGGCCAGGGCGCCCACGACAACGGGGCCGACCCGGGCTTCTCCCAGTCGACCTCGGACTACCGGCCGATCGCGGTCGAGGGTCTGACGGACGCCGCCGACGCCTCGGCGCCCGGCGCCCTGGACACCGACCTCTACGGCGACCCGCGCGCCGACCACCCGAAGATCGCCAACACCGGTACCGGCAACGGCTACCAGGACCGCGGCGCCGTGGAACTGCAGGACACCATGAGCGTCATGGTGTCGGCGCTGCCCTACTCGACCACCGGGCACCCGCTGAACGCCCGGGCCACGGTCTGGTACACCCCCGGCTGGGCACCGGTCGGCGCCACCCTGGACTTCGGTGACGGCACCGCGCCGGTCCCGGTGACCTCGGGCAACATCACCATCGACCACGACTACCCGGCCGGCGGCAGTTACACGCTGACGCTCACCGCGACCAGCGAGACCGGCCTGGTCCGCACCTCCACCGGGACGGTGAAGCTGGCCCCGGTGGGCGAGCTCCGCCCGTCCTTCGGGGTGTACCAGCCCGATCGCACCGTCGCCCGGGTCACCGTCACGGACCGGACCGTCAGCCCCTGGCCGGTGGCCCGCTACGTCATCGACTTCGGTGACGGCACGGCCCCGGCCGTCAGCGAGGGACCGACCCCGCCGAGCGGTGTCACCCACGACTACGGCGTGGCCGGCACGTACACCGTCACCGAGACCGTCGTCGACGA
The DNA here is from genome assembly GCF_055561235.1 of Kitasatospora sp. NPDC022856. NCBI lineage: Bacteria > Bacillati > Actinomycetota > Actinomycetes > Kitasatosporales > Streptomycetaceae > Kitasatospora > Kitasatospora sp. NPDC022856. The sequence continues at coordinate 34,361 of NZ_JBVHHE010000013.1, read as the reverse complement.
CCACGGCCGGACCGGCAGCACCGGGACCCAGCTGTACGTCGCCGGTCCGCAGGCCGGCGTGCCGTTCGCCGGCTACTTCGGCGGCCCCACCAGCCACGTCGGGCTCTTCGACAAGGGCCGTTGGGCGCTCTCCTACCAGAAGGCCTCCGGCCAGGCGAACCTGGTCTGGAGCCTCGGGGACCCGGGGGATGTTCCGGTGGTCGGAGCCTGGGACAACACCTGCCAGTGCCAGTCCGGGATCTACCGTCCGAGCACGGGCACCTTCGCCCTGCAGCACTCCGACAAGTCCGTCTCCACGGTCCAGTTCGGGGAGCCGGGCGACCTCCCGGTGGTCGGTGCCTGGGACCACAACGGCCACGACCAGCTGGCCATCTTCCGTCCGAGCACCAGCACCCTCGCGGTGCGGCACGACAACGGCAGCGTCTCCACCATGGGCTTCGGCGACCAGGGCGACCTTCCGGTGGTGGGTGACTGGGACGGCGTGCACCACGCCCAGTTCGGCGTCTTCCGCCCCGGGCGGAACGAGGGCGACCCGAACCTGTTCATCCTGCGGCACGACGACGGCAGCGTCTCCACCGCCGCCTACGGCGTCAAGGGCGACCTTCCGGTGGTCGGCGACTGGCTGGGCCGGGGCCGGACGACCTTCGGGATCTTCCGTCCGAGCAGCCACGTCTTCGCCCTGAGCAACGCCTACGGCGGGCAGAGCGACTCGGTCTTCACGATCTACGGCTGATCCGGGCAGGGCCGGCGGAGGGCCGGGGCGCGCAGCGACTGCGTGCCCCGGCCCTCCGCCGTTTCGACGGCCGGCGCCTCACCCGGTGGGCCCGGGCTGCGCCGGGCCGAACGGTGCGGCGAGTGAGCTGAGTTCGGAGAGTTCGGAGAGTTCGCTGAGTTCGGCCGGGGTGAGGGTGAGGTCGGCGGCCGCGGCGGAGTCGCGGATGCTGGCGGACCGGCGGGCGCCCGGGATCGGGACGACGGCGGGGGACAGTGCGAGCAGCCAGGCCAGGCCGATCCGCTGGGGCGAGACGCCCCGCTCGGCGGCGATCCGGTGGAACGCGCCGGACGTGACGGCGACGTCGTCGGGGCCGTCGAGGACACTGCGCGACAGCCCGCCGAGCGGACTCCACGGCAGGAAGGCCAGCCCCAGGCGCTCGCAGAGCCGCAGCTCCGGCTCGGCGCGGCGGACGGCGGGGGAGAAGCGGTTCTGCACCGAGACCAGGCCGGCGCCCAGGATGTCCCGCGCGACCAGGATCTGCCCCTCGTCGACGTTGGAGATCCCCGCGGCCCGGATCTTCCCGGCATCCAGCAGCTCTCGCAGAGCGCCCACCGACTCGGCCCACGGCACCCGGGGGTCGGGCTTGTGCAGCTGGTAGAGGTCGATCGCCGCGACGCCCAGGCGCCGCAGCGAGCCCTCGCAGGCCTGCCGCAGCCGGTCCGGGCGGCCGTCGACCGTCCAGGAGCCGTCACCGGGCCGGCCGCGCCCGCCCTTGGTGGCGACCAGCACGGCGGCGCGGTCGGCGGCGGTCCGGCTCGCCAGCGCGCGGGCCACCAGCCGTTCGTTGTGGCCGAGTTCGCCGGCGTGCCAGTGGTAGGAGTCGGCGGTGTCGATCAGGGTGACCCCGGCGTCGAGCGCGCTGTGCAGGGTGGCCAGGGCGGAGGCCTCGTCCGGGCGGCCCTCGACGGAGAGCGGCATCGCGCCCAGCCCGATCGCGCCGACGGCCGCGGCGCCGATGGTGCGCTGTCGCACGTCACGCCTCCCTCGGGGAGAGGGCGGCGGCCTCCGCCACGGCGCCCGGCAGCCAGTCGGCCAGCGGGGAGAACCGCAGGCCGAGCGCGACGGCGCGCCGGTCGTCCATCGGGTACCAGCGGTCGAAGGAGAACGGCGAGGCGTCCTCGCCGGCCGTCACCCGGTAGCGGGCGGTGGTCCCCAGCCGGTCGGCGATCAGCTCGCAGAGCCGGACCACGTCGAGCGCGTCCGGCGAGCACGCGTTCACCGGACCGGCGTCGTCGGAGGCCGCCGACAGCACCAGTGCGGCGGCGATCTCCTCGTGGTGGACGAAGGACGTGGGCCGCGGCCTCGCGTGCACCGCGACCGGCCGCCCGGCCGCGATCAGCTCCGTGTAGTGCGCCAGCCGGCCGGTGAAGTCCCGCGCCCCGCCGCCCAGGACGTGGGCGCTGCGCACGCTCGCCCAGGAGAACGGCGGATCCTGCGCGAGCACCGCCTCGGCCTGCCGCTTCCCCTCGGCGTACCCGGTCGCCTCGTCGGTGCGCCGGGCGAGCGCCGCCGGATCGTGCCACGGCAGCTCCGACGGGACGGCCCGGAGCGGGTCGACGGCGGACTCGGGCACCGGAACTCCCTCGGTGGTGCGCACCAGGGGCGAGGTGGCCGGGTCGTACACCTCCATCGTCGAGGTCATCACGTACCGGCCGGTGCGGCCGGCGAACACCCGGCGGGCGACGGCCGCCTGGACGGGGGTGTAGAGCACCTGGTCGATCACCGCGTCGAAGTCGCGGCCGCCGAGCGCGGCGGCCAGCCCGGTCTCGTCGGACCGGTCGGCGCGGACGTGGTCGACCCCGGGCGGCGGCGGGGTCGAGCCGCGGTTGACGAGGGTGACGCGGGTACCGGAGTCCCGCAGCAGGGTGACCAGGTGCAGGCCGAAGTACCGGCTTCCGCCGATGACGCAGACGTTTCGCATGCCCCCACTCTGCTGCCGTACCGTCATCAGCGGAACTACCGACCTGCTGAACGAGTCATCAGCAGAGCTGTCGACCGAGGGAGCGCGATGATCGACGTACGGAGGCTCGGCGTGCTGCGGGCGGTCGCCGAGCACGGGAGCTTCAACCGGGCGGCCACCGCCCTGCGGCTCACGCCGTCCGCGGTGTCCCAGCAGGTCGCCGCGCTGGAGCGGGGCCTGGGCACGGCGGTCGTGGAGCGTTCCACCCGGGGTGTGCGGCTCACCGAGGCCGGACAGCTGCTGGTGGAGGCGGCCACCGCGGTCGCCGCCGAACTGCGCCACGCGCAGGAGCAGATCGGCCGGCTGGGCGCGGCCCGGCCCCGGCTCACCCTCGCCACCTTCACCAGCGGCGGGCGGCACCTCCTGCCGGCGGCGCTGACCCGGTTCGCCGCCGACCACCCGGAGGTCGAACTGCGCATCCTGGAACGGGAGCCCGAGGACAGCCTGCCGATGGTGCGCGAGGGGGTGGCCGACCTCGCGCTCGCCTACCACTTCGACGGCCCCCTGCCGGTGCTCCCCGGAGACCGCTCCGGCCTCGACTGGACCCCGCTGATGGACGATCCGCTCTCGGTGGTGCTGCCCGACGGGCACCGGCTGGCCGGTCGCGAGGCCCTGGACCTCGCCGAACTCGCCGAGGAACGCTGGGTGCTGGGCTGCCTGAAGACCGAGACCTTCCTGCGCCGGTACGCGGCCGTGGCCGGCTTCGAACTGCGCGTGGCGGGTTCCACGACCGACTACTTCTTCGCCCGCACCCTGGTCGCGGCCGGGGTCGGCGTCTCGCTGGTCCCGTCCGTCGTGCTCGACCCGGTGCTGCGCGGCACCCGGGTGGTGCCGGTGGTGGCGCCCCGCCCCGCCAGGCACTTCGGGATCGCCGTCGCCCGGGGCCGGCGCCCGTCGCCGTACGCCGAGTCGCTGGCCGCGCTGCTCCGGGAGGGGGCCGCGGCGGGCGGGCGCGGGGCCCGGGGCTGACCGACCGGACGGGGCTGACGGGGCCGTTCGGAGCTGTCCGGACGGCCCGGGCGCACGTTCGGCGCGCGGGCGTCCGTGCGCCGGGTTTCCGGCCGCCCGAGTACGGTTCAAGTCGCCCGTCCGTCCGGCGACTTACCCGCAGGTGAAGAGTTGGATCAGGCCTTCCGGTGCCGCTCCGTGCCTGGTCACACTGTTGTCATGACCCGCACTCTACGCGCGTGGAAGACGCGCGCCGCCGCCGTCACCGTCGTCGCCCTGCTGACCCTCGCCCCTGCCGTGACGGCCACCGAGGCCCACGCCACCGTGAGCGGCTCGGTGTGCCTCTCCGCGCTGCCGGCCGAGGCCGACCACGCCCTCGACCTCATCGCGAGCAACGGCCCGTTCCCGTACTCCCAGGACGGCGTCGTCTTCCAGAACCGCGAGCGCGTCCTGCCGAGCAGGTCCACCGGCTACTACCACGAGTACACCGTGGTGACCCCCGGCTCGCCCACCCGCGGCGCCCGCCGCATCGTCACCGGCCAGGCGTACCGGGAGGACTACTACACCGGCGACCACTACGCGACCTTCCGGCTGATCAAGTTCACCTGCTGACCTACTGACCTGCTCACCCTGCTGACCGGCCCCTGACCCCGCTCCGCCCGCCCTGCCCGGCCCCCGACGGACCCGTCGGGGGCCGGCCTGGTGGGCGCGCCCGGCCACCCGCCGCGCTCCGGCGCACGCCGGCCGCCGGCCCGGTTGTCGGCGATGATCCGCCGGAACACCGCCCCGAGGGCGGGCTCGTCGAACTCCTCGCCCTCGCGGACGGCGACCGTACGCGCGGTCGTGTCGTCGTGGCCGCCGGTGGTGGTCCCGCGCGGATCGGTCCCGCAGCCGGCCGTGGCGAAGCTCCTGCTGCCACGGACGGGCCCGTCGTCGCGGGAGCGACGCCCGGGGTGAGCCGCGCTGCGGCCCTCCGGGTCAGAAGCCCGCCGGAAGGCCGAGGCGGTCGGCGAAGAAGGCGAGGAGGTCGGCGAAGAGCGCGGTGCGGCGGGAGGCGGCGCGGGCGCCGTGGCCCGCGCCGCGTTCCAGACGGAACAGGACCGGCTGCCCACTGCCGGTCGCGGCCTGGAGGGCGGCCGTCATCTTGCGGGCGTGCAGCGGGTCCACCCGGCTGTCGCCGTCGAAGACGGCGAACAGGACGGCGGGGTAGCGGGTGTCGGCGCGGACGTGGTGGTACGGGGAGTAGGAGAGAAGCCGGGCGAGCTGCTCCGGATCGGCGGCCGTGCCGTACTCGCCCGTCCAGCTCGGCCCGAGGCCGGAGAGTTCGTAGCGCGCCATGTCGAGCAGGGGGGCCATGCAGACCACCGCCCCGAAGCTCGCGGGCCGCTGGGTCAGGGCGGCGCCCACCAGCAGGCCGCCGTTGGAGGCGCCCCAGATGCCGAGCTGTCCGGGGGTGGTCCAGCCGGTTGTCACCAGGTGGTCGGCGGCGGCGTGGAAGTCGTCGAAGGTGTTCTGCTTCCGGTCGAGCATCCCGTCGCGGTGCCACTGCTCGCCCTCCTCGCCGCCGCCGCGCACGTTGGCGACGGCGTAGACCCCGCCGGCCCGGACCCAGGCGAGGGCCTCCGGCGCGTACCCGGGCGTCAGCGACTGTCCGAAGCCGCCGTAGCCGGTGAGGATCGCCGGCCGGGGGCGGTCCGGGCCGCCGCGCCGGGCGAGCAGGAACATCCGGACGGTGGTGCCGTCCCGGGAGGTGAAGGCGAGTCGGCGGGTTTCGAGGCCGTCGGCCGGGTCGACGCCGGGCTCGGCCACGGCGGCCCCGGGGACGGGCCAGGGCGTCACCGCACCGGTGCGGGTGTCGTAGCAGAGCACGGCCGGGGGAGTGGCGAAGTCGGTGTGGACGAACCAGGCCCGGTGGGCGTCGGTGGCGGCGACCCGGACCTTGCCGACGGTGCCCAGCGGGGGGACGGGCACCGGGCCGAGCGGCCGGCCGTCGGCCAGGTCGTGCAGGGTGACCTCGCCGACGGCGTGCCGGGTGCGGACCACCAGGGCGAGCGGGCGGTCCGGATCGGGACCGTCGAGGATCGCGAAGTCCTCCAGGACGGCCTGCGGGTCCTCCGGGATCAGTTCGGTCCAGGTGTCCGGCGTGGGGGCGCCCGGGGTGGTGACCACGACCCGGCCCCGGGGCGCGTGCAGGTCGGTGGTGAGCCAGCAGCGGCCGTCCGGCGAGGTGCCGGGGCGCAGGTGCGGCTGGGACCGCGCGTCGAGGCCCTCCTGGAGCGGGCGCAGTCGGGGCCGGTCCGGCCGGTCCTCGGTCAGGTCGGCGATCCAGAGGTCCCGGCGGGGCACCGCGCCGGCGGCGGCGCCGACGACCAGCCAGCGGCCGTCCGCACTGATCCGCACGGTGTAGTGCTGGGTCTTCGCCCGGCCGGTGCCGAAGACCACCGCGTCCTGCTCGGGGTCGGCGCCGATCAGGTGCAGCCGGACCCGGCGGTGGTACTGGCCCTCGCCCGGGTGGAGCGCGGGGTGCAGCCGGCGGACGTAGTAGAAGCCGTCGGCGTCGGGCAGCCAGGCGACGGTGCTGCGGCGGACCCGGTCGATCGGGCCGTCCAGGACGCGGCCGGTGTCGACGTCCAGGACGAAGAGGGCGGCGTTCTCGGTGCCGCCGGACGCCACCTGGTAGGCGAGCCGGCGGCCGTCCCAGGACGGCTCCCACTCCTCCAGGGTGGTGCCGCCGGTCGGGTCGAGCAGCGCCGGATCCACCAGGACCCGGACGGCGCCGGAGGGTTCGACGACGACCAGCTCGGGGTGTTCGGCGCCGGGGAGCGAGCGGGTGAGGAACAGCCGCGCGCCGGCCGGGCGGGGGGCGGAGCGGGCACCGAGGCGTTCGGACAGCTCGGTGAGCCGGGCCTCGGCACTCGCGCGCGCCCGCCAGCCGTCGGCGGCGGCGCGGTAGCGGGCGTCCTGCTTCTCCGTCCACTCCTGGACGGCCGGGTCGTCGGCGTCCTCCAGCCAGCGGTACGGGTCGGGCGGTGGCGGGCCGTCAGTCATCCGAGCTCCTCCCGGGGTCGGTGCCGGCCGGGGCGGCGGTGGGTCCGGTGCCGGGCGCGGGGGCACGGCCGGGGGCGGGCGGGGCGGCGTGCGCGACGACGGCGGGTTCCGCCGGCTGCTCCGGGTCCGCCTCCGGGGCCGGAGCCGTCCGGGTGCCCGGGGCCGGTCCGGCCTGCGCGTCCAGGTCCGGGGTGGCCGGTGGCCCGGCCGCCGGCTGCGCGTCCCCGTCGGCCACCGGCCCGGCGGCGAGCCGTTGGGTGGTCCGCAGCGGAATCCAGCCGCCCGCGGTGACCGCCGCCGTCAGCACCGCCATCACCGCCCAGGTGCCCGCCCCGCCGAGGCCCTGCAGCAGCGCGCCGGCCGCGACCGGGCCCAGCGCGGCCAGGCCGCTGAGCAGCAGGCCGGTGGCGGCGCTGACCCGGCCGATCAGGTGCCGGGGGGTCTGCCCGAACAGGGCGTGCCCGACCACCACGCCGGCGGCCGGCGAGAGCATCATCAGCAGCGTCAGCAGGGCGGCGACCACCCCGGGCGCGAAGGTCAGCGTGAACACCGCCAGCACCGCCGTCCAGCCCACCCCGATGCCGAGCAGGATGGTCGGCACGCTCAACCGCTTGACGAACCACGGCGCCAGCAGGGAGCCGACGATCCCGCCGACGCCCGCGCAGGACAGCACGGGCCCGATCACCCAGCCGGAGGCCCCGTTCGCCCGCAGCTCCAGGATGACGATCACATCGATCGCGGCCGCGACCAGGTTGATGACGGCCGCGTACACCAGGATGACGAACAGCTCGCGCCGGCGGACCAGCCAGCGGATGCCCGCCGTCAGCCCGCGGTCCTCGGCCCGCGGCTCCGCGGCCGTGGGGCGGACGGCGATCCGCCAGATCAGGGCGGCCGACACGGCGTAGGAGAGCGCGTCCACGGCGAACGGCAGCATCCGGTCGGCGGCGTAGAGGACGCCGCCCAGCGCCGGACCGGCCAGGCTGACGGCGGCTTGGAGGGCCTGGCCCATGCCCAGCGCGTCGGCGAGGTCCTCCTTGGCGACGACGTCCCGGGTGAGCACGGTGTTGGCGGGCCCGAACATCGCGGTGGCGATGCCCTCCACCGCGGCCACCAGCAGCAGTTGGGCGTAGGACGGCGAGCCCCAGAGGGCGACCAGCGGGATGGTGGCCACCGCCACCAGACGCACCAGGTCGGTCGTCAGCATGACCCGGCGCCGGTTCCACCGGTCCACCAGGCCGCCCGCCGGGAGGCGGAAGCCGAGCCTGGTCACCAGGGCGACGGTGGCGACCGCCCCGGCCTGCGCCGCGTTGCCGCCCAGGCTCAGCACCAGCAGCGGGTAGGCGATCGTCGACATCGCCGAGCCCAGGTTCGACGTGAGGTCGGCGAGGAAGGACCGCCGGAAGTCGCGGTTGGTGCGCAGCACGCCAGCCAGCATGGCCGCCCCCTCCCCGGCTACAGCCGGCCGGTGGCGTGCAGGTGGTCGAGGATCCGCGCGTCGACGTTGTCCTGGAAGCGCGTCATGACCTCGGTGTCGGCCTGCTCGTACTCGTAGCCGCAGGTCACCCAGCGGTCGGCCACCGAGCCGGTCTCCAGGTAGCCGTGGTCGACGTGTCCGACCTCGAAGCCCGGCTTGCCGGCCGACTGCCAGCTGCTGAACAGCGTGCCGTCGGCGTTGATCACGGCGCCCTCGCGGCCGCCGGGCTCGGAGCAGATCTGGCACGTGGTCCGCATGCTCGGCTTGGCGAAGCGGTAGCCGCGTTCGAGCGCCTCGACCGCCCACTCGACGAAGCGGTCCTCCACCTGCCGGGCCCGCGCGAGGTCGTTGCGGTACCCGATCCCGGAGTCGCCGACCCAGGCGTAGGTGAACGTGCACCGGCTCGGGTCGACCTTGCCGTCGAGCTGGCCGAAGAGCGCGCCGATCCGGTCCACGTTGTGGTGGGAGACGTTCACCCGGAAGTTCCAGGAGAGCCGGGTGGCCTCGGTGGCCGCCGCCACGTTGGCGACGATGGTGTCGAAGGTGCCCCCGCCGGCGTGCGTGACCCGCGTCGCGTCGTGGTCCTCCCGGCTGCCGTCGAAGGTGATCTGTACCGCGCGCAGCCCGGCGGTGCCGAGCTGGACGGCCCGCCGCCCGGTCAGCAGCACGCCGTTGGTGGTCATGGCGGCGGTGGCGAGCCCCAGGGGCGTGCAGCGCTCCAGCAACTCCACGCAGCCGCGCGGGTTGAGCAGCGGCTCGCCGCCGAACAGCAGCAGGTAGAGCCGGTCCAGGCCGGCCTGCGCCATCCGCTCGGCGGTGAAGTCCACGATCCGGTCGATGGTCCGGGTGTTCAGCCGGCGGAGGTTGATCCGGGGCGGGCGGTGGCCGCCCTTCGGGTCCTGGCCGGTGTTCTGGAAGCAGTAGCCGCAGCCGAGGTTGCAGGCCGTGCTGGTCAGTACCGTCAGCGCGAAGGACTTCGCGGTCCGCTCCCGGTACGCGCCCGCGTCGCGCAGGAACTCGTCGATGTCCGGCCGCACCCGGCCGTCGGCCGCGACGTGCTCCGGTTTGAGCAGGGTCCACGTCCGGTTGCCGATGAACCACCAGCCGCGGTCGCTCCTGATCAGGCGGGGCGCGTCCACCTCGTCCAGCCGGGTGCCGATCATTGCTCTCCCTGGGGTCGGCGGGAAACGGCCGCCGTCGGCGGGCCCTGACAGCGCGAGGCTAGGCAGCCGTGGTTTGCCGCCGGTATGCGACAGGTTGACGGGCAGCTTCCGGCCGGGCCGGACGGCCGGGGCATCCACCGTCCGGCCCGGGTCGGGCGGCCGGGGCGCCGACGGGGGCATACCGGACGTAAACCGAACCCCAACTGGCCGCTCCTAGGCTCATGGCGACGACCAGAACGCCTGACCTCGACGTCATGGAAGAGGGCTGATCGACGTGCCCGAGCCGACCCCCGCCGACCTGCCCCCCGACCTGTCGGACGACCTGCTCGACGACCTGTCGGACCTGCCCGACACCCTCCCGGGCGCCGCGCCGGCCGACGACGAACCGGAGGTCGTCCTGCACTCCGCGGACGGGGACGACGGCGAAGCCCCCTGGTGCATAGGCAACATGACGGCGTACTGACCGGAGGGCCCCACCGATGAGCTGCCCGTCCTGCGCCACGGACCTCCCCGCGGACGCGCGATTCTGCGCCCGGTGCGGCACCCCGGTCACCCCCCCGACCCCGGCGGCCGAGGAACGCCGGGTCGTCACCGTGCTGTTCTGCGACCTCGTCGGATCGACCGAGCTGTCCGGCAAGCTCGACGTCGAGGTGCTCCGGTCGATCCTGCTGCGCTACTACGAACTGATGGAACGTCAGATCGATTCCCGTGGCGGGATCGTGGAGAAGTTCATCGGCGACGCCGTGATGGCCGTGTTCGGCCTCACCGCGACGCAGGAGGACGACGCGCGCCGGGCGCTGGAGACGGCGGCGGACATGCTGACCGCCCTCGACGGCCTCAACACCCAGCTGGAGCGCGACCACCGGGTCCGGCTCGGGGTCAGGATCGGCGTGCACACCGGTGAGGTGGTCACCACGGCCGATCCGGCCAGGCGGCAGGCGCTGGTCTCAGGCGAGGTGGTCAACGTCGCCGCCCGGCTGGAGCAGGCCGCCGGCCCCGGCGAGATCCTGCTCAGCGCGCAGACCTGGCGGGCCTGCGGTTCCGGGCTGACCGTCGCCGAGGTCGGCCCGGTCGGGCTGAAGGGCGTGGCCGGTCCGATCGAGGCCGGCCGCCTGCTGAGCCTCTCCGAGCCCGAGCGCGCGCCCCGCTCCGACGTGCCCTTCGTCGGCCGCGAACGCTACCTCAGCGAACTCGACCTTGCCTGGCGGCGCGTGGCCGAGGAGAGCGACGTCCACGTCCTCACCCTGCTCGGGGAGGCGGGCATCGGGAAGACCCGTCTGGTCGACGAATGGCTGCGCCGCTCGGCCCCCGCCGCGGAGGCGGTCGGCACCGGCCGCTGCCGGGCGGCCGGCACCGGCGGCTCGCTGCACGCCCTCGCCGAGTGCGTCGCCCCGCTGGCCGAGGAGGCCGGGCGGCACGCGCTCGACGGCTCGGCCACCGCCGCCGCGCTGGCCCTGCTGCGCACCGGGCTGCTGCTGGACGGCACCCCGGCCCCCTCCGAGGACGACACCTGCGCGGCGGTCGCCCACGTGCTCACGGTGCGCACCGGCGACCACCCGATGCTGCTCGTCGTCGACGACCTGCACTGGGCGGACCGGCCCTTCCTCGCCCTGCTCGACCGGCTGGTCGAGGACCTGCGCCGGCTGCCCGTCCTGGTGCTCTGCCTGGCCCGCCCCGAGCTGATGGACTCCTGCCCCGGCTGGGGAACGGGCCGGGCGAACTCGACCACGGTGACCGTCACCGGCCTCTCCCCGGCGGACTCCGCCGTCCTCGCCGCCCACCTGGTCGACCTCGCCCTGCACAGCCCGGCGGCCACCGAGCAGATCGTGGCCCAGGCCGACGGCAACCCGCTCTACCTGGAACAGCTCGCCGCGACGGTCGAGGAGGCGGGCGGCACCGAGGGCCTGCCGCCCAACCTGCACGCGCTGCTCGCCGCCCGGATCGACCGGCTGGACGAGGCGGACCGGACCGTGCTGCGCCAGGCCTCGGTGGTGGGACGCGAGTTCGACGCCGAGGACCTCGACGCCCTGGCCGGCGAGCCCGGGCTGCCGGCCGTGAGCACGGCGGTGCTGCGCACCCTGACCCGGCGCGGCCTGGTGAAGCCGATGCGCCGGCCGTTCGGTGCCGCCGCCGCCTACTGCTTCGTCAACGGCGTGACCCAGCGGGTCGCCTACGAGGGGCTCACCAAGGTCCGGCGCGGCGAACTCCACGAGCGCTACGCCGAGTACCTGCTGCGCGCCGGGCGCCCGGACGCGCTGGTCGGCACCCATCTGGAGCAGGCCTACCGGTACCGCAGCGCGGTCGGCCGCCGCACCGAGCGCAATCCGCTGCTGCGCCGGCGGGCGCTGCGCCACCTGGCCCGGGCCGGCGTCGGCGCGCTCGGCCGGGTCGACCTGCCGTGGGCGCTCACCCTCCTCCAGCGGGCCGCCGACCTCGCCGACCCGGGCGACCAGGGCCGGCCCGAGGTGCTGCAACGGCTGGGTGAGGTGCTGCTGGCACTCGGCCGCTCCGACGAGGCGCGCGAGGTGCTGGTCCGCGCCGTGGCGGAGGCCGGCGAGGACGGCGCGGCGGGAACGGCCGCCCACGCCCGGCTGCACCTCGCCGCGTGCGAACACGACGACGCCGCGCTGGAACGGGCGGCCGTCGACGGCCTGACGGTCTTCCGGGCCTGCGGCGACGAACTCGGGATGGCCCGCAGCCGCCTGGTGCTCGCCGGGTCCTGCCAGCGGCGCGGGCAGCACGGCGAGGCGGTGGCGGCGCTCGGCCACGCCCTCACCCACTCGCTCGCCGCGGCGGCCGACCGGGAGCTCGCCAACACCCTGGGCGCGACGGGGCTCTCGCTCTGGCACGGCCCGGAGCCGGCGCCGTCCGCCGCCGCCCGGTGCGAGGACCTGCTGGCCACGCACGGCGCCGACCGGCTGGCCGTGCAGGTCACGCTCGGGTTCCCGCTCACCGTGCTGCACGCCCTCCAGGGCCGGTCCGACCGGGCCGCCGAGTGCCTGGCCGACGTCCGGCGCGCGATGGCGGCGCTCGCCTACGGCGAGGGCGCGGTGTTCGGGCCGCTGCTCGACGGCACGCTCGCCGCGCTGGCGGACCGGCCGGAGCAGGCGCAGGCGGCCCTGCGCGAGGCGCTGGGCGCGGCCCGGGCCCTCAACGCGGGCGGCCTGGTCCGCACCACCGCGCTCGAACTGGCCCGCGCCCAGCTCGCGGCGGGGCAGTGGCGCCGGGCCGCCGAGCTGGTGGAGGACCTGACGGTCGTCGACGCGCACCCGGTGGTGCTGGCCAACCGGTACGGCGTCCAGGCCAGGATCCGGGCGCTCGGCGGCGAGCATCCGCAGGCCCTCGCGCTGGCCCGGCGGGCCGTGCTGCTCGCCCACCGCACCGACTCGCCGGCCGACCAGGCGACCGCCTGCCTCGACCTCGCGTACACCCGTGCCCTGGTCGGCCGGCCGAAGCAGGCCCGGGCGGCGCTGCTGGCCGCGCGGCGCCGCTTCGAGGCGAAGGGGCACTTGGTCGGCGCGGCCCGGACCGGGCTGCTGGCGGAGGAGCTCGGCCTGGCCCGGGACCCCGGCCGGGAGCAGGACCGCGGGCCGGGCGGGGCGGACGGTCCGGGCGGGCCGGCGGGAGAGGGGAGCAGCCGATGACCGCCACCGGGACCGGGTCCGCCCCGGGTACCGCCGACCGGACCGCCGCCACCGGCCGGACCGGTACCGTCACCGACCGGACCGGTGGCGCCGACCGGACCGGTGGCGCCGACCGGACCAACACCACCACCCGGGCCACCACGCTGACCTGGAACCTGCTCGACCGCCGCCCCGCCGACATCCCCGTCGCCACCTCCGAGACCGTGCCCGTCACGCCCGACTGGGCGTACGGCGGCGCGGACGGCAGCGGCGTCCGGGTCTGCGTCGTCGACAGCGGCGTCGAGGCGGGCCATCCGCTGGTCGGCGAGGTGGTCGCCTCGCACGCCGTGGTCGGGCGCGACGGCGGCCTGACGGTGGAGCGGGTGGAGCCGATGGACACCTGCGGTCACGGCACGGCCTGCGCCAGCATCGTCCGGCGGGTGGCCCCCGGCTGCGAACTGCACAGCGTCCGGATCCTCGGCGAGAACGGCGGCGGGACGGGGGCCGCCCTGCTCGCCGGGCTGAGCTGGGCCATCGAGCAGCGCTTCGACGTGATCAACCTGAGCCTGTCGACCTCGCGCCCGCAGTTCAGCCAGGTGCTGCGCGAGATGGCCGACGACGCCTACTTCAACCGCTCGGTGATCGTCGCCTCGGCGCACAACTCCCGGATCGAGAGCTTCCCCTGGCGGTTCTCCTCGGTGATCTCGGTCGGCAGCCACGCCGAGGACGACTCGGACCTCGTGCTCTACAACCCGGACCCGCCGGTGGAGTTCTTCGCCCGGGGGCAGGCGGTGCAGGTCGCCGGGCCGAACGGCAGCACCACCCGCAACACCGGCAACAGCTTCGCGGCGCCGCACGTCACCGGACTGAGCGCGCTCATCCTCGGCAAGCACCCTCGTCTGACGAGCTTCGAGCTGAAGACGATCCTCTACCTGACGGCAGCCAACGTGCGGGGAGTGTGAGATCCATGGACCAGTCGGCGGACTCCACGGCGATGATCGCGGCGATCTCGGGCGCCCTGGCCGATCCCGGCCCGGACGACCGCGAACTGCTGTCCTCCATCGTGCGGGTGGCACGTTCGATCTTCGGCGCCGCCGCCAGCTCGATCTTCCTGTTCGACCGGGAGGAGGACCAGCTGGTCTTCGAGGCGGTCTCCGGGGAGGGCGAGGACTTCCTGGTCGGCACCAGGTTCCCGGCGCACCGGGGGATCGCCGGCTGGGTCGCCGACACCGGGGAGCCGGTGACGGTCGACGACCTGCGCGGCAGCGCGATCTTCGCCCAGGACCTCGCGGAGCGGACCCGCTACGTGCCGGACGCGATCATGGCGGCCCCGGTCGTCCACCGGGACGAGATCCTCGGCGTCATCCAGGTGCTCGACCCGCACCCGCAGTCCCGCTCCAGCCTGGCCGACCTGGACCTGCTGGTGGCCTTCGCCGGCCAGGCCGGGCTCGCCCTGCACGGCCTGGTCCGCAGCCGGGCGGCCCGCAGCGCGCTGGCCCTCGGCGGTGCGGAGTTCGAGCGGCTGGCCGGCATCGTCCAGGTCCTCGGCGCGCTGGCGCCCGAGCAGCGGGCCAGCGGGCTGCGGCTGGTCGAGTCCCTGCACGAGGTGCTCGCCGCGATGGCGCGCTGACCGGGCGGCGGGGTCGCGGGGCGGCAGGGCGGCGCGCTGACCGGGCGGCGAGGCCGTCCCGGTCAGCGGCACCGGCCCGCCACCCGGTCTCGTCCAGGTGTCAGCAGCCGCCCGGCAGCGGACCCGGGCCGCGGTGCAGGGCGGCGGCGTACCGGTGGGCCAGCCTCGGCATGCGGTAGCGGACGGCGTGCGCCCGCACCTCGTCGTCCTCGGCCACCGTGACCAGATGGGCCTCGATGAGCTCCTCCACGATCCGCTCGGCCGGCTCCGCGAGGCCGCCCAGCGCCGCCAGCAGCACCGCCTGGTCGAAGGCCGGCCCCGGCAGGGCGCCGAGCGCGCCGAGCGCCGCCCGCTGCTGCGGATCCAGCCCCCGGTGGAACCGGCGGTAGCCCTCCTGGACGGAGCAGCCCCCGACCGAGAGCTCGTGGGGTCCGGCGGGCAGCCGGCCCAGCTGCTCCGCGTACTCGGACAGCGAGAGGTGCCGCAGCGTGGTGAGCTTGGCGGCCAGCGCGCGGACGACCAGCGGGGAGAGCCCGTACACCTCTTGAAGGCGGCGCAGCGTCCGGTCCGCGTCCACGAGCCGCCGCTCGTCGAGCACGCGCGCCAGGAGCTCGCGGGCCTCGCCGGGGGTGAACTCGTCGAGTTCGATGCGGTGGACGCACTCCAGGCCGCTGAGCCGGCGGGCCGAGGTGACCAGCGTGCGGGTCGGCCCGCGGCCCGGCAGCAGGCGGCGGACCTGGGACTCGCCGGTCGCGCCGTCGAGGACGAGGAGGACCTGCCGGTCGGCGATCCAGGACCGCCACAGGGCCAGCGCCGCGGTCTCCTCCCGGGGCGGGGTGAGGTCGAGACCGGTGCTCCGCAGCAGCTCGGTCAGCACCTCGTGCCAGTCGCGCGGGGTTCCGTCGGGGTGTCCCAGCGGGACGAAGACCTGGCCGTCCGCGAAGCGGTCGGCGATCCGGTGGCCGACGTGGACGGCCAGCGCCGTGGTGCCGACCCCCGGCGGGCCCGACACCGCCGTGACGTCGGTACATCGGGCCCCGCCGGTGAGGGCCGCCACCGCCGCCTCGACCTCGTCCCGGCGGCCGACGAAGTCCGCGAGGTCGCGGGGGAGTTGGGAGGGCCTGGCGTGCTCGCGCGGCCGGTCGCGGCCCGGCCGGGCCGATGCCCCGCCGGCCAGGATCGCCCGGTAGGTCTGCTGCAGCACGGGGCTGGGGTCGAGACCGAGCTCCCGGGCGATGTACTGCCGGTGCTGTTCGAAGCAGGCGAGCGCCTGCCGCCGCCCGCCGACCTGGTCGAGCGCCGTCATGTGCAGCACGATCAGCCGCTCGCGGAACGGATGCCGGGCGGTCAACTCGGCCAGCCGGTCCAGCAGTCCGAGCGCCCGGCCGGCCTCCACCTCCAGCTCGGCCCAGTCCTCGTACACCGCGAGGAAGCGGTCGGCGAGCCGCTCCGACTCGCGGGCCGCGAACGGGCTGCCGAGCAGGTCGACCAGGGGCCGGTCCTGCCAGAGCCGTACCGCCTCGCCGAACAGCGCCGACGCGCCGGCCGGGTGGCCCGCCCGCTGCGCCTGCCGTCCGGCCGCCGCGAGTTCGTCGAACCGCAGCAGGTCCGACTCCTCGGAGGTCACCGTCAGGGTGTAGCCGTACGGCACGTGGCCGATCCGGTCCCGCAGGACCTTGCGCAGGGCGGAGACGTACACCTGGAGGTTCTTGCGCGCCGTCCGGGGCTGGTCGCCGTCCCAGAGCGCGTCGATGAGCTGGTCGACCGACAGCACGGTGTTCGCCCGGCACAGCAGCGCGGCCAGGAGTAATCGCTGTTTGTACGGGCCGAGTTCGAGGAGTTCGTCGCCGGACCGGACCTGTAGCGGCCCGAGCATCGTGAAACGCAGCGTTCTTTCCGCACCGGTGTTCCCGGTCATATGGCCCCTCCCCCAGAGCGCGCCACGCATTGGGCACAGGTCGGGCCGGCCCGATCGGGGCCGGTCGCCTTCGTCTGTACTCCGACGGGTAGCTTCGCCGAGAAGAGGATGTCTGGCAAGGACGTGGTGAGCGATTGGTGAACAGCGGTGCCCGGGGGTCGAGTGGGACAGGACAAGCTGCCAGGAAGCCACGCACATACCGGAGTTCAACCGCCCGCTCCTAGCGTCGCACTGTGACGTCGGCCGACGTCCGAGCGCGAGCGAGAGGAGTTCCGATGTCCGACGAGGTGCAGGCACACAGCGTGGGCGGCGACGACGAGGACCTGGCGGGCTGCGGGATCCAGTTCAACGCCAGTGCCGTGGACGACGAGGTCCAGGCCCACAGCGTGGGCGAGGACGACGAGGACCTGGCGGGCTGCGGGATCCAGTTCAACGCCAGCGCCGCGGACGGCCCCGCCGGCGTCTAGCCCGACGCTTCGTCATCGGCCGACTCGCCGCCGGGCCGGACCACCCCGGCGGGACGAGGCCGGGCCGGTCTGTGCGGGTGCAACCGCGCAGGCCGGCCGTCGCCTTCCCGCCCGGCACCCGACCACCCTGTGAGGCCTCCGTGGACAGTCTGCTCCGGCTCGTGGACGACCTGCCGACGCTCGAAACCGCTTGGGAGCGCGAGCCGTTCGTCAGCACCGGGCTGGGCGACCTCGGTGACGTGTTCTCCCTGGAGACCGCCGAGCGGCTGATCCACAGCAGCCTGCCGATGAGCGCGGTACGGCTCTTCCGTGACGGCGGGCTGGTGCCCCCGGAGCTCGTTCTGCGCAACCGGGGGAGCAACCCGCGGAGCCGCGAGAAGCTCGCCGACGGCACCAAGGTCGCCGAGCAGGTGGCCGGCGGCGCGACCCTGGCCCTGGAGGAGCTCCAGAACCACAGCCCGGAGGTGGCGCGCTTCGCCGCCGAGGTGGCCCGCGAGACCGGCTACGAGGCCGACTGCACCGCCTTCCTGACGCCGCCCCGGGCCCGGGGGGCGGCGCCGCACTTCGACCTGGTGGGCATCTTCCTTCGGCAGCTCCACGGCTCCAAGCGCTGGCGGGTGAGCGCCCCCGTGCGGCGGCTGCCGAGCCGGGCCCGCCCGGTGGCCCCGTCCGAGGTCGGCGAGCCGGTGCTCGACGTCGTCCTCAAGGAGGGCGAGTGCCTCTACCTGCCGCGCGGCTTCGTGCACGTCGGCGACACCACGGACGAGCCGTCGCTGCACCTGTCGATCGGCCTGCGCGGCGTCACCTGGGAGCGGGTCCTGCGCAGCCTGCTGGCCGGGGCGGGGGAGCGGTTCGAGCCGCTGCGCGAGGTGCTGCCGCCGGCCTTCTCGGACCTCGACCGGGAGGCCCTGTACCGCGAGCGCGTCGAGCTGCTGGCGAAGCACCTGGCGGACGCCGACTGGTCCCGGATCTCGCTGGACGGCCTGCGGGCCGAGCAGCCCCCGGCCGCGCCCGCCCCGGGCAGTCTGGCGGCCTCGCTGCGCCGGTCCGCAACCGCGGAGCCGGCGCCCGAGGCCGCCGAGCCCCCGCCGGCCGCCTGACCGGTGCCTGTACCGCCCGCCGGCCGCCTGACCGGTGCCCGCACTGCCCGCCGGCCGCCTGACCGGTGCCCGCACTGCCCGCCGGCCGCCTGACCGGTGCCCGCACTGCCCGCCGGCCGCCTGACCGGCGCCCGCACTGCCCGCCGGCCGGCCGCCTGACCGGTGCCCGCACTGCCCGCGGGCCGGTCAGCCGAACGGGGTGCGGTGCAGCGAGATCAGCAGGCGCCAGCTGTGCGCGGCGAGTTCGTCGGCGGTGGCGGGCACCAGGGCGTGCAGCCAGTCCGCGAGCAGCGCCGTGAAGGTCGCCGCGACGGCGGTGGCGACCAGCTCGGCGTACGGCGCGCCGGCCAGCTCCCGTTCGGTGCGGCTGCGTTCCCGGAGTTCGCGGTGGAGCAGCTCGCCCAGCGGTCCGGCGCCGCCGGACAGCAGCAGCGAGCGGTAGACCGCCGCGTGCCGCTCGACCTCCGTGAGGAACGCGCCGAGGGCGGGCGGCGGTGCGGCCGGGTCCGGGATGCCGCGCCAGGCGTGCAGGGCGTCCACGGCGTCCCGGACGACCTCCGCGCAGGCGTCCACCGCGAGCGCCCGCAGGTCCTCGTAGTGGAGGTAGAAGGTCGCCCGGCCGACGCCCGCGCGCCGGACCACGGCGGCCACGCCGACCTCGGCCAGCGGGCGCTCGGCGCACTCGGCGAGCAGGGCCTCGCGCAGCCGGGCGCGGGTGCGGTCGGCCCGTGTGTCGGTCATCCGGCGACCAGCACCGCGGCCAGCGCGAGCGCGCCGGGCAGGGCCTGGGCGAACAGGATCCGGCGGTTGGCGGTCGCCGCCCCGTACAGGCCCGCGACCACCACGCAGGACAGGAAGAAGACCTGGACGCGGAAGCCGGTCGGGTCCGCCGCGATCAGGCCCCAGACCAGGCCGGCGGCCAGGAAGCCGTTGTAGAGGCCCTGGTTGGCGGCCAGCGGCGCGGTGGCCCGGGCCGTCTCCGGGTCGAAGCCGGAGAGCTTCCGCCCGGGAGCCCGCTCCCAGAGGAACATCTCCAGCACCAGGATGTATCCGTGCAGTGCGGCCACCAGGCCCACCAGTGTGCTCGCGACGATGCCCATGACGGGGCCCCTTTCTGGACTGTTGTCCAGCAATCATAGACACATGTCCAGGAATTCGCCGCAGGCTTACCCTTCACAAGGTGAAGTCACAGAGCCCACAAGGAAGTTCCACCGCTTCGTCTCTTGACCGCCGTCCGGCGGGGCGAGACAGTGTGTCGACGCTTGAGAGCGCTCTCACGCGGTTCCGCCGCCTTGCCACCGCCGAGGGAAAGGCATCCCCATGACGGCCACCCCACCCCTGCCCGGCCCCGCCCGCGGAGCCGCGCCCCGCCATCGAGCGCCCCGCCACCGCGGCGCCGTCGCGGTCCTCACCGTGCTCGCCCTGCTGCTCGCCGGTCTGTGGACGGCGGCCGGCGCGCGGGCGGCCGCCGACTACACCCAGTCGGCGGCCACGGTCGCCCCCGGCTCGGTCCTCTTCGCCTTCACCCCGGCCACGCCCGCCGCCCTGGTCGACGTCCACTACCGGCCCGCCGCCGACGGCCAGCAGAACGTCCGGATGACGGCGGGCGCGAGCCGGTGGGAGACGACCGCCACCGGCCTGGCGGCCGGGACCGTCCTGGAGTACTGGTTCACCTACGAGAAGGCCGGACCGCTCTACGACACCCCGCACTTCACGGTGACCGTCGGCGCGGGCGGCTCGACCGGCGGCGGGGCGACGGGCAGCTTCCCGCTCACCTTCGTGAACAACACCCGGGGAGCCTTCAGCGACGCCCAGGTCTACGTGACCGTGCTCGGCATGGTCACCCCCGGCCAGTGGTCCTACCTGCGGCCCGACGGCACGACGGCACACATCGACCACCGCGCCGCGCAGGCCCCGGGGCACCTGACCAAGAACGGCGTCGACTACCCGAACATGTCCTTCACGCTCGACCGGGCCGCCACCGTCCCCTCCCCGGCCGCCATCCGCGGCGGCCGCGTCTACATCTCGCTCGGCTCGCCGCTGTACATCCCCGTCTCGCCCGACGACCAGGGCTGGGGCGGGCCGGACCCGCGCAACCCCGCCGACCCGAACAACGACGTCTACTACGACTGGTACGAGTACACCTACGTCCACGGCGAGGTCCCGTTCGGCGGCAACACCACCCAGGTGGACGGGTTCGGCTTCCCGATGACCGCCCGGCTGCGGCAGACCGCCAGCGGCTACGACTCCACCGAGGGCATCACCCGCACCCGCGCCGAGGTGATGGCCGGCTACGCGGCGGCCGTCGGGCCCGCCTTCCGCGCGCTGCAGGGCACCTACCGCATCACCGCCCCGCGGTCGTCCGCCCTGTTCCAGGCGGGCGGCGCGCAGCAGGGCTACCTCCAGCCGGCCATCGACCGGTTCTGGTCGGCCTTCAGCGCAAGGCAGTTCACCCTCACCCGGCTCGGCGAGACGTTCACCGGGCGGGTCACCGGCGACACCCTGACCTTCACCAAGAACGGGGCCGGACCGTTCCACCTGGCCAAGCCCGCCTCGCCGGACGTGATGGCCTGCGCGGGCCCGCTCGCCGCGGGCGACGACACCGAGAAGCAGCTCGGCGCGGAGCTGTGCGCGGCCCTCCAGCGCGGTGTGGCGCTCACTCCGGCCGACTGGCACCGGCCCGCGGCCTACTACCGCGGCGCCGACGCCGCGAACGACTACGCGGGGTACCTGCACGGCATCAGCCTCGGCGGCCGCTCCTACGCCTTCCCCTACGACGACATCAAT
Source organism: Kitasatospora sp. NPDC022856 (assembly GCF_055561235.1). Classification (NCBI taxonomy): domain Bacteria; kingdom Bacillati; phylum Actinomycetota; class Actinomycetes; order Kitasatosporales; family Streptomycetaceae; genus Kitasatospora; species Kitasatospora sp. NPDC022856. The sequence continues at coordinate 13,468 of NZ_JBVHHE010000013.1, read as the reverse complement.
GACCAGTCGTCCGTCCAGATCCTCGGCAACGCGGCTCCGCCCACCGGGCTGACCCTCGGTATCGGCTGGTAGTCCGGGCCGGCGGGCGGGGCCGCGCGGCCCCGCCCCGGCGCTCCCACCGCACCGTCACCCCCACGACCGTCCCCCCACGGAGGTGCACCACCGTGTCCGGAACGAACACCCCACCCGCGACCACCGCCACCCGCAGACGGCGCCCGCGCCGCGCACTGACCACCGTGCTGACCGCCGCCGGCGCGGCCACCGCGCTCTGCGCGGCGCTGCTCGGCACCGCCACGGCCGCCGTACCGCCCGCGCCCGCCGGCTGGACCACCGTCTGGAGCGACGACTTCGGCGGCGCCGCCGACACCCTGCCGGCGGCCGCCGACTGGATCGTCGACACCGGCACCAGCTACCCCGGCGGCGCCGCCAACTGGGGCACCGGCGAGGTCCAGAGCTACACCGCGAACACCGCCAACCTCCGCCAGGACGGCGCCGGGAACCTGCGCATCACCCCGATCCGGGACGCCGCCGGCAACTGGACCTCCGGCCGGATCGAGACCAGGCGCAGCGACTTCGAACCGCCCGCCGGCGGGAAGCTGCGGATCGAGTCCCGGATCCAGATGCCGAACGTGACCGGCCCGGCCGCCGACGGCTACTGGCCGGCCTTCTGGACGCTGGGCGCGCCGTACCGCGGCAACTACTGGAACTGGCCGACCATCGGCGAGTTCGACCTGATGGAGAACGTCAACGGCGTCAACCAGGTCTGGGGGACCCTGCACTGCGGCGGCAACCCGGGCGGCCCGTGCAACGAGACCACCGGCCTCGGCGCCGTGCACGCCTGCCCGGGCTCGGCCTGCCAGGGCAACTTCCACACCTACGCGCTGGAGTGGGACCGCAGCGTCAGCCCGCAGCAGCTGCGCTGGTACGTCGACGGCGTGCAGTTCCACTCCGTCACCTCGGCCCAGATGGACGCCGCCACCTGGGACGCGGCCACCGCGCACGGGCACTTCATCCTGCTGAACGTCGCGATGGGCGGGGCCTTCCCCGACCCGGTGGCGGGTCACCGGACGCCCACCGCCGCGACCGCCTCCGGCGTGCCGATGCTGGTCGACTACGTCGCGGTCTACCGCTCGGGCGGCGGCACCACGCCGCCGACCACGCCGCCGCCGACCACCGCGCCGCCGACCACGCCGCCCCCCGGCGGCACCGGGAGCGCGTACGGCACCATCCAGGCCGAGGCCTACGGCGGGCAGTCGGGGACGGCCCGGGAGGCCACCACCGACAGCGGCGGCGGCCAGAACCTCGCCGCGCTCGCCAACGGCGACTGGGCGCTGTACCCGGGCGTCGACTTCGGGACGGCCCCGGCCCGGCAGTTCAAGGCGCGGGTGGCCTCGGGTGCGGCGGGCGGCGTCAGCGGACTGGTCGAGGTCCGCCTCGACAGCCGGACCGCCGCGCCGATCGGCTCCTTCGCCGTGGCCAACACGGGTGGCTGGCAGAGCTGGACGACCGTCCCGGCGAACATCGCCGCGACCACCGGCAGGCACGACGTCTACCTGACCTTCACCAGCGGGCAGCCGGCCGACTTCGTCAACGTCAACTGGTTCACGTTCAGCACCACCTGACCCGGGGTGCCGGGCGGTGGCGGGCGGCAGTCGCCCGCCACCGCTCCGGCGTGCCCGCCCGGGTGGTCTGGGAGCGCTCTCAGCGACGGGCGACCGACCCGCTAGGCTCTGGGGACGAAGCGTTCACACGCGAGAGGAGCCCACGGTGCCGGAGCAGTCGCCGCGTCCGACGCTGGAGTCGGTCGCCGAACGGGCCGGGGTCTCCCGGGCCACGGCGTCGCGGGTGGTGAACGGCGGGGAGGGCGTCCGCGAGGCCCTGCGGGAGAAGGTCCGACGGGCCGTCGACGAGCTCGGCTACGTCCCGAACCCGGCCGCCCGGACGCTGGTCACCCGGCACAACCGGGCGGTCGCCGTGGTGGTGGCCGAGCCCGGCAGCCGGCTCTTCTCCGACCCGTTCTTCGCCCAGCAGCTGCGCGGCATCGGCCGCGAGCTGTCGGCCGCCGACCACCAGATGGTCCTGATGATGGTCGAGGACCAGCACGACTACGAGCGGGTCGGCCGCTACCTGGCCGGCGGGCACGTGGACGGCGCGCTGCTGTTCTCGCTGCACCAGCCGGACCCGCTGCCCGACATGGCGCGCAAGGTCGGGCTGCCCTTCGTGGTGGGCGGCCGGCCGGGCTGGCCGGGCGCCGAATCCGACCACGACCTGGTCTACGTGGACAGCGACAACCGGGGCGGCGCCCGACTGGCGGTCGGCCACCTGCGGGCCCTCGGGCGCACGGTCATCGCCACCGTCACCGGCCCGCTCGACCAGACCTCCTCCATGGACCGGCTGGACGGCTACCGGGACGTGCTGCCCGACGGCGACCCGGCGCTGATCGCCGAGGGGGACTTCACCCCCGACGGCGGCGGCCGGGCGATGGCCGAACTGCTGGCCCGCCGGCCCGACCTGGACGCGGTGTTCGCGGCCTCCGACGCGATGGCCTCGGGCGCGCTGCGGGTGCTGCGCGAGGCCGGCCGCCGGGTGCCGGAGGACGTCGCCGTGGTGGGCTTCGACGACGTCGAGTCGATCGCGGCCTGGACGGAGCCGCCGCTGACGACGGTGCGTCAGGACATCGAGGAGATGGGCCGCTTGATGGCCGGGCTGCTGCTGCGCCGGCTCGCCGGTGCCGGTGCCGGTGCCGGTGCCGGTGCGCGGCCCGGGGCGGCCGGCGGAGCGGCGGGCGGCCTCCCGTCGGGTCTGCGCCCCGGGGGCCCCACCTCCGTGATCACCCCCACCCGGCTGGTCCTGCGCGCCTCGGCCTGACCGGTCTCGGCCTGACGGGCCGGACCTGACCGGCGGGCACCTGACCGGCCGGGGCCCCAGCGGTCGGGCGCTTCGCCGTCCCGCCCGGAGTAACCCTTTCCACCCCCGCGTTCAAGGCCTGAACGCCGGTCGACGACATCCCGGAGATTACGTTCGGGTTTCGGCCTCTTGACCATCGCGCCGCCCGCACGGCACTCTCCTCTCAACGCACTGAGAGCGCTCTCAAGAGCGCTCTCAGAACCCGTTCGACGCACCGCCCCGCGCCCCTCGTCCGCGCATCCCCACACCCCCCGCTCGCCCCGCGCCGCCCGAACCGCACCCCACCCGCCCCGCCAGGGAGTCCTCATGCGCCGCTCCGCCGCCGTGCTCGGCAGCACCGCCCTCGCCGCCACCCTCCTGCTCACCGCCTGCGGCAGCTCCGCCGGATCGGCCGACGCCGCCGACGGCAAGGTGACCATCACCGTCGACCTCTTCGGCACCTTCGGCTTCAAGGAGAGCGGCCTCTACGAGGAGTACATGAAGCTGCACCCCAACGTCACGGTCAAGCAGACCGACACCCAGGACGAGGGCCAGTACTGGCAGGCCCTGCAGACCAAGCTCGCGGGCGGCGGCGGCCTGGCCGACATCCAGGGGCTGGAGGTCGGCCGGGTGGCGAGCGTGCTGCAGAAGCAGGCCGACAAGTTCACCGACCTGAAGACCCTCGGGCTCGGCTCGGTCAACGACGAACTGGTGCCCTGGAAGGGCGCCGCGGTGAAGACCGCCGACGGCCGGGTCCTCGGGGCCGGTACCGACATCGGCCCGGAGGCGATCTGCTACCGCACCGACCTGTTCAAGGCGGCCGGCCTGCCCACCGACCGCACCGAGCTGGCCCAGCGCTGGTCGACCTGGCAGGGCTACCTGGACCTCGGCAAGCAGTACGTGGCCACGGCCGGCGCCGGCAACACCTGGACGGACAGTGCGGCCGGGCTCTTCACCGCCGAGGTCGGCCAGCAGAAGGTGCGCTACGCCGACGAGAGCGGCAAGCCGGTCTTCGACAGCAGCCAGGCCGTGCGGACCGCCTGGGCCGACGCCGGCCGGCTGGTCGCGGACGGGCTGAGCGCGAAGCTCCCGCAGTGGACCCCGGAGTGGAACAAGGCCTTCAGCACCGGGAAGTTCGCCACCCTGAGCTGCCCCGCCTGGATGCTCGGCTACATCAAGGGCCAGGCGGGCGAGGCCGGTTCGGGCAGCTGGGACGTCGCCCCCGGCCCCGGCCGGACGGGCAACTGGGGCGGCTCCTACCTCACCGTGCCCAGGACGGCCAAGCACCCCAAGGAGGCCGCCGCGCTGATCGCCTGGCTGACCGCCAAGGAGCAGCAGACCACCCTCTTCAGGAAGCAGGGCTCCTTCCCGTCGTCCACCGGCGCGCAGGCCGCCATCAAGGACGTGACCGACCCGTACTTCAACAACGCGCCGATCGGCCGGATCTTCAGCGAGTCGGCGGCCGCCATGCCGGCCCAGGTGCTCGGCGTGGACGACGGCGTGATCGGCAAGGCCTTCACCGACGCCCTGGGCGAGGTCGAGCGGACCGGCACCGCCCCGGACGCGGCCTGGAAGCACGCGATGGACAACATCGCCAAGGCCAACGGAAACTGACGAGGTATCGGCAGACCACCACGATGGCCATCACCTCCGCCGCCCGCCTGCCCGCGGCCGACCCGGCGAAGCCCCGGGCCCGCCGGGCCGGCCGGCTCGCGCCCTACGGCTTCCTCGCCCCGTTCTTCGTCCTCTTCGCCGCCTTCGGGCTCTTCCCGCTGCTCTACACCGCCTATGTCTCGCTCCACCGGGTCGAGTTGCAGACCACCGACCGGATGGACTGGGTCGGCGCGCAGAACTACACCCGCCTGCTGGCGGACCCGTTCTTCTGGAACGCGCTGCGCAACACCTTCACCATCGGGGTGCTCTCCACCGTGCCCCAGCTGTTGATGGCACTGGGCCTGGCCCACCTGCTCAACTACCGGCTGCGCGGCCGGTCCTTCTACCGGGTCGCGATGCTGATGCCGTACGCGACCTCGGTGGCGGCCGCCACGCTGGTCTTCGCCCAGCTCTTCGGGCGGGACTACGGCCTGATCAACTGGGTGCTGGGCCAGGTCGGCCTGAGCCCGGTGGACTGGCAGGCGGGCACCTGGGCCTCGCAGTTCGGCGTCTCCGCGATCGTCACCTGGCGGTGGACGGGGTACAACGCGCTGATCTACCTGGCCGGCATGCAGGCGATCCCCGGCGAGCTCTACGAGTCGGCGGCGGTCGACGGGGCCTCCCGGTGGCAGCAGTTCCGCCACGTCACCGTCCCCGGCCTGCGCCCTACGATCGTCTTCACCGTGGTGGTGTCGACCATCGGCGCCACCCAGCTGTTCGGCGAACCGCTGCTCTACGAGGGGAACGCCGGCGGCGGGATCTCCCACCAGTACCAGACCCTCGGCCTCTACCTCTACGAGCAGGGCTGGAGCTTCTTCCACCTCGGGCGCGCGGCCGCGGTGGCCTGGGTGATGTTCCTGCTGATCGTCGTCCTCGCCCTGCTGAACGCGGCGATCGCCGCCCGGCGCAACCGTACGGACCGGTGACCCGCATGCGACCGAACCCGCGCTCCCCGCTGCACGGCGGCCCGCTCGTCCACGTGGTGCTGATCACCGCCACCCTGGTGTTCGCCTTCCCCTTCTACTGGACGCTGGTGGCCGCCAGCCGCTCCAACGCCGAACTCAGCTCGGCCTCACCGTCGCTGACCCCCGGACCGAACCTGCTGCACAACATCGGCGCGGCACTGGAGCAGGCGGCGATCGGCGACGCGCTGCTGAACTCGCTGATCGTCGCGGCCACCGTCACGGCCGGGGTGGTGCTCTCCTCGACGCTGGCCGGCTTCGCCTTCGCCAAACTGCGCTTCCGCGGCCGCGGCCTGCTGCTGGCGGTCACCGTCGCCACCATGATGATCCCGCCGCAGCTCGGCGTGATCCCGCTGTTCATGGTGATCGTCCGACTCGACCTGCAGAACACCCTGCCGTCGGTGATCCTGCCCTCGCTGGTCTCGGCCTTCGGGGTGTTCTTCATGCGGCAGTACCTGGTCCAGGCGCTCGGACGAACTGGTCGAGGCCGGCCGCGTCGACGGCGCCTCGCTGCTGCGGATCTTCCGTTCGATCGTGCTCCCGGCCGCCCGCCCGGGCATGGCGGTGCTGGGCATGCTGACCTTCATGGCCACCTGGAACGACTTCTTCTGGCCGGTCGTCGCCCTCAGCTCGCAGAACCCCACCGTGCAGGTCGCGTTGAAGTCCCTGGGGCAGGGGTACGTTCCCGACCAGTCGATCGTCATGGCCGGGACCCTGATCGGCACGCTCCCCGTCCTGCTGGTCTTCGGCGTCCTCGGCCGGCAGATCGTCGGCGGCATCATGCAGGGCGCCGTCAAGGGCTGACCCCGACCCACACCACCGGAAGGTGACATGACCGACCACGCCCGACCCCTCGTGTTCCCCGCCGACTTCCTCTGGGGCGCGGCCACCGCCGCCTACCAGATCGAGGGCGCCGCCGGGGAGGACGGCCGCACCCCGTCCATCTGGGACACCTTCAGCCGGACGCCCGGCAAGGTCCGCAACGGCGACACCGGTGACATCGCGACCGACCACTACCACCGGTTCCGCGAGGACATCGCGCTGATGGCCGAACTCGGCCTGCCCGCCTACCGCTTCTCGATCGCCTGGCCGCGCGTCCAGCCCGGCGGCAGCGGCCCGGTCAACAAGGCCGGGCTCGACTTCTACGACCGGCTGGTCGACGGGCTGCTGGAGCACGGCATCACCCCGGTGGCCACGCTCTACCACTGGGACCTGCCGCAGGAACTGGAGACCCCGGCCGGTGGCGGCCCCGCCGCGGGCGGCGGCTGGACCGACCGGTCGACCGCCCGGCGCTTCGCCGAGTACGCGGCCCTGGCCGCCGCCCGGCTGGGCGACCGCGTCGACTCCTGGACCACCCTGAACGAGCCGTGGTGCAGCGCCTTCCTCGGCTACGGCAGCGGCGTCCACGCCCCCGGCCGCACCGACCCGGCCGCCGCCCTCACCGCCCACCACCACCTGCTGCTCGCCCACGGCCTCGCCGTCGGCGCGCTGCGCGCCGAACTCCCGGCCACGGCCCGGGTCTCGCTCACCCTCAACCTGGCGGCCGTGCGCCCGCACCGCGACGACCCGGCCGACCGCGAGGCCGCCCGGCGGATCGACGGGCTGGCCAACCGGATCTTCCTCGACCCGGTGTTCCACGGCCGCTACCCGGCCGACGTGCTCGCCGACACCGCCGGCGTCACCGACTGGTCCTTCGTCCGCGACGGCGACCTCGCCGAGATCTCCCGCCCCCTCGACGCGCTCGGCATCAACTACTACACCCCGACGGTGGTCGCCGCCGACGACCCGGCCGACCCGGCCCCGCGCCAGGACGGCCACGGCGGCGAGCGCTCCCCCTGGCCCGCCGACCACGGCATCCGCTTCCTGCCGGCCGAGGGCGAGCGCACCGCGATGGGGTGGCCGGTCGACGCCGAGGGCCTGTACGAGCTGCTCACCCGGCTCCGCGACGAGCTACCCGGCCTGCCCCTGCTGATCACCGAGAACGGCGCCGCCTACGACGACTACGGCGACCCCTCGGGCGCGGTGCGCGACCCCGAGCGGATCGCCTACCTGCGGTCCCACCTGGCCGCCGTCCACCGCGCGATCGCCGCCGGCGCGCCCGTGCGCGGCTACTTCCTCTGGTCCCTGCTGGACAACTTCGAGTGGGCGTACGGCTACGGCAAGCGGTTCGGCATCGTCCACGTGGACTTCCCCTCCCAGCGCCGCACGCCCAAGGACAGCGCCCGCTGGTACGCGGAGGTGGTCCGCACCGGCGAACTCCGCGCGGCCGACCCGCCGGCCTGAGCCCCGCCCGCCGTCCTGAGTCCGCGCCGTGACCGGGCGCCGGTGACCCCGGCGCCGGCGCGCCGGGAATGCGGTCCCGGACGGTGGTGGTTGCCGCTGAGGTGACTACTGCCGCGCCTGCGATCCGCCTCTCGGTGCTCGACCGTTCCCGGACGAGACGGGGGGAGGAGCCCGCGCGGGCGCTGCGGGACACGGTGGCGTTCGCCCGGCACGCCGAGCGGCTCGGCTACCACCGGTTCTGGGTGTCGGAGCACCACGGCGTCCCCGGCGTGGCCGGGTCGGCGCCCACCGTGCTCGCCGCGGCGGTGGCCTCGGCCACCGACCGGATCCGGGTCGGCACGGGCGGCGTGATGCTCCCCAACCACCAGCCGCTGGTCGTGGCCGAGCAGTTCGGGGTGCTCGCCGCGCTCTTCCCCGGCCGGATCGACATGGGGCTGGGCCGCTCGGTGGCCTTCACCGACGGCGTCCGGCGGGCGCTCGGCCGGGACAAGGACGCCGCGGACCGCTTCGGCGAGCAACTGGCCGAGCTGCTCGGCTACTTCGACGGGTCGGGGCGCACCCACCGGGACGTCCACGCCCGCCCCGCCGAGGGCCTGGACGTCCCGGCCTTCGTCCTGGCCACCGGCGCGGGCGCGGACATCGCCGCCGAGGCAGGGCTGCCGCTGGTCATCGGGGCCGTCCGCGGCGAGGACCGGATGCTGGCCGCGATCGACCGCTACCGCGCCCGGTTCCGCCCCTCCGCACAGGCGGCCCGGCCGTACGTGGTGGTCTCCGGCACGGTGGCGGTCGCCGGAACGGCCGAAGAGGCCGAGCGGCTGCTGGTCGCCGAGGCCTGGGCGAGCGCCCACGCCCGGACCCACGGCGAGTTCCCGCCGCTGGCCCCCGCCGAGGAGGTGCTCGGCCGGGAGATGGGCCCGCGCGAGCGCGCGGCCTACCAGCAGTCGCTGCGCGGCCACATCGCCGGGACCCCGCCGCAGGCCGCCGCCGAGCTCGCCGCGCTGGTGGCCCGCACCGGGGCCGACGAGTTCCTCGTCACCACCAGCACGTACGACCGCGCGGCGCTGTTCGACTCCTACCGCCTGCTCGCCGAGGCGGTCCGCCCGCACTGACCGGCGCTCCGCCGGGGAGGCGGCCTCACCCCGGACCGGTCAGTGCTGGACGGTGACGGCCTCGACCCGGCTGAAGTCGGCGGCGGCCAGGTCCTCGTCGCGGATGGCGTAGTAGAGCGGGCACCCGGTGAACTCCGGGCGGCCCGCCGCGAGCAGGATGCGCTCCGGACCGCGGCCGCGCGGCGGCACCACGTACTGGTCCGTCTCCGGATCGGGGCCGAGCAGCACCATCCAGGCACCGTGCCGCGGCGCGACGTCCAGGGCGGCGGACGGCAGCGCGGTCAGCCGGTCCACCGCCTCCTCCGGGAGGTCGACCGGGGGATCGTCGTGGAACCGCAGGGCCTGCGCCAGCATGGCCTTGCCGGCGGCGTACAGCGGCGCGGGCGGCCCGGTGAACTCCCACGGCGGGGCGCCCCAGCCCGCCTCGGGGTCGGCGAACGCCGGATCGGACGCCACGTCGTAGGGCGCGGTGCCCTCGGCGGTGGCGTCCGGGAAGTGCAGCACGGTGACGGCGTCCCGGCCGCCGAAGCCGTCGTGGCCGGGGAAGAAGAAGTAGAGCAGGCCGCGGGGCGGCAGCAGGTGGTTGGCGTCCGCCGGCGCGACCTCCGCCAGGTCGATCTGGGCGACGAAGCAGTCCGGCAGCGCGTCCGGCCCCGGCTCCGCCCCCGGCCAGACGAAGCCGGGCGGCACGGCCGGTACGCCGCCGCACCGGGAGAACGGCTCCGGCCCCCGGTGGCCGGCGGGGCGCGGGCCCAGGGCGATGCCGTGCTCGGCCAGCCCCATCAGCTCACCCTCCCAGGGGCCGAGGCCGGCGTCGCCGATCAGCCGTCGAAGCGTCCGGCCGTCGTCGGCGGTCACAGGATTGGGGCGCGTCATGGCGCCACTCTAGAAGCAGCCGCCGACACCCGGGATCAGGGCCCGGCCCCGACCCCGGGGGCCGGGTCGGCCCAGGCCGGCGGGGTGGCCGACAATGGCAGCGTGAACGACATGGACTACCAGCTGCTCCTCCAGGAGGCGATGGAGGCGGCCCGGCGGGCGCCCGCCCGGGGGCGGGTCGCCGACTACATCCCGGCCCTCGCCCAGGCCGACCCGACGGCCTTCGGGATGGCCATCGCCACCGTGGACGGCACGGTGTTCGGCGCCGGGGACTGGGAGCACCCGTTCTCGATCCAGTCGGTGTCGAAGCTGTTCACCCTGGCGCTGGCGCTGGCGGACGGCGGCGACGAGCTGTGGCGCGGGGTCGGCCGCGAGCCGTCCGGCAATCCGTTCAACTCGCTGGTCCAGCTGGAGTCCGAGAACGGCATCCCGCGCAACCCCTTCATCAACGCCGGCGCGCTGGTCGTCACCGACCGGCTGCTGAAGCTGACCGGCGACGCCGTCGGCGCGGTCCGGGACTTCCTGCGCGCGGAGTCCGGCAACCCGGCCGTCGCGGTGGACGACTCGGTGGCGTCCTCCGAGGCCCAGCACGGCCACCGCAACGCCGCGATGGCGCACTTCATGGCCAGCTACGGCAACCTGCGCAACCCGGTCGACAGCGTGCTCGCGCACTACTACGCGCACTGCGCGATCGAGGCGAGCTGCCGGGACCTCGCGCTGGCCGGGCTCTTCCTCGCCCGGCACGGGACCCGCGCCGACGGCTCGCGGCTGCTGTCGCGCAGCGAGGCCAAGCGGATCAACGCGGTGCTGCTCACCTGCGGCACCTACGACGCGGCGGGGGAGTTCGCCTACCGGGTGGGGCTGCCGGGCAAGAGCGGGGTCGGCGGCGGCGTGCTGGCGGTGCTGCCGGGCCGGGGCACGGTCTGCGTCTGGGGCCCGGGCCTGGACGCGGCCGGGAACTCGGTGCTGGGGGTCGCGGCCCTGGACGCGCTGACGACGGCCACGGGCTGGTCCGTCTTCTGACGCCGGGCACGCCGGGCGCGCCGGATCCGGTCGCACCGCCGGATCCCGCCGTGGCGCCGGATCCGTGCGCGTCGGCGGATCCGTTCGCGTCGGTGGCCGGAGTGAACGATCGGCCCCCGGGAGCGCCCGGTCCTGTGGTACTGATCGACGGGTACCGGTCACCGGGGGAGCGGCCGCCCGCTCGCCCGCCCAGCAGGGAGGAAGCCCCAGCATGGCGCCGCGCACCACCTCGCCCTCCCCACCGCCCGCCCACGGCGCGCCTGACGGCCCGTCCGCGAGCGCCCCGACCGGCCCCGGCGGTTCGTCGCCGCGGCCGTGGGACGAGGTGGTCGCCCTGGCGAGCGACCTGATCAGGTTCGACACCACCAACACCGCGGACGCGGGCGGGGTGGGCACCGAACGCCCGGCGGCCGAGTACGTGGCGGCCAAGCTGGCCGAGGTCGGCTACGACGTCACCTACGTCGAGGCCGGCGCCCCGGGCCGGGGCAACGTCGTCGTCCGGCTGCCCGGGGCGGACCGGGAGCGCGGCGCCCTGCTGATCCACGGCCACCTGGACGTCGTCCCGGCGGACCCGGCCGAATGGCGCGTGCACCCGTTCTCGGGGGAGGTCGCCGACGGCTACCTGTGGGGCCGGGGCGCGGTCGACATGAAGGGCATGGTGGCCATGATGCTGGCCGTGGCCCGCGGTCACCGGCGCGACGGCGTCCTGCCGCCGCGCGACCTGGTCTTCGCCTTCGTCTCCGACGAGGAGGCGGGCGGCTTCCAGGGCGCCCGGTGGCTGGTCGACCACCGGCCGGAACTCTTCGAGGGCGTGACCGAGGCGGTCGGCGAGGTCGGCGGATTCTCCGTCAGCTTCGGTGACGCCAGCCGGGCCTACCTGATCGGGACGGCGGAGAAGGGCGCGGTCTGGCTGCGCCTCAAGGCGCGGGGCACGGCCGGCCACGCCTCGCTGCTGCACGACGACAACCCGATCGCCAGGCTCGCCGCCGCCGTCACCCGGCTGGAGTCGCACCGGTTCCCCGTCGTCCTCACCCCCGCGGTGCGCGAACTGCTCGAAGGGGCCGCGGAGATCACCGGGGTGCCGTTCGACGAGAGCGACCCCGAGGCGGCGCTGGCCCGGTTCGGGCACGCGGCCCGGCTGATCGGGGCCAGCCTGCGCGACACCGCCAACACCACCCGCTTCGATGCCGGCCACAAGGCCAACGTGGTGCCCTCCACCGCCCACGCGGAGATCGACGCGCGGGTGATCCCGGGCCGGGAGGAGGCTTTCCGGGCCGAGGTCGCCGCGCTCCTGGGGCCCGGCATCGAGCAGGAGTGGAACAGCCTGCCGGCCGTCGAGACGGCCTTCGAGGGCCAACTGGTCGACGCCATGGCGCTGTCGCTGGCGGCCGAGGACCCGGGCTCCCGGGTGCTGCCCTACATGCTGTCCGCCGCCACCGACGCCAAGTCGTTCCAGCGCCTGGGCATCCGCACCTTCGGCTTCGCCCCGCTCCGGCTGCCCCCGGGACTGGACTTCGCCGCCCTGTTCCACGGGGTCGACGAACGGGTCCCGGTGGAGGCCCTGGAGTTCGGCACGCGCGTCCTGGACCGCTTCCTGCGCCACTGCTGACGCCGGGCGCCCGGGCGGTCCCTCAGGCCGGCGGCGCGGCGGCGAGCCGCTCGGTCAGCGCCGTCAGGGCCGGTCCGAGCGGGAGGTCGACCAGGATGTCGGCGCGGTCGTCGCCGCGCGTCGGGCCCTGGTTCACGATCGCGACGGGCTTCCCGGCCCGGGCGGCGTGCCGCACGAAGCGCAGACCGGACATGACCGCCAGCGACGAGCCGAGGACGAGCAGCCCGCGCGCCCCGTCGACCAGGTCGAAACAGTGCCGGACGCGCGGCGTGGGCACGCTCTCGCCGAAGAAGACCACATCGGGCTTGAGGATCCCGCCGCACGCCCCGCAGGCCACCACCCGGAAGGACGCCACCAGGGCGTCGGGCAGCTCGACGTCCCCGTCGGCGTTGCGCAGGGCGCCGTCCTCCGGGAAGGCGCCGTTCAGGGCGCGCAGGCGCCGGTCGAGGTCCTCCCGCGCGCTGCCCCGCCCGCAGCCGAGGCAGACCACCCGGTCGAGCCCGCCGTGCAGTTCCACCGCGTCCACGGTGCCGGCCGCCCGGTGCAGGCCGTCCACGTTCTGGGTGATCACCGCCGACACCAGGCCGCGGCGGCGCAGCTCCTCGACGGCCAGGTGCCCGGCGTTGGGGCGGGCCCCGGCGATCGAGCGCCACCCGGCGTGGCTGCGCGCCCAGTAGCGGCGCCGGGCCTCGGGACACCCGACGAACTCCTGGTAGGTCATCGGCGTCCGGCGGCGCAGGCTACCGGTGGGGCCCCGGTAGTCGGGGATGCCCGACTCGGTGGACAGCCCCGCGCCGGTCAGCACCGCCACGCTCCGGCCGGCCAGCAGCCGGGCGACCTCGCCCAGGGCGTCGTCCGGCGGGTCGGCCGCGCCGACCGGCGGCGGCTCGGGCAGCGGATCCAGGGGCATGCCCACAGCCTAGCGACGGGGCCGGGGGGGGGGGGGGGGGCCCCCCCCCCCCCCCCCCGCCCGCCGGGGCGGGGCCCGGGGGGGGGGACGGCCGCCCCCGCGGCGCGCCGCGCCCGCAGGTCCGCGTACAACGTGCACCCGGGGGCCTCGGTGGGCA